>JBCBZT010000101.1:0-12415 GCA_039815185.1 Cyanobacteria bacterium P01_A01_bin.123 | reverse complement strand
CTCGGCTTCGATGTTACCCAAGTTAACGGTGCCGATGGCCCGGGTGATGAGTTTGACCTGAGTCAAGTGAATGGTCAAGCTATCTTCAACCGCCTCAATCTAGGGCTGTTCACGCTCACAAACGAGGAGATTGAACAGTTCGAGATTAATGGTCAAGGCGGCGATGATTCCCTCACGGTGGGTGACTTGACAGGCAGTGATGTCCAAAAGGTGGTCTTCTCCGGTGGTGAAGGAAACGACTTTTTGAATGCCTTTGGCACCTCAACCCCCATCGTTGCTGATGGTGGTGAGGGGGATGACATCTTAATTGGGGGTGAGGGGGATGACATCCTGATTGGTGGTAATGGTGCCGATTTGCTGATCGGTGGAGCTGGCAATGACATTTTGATCGGTGGTAATGGTGCCGATTTCTTTGGCTTCGATACTGGCACGGTCTTTGACCCGGCTGATATTGGTACTAATCAAATCCAAAACTTTGAAGCCATAGACAGTATTGTGCTTGATCTCACTGTCTTTGCTGCACTGACGAGTCCAATTGGTGGATCGCTCTCTGCCAATGAATTTGCCGTGGTTAATAATGCTGAAGAGGCTGCCTTCAGCGAGGCCACGATTGTTTACAGTTCGGGAACAGGGAACTTGTATTACAACCCCAATGGTATGGATGATGGATTTGGGAACGGTGCTCAGTTTGCAACGATTGAAGGCGCACCCACATTGGATGCCTCAAACTTCGTCGTTCAGGCATAGTTATAGCGCTGGCCAGATTGCTTAATGCACCTAGTCTCGCTGGGATGCTAGTACACAAGCAATCTGGCTCGCCGTAGCGCACAAAGCTTTGTGACTACGGCCATATCTCACACCACACAAAATAGGCTAAACCCCAAGTTGCTAGGGCTTAACGCCTTGGCAACTTGGGGTTTGCTAGCGCTAACAGGTAATTACCAACTTGACGAACTGACCCAAAAGCCGAGCAAAAAGCCTGAAATCGTTGAAAACGTTACCGAGCCGCCGCCTAGTTCATAAGCTTCGGGCATCATGGTGCTCGCGAGCATAGATAGGATTGCGCCGCCAGCGACGGCGGAAGCCCCCGCTACCATCCAGTCTGTGGCGATCCCACTGAGCAAACTGCCAATCATCGCCATAATGCCACTCAGGATTACCGCCCCCCCCCATAGCAACAAAATCCGACGGGCTGGGGTACCCGCCCGTTTCATGCCCGTTGAACTAGACAAGGCTTCTGGCAGATTAGACAGAAACACGGCCAGCAGAAAGGACAGGCTGACGTGGTCGCTGCCCGCATTAAACCCGATCACCAGGGATTCGGGAATGTTGTCCATCAAGGTGCCGACCAGAATCGCAACTGGGGTAGAACTCTTAGCCAACTGCTTAATTTCCTGCTCGGATAGGGGCATCTCGATTTCAACACTTTCGAGGACGCGCCGTCGCCAGTTTTCTTCGGAGCCAGTTTTCTCCTCCGTGGCCGATTGCATCGTGTCGCGTAGGCGACGGGCCAAAATCCGGCTGAGACCGCTGGCTAACTGGGGCGATCGCGTCAGCATCGCATCAAAATCGGTCCGATCCAGCTCATAGAGTTCCATGGGGGTGCTGGCAATCACCGTCGCCGAGCGATCCTCTCCGGTCAGCAGGGCCATTTCCCCAAACATTTCCCCTGGCCCCAGCCGCGCCATCAACTGTTGCCCCTTAAAAATTTCCGCTTCCCCCTCAACGATTAAAAACATGGCGTTACCTGGATCGCCCTCCCGACAGAGGAGGGTATTGGGTTCTACAATTAGGGATTTGAGCAGCGGAATAATCGCCTGCATTTCCCCCGGTGAGAGACTGTGGAGCATTTCCACGTGACCAATGCGATCGAGCACTTCTGAGGTTTCATCTTGACGGTGCTGGTAAAGAAATCGCCGAGAAGAGGAAGGGTGGCGAATAAAGCCGCCGTGGTCGTCGATATAGCTAATGATGACGGTAAACAACGTGCCGCCGATAATAAATCCAATCAGTAGCGGCAAAAATCCACTTTGCTGGAATACGGGAATGGTGATGTCAAACGCGATCGCAGACAACAAAGTGCCACTGCCAAAGGCCATGATGGCCGCCGAAAAAGCTCGTCCTGGTTGCCAGCCTGTACCCAGTACTCCACCCACCAACAGACTGGAGGCTGCCAAGAGCCCCTGTAACAATGCATTAAAAGCAACAGTCATAGCATCATCCAGTCTGGTGACGATCGCGCTGAGGGGTAGCTGAAGCTGTCGTGAATCCTATACCAATCGAGCATACTCTAATTGATTTCAAATTTTGAAGCTATTGAAGCGCTAAACCACATCTGATTTGAAAACTTGTTCGCACAGCGTCTCCAAAGGAGAAATTTTAGCCCCGGAAAACAGTGGATCTGGATGTGGACGCGGCTTAACTTACCAAAGCGGCGACCGCTTTAAGGTTCAGTAGGAACCGCTTCAGGAATTTCAATGGGGAGCCCGGACTTTCGCCAACCCACCATATCCCCTGACAGGTGAACTATATTATCGATGCCAGCTGCCTTGAGGCTATTTTCAGCGATTGCAGCCCGCACCCCCCGCTCACAGTACACTACCACCGCTTGACCGGGTTGCATCGATAGAGCCACTAGCCCCTCGGGCAAAGCTCGGTAGGGAATATTGACCGCCCCTGGAATGTGACCTCCGGCAAATTCTGCCGGACTACGAACATCCAAAATCAGCGGTGCATTGTTGGCTTCAATCTGTGCCATCAATGTCTGGGCACCCACTGTAGCCGATGGTTCAGACCCAACTCCAACGGCATAAACCAAAATTGACAGACTCAACGCGATCGCAATTAAGCCACCCCGCCAGTATCCTAATCGAGCAAAATATCGAATCACCAAACCTCACCCCCCCTGCGGCTTATTCCGGCGCCTTTCACCACCCCTTGAATCCAGGTATACTCATTGAAAAACCGTTGATCTAGCACACCATGACTCCCCCTCCTCGAAGACGGCGGTTCCGCCTAAAGTTACCCCGTCCTGGCCCTGGCAATCAGTCTAGGATTCCATGGGGGCCCATAGTTCTCTGTATTTTAATCTATGGGTTCGCTGGGTTATTTTTGGCATCGTTTCCGGCCCCCTACTGGATCTGGAATTTAGCCTTAGGCGGTACGGTTTTACAAACCATCACGATGGCAGGCCCGCAGTCTTTGAGCCGGATGCGCTGGCTCCCGGCTAATTTCTTAGCCCTGGTGTCGATTATTGGTACGGGCTTAATGGTGGTGGCATTGGCGATCGCGATGAATTTTCGGGCCCCAGTTGCCATAGATGAAATCGAGGTCGACGAAACTATCATGAACACCAGCCTGATTGTGTTGGTTGCCGTTGTCACTGCTGCATTAGCTGCGATTTCAAGTGCCGCCGTTGGCGATCGCATGTTGGCGATCTTCCGGCGCTTTCAGGCCATGTTGCTGCTAGCTGCCCTGTGTGTTTTAGGGTTAGGTCTGGGCGGTTTGGTGGGTTTGACGCTAGTTGCAGAATAATCGTCAATGACTCAATCAGAGCTTCCGAATTCCCTGGCCCCGACTGGGGCAGGCATTAGCGGTTTGTTCCTAGGCTTTGTCTATCCTCTCAAGGCAATCCGTATGTTGTTGGCTTACCCAGGGTTGCGCCCCTATGTGGTGTTCCCAATTTTGATCAATTTAGTATTGGGCGTCAGTCTCTATGCAGGGGGACTTTGGTGGGGATTTAATCGCATTGATGCCCTGATCACGTATCTACCCGAGTGGGCACAGTTCGTGAGCTATTTGATTCGAGCGATATTGGTGCTGCTGTTATTCATCGTCATGGGACTGGTGCTACTGCAATTTGGCGGTTTGTTGGGGTCACCCTTCTATGGCA
Organism: Cyanobacteria bacterium P01_A01_bin.123; assembly: GCA_039815185.1. Taxonomy (GTDB): domain Bacteria; phylum Cyanobacteriota; class Cyanobacteriia; order Phormidesmidales; family Phormidesmidaceae; genus JBCBZT01. The sequence continues at coordinate 8,523 of JBCBZT010000101.1, read as the reverse complement.
AGCTTTCAGAGGAGCTAGAAGCCCTCAAAATTGGTCAGCAAACGGCAGCGACGCCTTTTAGCTTGGGGGCAGTTGTCTATGACCTGTGGCGGGCGATCGCCTTTGAACTTAAAAAGCTGTTGCTGACAGTTTGTATCGGGATTGGCTTGTTTGTCTGTAGCTGGCTGCCAGGCTTGGGAACATTGGTCGCCAGTGTTGGCGGGGTAACCCTGTTCACGACCCTGATCTGTCTCGATTTTCTCGACCCGCCGCTGGAACGGCGACGATTGCGATTCCGTCAAAAGCTAGGGATTGTGATCCGTACCCTGCCGGCTAGTGCCAGCTTTGGATTACTCTGCTTAGGCCTGGTTAGCATTCCGCTGATCAATTTGCTGGCGATTCCGCTGTGCATCACGGCTGGTACGCTATTCTTTTGCGATCGCATTTACCCCCGGACCCGATCATGACCTTTGCCATCGACTTTGGCACCAGTAATACCGTTGTCGCCCGCTGGAATGCAGCGACCCAACAGGCAGAAACGATTAATTTGGGTGATTTAGCCCGCTGTATTGGCCAAAACCCACCGCTGATACCGAGTTTGGTCTACTTAGAATCGTTGCAGTCCGGCGTAGCGCCCCGAGTGGTTGTCGGGCAACCCGTACGCGATCGCGGTTTGGATGTGGCTCAAGATTCACGGTTTTTCCGCAACTTTAAGCGGGGCATTGGCACAGACATTCAAGGATTTTTACCTGAAGTTGATGGGCAGCAAATTAGCTTCGAGCAGGTCGGGCAGACATTTCTACAGCAGGTGATTAGCCAACTCAGTACCGCTGAATCGCTGGAGTCGCTGGTTTTTACCGTACCGGTAGACAGCTTTGAAGCCTACCGCTACTGGTTAGGGCAAGTGTGTGAGGCACTCCAAGTACCGCAGGTGCGCCTACTGGATGAACCCACGGCAGCAGCGCTGAGCTATGGCCTGCAAGGGGGAGAAACCCTCTTGGTGATTGACTTTGGCGGCGGCACCCTGGATTTTTCTCTAGTGCAATTGGCCGCAACTCAGGGCAGTGGCCGACCGCTGGGGTTCTTGCTGAAATGGGGCGATCGCGCTTTGGCCGAAAGCTCAACCCAGCGAGTGAAGACGGCGCGAGTGCTGGCTAAAGCGGGAGAGAACCTAGGCGGGGCCGACTTAGACAACTGGATTGCCGACTATTTTGCCGAAACCCAAGGGCTGCCAGTGTCACCCCTGACCTTACGCTTGGCAGAACAGTTGAAAATTAGCCTTTCGGCCCAACCCCAAGCCACAGAGGTTTATTTCAATGACGAAACCTTTGAAAGTGTCGAACTTAGCCTCGATCGCGATCGGTTTGAAGCCATCCTCAACGCCAACCAGTTTTTTGAACGGCTTGAGGGGCGGCTACAGCAGGTGCTGCAACAGGCCAGTGGGCAGGGGATTGGACTAGCCGATATGGACGCGGTGCTGTTGGTGGGGGGCACGGCCCAAATTCCGGCGGTGAAAGCCTGGGTCGGCAAAACTTTTGAGGCGGAAAAAATTCGCAGCGATCGCCCCTTTGAAGCGATCGCCCATGGTGCCCTGCAAATCACCCAGGGGATTGAACTCAAAGACTTTTTGTACCATAGCTACGGCATTCGCTATTGGGATCGTCGCAACAGTCGTCACAGTTGGCACCCGATCATTCGCCAGGGACAACCCTATCCGATGGAAAAGCCTGTGGAACTCTATTTGGGTGCTTCGATCGAAAAGCAACCCAGCATTGAACTAATTTTGGGCGAATTGGGGCAAGAACAAGCCACCACAGAAGTGTATTTTGAAGGCGATCGCTTGGTGACCCGCCGCCTCACCTCCGGCAGTGACCCAGTCGTACAACCCCTCAATGATCGTGACGGAGCCCGTTCCATTGCCACCCTCAATCCCCCTGGCTCTCCGGGGAGCGATCGAATCAAGGTGCTGTTTCAAATCGATGCCCAGCGCTTGCTGCGGATTACCGTAGAAGATATTCTCACGGGCAATACTCTGATCGATAATCAGCCTGTGGTGCAATTGAGCTGAAAGTTCATATCCGTTAAGCCTTACAAAGGTCAGAGCATCTCGAAAAGCGCAGGAGCGATCCAAACAACTATTAACAATTGCTAAAACAGGAGTAGAACGGGCAATCGAAATCGATGAAGCGGCTGCAAGGGCTTGGATAAACCAGCAATTAAAAGCCTTAGAAGTTAATTTGAGATGAAACTCAAGAATATTAAAATTCCTGAAGATAAAATATCGGGACTGTGTCAGCGGTGGCATATCCATAAACTCTCTTTGTTCGGTTCGGTCTTGCGCGACGACTTCACGGCAGACAGCGACATTGATGTTTTGGTTGAATTTGAGCCGGGTTTTACACCTGGATTTCTAAAGCTCTATCAGATCCAGGAAGAATTATCAGCTTTATTCGATCACCGCATGGTTGATTTAGTCACCCTTAAATTCCTCAATCACCGCATCCGCGATCGCGTTTTAGCCACAGCAGAGGTGTGTTATGTCGCAGAGAGATGATCGCGTTTATATCGGTCACATGCTCGACATAGCCAATAAAGCGATCGGCTTTGTTGAAGGTCTAGAGCGAAAAGATTTTGACAACAATGAACTATTACGGTTATCTCTCACGCATCTATTACAAGTTATCGGTGAAGCTGCTCGTCGAGTATCTCCTGATTTTCGAGCTAATTATCCAACAATTCCCTGGAAGGCAGTAGTTGGAATGCGTAGCAAAGTCGTTCATGACTACTTGGATGTTGATGAAGATGTTGTTTGGGATACTATCAAAAATGACTTGCCATTCCTGATTATAGAGTTGGAGAAGATTATGAATTTGGATGATGCAGCAATTTGAAACCTCAGAAATAGAACTGACATAACAATTTACCCCTGCTTGACTGACAAAAGTCGTCTTTTGTCAGTCAAGCAGGTGGTTGCCTATCGCATGACACACTAGAACCATGACAAACAGGTTTGCAGAGGGCAGAAATAATGGTTTTGGCGAACACATTTGCTCCATCAGCCACAGATGCCAGTCAATTGGCTCAGCCCAATATCTTGAAATTAAAGGACGGTCGCTGCATGGCCTACCAAACCGTGGGAGATCCCAACGGACGACCCGTGTTTTTCTTCCATGGTTCACCGGGTTCGCGGCTAGAAGTTTTGTCGGCCAAAGCAGCCACGATCGCCCATGGCTGGTATTTGATTGCCCCTGATCGCCCAGGGATGGGGCAATCTGAGTTCAAACCAGGCTATACCCTGCTGGACTACACCAGTGACATTCTGGAACTCGCGGACAGTCTCGGGTTTGATACCTTTGGGGTGACTGGGCATTCTGGAGGCGGGGTGACGGTGCTGAGTTGCGCTTATACGAGGCCAGAGCGGTTGGACTTTGCCTTCGATTTGGGAGGGTGGGCTCCGGTGACGGTGCCTGAGTTGCGCGCTCACATGACCCCAGTCGATCGCTTTTTTGCCGAACGCTGTATTCCTCAGCAAAATCCTAATACCCAGAATGTCGCGCCGATCTGGTTTCAAGTGCCGTTTACGGTGTTAGGGCTAGTCGCGAAAGCATTCCCGCCCGCAGTTTTCATTCAACTCCTAAACCAATCTCAATACTTTTGCGATGCCGATCGGGCCATTCTATCAACACCAGAGGCAGCCAAATTCTTGATTGAAACTGTTCGTGAATCCTTTCGCCAAGGGGGTGAAGGCCCTGCCTATGACGCGCTGCTCCGCTACCAAGCCTGGGGCTTTGAACTTGCAGACATTTCCTTTCCCGTTCACATTTTTCACGGTACCGCCGATATTTCAGCTCCGTATCGATTTGCAGAATACAAACATCAGCATCTGCCGAATAGCCAACTTCATACCTATCCAAACGAGGGACATTTCTTCCTCTGGTACCACTGGGAAGACATTTGCCAGGCAACGCTATGAACTGTAGATGCCCTTAGGTAAACGATGCGGTAGGCTGCTGTTAGGCATTGTCGTAGCGCACCGTTTCCGAAAGTTGTGAGAGGTAACCTAACCATGCGACACCCATTTGTTTTTATTTATCTCATCGGTGTTTTAGTCGCTTGGGTGACTCGAATTGTTCAAACTAAGGATCATCACAAGGTTAGAACAACTCGGATTCTCTGGCCAGAACTGAGCTTAATGGTGCTTTGGTTTATCGCCTCTCAAGTTCTCCCATTGATTTACTATTTCACCCCGATTTCTAAATTTGCAAATTACTCGATGCCTAATTTTGTGTCGGTGATAGGTGTGGGTGTTTTTGGGCTAGCGATTTGGCTGCTCTGGCGCTCCCATGTGGATTTGGGTCAAAACTGGTCACCCATTGCGGAAATTCAAACCCAGCAAGTTCTGGTTACCCAAGGCGTTTATCGATATTTGCGTCATCCCATGTATAGCGCCCATATTCTCTGGGGAATCGCTCAGGGAATATTAATTTCAAACTGGCTGGTGGGCAGCGGCGGCATCATCACGTTTGCTTTGCTGTATTGGGTGCGAGTTCCTAAAGAAGAAGCCTTAATGCAAGCACATTTTGGTCAGCACTATGGTGCTTATAAACAAGCAACTGGAGCGGTGATTCCAAAATTGCTTTAGATACTCATCAATAAACTTCAGCTGTTCCTTACCTGCAACGTTTCTAGATGGGGTAACAGGAACTGGATTTCGTAGCTGTTTAGAGAGCTTGTCCGTGCAAGAGCGCCCGTACAATAGTATAGCGCTGGCCAGATTGCTTAATGCACCGGGTAGCTCTGGGATGCTCAGCACACAAGCAATCTGGCTCGCCTTAGGCACAAAGCTTTGTGCCTAAGGCTATAACTGTGGCAGTTTTGACGAAACCACTAGGGACATATGGCGATCGCATTTACTAAGTATCACGGGTTAGGCAACGATTTTATTTTGATTGATAACCGCCAACAGCCCGACCCAAAGATCACCCCAGAAGATGCGATTCGAATCTGCGATCGCCACTTTGGCATCGGCGCTGACGGCGTCATCTTTGCGCTGCCGGGGCAAGACGGCACAGACTACACTATGCGCATTTTCAACTCTGATGGCTCGGAACCCGAAATGTGCGGCAACGGCATTCGCTGTCTGGCCCAATTTATTGCTGCCCTAGAAACTGCTGATGGCCATGCCCCCAGCCCGCCCCGTGCCTACCCCGTACATACCCTGGGCGGTGTCATGACCCCGACCCTACAACCCGATGGTCAAGTCACGGTCGATATGGGCGAACCCCGTTTACTCGCTGGAGAAATTCCCACCACATTAAGTTCAACCGACGATAAAGTTGTGGCTCAACCCCTCAAAGTTGCGGGGCAAACCTGGTCAGTCACCTGTGTCAGCATGGGCAACCCCCACTGCATCACGTTTGTGAATTCTGTTGCCGCGATCGCTTTGGAAGCCCTAGGCCCTCAATTTGAACACCACAGCGCCTTTCCCCAACGCATCAACACTGAATTTATTGAAGTCGTCAGCCCCAGCTACCTGAAAATGCGTGTCTGGGAACGGGGCGCGGGTATCACGCTGGCCTGCGGCACGGGGGCTTGTGCCGCATTGGTGGCAGCAGTGCTAAATGGCAAAAGCGATCGCTGCGCCACCGTTGAGCTACCGGGTGGCCCCCTGGAGATTGAATGGTCTGCTGACAATAACCGCGTTTACATGACTGGCCCAGCCGAAAAGGTATTCGAGGGGCAATTTGAGTAAGGCATAATGAAGTGGCTGCATACAGAGAACCTTTGGTACTAGAAGTTGATGTCACAAATTATTCCAATATTGATGATTATCTGTCGTATCGAGTCCCTGAGGTTTGGTTGTTTCGCAATAAAAAGCTCCTGATTTACCAGTTACAAGACACAGCCTATTCCCTTCAAGAGAAGAGTCTTTATTTTCCAGAAGTTGAGCTACAAGATGCGATCGCGCGTTGTATGACAATTGCCTATGAGCGTAATACCAGCGCTGCAATTCGAGATTTGAGACAACAGTTAAAGGGGTGACTGTAGGAGCAGCAGATCTAGCCATACTGCTACTGGATGGCCGTGCGATCGCGCCCAATCCCCTCAATTTGCCAACCCTAATTCAGTGGGTTAAACAACTTCAGATACGACAGGAGCCGATCGTTTGGCTCCATCAACCCAATATCACGTTTGAATCACTGCCCAATCATTGGCAACAGGCATCTTCTGTCGAGACGCTCCAGCGATGTCTAAATCGCTGGGCCACGCCAAACATCGCCTATGTGCCTGTCACGGCAGATCCGCTGCCATCCTTGCCGCCGTCTGCTCACGTTGCCTTTGAAAAGCGTTCACAGCTTTCCCCCTGGCTGCCGACGCTCAATTTCCCTCTGGAAACAGCCCAAGCCCATCCCCAAACCATTAACGCCTGGGTAGTTTCACGCCATTTGCTGCAACCCTACATCACAGCACTCTTTGCCCACTGTCCTTGGCATTTGCTCGATCTTGTCAATTGCTTAGAAATTGACAATCGGGATTTTGATTGGCACGCGATCCCATCTCCCACCCATCTCCCCATCCCCCCATCTTCCCATCCCCCCATCTCCCCAGCTTGCCCAAGCGTCCTCGCTCTCATCCCTCATTACCGCTGCGAACCCTGGCTGGCCCGCTGTCTTCGTGCCATTACAACCCAAACCCAGCCGCTGGATGGCATTGTTGTCATCGATGACCACTCTCCCCAACCGCCCATCGATATCGTTTCAGCCTTCCCGACGGTAACCTTACTGCAATCGTCGCGACGGGTGGGTCCCTACCGTTTGGTGCAGCAGGTGATTGAAACCACTGATTATGATTGGTATCTGTTTCAAGATGCGGATGATTGGTCAACCTGCGATCGCGTGGCGCATCTCCTCCACGCAGCTGAAACCACTGGGGCAGAGCTAGTGGGTAGCCAAGAAATTCGGGTTGAGGCGTCATCAGGGCAATTGTATTCCGTGACCTATCCCCTGGATGTGAATCAAGCTTTGTTGACTAAGCCGGGGCATCCGCTGCTGCATCCCACGAGTTTGGTGGCGCGATCGCTGGTGATGCGCTTGGGGGGATTTGCCACAGGCTTGCGCTTTGGGGGCGATACGGAGTTTTTATTGCGGGCGGTATTTGCGACCAAAATTGTCAACATCTCTGACTTCAGCTATTTCCGGCAAAAACGCCCCGACTCGCTCACGACTGATCCAGCAACTGGCTTGGATTCCCCAGCTCGGCAGGCATTGTTGCAGCAGATTAAAGCGCGGGCGATCGCGAATCGGGTTGCGGTTAATCAAGGGCGATCGCCTCAACTTGCACCTTTAAGTTGTCAGTCTACTGTCAAGTTGCATCATTGCTGTGGCCCACGGTTGGTTCAGATCCCAAACCCATAGATGGTTTAACGTTGCCCATCCCCCGCCGCCGATCAGCTTTGCATCATAACAGATCGTCTTTTGGCGGTCGGCGTGCATGGGCGTTATGGGGGGACGAGACTGGGATTGAGGAGTATGGAGCATTCCCAAAAATCTATTGGTGGGATAGTAGAAGCGCTGCGGCTCGCTCAATCTAACGACCGACGCATCATGCACAGTGGCATCGTCGGCAACGAGATTTCCTTCTCTACCTTGAAGCCTTCGCGTAGGTAGAAACCAAAGGCTGGAGTCTGCTTGGCAGTTTCGAGAACCACAGATGCGTAATCCCGTTCGCGGGCAAAATTGAAAAGGTTTCGTAGCATCATGCGGCCCAATCCCTGCCTCTGGTAGTCGCCGCGCGTGCCCAACAGCATCAGTTCTAGCCGTCGCTCATCGCCGCCGCGCTGCCCGGACATCATGCGAGCCATTATGCGGAAATTCTGCAAGCCGATGGCTCTCAACATACGCCACAGGAACCATGCCAAAGTTAGCCCCCCCGGCTCGTATCCGTCAGCAAATACGAACGCCACACATGCTAATTCACCATTGCGTGAGATGCCAAACAGTGTTGCATCGGGTGCACCAGCGAATGCATCTAAGAGTGCGACAGCCATCAAATGTGATTTTCGACCAGTTGGATCAGGCGGCAACATTGGATAGTCTCGGAACGCATTCGCCAATACATCGATGATCTCACTGCGCCGTGCGTTGTCCAGTATTGCGATTTGGTCAATTGGCTCGCCCATGATTAGCAGTCTCTTGAGAAGCAGTAGGTACTATAAATAGCGTAAGACTCAAAAACCGACGGTAACCCGAAACTCTGAAAGAATGCTTTAAAGACAGAAAATATTCTGTAACTCGGAGCAAAGCAATTGGCAAGAGGAAGCAATCCTAACGACCAAGTTCACCGGGCGGTGGCGAACGATTTGCGAAAAACAGAGAGCGGTCCGCCTACCGCTCCGGTGCAACGCTTTGTGTACGCCCGGCACGGGCGTGAACTAATGGGGTGCAAGTCCCCTGTCGGAGAACCAGTGTCCAAATGCTCGAAAATCATAGGAGCCGAGAGACAACAACGACTAGCTTAAGGCAAGGGCGTTCCCGCGAGGGAGGG
>JBCBZT010000091.1:0-19077 GCA_039815185.1 Cyanobacteria bacterium P01_A01_bin.123 | reverse complement strand
TTAAGTAATAATTTGTCACCTGTTTGAGTTGCTCTTCATTGATCAGCTTCAGAGTTTCCGTTAGGGCATCGTTCTCACGTAATTGCTCAAGCGCCGTCTGTAGCTGCGGATGTTCTGGAGCGCCGTCAATGAGTTGCGCCGCATCAGGTTGTGACACTTCAATTGAGGAGGAAATAGAGGAAATATTGGTATCATCGTCGATAGCTTTTTCCTCATGTTCCTCATTCTGATCTGTTGGAGGCTGATATTTTTCAAATACTAAATTGCTGCTAGATCCTCCCATTAATTTTTTAATGTTTTCCTTGTTGTTATCACTATTTTCACCCAAGAGCCATGACATCCCGTATAATTCATCTTGATGGAGAATCATTTGTTTAGGTTGAGCAGCAAGAACCAAAGCTTTTTCTATATCTTCTGCTGAATTAAAACGTTTGCCTAGACGCCAGAAAGCCTTCACAAAACCATCAAGTAGAATGTGGATTTCAGATAGCTCAAGCCGTTTCGGAAAAACAACATTATTGCTTACGAGATTTTTATATAGCTGCTGACCTGAGCGTATGTTTTGTTGCTGCTGTTGAGACGAGCCATCTTCATTCGCATCATTATTGTTAGCTACCGGTTGATTTGCCTCAGTTGCTTCATTCTGAGCTGCTGAACCAAGACTTTCGCTGAGCCCTTTAAGACCACCGAGGTATATTTTGGTCCCAGGCCCTGGCTTCACGCCGTAAGCTTTGAAGAATTGCTTTAAAGAGCCTTTCTTTCCAGCTTCGGGATTATGTAAGTAATAATTTGTCACCTGTTTGAGTTGCTCTTCAGTGATCTCGTTCAGACCGCCCGCCAGCTTGCGCGCCGATTTGAATGGCTCTTCATCGCTCTGCTCCTGACTGGTCGCTAGTTTAGCTTTGTTTTTTAATATCTCAAGCGCCCTATTTAGCTGCGAATGTGGTGGAAGGTCGCCAATGAGTTGCACCGCATCATGACCACCCAAATGCTCATCTAGCAGGTACTGCTTAGGCGTTACATCAGGATATTGGGCTGCTGGATGATCTTTCAGAACATTTTGGAAGGCAGCATCCTTGAAAGGCTGATCCCATCCATTAGTTTCATATATTTTTTTTAGTAATTTACCGGATAATTCGGATGTCTTATCCTGCTTCCTAAGGCTCGTGAACCAACCATATGGAATTATGTAAGGAACAGCTATCTCGTCTTCGATCACGAACCTTGCCAGTGCATTCTTGTTAATGTCAATGCCTACTTTCGCAGGTAATTGTATCTTATAAAGCCACCCGCTTCCCTTAGTGAACCTTTTTGCCACTTCGATATCCGTAGACGTAGAGAGATAGGCAGAATCAGTCATAAGCTTACTAAAGTGAGTATGAGCAATTATGTCTCGACTGTATGGGTTTCTGTTCCCTGCCATTGCCCATGAGGTCATACCACCATTGTTTTGGATATTGGCAGCCCAAGGGAATCGAGCCTGTTCACCGCGATGGACTTCTTGCTCACCACATAAAGGAAGGTTCTCAGGGTAATAAACTGCATGTATACCACCAGGAATATTCTGATGCCTAGGAGCCCTGGGATACCAAGGGCGTGCACCGTGGGCCCAGTGGTGAGGCCGATCCCCATTTAGAGACCATTTTCTGGCTAGTTTTGTAGAAGCATCCTTTTTAGTGAATTTGGCATATTCTTCGTTGTTAGTGAGCTTGCTTAAAGCTGTGAAAAATTCCGGGAGCTCGCTATTACTAAGTTCAAAGAATTCATTATTCCCTGCTCGGGCTTTCTCGGCCCGTTCTTCGACTGTACTAGAGATTGTTTTTGTTGCCGTATCTTCAGTCTTTTCTTCATTACTATCAGAATAAGTTCCTTCCTTCCTTCTCAATCTGTACTCACTAATCACAGTCTGAACGATAGAGGGCAACTCCGTAGACTCTCTTGCTTGATCTAGAACTTTACGGACAAGACCGACTAGTTCTAGTTCGTGCCATCTCTCATCTGGGGTCGTTTGAGCAATCGCTTTCAAGATATTCTCCACCATCGGTTGCGCCGCATCATTCGACTGATTTATACTTTTCTCTTCTTCATCATTTCCTTCATTTGCAGGTTCTTTCTCTAGTTTTAATAGTCTTTCTGCCAATTTTGAGACAGGCACTTTCTTTGATTTGAGGTAGTTTTGTTTATCATCAATTCTTTTCCAAAACCGAATCTTAATCTCTTCATTTGCCTTATTATCCTGATCATGGATTGGCTTAATCGCAGGTTTTTGCTGTTGGTCAGCCTTACTCATACTGCTTGAGGCTGAGGTTGAAGTTGACGTAACACTCTGTGGGATGTGATCTCGCTTCTCTTCTTCGTCATGTTCACTGATGTTGCTGATGTCTTTCTCATCATCGTTGAGTGCAGCCTCATAAGGGGATTTCCAGTCCTGAACATCATCAGGATTTTGTTGAAATAATAAGTCGTAAGCTATTTTGTATAACTCTTTAACAGGAATGGAATCCTTTTGATCCATCTCGTAGTATTTAAGGATTGAATCAATAGTTTGTTTTTCAATTCCCTTGTTTAATAAGTATTCTCTTGCTTTAGATAATGACAATTCATCTAATGACAATTCATCATATTTGAACTCCCATGGTGTTTTCAGTGATGCGCCCAGGCTCCTGATTGCAGCCGACAGGGCTGGATCGTAACCAGATCCCTGTGATTGCCCTATTTTATGATAATGTCCTTCTTGCAAGGATAATTTTTTAACTATTTCGTCTATCCTTCTATAAGGAATGGAATACTTTTGTTCCATCTTATAGCCTTTAATTATTGAATCAACAACTGGCTCTTTAATTCCACTGCGTATTAAATATTTTCTCGCTTGAGGCAATGACAATCCATCATGACTAACAGCATTGCCCTGCTTGTCGTTAGGCAATTTAAACAGTGCATTGCCTGCTTGATTTTTGGGCTTGATTTCTTCTTCTATTTCATTTGCTTTTTCTTCCAGTTCACCTGCTTTTCCTCCCTTTTCTGCGTTGTTTTTCTTTTCATCTTTCAACAGCTTACTGAGGGAGATATTATTGATGTCACTGTTCTTGCCAGTGACATACTTCTTCACTAAAGCCTCAATGCGATCCTCATGAATACCTGCTTTTAATAAATGACTTCTTACTGTCTCCTCACGCAAATAGGAACTCGCGGCAGCCGCTGAAAATCGATAGGCATCACTGAGGTAAACTTTCCGCTGAATCATGCCATTCGTTTGCTGCGGTAAAGTCGGGCCACCCATCCTGCCGCTCTGGAGGTCTGTTTGAGCAGCGAGACTGGATGGCTGCACGGTGACTGGGGATGGCTGGGGGGCAGACTCGCCATTCTCACCCTGAGCACTAGCCCCCATGACACTCACGGGTTGATTGCGGGCCACGCGATCGCTATTGTCATCGGCATTTTGCTCCAACGCTGGGTTGGCATTAATCGGCGTGTCCTTCACATCCGGCTTCAACGCCATCTGGCTTTGCTGCACCACATGGGTCGCTTCATGGGCCAACAGCTTCGGGTCATTCGCCCCCCGCGACTGCACCACAATGTCATTCTTCATTGTGTAGCCGTGGGCCTGAATGCTCTGGGTGGCTGTGTCATCCACATGCACCCGAGCATTTTTCACTTCGGGATAACCCGACTGCACAAAATTGTCGCTCACCTGCTTGGGCAACGGACGCCCACTGCCTTGGGGGGTCAGCTCGACCGCCCCAGCGCCGCCTGCCCCGCCTTCCGGTGACCTTTGAAGCACATCTGCCGCCGCCATCTTGGTGCGTTGGACGGCGGGTTTCCCACTCCCAAAGAAATCATGGCGGGTTGCCGAATGCCGAAAGTGACTGTCCAGCGACCCAGTGCGTTGCGCCTGCTCCGCCGGAAACATCGGGTGTCGCTGGACAGCACTATCAGATGGATGGACTGGATAGACCGGCCTACTGCCAACAAGATTGTCAAACGTGTAGAACGGCTTGCTGGCTTGCTTGTGGCGTACCTCCATGCTGGGACCTGGCTGAGAACTATCCACTGAAAAAGCATTGTCGGCTTCCTCGGTCTCCAGATCTGGCGAGTTGAACAGACTGGTTTGCACTGGCGGCACGGGTCGCTGTTGCTCCTGTTCGTAGGCGCGCTGTTTCCGCTGATAGACCATGGATTTTTACCTTGCTGGCAAGTGGGTTGTTGCTGCGAATTTCCTCAAAAAAGACTGGTTACGAGAACATCCCCATGCCCAGCCTTGTCCAAGTCTTACCGATGACAACGAAATTATTGAGTCATCCCTAGCCTCATTAGGCTCTCGCATTCCTCACTCTTGTGACAATCCTCTGTTGGTAGGATTTTGGATCCTTGCCCCTTGACAGGTCATTACAGTTGCAGGCGAGATTCCTTAACCCCGCTTAATCCGATTCATTGGCAGGGACAGACTCAACGAATGCCCCCCACCCGATGTGCCAGATTGCGCCATCGAGAAAGTCTAAACCGTTGGCAGGAACTAGCCACCCGTAAGGAGTCAGAATATAGTATTAGACAGTGGAACCCACCCCCCAAACTAAACACAGACAACTCTATGTCAAGGATTGAAACCAAAACCGAACCCATGGTGCTCAACATGGGGCCGCACCATCCGTCGATGCACGGCGTGCTGCGTCTGATTGTGACCTTGGACGGTGAGGACGTACTCGATTGTGAGCCAGTGATCGGCTATCTCCATCGCGGTATGGAGAAAATTGCCGAAAGCCGCACCAATGTCATGTTTGTCCCCTACGTTTCTCGGTGGGACTATGCTGCCGGGATGTTTAACGAAGCAATTACGGTAAACGCGCCTGAACAATTGGCCGATGTAGAGGTGCCCAAGCGGGCCAGCTACATTCGCGTGATTATGTTGGAGCTCAACCGGATTGCCAATCACCTGCTGTGGCTTGGCCCCTTTTTGGCAGATGTGGGTGCCCAGACCCCCTTCTTTTACATCTTCCGTGAGCGGGAGATGATTTATGACCTGTGGGAAGCAGCGACGGGGCAGCGGTTGATCAACAACAATTACTTTCGCATTGGCGGGGTTGCTGCTGATTTACCCTACGGCTGGATTGATAAGTGCGAAGACTTCTGTGATTACTTTTTGCCCAAAGTAGACGAGTACGAGAAGTTAATCACAAATAACCCCATCTTCCGCCGTCGCATTGAAGGGATTGGTACCGTTTCCCGAGACGAAGCGATCGCCTGGGGGCTCTCAGGCCCGATGCTGCGCGGCTCTGGCGTCAAGTGGGATCTGCGCAAGGTTGACCATTACGAATGCTACGACGACTTCGATTGGGACGTCCATTACGAAACCGCAGGTGACTGTATGGCTCGTTATCTGGTGCGGATTCGGGAAATGCGCGAATCAATCAAAATCCTCCGCCAGGCCTGTGAGATGATTCCGGGTGGCCCTTACGAAAACCTAGAAGCCAAGCGCATGGCAGAGGGACCAAAGTCTGAATGGAACGACTTTGACTACCAGTTCATTGGCAAAAAGATCCCCCCCACGTTCAAGATTCCTGCTGGCGAACACTATGTTCGTTTGGAGAGCGGTAAGGGCGAACTGGGTGTCTTTATCATGGGTGACGACAATGTCTTCCCCTGGCGGTTCAAGATTCGTCCGCCGGATTTCAACAACCTACAAATTTTGCCCCACCTGTTGAAAGGGGTCAAAGTGGCAGATATTATGGCCATTCTCGGCAGCATTGATATCATCATGGGCTCTGTCGATCGATAGACTTAATTGAACTTCGGGGTAAACAGGCAGGAAGTTATTCCTGCCTGTTTTTTGTTTGACTGCCCAGATGACGGCAATCTGGCCAGCGCTATAAATCGTGACTGCAGATGTGGCCAAAGTTGCCCCGAACCTTCTCCAAGTCTAGATCTCGAGTTTTGTCTGGGGAAAACTTCACATTCCGAGTTGGACTTGGTTTATGCTTCGATAGGTTCAGTCTGTTACAGAGATTCGGCAACAATATACGAGTATCATATCGAACATTTGGCTTACCTATTTGCCCCTAGGTTTTACAAGAAAAGCCATCTAAATAATACAATCTGCGGTTTAAAGCGACGAGTTCAGTATCAGTATAAAGATTCTTGCATGAGGTATTAAAGAGAACAATAAGACGAGGGGCAATGGCAATTTCTTAGGTTGAGTCAGGCAACCTAAACGTATCTACCCTGTGTGTTCCAGTGCTTAAATACCTTGCAACCTCCACCTAGAGATCCCAACTGTCGTCCCCCAAATGGCGACCCCATCGATAATTGTGCGCCGCTACCTTGGGGGCAGGTGGCGCAATTAATTAACCAACCATCCGCAACTTTTGAGCAGGGGGTCAAAAGCGCGATCGCGCTTGCGGTTGAGCCCTTACAGTTAATGGGTATTGAACTTTGGCTTTACCAGCCTGAGCACCTGCGGATCTGTTCGAGTCAGGCTGATCGCGATCGCACGATATCCCTATCTAATCTGGATTATGCCAGCGCTGTGCAATGGTTAACGGGTCAGCATCTGCTGACGTTGGCATCCTTGAGTCAGGCCCCGACGCTGATGCCGTTAGCCAAGGCGGGTGGGTTGCCCCAAGCGAGCGCATTGCTGTTTGTGGCAGTTACTGAGGGCGATCGCAGCGTTGGTGGCCTTTGGTTGCATCGATCTGGGGAGAGCGCATGGTCAGAGCGCGATCGCGTCTTTGCCCAATACTTAGCTGAGATGGTGCAAATGGCGTTTAAGCTCCACCATCCCAAGCCCTTACCACTGCCAAATCCGATTGCTGAGCTCGAACTCCAACAGGCTGAGAAAGCCTGGCAGGAGAGCCAACAACTAATCCAGAGCATTGCCGAGACCAGCACCAGCATTTTGTATCTGTGCGACGCGACAACCCACACACTGCTGTACGCCAATCCCCAACTGGAAAAGATTTTGGGCTATACGCTGGCAGAGTTTCAAACGTTTGAGCCGATATGCTGCCAACATATCGTTCATAGTGACGATTACCCAGGCTTTGAACGCCATCGCACCCGGTCACGGCATTTGCAAGAGGGTGAAATTGCTGAGGGAGAATATCGCTTTCGCGCTAAAGATGGCAGTTGGCGGTGGCTGTTACTGCGTGAAACGGTCTTATCTCAACAGGAAGGCATGGGTATTCAAGGTACCCTCTGCGGCACGGCTACGGATATTACCCGCTTAAAGCATGCGGAACTCGCTCTAGAACGGGCCAACCAGGAATTGACCCGCATTTCCATCACAGATGCTCTGACCCACTTGGCTAACCGCCGCCGCATGGGTGATTTTCTAGAAACCCTTTGGCAAAAACCTCAAATCGAATATCGCCCTGTTGCCGTGATTCTTTGCGATATTGATTATTTCAAACTTTACAACGATGCCTATGGCCATCTGGCAGGCGATCGCTGTTTGCAGCAAGTGAGTCGCGTGCTGCGCTATTCCATTTTGCGCAGCATTGACCTGGTGGCGCGCTATGGGGGAGAAGAGTTTGCGATCATCTTGCCCAAGACGAATGTTGCTGGCGCTAAGATCGTTGCCGATCGCATTCGAGTGGGCATCGCTGATCTCCAGATTCCCCACCAGTACTCCCAAGTCAGTGATCAGTTGACCGTTAGCATGGGCATTGCCATCGCGCCGCCGCTAACCCAGCAAACGCCGATAGATTTGATCGACTTAGCTGATCGCGCCCTTTATCGAGCCAAAGCAGAAGGGCGCGATCGCTATTGTGTGACAATCCCCTAATCTTTACGGCTGAGTTTCCTGCTGTACCGTGTTCACCGCACAGGGGCGACCGTTGTCATCCACGAAATAGCATGGCTCATCTTGGCTGGCTGAGCGATCGCGACCTGAGCCTTCCGGGTTACACAAACGCGCTAAGTTCAGAATCTCACCCGTACCGGTTTCTAAATAGCAAACTGGCACATCCAACGCTGAAGACGACGCAGGCGGATATTGATAGCGCAGTCGTGACAACCCCGGGTCACTGTCAGCAAAGGCGGGTGACATCAAGCACAGCAATGGGGATAGAGACGCAACCCAGCGCAAGTGATTAAGCATTGTTTTAGCCTCATATGATGGTTTAACGGTGTGCAACAAGTCCTAGTCTTTGGTGTGCTTGCTGATCAAAAGTTGGGTCAATTTCTTGAGCTAAGCGGAAGTACCGATTGGCCTGACTTGCACGATTGAGGGCGGTTTCAATCACCCCTGCCCGGTAAAAAATGCCTGCATCTTGAATCCCTGACGCTAAAGCTTCTTGAATGATCTGCTGCGCCTCTTGCCAGCGTCCGGCCCGAGACAACGACCAAGCTAAGAGATCGAGCGTCTTAGCATCCCGTCGGTTGCTCGCTTCGGCTTGCATCAGGGCGATCGCTTCCGGCACGTCTTCTGTGTTGCCTCGCTCCAGCAATAAATGGGCTAAGTCGCGGCGATGGCCTAAGGCATTTTCATCAATATGCTGTCGCAGCGCCGCTTCAGCGGTTTCCCAGGGTGCATCAGCGGTGTTCCCCTGCAATGCTTGAATGCGAGCTATCCCGTGCAGTGCCACCGGATCGTTCACCTGTAAGTAATATTGTTGAGCGGTTCGGTAATGGCCTAGCCGGGTTTCTAGCTCAGCTAGGTATAATTGCGCCAATGGGTAGTCTGGAACAATTTGTAGGGCTTCGCGGTAAAGCTGACTTGCCAAGGCAGAATTGCCTTGCTGAAAGTAGACTCTTCCGAGTAAAGTGCGAGTCCAGGCTGACCCCCTCGGTTCAGAGAGTTCCTCAGCCGCGATCGCCTGTTGAAAATCGCGCAGCGCCCCATCCTGATCTCCCCGAGCCGACCGAGTCAAAGCCCGCAGCGTCAGACTCCCCAGGGAGGGATTTAGGTCAACCAATGTATTTGCTGCTGCGTCGGCAGCCTCCACCTGACCGATCGCCAGATTTGAAGTCACAATGATCGCTAGGGCTTCTGGGCCAGAAGCCTGTTCGGCCAAGCGATTGGCTTCAGCAAAATCATGTTTCGCTTCAGCAATCCGGGCCAGAACCAAGACAGCACCGTCATTGTCAAAAGGCAACTTAGTCAGCGATTGCTGCGCAGACTGTTCGGCCAATAGATACCAGCTGTCATTTCCAGTGGCACGAACCATTTTGAGATAAGCGCTGGCGAGTGCGGCCTGATCTAACCCATCTTCAGGATTGCGTTGGACACGCCCTTGATAAAACGAAATGGATCGCTCTAAAGTCTCCTGACCGCTATTCTCTGAGGATAAAGAGAAGGGATAGGCATAAGCATGGTTTTGTAGCTCAGATGATTTTAGGAAACGCCATCCGACTGAAAATGCCAGCAGCATGGCCAGTACGGAGAGTGGAATCAACTCGGTTGATTTAGAGGGTTTCCAACGCTTCCATAGAAATTTAGGGGGCTTAAAAGTCAGCATGATCTTCGTCTGTCTAATGTTGACTATCCAGGCACTAGAAAACTTGCGGCAACTCAATGGCGCACAACAATCTGCCGCGGGCGAGGTCTTCCAGCGATCAAGGGGTATTGTTTTATAACGCTGGCCAGATTGCTTAATGCACCTAGTATCGCTGGGATGCTGAACACACAAGCAATCTGGCTCGCCGTAGCGCACAAAGCTTTGTGGCTACGGCTATATGTAGGTCAGGTTTCGCGAGTGCGGCTCCCAACCTACATGTGGGCCAGATCTAGGACTAATTCGGTGGTGCTAAGTAGGGGAAGGCTGGCACCAGTGGCTGATGTCCTTGGGCAGGATTGCCAGGCGTGCCTTCGTAAGAAACGTTGTCGGTGGTAATCGCGCCGTTGGTTAGCACTGAAAGCGTGATATCGACTACATCGTCCTTGAGTAACCGACCCCGAATCGGGCTGCCATTGTCGTTCAGGGCGTTCGCATAGCCGCTAGGCCCTGTCGTGTCAATTCGCATCACATCTGGCAGAAAGGCACCGAGTAGGGCATCGGCGCGATCGTCACTGTTGCCAATCGCGAGTAGGGTTTGTTTCGCCTCAGCGATGATCGGTGCTGCTGCCCCAGCTGCTGGTTGCCGCCGCGCTAGAGCCGCCGCCTCAAAGTCAGGGCCAACGCTGTTTAAGGTATTGAGAAAATCGTTGGTCACAATCAAGCCTTCATTAATTGCAGGGCGGGCCAACCGTTCCACTTGGTCAAACTTACCGCCATCGCCGGGGACAGCAATCGTCTGCCAAACGTCAAAGGTGGTGGCTTCAGTCGACCCTTGTAAAAAGGCAATGGGAATTTGGACTGCGATCGCATTGACGTTATAGCCCACCGCAAAATCTATAGCCGTGCTAGGGTCTCGGAACCCGGCTGCGGGGCCAATCCCGAGGGCACCCGCCCTGACTCGAAAATACTGCTCAACATCAAAGAAAAACGGATCTTCACGCAAGCCTGCAAATACCCCTAACGTTGAGCCGCCCAATGAAACCCGATTTACCGCAGGGCTGGCAGTGATGGGTGTGGTTCTCCCCCGAGCCGTCGAGGTTGCACCATCTGTGATCGCCGTTACCGTAAAGGATTGCTGATTGTTGTCATCGGGCGGATCAAATTCAAAGCGCAGTGTCACGTCAGCAACCCCTGTCGGCGTCGCATCGTTATCGGAGACACGGGTCACCTGAAATTCGTATCGTGCCCTCGTGCTGAAATAATACTGCTGCCGCGCCAGCGATCGCGGATTGGTATTCATGATGAACACCAAATTGTCAGCGTCAGCCCCCGGATTTTGATCCGCCTCTCGAAATACGTACAGATCGGTGAGATTGAGATGTCGCCCCTTGATTTCTGATTCGCCATCGTCATGGTCAGAGGCCCTTACGTAGAGTGCGCCAGTGCCAACTGCCAGCGTTAATCCGAGTAACACGCTGGCTAGACCAACCGTCTTTTGCCAACTCGCCGTGAGTTGTTTAACTTGATTCCACATGATTCAAACTCTCCCTATGATTTTTGAATGACGTTGTTGGTTTGAGACGCTAGCCCTAAAGCCCCGACTGCCAATAGGCCCAGTAGTGCAGCTGGTTCCGGGACGCTAGCCGGGGCTGCAATGGTTTGAGCACCCGTCAAGCTGATGGTGTAGCGTCCACTGCTGCTGCTTTGACCCGCGAAACCAATCAGGGGTGCGCCCCCACCCGATCCGGTTGGGCCAACAGCCGCATTGGCTGGCTGATCAGGGAAAATCTCGCCCCCGGCACTGATTGGGTCAACGTCAAAGCCAGAAATACCTAGAAAGTAAATGCCAGACTCAACGGGCGAAAATCCTAGCGATGGCAGGGTCGCTTGAGATGAGCCAAAGCTGTCATCACTGGCGTAAATCCCATTGCCCAAGGCGTCAAATAGAAATAATTGGGGGTCTCCGAGTAAGTCATTGGGGTTGCCCAACGTGTTATCAATCGGGATTCCCAATAACGTGTCAGGGTTGAGAGTGGTTGCAGAAAATTGCTGCCCACCGGTTAAAAAGATCTGGAATAAGTCTGCGTCTCCAGAGAGAACGCCAGAAATCGAGTCTAAAGGTGATGTCTGTTCAGAAAATACCGAAATGGCGTCTTCCAGACGCTCACCCGCATCGTTTCCTTCGGTAAAGGTCACTGCTTGTGCAGGTCCCGTCCCTAGAAAGACGCTGAGTCCTGATAGGATGGCAAACCATTTGAGCCTAATTCGTTTCATTCGGACACTCCTGCTTTGTGATCGTCACTTTGATGTAGAAACACCACTGCGTCTTGACGGGCGTCTACTCCAATAACCCATCCGAAACTGAGCCGAGCGGCCTGAAAAGCCCCCGGAGCAAGTGTTTTGAATTTCGAACAAATCTATTGGGTATTACGCCTAAAAGTCTGCGCTGGATCTATTCCAGGGCGAACTTCATATTTGTTTGCAGAACGGCAGGTGAAAATACAGCTTGTCGTCATTAAGCAGATCGACGGCGACGGCTGAGGGTCGAGTAAGTTCAGGGGCGACCCAAATTGAGCCGTTAACTTACTTACTTGAAAACCCGGAAGCGACTAGCACAGCTTCAGCTTTAATTGTGGTAAATCCCAATACGTTAGAGGCGGAATTAACGGCTCGAAACCTGCCGCCGTTACCCTCCGGGAAAGTGTATGCCGTGTGGACTTTACCGGAGGAAAATACACCTGTGACAACCGATGCCAAAGGCGCAATTCTAACCGGCGTCTTTCAGCTTGAGACTGAGGGGCTTGCTTCTGCAAACCTCACTGTTCCTGTGGTGTTTCGTCGTCCAGAGTTAGTCGCTAAAATGGCCATAACGGTCGAAGATGCGACATCGCCACAGCAGCATAGTGGTTCAGTCTTCCTGATTTCTCAGCAGTGACCTCCGATCTTAAGTGACCTTCGATTTGATCTAGCGTAAAGGCTCTTTCCTGCACTATCAAAACTAACGGTGACGAAGATTCAGGTGTGCTGACAAACCGCCCGCCTCGTTGCTCAATAAACGACCGATGCGGTTCACTGCCGATCCACCATGAGATATCACAAATAAACTGTTTTCAGTTGTCCCCCCAGAGAGAACACCCGCGATCAAAAATTCACCATTGCGTTTGACCAGGAGTGGGCTGCCACTGTCACCCAGCGCGGTAGTTCCCTCATTAGCAATAGGCATGGGGCTACTGCCAAAGGTAACCTAACGACGAGGATGGCGGCGGCGATAGTCCCAGGGCATTTCAGGGTGGGGTTGTTGCCAAAAGTTGAGCTGGGCGCGGCGGGCGGTGGCTTCTGCAGCTAAATAGCGATCGCGAAACTCCCCTTTAAGGTGACGCACGTAGGCTACGGCGTGCCCTTCACTGAGCAATTGAGTGTTGATGCAGCCGTCTTCTACCCAAACCTCGGCGACCAAGCGTCCGTGGCGATCGCGATCGACTTCTATAAGTTCTAAGTCCTTGTAGGGCTCCAACAGGGCTTGAAGGCGTTGCCGGGCGCGATCGCCAAAAGGCTTTTGGGCCAATTCTGGACAGTCAATGCCGTACAGCCGCACCCGCTCTGTATCGGTGTTGGTGCTAACGATTAGCGTGTCACCATCTTTAACATGGTTCAGATGAACTGGAATTCGGGGGGAAGCGACCATAGGGAAGTTTCATGAAAATCTGACTCATCATAATAGACACTCCAGCATGAATGAACAACAACTGTCTTGATCAGCGGAATAGCGCACTGCTGCCATGCCGCTGTCGCTATTGGTGGGTTTAGCTCAGGCATGAGGCACTCAAGCGGAGTTGACAGGCTTAATGAAAGCTGTTTTCATTTAGTTCAGTGCTGACTAAAGATGACTGACGCCAAATCTCAGCATAGGAGTGATTAATTTCCATGAAAACAACTCGACGACGTTTTTTAGCCACCGCAGCCACTGTAACCTTATTGGTTGCTGCTTGCAGTAGTGAACCCGCAACCCAACCCGACCAACCCGACAGTGCTGCATCCCCAGATGCGGGTGAGGTCACTGCTGACGCTGGTGAAGTCAATGTATATACCTCGCGCCACTATGATGCTGACGACGCTTTGTATGAAACCTTTACTGAAGCAACCGGGATTGAGGTCAATATCATCGAAGGCGAAGCCGATGAGCTGATTGAACGAATTAGCAACGAGGGTGACAACAGCCCTGCTGATGTGTTGATTACCGTTGATGCTGGACGACTTTGGCGAGCTGAAGAAGCTGGAATTTTTCAACCCGTGGACTCGACCCAGTTAACCGAGGCGATTCCGGCTAACCTCCGCCATCCTGACGGCTTGTGGTTTGGGTTAACCAAACGCGCCCGCGTGATTGTCTACAACGCAGACACGGTCAGCCCTGAAGAACTCTCCACCTACGAAGCATTGGCTGAGCCTGATTGGCAAGGGCGGGTCTGTATTCGCAGTTCTGGCAATATCTACAACCAGTCTTTGCTGGGTTCCATGGTTGAAGCCAACGGGGTTGAAGCAACTGAAACCTGGGCTGAAAATCTAACTGGCAATTTAGCCCGTGAACCCGAAGGGGGTGACACTGACCAAATTAAAGCTGTAGCAGCCGGGCAATGTGATGTGGCCGTTGTCAATCACTATTATTGGGCCAGGCTAGCGAAATCCGATGACGCTGCGGATCTCGATGTCGCCGGCAAGACCGCCGTATTTTTCCCAAATCAGGGCGATCGCGGTACCCACGTCAATATCAGCGGTGCCGGGGTTGTGGCCAGTGCACCTAATCCAGACAACGCGATCGCATTTTTAGAGTTTCTGGTGACCCCTGAAGCCCAAGCAATTTTTGCTGGGGATAACAACGAATATCCAGTGGTTGAAGGGATTGAGGTCGATCCCGTAGTGGCTGAGCTGGGTGACTTTGAGATTGATGAGGTCAACGTCGGCACCTATGGTGCCAACAATCCAGAGGTCGTTAAATTGGTTGACCGGGTCGGCTGGAAATAACTGCTGCTTCGGTATTGACACACTGCATCTCATCCTTAGTTCAATCATGTCTTGTTAACGTCATGTTGAGTCATTGTCACCGCTAGTGACGGTGCAGTGTGTCATTCATTTACCCTAGCTGGGAATAATTACCAGTAAGCAAGCCTAGCATCACTCAAATAGCGATTGATACAGCTCAGGCTGGGATGGGGCGAAAGTCAAAAAAATCTCTAAAGATACAGATTTCTGGCGTTAGTTAATGCGGAAAGATTTCAATAAATCGCTACACTGTAGAGCGAGTTCGAGCTCTGACCTAACCTGAGCGGTTTTGCACCATCCTTGCTGATTATCTCCCGCTGTGGAGGACAGCAGCCTGTTTAATCTGGTTTTTTAATTCTGCCTTTATGACTCAGCCTATTCTCCGCTTAGATAATCTTTCAAAACGCTACGGGCACCGCGCTCCTTACGCGGTTGAAGCAGCCACCTTGGCCTTACAAACTGGCGATATTTTGGGCTTGTTAGGGCCATCGGGGTGCGGTAAAACGAGTTTACTGCGGTTAATTGCTGGGTTTGAGCAACCCCAAGGTGGCACTATCGAACTTGCAGGGCAACAGGTGTGCGGTGCCAATCGCTGGCTGGCCCCTGAAAAGCGTGACATTGGCATTGTGTTTCAAGACTATGCTTTGTTTCCCCACCTAACGGTTTATAAGAATGTCGCCTTTGGTCTTAAATATCTGGCAGATAAAGGCGCTTTAGGGGCTAAACACCAACGCGATCGCACCCAAGAAGCAATCGCATTGGTCGGTCTCCAAGGTTTTGAAAACCGCTATCCCCACGAAATTTCTGGGGGTCAGCAGCAGCGCGTCGCTCTGGCGCGAGCTTTAGCCCCCCAGCCGTCATTAATTTTGCTCGATGAACCCTTTAGCAATTTAGACGTCCAGGTGCGGCTTTACCTGCGCCAGGAAGTCCGCGACATCCTGAAAAGCATTGGCGCTTCTGCCGTTTTTGTCACCCATGACCAAGAAGAGGCCATGGCTATTTCTGATTGTCTGGCTGTGATGCGACAAGGCCGAATTGAGCAATTTGGCACCCCAGAAAAAATTTATCGCCATCCCGCTTCGCGGTTTGTTGCAGAGTTTGTGACTCAGGCCAATTTCGTCACTGCCCAACGCAACGGTACACTTTGGGAAACAGAAGTCGGCAGCTTTCAAGCCTGCGATACTCAATCTCATGCCGCTCAGGTTCGTGACGCTGAGGCCAATGGACGCACTGGCACCTTGATGATTCGTCAAGAAGATTTGCAGCTCGAACCCGACGAAACTGCGCTACTCATGGTGCGTGACCGTCACTTTCTAGGTCGCGAATACAAATACTGCTTACAAACCCCATCAAACCGGACGCTCCATGCCCGCACCCCCATTCATATGCGTTTTCCCGTGGGGGCTAAGGTCAGGGCCAAGGTTGCTGAAGGTCAACTCAGTTTCTTTCCCGATGAAACTATTGAAGCTGTTGCCCAATCGAGGCAGCAGGCTGCTTCAGCCGCTTAGGTTATATCGCTGGCCAGATTGCTTAATGCACCGAGTACCGCTGGGGTGCTCAGTACACAAGCAATCTGGTTCACCGTAGCGCACAAAGCTTTGTGGCTATGGCTTACACCGTTATCGGCAATTTTGATCATTAGCCTCTGATGCAATCCTATGCTGCGCTTGCACTAGTCGCTTCTACCGGAAAACCCGCTGCTTTCCAAGCTGCTGCGCCACCACGCAATACCGACACGTTCTGAAAGCCCGCACTGCGTAGTTGGCTTGCAGAGGCGATCGCCTCTTCGTCCACATCGCTGTATACATAGATATCGCGGTCGTACTCCAGACTGACCTCTGCCAGGCCAACCAGTTTCGCCATCGGCATCGAAATCGCACCGCGAACGTGTATGTGGTTGAACGAGGCGCGATCGCGGACATCAATAATGGTCAGTGCCGGTTCACCCCAATCAAGGCGAGTCTTCAAATCATACACACGAGACAGCGCCCGCATGGGTGCAGGCTTGGGCAGCAGATCTAGGAGTGATTTCATAATTTGTGTATGGGAGAAAAATGTCGTTTCACGAAACTTAACAAAGTTTTCCTTTTTTAACAATCTGCAATGTCTCGAATCCTAGACATACTTATCTTAGTTATTGGTTTTTATTATGACAAGATCAACCAAAACCAACACCCTGTAAGTAAATACACGGATATATTGCATCGCATTTTTTACTTAAATATAAAGAGTTGATATATCAATGCGTGTATTGAATTTTACGTAAACTCTGGTGAAAATACTGGCACCTTCCAATAAATCTGCGTTTCCATGGAGCTAATCACGTAGAAAACACCTACGTAACTGTACCGCCATCTTATTGAGTCGTTGGGTGCAGCCTTTGACGGCTCTATATAGATGTCAACAGAGTATTGAGCAGCTCACTTCACCTTGATTAAACCATGCAATTGAAACAGACCTTTGCTTTGACTAGCTTGCTTGCAGGAGGCGTCTTAGCCGTTTTGCCGACACCTGCACAGGCGTTTTCTTTCACAACCCATGCGTCCCCCAATAACGCACCAAAGGGTGACGTCATTTTGCAGTCCATCGAACTTGAGAACGGTAAAACCATCGATCAGTTTTCACTGATTACAGATGCAGAAATCCTGTTTAACCAGCTCAACGAACTTAATGAAGTTGCTGATGGGGGTGCGAGTTCTGACCAGGGTGACAATGTATCAGACGGTGTTTCTGAGGAGAACCCCGATGCATCAGATGTTGTTGCTAGCTTAAATAACCTGAACCTAAACAGCATTATTGACACTGAGGATGGTAAGACCAGCCCTGAAACTCGGGGGTCTTTTGAAATGAACCTGTTTTTCGAGTCACGGGTGAGCCAGGTTTACTTTTGGGAACGCGGCATGAACAGTGTTCTCGGAGTCCAAGCGATTGATGCCGATGGTAACGTCGTGGGTAATTTCCTTGAGCTAGGGGCTTCTGTGCTTTACAACCCCGGTCAATACGGTTGGGAGTATGCCGGATTTGACATCGATACCAAAGAGATTGATGAAATTCAATCTGTAGGTTCTATTGGTTTGAACCTGGCAGACTTTGGCGTATCAACCCACATCGCGGGTCTTCGAGTCACTTCTGACTCTGCCGCAGGCTATAACGGGCCTGATTTCAAAGTTGTGGGTGCAAGTATTCCTGAGCCAACAGCCCTAGCCGGTCTGGGCATTGTCGCTGGTGCTATGTTTGTTTCCCGTCGTCGTAAGGCTGCCCGCCAAGCCTAGGCTAAGACCACCAAGTCTGAGACTAAACCTATAACAAACGGCGATGAACGGGAACTTTCCCCAGTTCATTGCCGTTATTAAAGGCTGATCTGACTCACCTTGCTAGGATGATGGAGTTATCTAGAGGTGGGTCGTGTTTTTCAGCGTTGTTATTCCAACCTACAATCGCAAGCCGATTTTAGAAAAATGCTTGCGGGCCATAGAAGCTCAACAGTTGCCCCCGGATAGCCCGGTGACTGGCTACGAGATCGTGGTGGTGGATGATGGCTCCACAGATGGCACCGTGGATTGGCTCAATCAGTCTGAAGCCGAGTTTCCCCATGTGACGTTGTTTTTGCAAGCACACTTGGGCCCGGCGGCTGCCCGTAATCTGGGGGTACAAAAGTCTAAGGGTGACTTTATTATTTTTGTCGACAGCGACCTGGTGGTGCTGGAAGACTTTTTGCACTGCCACGGAAAAGCGTTGGCAGCAGGGCAGCAACAATATGACGATCGCGTGTTTACCTACGGACGTGTCATCAATACCTGTAATTTTGACAACCCAACGGCAGAAACGTTCAAGGTTACCGATGTTTCCCAAGCTTATTTTGCGACTGGCAACGTCGCGATCGCGCGGCATTGGCTCGATGCAGCCGGATTGTTTGACACTGCTTTTCAGCTTTACGGCTGGGAGGATTTAGAGTTGGGGGTGCGGCTCAAAAAGTTAGACCTGCGACTGATTAAATGTCCGGAGGCCGTGGGTTACCACTGGCACCCGCCATTTTCCCTAGAACAAATTCCGCGCCTGATCGAAAAAGAGATCGAGCGCGGCCGCATGGGGATTCTGTTTTATCAAAAGCATCCCACTTGGGATGTGCGCATGATGATTCAGATGACTTGGCTGCACCGTATTTTGTGGGGCGTGCTTACCCTAGGCGGCACCCTTAACGAACGCACCCTCAAACCTTTGCTCCAGTGGCTAATCAATCAAGGCAAACCTCAACTGGCGTTGGAAATAGCCCGGATCTTCCTGAACTGGTACACCGTTCAGGCGGTTTATCAGGCTCAGCGGGAGCTTGCACCAGGCTAAGCTGCCGATTAAGCACTGAATCTTCTTTGATAAAATACGGAAGCAGTGCGGGGAATTAGCTCAGTTGGTAGAGCGCTAGGATCGCACCCTAGAGGTCAGGGGTTCGACTCCCCTATTCTCCATTCTTGCCCAAATGACCGTTTCAAGAATAGTTCATGCGTTCTATGTGGTCAAGGATTGTGTAATGCAAGAGATAGGTACGCATTGCAACGAGAATTACCGAACCTGAAAGTGGCTGGGTCAGAGTCTCTGCCGTTTCGTCCCCCTG
>JBCBZT010000045.1:0-62859 GCA_039815185.1 Cyanobacteria bacterium P01_A01_bin.123 | reverse complement strand
CCTGGTGTACTCAACTTAAATCAGAAATGGGGCTGTAGCGCATTTGCGCTGCGATGTTCCAGAGGCTCGCTGGCAGTCAGCAATCTACTCGGGTGCCTGACTGTCAGCTTTCTTAAGGTTTAGTGGGATGAACTTATGTCAGATACTCCCGATGGGTTGTGGCTTTGTGTCAACCCAAATCTCAGACGATTTGATCAACGCCTCTTGCAACGATTAGACCAGCAGACCGATGTGCGCTGCTGGAATTATGCTCAAACTGCTGATGAGCCTTGTTGTCTTGAAACCGCCCTGGCTTTACTCCATGACTATCTCCATCCGCAGGCTCGGCCTGTCCATTTAATTGGCCATAGTTTAAGCGGTGCGATCGCGTTGCTGTATGCCTACCGACATCCTGATCGGGTCAAATCCTTAACGCTTTTATCGGTAGGCACAAATCCAGCAATTAGCTGGCATGCGCACTACTATGCGTTGAGAGAATTGTTGCCTTGCAGTCGTCACATGGTTCTCCAGCAGATGGTGCGGCTGCTGTTTGGGCCGCAACCACTTGCGAGAACAACTAATATTGCTGACATTTTAGAACAGGTGCTCGATACGGAACTGGCCCCCCACTCCTTAGCGACGCGCAGTACATTACCCCCGGGCGGGGTGGAGCCACCCTTGCTCGTTTGCCATGGTGCCCAGGATATGATTGTTGACCCCAACATGCAGATCCAGTGGAACCAATGGCTTAAACCCGGCGATCGCGTTTGGTGTTGCCCCCAAGGTCGCCATTTCTTTCACCATGACCATCCCCAGCGCACAAGCCAGGTGATTCTGGAGTTTTGGCAGCAGACTGCTTATCGGTCGGGATTATCTTTGGTGGAGCTGATGCCGTGAGTGCCCAACAGCAGGCGCTGATCAGGAATGATCCCAATCAGGGCGAATCCCTTTACGGCTGTTGAGGAAGCGGTCAATTGCCATAGCTGCAATACAGCCATCCCCCGCTGCAACCACAGCCTGTTTAAAAGGGGTGTTGCGGATATCGCCAATGGCCCAAACCCCTTCCATATTGGTTGACATGAATTCATCAACCCTGACCCCACCATCTGCTTTCAACTGCACCTGATCGTCAATGAAGTCAGTTATCGGTTTGGAGCCGTTTTGATAGACAAAAACCCCATCCACCTCTACGTGTAAGGAGGTCTTTTGATCTTTGGATTTAACTTCTATCCCATTCACCCCCATATGATCTCCCTGAATCGACAGCAGTCGGGAGCGGTTCCAGTGCTTGACGTTGGCCATGCTTAAGAGATCCTGAGTATGGGGGTCTTCAAGCGGTGGCTCCTTGAAGGTGATCCAATGCACTGTAGCGGCAAACTTCGTCAGCACTTGGGCTTCTTCGATTGCCTCTAGATTACCTCCCACTACAGCTACTTCACGGTCTCGATAAAAAGCGGCGTCACAGGTGGCACAGTAACTCACTCCCCGCCCTAGAAACTCAGCTTCACCCTTGAACGATGCTGTGCGACCCATGGCCCCCGTTGCCAGCACCAAAGCCCGACCGACAAACGTGCCTTCAGGTGTAAACACCTTTTTCTTGGGGCCACTGACATCGAGATTAAAGACCTGGGCACGTTGATAGTGGGTGCCAAAGGCGATCGCCTGTTGCCGCATAATAGTAAGCAAAGTTTCTCCACTGACATCGCCCGGTACACCAGGATAGTTGGCAATTTTGTGGGTAATTGCAAGCGCGCCAACCGCCGCATTTTTATCGAGGATAACGGTTTTCAAGTCTGCCCTTGATGTATATAACGCACAGGAACAGCCTGCTGGGCCACCTCCAACAATAACGACATCAAATTCATAGATATCCAAGGCGTTCATCTCCAGGCAGTAACAATTCGATAGGGATATTTTTGTCTAGCATTGATGAGAAAAATTCTCTTCTAAATCAATCAGGGTTGTCAACCTTAATCTTCATAAGTGCCCCTAATGCTTATCAGAAGAAGAATTCGACGTATCTGATTGATTCTAGCGACGGTTTTGAATTATTTGACATGTTCTATTATTGAGATTATATATCAATAATAAGAAGTCTGAGGATGCCGATTGCCACGACACGAATGCATATCAAGACGTCCCGATCTGAATCCCAAAATCCCCAACCCAACTCAACCTGGGTGCGATGTACCGAAGCGGGCAACCGCCAAATGCAGCTTGGTGATCTTAAAGCAGCTCAAAGTTTTTACCGAAAAGCCCTAGCACTGGCTGAAAAATTGATCCAGCCCACTATGCTCCAATGCCAGCAACCAACTAGTCTTATTCATCTATACCTCCTATCCTGCAACAACTTAGCCGACAGTTGCCAAGTGCTCAGAGAGCCTGAAGAAGCTGAGGTTAGCTTGCTCAAGGCTCATAGTCGGATGATTGTATTAATGAATAATGAAGGCTTATCGTCGCCCACCCGTCAGGCAGCGTATCATGGACTGCGCCGGGCTTTTAACCGTCTAGCAAGTTTCTATAGTCAGACCCAAAAATTAGAAGCTTTAACTAAAGTCATGGTGCGAACTAAGATTCAAAGCCAACGGTTCGTTGATAATTTGATGCTTTAGGTTGTGCTCACAAACTGCATCGGGCGTTCCATGAAAAGCTGTAACAGGGGCAATCGCAGTCAGGTGCCTACTTAGCGCTGTGGCAACTGCCTCTATACCTGAGAGCAAAAGTCAACTAACAATAATCTTTCCTATTAAAACCCTCAAAAACCAGCTCAAATCCAGAGATAACTACCCTAGTAAATACAAATAATTGGCGATTGCAGGAGATGGCTTTATCGCCGCCCACTGGCCTGCGATTTTAAGGCTGCTTTGGGGAACCCAGACCTGATTTAAGTCTAGGCATCAAATTAGACCGCTTGCATAAATCGAAAATCATAATGAAACTACGGAAATTTCAGCCTTCAGATCCGAGGTCCGTGCAAGAAGTTAATTTGCCAACATACCAGGCGCTTAGCTTCCAGCCTTTATCTGTCGAGCCATGGTGCCAGAAACTACAAATTTTTTTACATTTGCTTATTGTGAATCATTCCGATCTATAGTGACATCATCTTTATGACAAGAATTGTCAATAGTGAACTACTCGGTTTCTCTCATTAGGAACGTACATGTCTATGCAATCCTCTGACAATAGAGAAGGTGGAGCCTCGGTTGCAGCAGTAGAATCGAAAACAAGCGGGGACGGCATTTTCTGGATACCGCTTTTACGAGCGCTGGGTTGGTCTTATCGAGTTACCAAAGATACCGGAGCACCGCTATTAGCGGGCAACAATCGATTCAAAGATCTCTCTGGACGGTTGTTAGGTGCCCATGTTGCCCACGCTGGATTGATTGTGTTGTGGGCTGGCGCGATGACACTATTTGAGCTGGCGCGATTTGATCCCAGTTTGCCCATGCACGAGCAAGGTTTGATTTTGCTGCCCCATTTGGCAACCCTGGGCATCGGGGTGGGGGCAGGGGGAGAGATTGTTGATACTTATCCTTACTACGCCATCGGCATGGTGCATCTGATCAGCTCGGCGGTTTTGGCCGCTGGTGGGATTTACCATGCTGTATTGGGGCCAGAACGGCTCGACCCGGAAGGCTTTGGCTACAACTGGCAAGACCGTGACAAGATGACCACCATCCTGGGTATTCACTTGCTGCTGTTGGGAGTTGGAGCCTTACTGCTGGTGCTTAAGGCGACTCGGTTTGGTGGGCTATACGATCCGCTGGTGGATCAGGTGCGCTTGGTGCAACCCAACATTAACCCCGTGCGAATTTTTGGCTACTTGTTGGGATTTGGGCCAGAGGGTTGGACACTGACCGGCATGGCTAGTGTCAACAACTTAGAAGATGTTGTAGGTGGACATATCTGGGTGAGTTTGCTTTGTGTTGGGGGAGGGGTATTTCATATCTTTTCCAAACCCATGGCTTGGGCTCAAGCACGACTGCTATGGTCAGGGGAAGCTTACTTGTCTTATAGCTTGGGGGCTTTGGCGATCGCAGGCTTTAGCGTCGCCGTGTTTGTCTCTACCAATGAAATTGTCTATCCCAGCGTATTTTATGGGCCTGTTGGCAGCGCGACCGACTCAATTCGAGCGGCGCTAGCGAGTGTTCATGCGGGATTAGGCTTTTTGGCCTTACTTGGGCATTTGTGGCACGCCTTTCATGCCCGTGCTGCCACCCGCGGTGTCCAGTACGGCACCTTTTTTGACTTTATCGCGAATGGGACTGCCCCACTCGCATCAGGGGTTATGCCCAGATCTGCATAAGGCTCAACCCTACATGCTGACTTGCTTAGTCTTAACTTAGGAGAACGACATCGATGGCGGCTGC
Organism: Cyanobacteria bacterium P01_A01_bin.123; assembly: GCA_039815185.1. Taxonomy (GTDB): domain Bacteria; phylum Cyanobacteriota; class Cyanobacteriia; order Phormidesmidales; family Phormidesmidaceae; genus JBCBZT01. The sequence continues at coordinate 58,510 of JBCBZT010000045.1, read as the reverse complement.
CACAGAAAATATCAACACGCAGATTCCCTGGCGGGCAGGCAATGCTCGACTCGTTAATTTATCGGGACAACTTTTAGGGGCTCATGTAGCCCATGCTGGGCTCATCGTGCTTTGGGCCGGGGCGATTACCTTGTTTGAAGTGGGTCAGTTTGATCCGACCTTGCCAATGTATGAGCAGGGGCTGATTGTCTTGCCCAACCTGGCCCGGTTAGGGTTAGGCGTTGGTGCAGGGGGGCAGGTGACAGATACCTATCCCTACTTTGTGATTGGCGTATTGCATCTGATCAGTTCAGCCTTTTTGGGGGCGGGCGGCATTTTTCATGCGATCAAAGGCCCAGCTAAGCTAGAGGGCAAATTTTCGTTCTTTGGGTACCGCTGGGATGACACCAATAAAATGACCACCATTTTGGGGATTCATCTCGTGTTGCTGGGGGTCGGTGCTTTTTTATTAGTGGCAAAGGCGATCGCCTTCGGCGGTCTCTACGACCCCATCGTGCAAAACGTACGGGTGGTGACTAACCCAACGCTGAATCCAGCCACGATTTTTGGCTACTTGTTTGGCACAGAAGGACGCTTCTGGTTAGCGGGGGTCAACAGCCTAGAAGATGTGGTTGGGGGCCATATCTGGATTGGCGTGATTTGCGTTTTGGGTGGCCTTTGGCATATCGCTACAAAACCGTTGCCCTGGACCCAAAACTTGTTTGTTTGGTCAGGGGAAGCCTATCTGTCCTACAGCATTGGGGCTGTGAGTCTAATGGCATTTGTCGCCACCCTATTTGTCTCAGTCAATTCCTTGGTATTTCCCACGGAATTTTTTGGCCCCACCCTAAAGCTGGTGTTTGACCGTTTCCCCGTGTTTGTCAGCAGTGACGGCAGCTTAACCGCCCGGGTCTGGCTGGCGAATGCTCACTTTTGGTTGGGGTTCTTCTTCTTGCAGGGCCACATCTTTCACGCGCTCAGAGCAGCCGGTTATAGCTTTGCCGAAGGCCGTGTTGTTGAATCGACCCGTGGTCAGGTAGGTGCATCATGACTGTGACCCAACCCAACCCCCTCAAACCCCTAGGCTTTTCAACCGATACCGCTGCCTCGACCAACTATGTTGCAGACTCTCTTGATCCCTACTCTTGGTGGGCCGGTAACTTTCGCTTTGCCAATCTTTCTGGCAAATTGTTGGGAGCCCATGTGGCTCATGCTGGGCTGATTGTGCTGTGGGCTGGGGCGATGACGCTGTTTGAGCTGTCGCGCTATAACCCCAGTGTGCCCATGTTCGAACAAGGGCTGATTTTGCTGCCCCATCTAGCAACCTTAGGCATTGGGGTTGGCCCTGACAACGCGATTGTCGATACCTATCCCTACTTTGTCATTGGGGTCGTCCACTTAGTGAGCTCAGCCATTTTGGGGGCCGGTGGGGTTTACCACGCCGTCTTGGGGCCAGAGAAGCTTGATGAAAACGGCTTCGGCTATCAGTGGCGTGACAAAGACAAAATGACGACCATCTTGGGTGCCCATTTAGTGCTGCTCGGGGTCGGGGCCCTACTGCTGGTGGTCAAAGCCACCTATGCCAGCGGCCTTTATGATCCGGCAGTGGGGGCTGTTCGTCTGGTGAGTCAACCCACCTTTAACCCGTTAACCATTTTTGGCTATTTGGTGGGTATCACGTCAGAGGGCTGGACACTTAAGGGCATGGCTGCCGTGAACAATTTGGAAGATGTGGTCGGCGGGCACCTGTGGATCGGGGGCATCTTGATATTGGGCGGTATCTGGCACATCCGTAGTGTCCCAACCCGTTGGGCAGAGGGATTATTTGTGTGGTCCGGGGAGGCGTATTTAGCCTATAGTCAAGCCGCGCTGGCCTACATGGGCTACTTTGCCGCGTACTTCGTTTGGGTGAATGACACCGTTTATCCCGAGGTGTTTTATGGCCCGCTGGGGACGACCACGTTTAATGGGGTGATTACCCCACGCACCTGGTTAATGTTGTTCCACCTGATCTTTGCCAGTCTGCTGCTGGCGGGTCATTTTTGGCATGGTCTGCGATCGCGGGCGATCGCGGCGGGATACAACTTCAGCAAAATGAAGTTCAATGCCGGAGCCTTTTATGGCGACACCCAGTTCAATAGTGAGCCTTTGTTTTCGGGCATCATTCAGCCCCCCCAAAATGATCCCCAGTTGGGTACCCTAGCCACCCCTATTAGCGGCAGCCCTTTGGCCCTCACTTGGATCAAGAACTTGCCAATCTATCGCCCAAAACTCTCCCCATTAACGCGGGGATTAGAAATTGGCATGGCCCATGGATACTTATTGCTCGGGCCATTTCTTAAGCTAGGGCCATTACGCAACAGCGATCAAGCGCTGCTTGCTGGATTTGGCAGTGCCGCCGGGCTGGTCGTGATTTTGAGCGTTTGTTTGTTCCTCTATGGTGGCGCTGTCTTTCAAGGTCGCAGCAAACCTCGGGGCAAGCTCCCTGGCAACATCAGCACCTATACAGACTGGAGTCTGTTTACCTCAGGCTTCTTGATCGGTGGCGTTGGCGGTGTCATTTTTGCCTGTTTTATCTTGCTAGAAATTGCGCGAGCAGGACTCGCTTAAACGGTGGGGCAGCAACGAGTAGGCATGTCCGTTGTTTCTCATTCGCAGCGCAGGCTTAAGTGGTGGCAGCAGTCATTTGAATGACTGCTGCCGTCCGCCCATTGTCTTACTCGTTCACCCCTGTCTATTCATTGAAATTTTTTGGAGATTTCACGATGACCATCCCTCTACTCAGCTACCCCCTCTCTAGCCAAAATCAGCGTGTTGATGGCTTTGAAGTTCCAGGAGACGAACATCCCAGACAGTACAGCCTGGACAACCTGCCAACCAATGCAGAAATGGATGACGTCATCCGGGCGGCCTATCGGCAAATTTTTAATGAGCAGCAGTTGATTATGGCCCATCGCCAAGATCCCCTAGAGTCTCAACTGCGTGGCGGTCAAATGACTGTGCGAGATTTTATCCAGGGGCTTTTGCTCTCTGACTCATTTCGGCGATTAAATTACGAGACTAATAACAACTATCGTTTCGTAGAACTTTGCATTCAGAGAGTTCTGGGTCGTTCTGTATACAACAATCAAGAGAAATTTGCTTGGTCAATTGTGCTGGCAACGAAAGGATTGAAAGGCTTTATTGATGATTTGTTAGCTACCGAAGAATATTTAACTCACTTTGGCGATAGCACGGTTCCTTACCAAAGGCGGCGCATTTTGCCCCAGCGTGCCCAGGGTGAACTGCCCATGGCCCGCATGGCCCGCTATGACAGCTATCACCTGAATCAACTCTATCGAACGGGTCAACTGCGTAAACTGAGTCAGGGGGTGATCGACCGCAGTGCGGCTGTGTACCGGAAGGTTCTGTTTTTGGTACCGCCAGCAGCTGTGGCTGCATTGGTGATCACTTTAGTTTTAGTGGCTGCCCCTAAGTAGCGCTGTTTCTAATAAAAAATTTTGCCTAAACCGTTAGGTTAAATCGTCTAGCGACTTCCTCGCGTCAATTCACCTACTCTCTTCCTTAAAACTGACAGATTCTTTGCGATCGCGCTTAAAACCCAGTATTGCCCATCTTGAATTGAAGACCCAAATAGCAAGCCCTGAGAGTGCTAAGAGCCTCTCAGGACTTTTGCTTTAGCGATCGCGTCTGACAATTTCCGTATCAATGTTCAATAGATATCAGGTTGATCCAAAACCTAATGCATTCACAGAAGAGGAGCGCGATCGCACTATCGATGCCTTTAAGGAAGATAACCGCAAAGGAATGAACTACCAACACTAAGCGCTGTTTGTGGAATTTCTATTCTTAGTGGGGTGTCGGCCCAGTGAGGTGATTGGTCTGCAATGGAAACAGAATTTTAGAAATCAATCAATCACCGCTATCCTCTCAACAATCTCGTAGATCAAGCCCACTGAAGGATTAAACGCTTGGTCAAACCGGGATTGGGCTTTGGCTTATTCCCTACATGCAGTAGCGCACCAAGCCTTGTAGCTACTGCGATCTTGGACTAAGCGAGGTCGAAGCGGTCAAGGTTCATCACCTTGTCCCACGCTGCCACAAAGTCATGCACAAACTTCGCCTGAGAATTGTTGCAGCCATAGACTTCCGCGAGGGCTCGGAGCTGAGAATTCGAACCGAAGACGAGGTCAACACGAGTGCCAGTCCACTTGAGTTCGCCCGTTGCGCGATCGCGCCCCTCAAACACGTCTTCCACTTCAGAAACCTCTTTCCACGTCGTGCCCAGGTCAAGCAGATTCATAAAGAAATCATTGGTCAACGTCCCTGGCCGCTGGGTAAAGACACCGTGTTTGGAGTCACCAACGTTCGCACCCAGGACGCGCAAGCCGCCCACTAAAACCGTCATCTCCGGCGCACTCAGCGTCAACAACTGTGCCCGATCTACCAACATTTCTGCTGCTGAGACGGCGTGTTCACCCCTGACGTAGTTACGGAAGCCATCTGCCTTGGGTTCAAGGTAGGCAAAAGACTCGATATCTGTTTCCTCCTGTGACGCATCCGTGCGTCCCGGCGAGAAAGGAACCGTCACATCGTGCCCGGCATTTTTCGCTGCTTGCTCAACCCCGGCGCAGCCACCCAGAACGATCAGGTCAGCCAGGGAAACCTTCTTGCCACCTGACTGCGAGCTGTTGAACTCGTTTTGGATGCCCTCAAGCGTTTGCAGCACCGTGGCCAGTTGAGCCGGTTGGTTAACGTCCCAATCCTTCTGCGGCACCAAACGAATCCGGGCACCATTCGCGCCACCCCGCTTGTCGGAATCGCGGTAAGTCACAGCCGATGCCCAGGCCGTTGAGACCAGTTGGGAAACTGACAGGCCAGAGGCGAGAATCTTGCCCTTGAGAGCGGCAATGTCCTGCTCGCTGATCAAGTCATGATCGACGGCGGGGATAGGATCTTGCCACACAAAGTCTTCTGTGGGCACCTCGGGGCCAAGATAGCGCGATTTTGGTCCCATGTCGCGGTGGGTTAGCTTGAACCAGGCTTTAGCAAACGCCTCGGCAAACTCATCTGGATTATCGAGGTAACGCCGCGAAATCGGTTCGTAGATGGGGTCCATCTTCATGGCCATGTCCGCCGTGGTCATCATTGGGGCATGTAGTTTCGACGGTTCGTGCGCGTCGGGCACCGTATCTGCACCAGCACCGTTTTTGGGTGCCCACTGCCACGCACCCGCAGGACTTTTCACCCGCTCCCAGTCATATTTGAACAGGGTTTCGAGATAGCTGTTGTCCCACTTAATCGGTGTGGGGGTCCAGGCGCCTTCGATACCGCTGGTGATAGCATCAACGCCAACGCCAGTGTTAAAACTGCTCTTCCAGCCCAAGCCCTGTTCCACAATGCTGGCCCCCTCGGGTTCAGCCCCGACATGGGCTGCATCGCCTGCCCCGTGACATTTGCCAAAGGTGTGCCCGCCAGCGGTGAGCGCCACGGTCTCCTCATCGTTCATCGCCATGCGCCCGAAAGTCTCACGAATGTCGCGCCCTGAGCCCACCGGATCAGGCTCGCCCTTCGGCCCTTCAGGATTCACGTAGATCAGGCCCATTCGCACGGCAGCGAGGGGATCCTCCAGGACGCGATCGCCGCTGTAGCGCTCGTCACTATAGTCTTCATCGCCATGCCATGTGGTCTCGGAGCCCCAGTAGATGTCTAACTCCGGCTGCCAAACGTCCTCGCGGCCCCCGGCAAAGCCTAACGTTTTGAAGCCCATGGACTCAAGCGCACAGTTACCGGCAAAGACCATGAGGTCGGCCCAGGAGATTGTCTGGCCATATTTCTGCTTAATCGGCCATAGCAGCATGCGAGCTTTGTCGAGGTTGGCATTATCGGGCCAGCTGTTGAGGGGTGCAAACCGCTGATTGCCAGTGCCCGCGCCACCGCGACCGTCGCCGATGCGATAGGTGCCAGCGCTGTGCCACGCCATCCGGATGAAGAGGGGGCCATAGTGGCCGTAGTCGGCTGGCCACCAGTCCTGAGAAGTGGTCATCAGCTCGAAGATATCGGCCCGCAGAGCAGCGAGGTCAAGGGTCTTGAACGCTTCAGCGTAGTTGAACGTCTCGCCCATGGGGTTGGCCTGGGGCGCGTGCTGGTGAAGGATGTTTAGGTTTAACTGATTTGGCCACCAGTCCTGGTTTGTAGTGCCACCACCCGCTGCGAAGGCTTGGGGGCTGCCCACAAAAGGGCAGGCGCTAGCAGCGCCATTGGCTGTCCTGGAACCGCTGGCTGCATTAGATGTCGTGGACTGTAGCACTGTGCTTTCAGTATTTTTCTCAGTACTTGATCCCAAGACAGACATCACGACCCGCCAGATTTCCATGAGCTTCCCGCTCATTGGGAACGGACATTTAATTTGGCTACTCGTCATAGTTTCTTCCCTGTTGTGGTTTGGTGTGTGTGTTCTCGCTGTGCTGCGTTCTTCTAAGCAGAGAGCATCGTCCGCCACATTTGCATTAGCACAGTCGTCTGCTTGGGTTTCTCCGCCTCTGGGTTGATGTAATTCAACATCGTCGCGGCATTAGAAACCACGGGCATGGCCTCAAAGCCGTCTCGCTCTACAAACATTTTTTCAATCACCCCGTCTTTTACTAACATGGAGTAGCGCCGAGAGCGGTGTCCCATCCCTTTATCCGCAAGGTTCACCATCATCCCCATCTTGCCGGTAAAGTCACCATTCACATCGGGTATAAAACGTATTTGATTGGTGCCTTCTTCTTGAGCCCAAGCCGCCAATGAAAACGGATCATTTACCGAAATACAAAGTATCTCATCGACCCCGTTCGCTTGAAATACCTTGGCATACTCGTTGTAGGCTAACAGTTGAATCGGAGAATGCGGGCAGGTAAAGGCTCCCGGTACCGCAAACCCCACTACGGTTTTGTGATCAAAGAGATCAGCCGTCGAAAGATTGTACCAACCCACCTCTGCAAACATCCGAAAAGTTACTTGAGGGACACGCTGGCCCTCATGCTTGAACAACATTTGCCCAGATCCTTACATGCATTCAACATCAGTTAGACATCCCTTAACTGCGAGATTGATGAGTAGAGAAACTGTCTTAGAAAAACAGTGACCTATCTTCACACCTTCTAAAGGAATAGTTAGGTCACCATAGTCAAACAACCGTTACCTTAAAACGATGACTCGTTAGCCACTCGCTTGCGCATGGTGTTGGCGCACAAGCTTAAACTTGTTCGAGTCGCCCTAGCAAATCCTGGGTTTTACCAAGCATTAATTAGATTCAGGAACTCAAGTACTCGCATCAAATCATACTCATTACGAGTTTGTATACCGCAAGCCTAATCAATCAAACGTGCTTTTGTGTGCCAAAAATAAAGTTGTTTTGCAATACTTAATGTCTCTCCAAAATTAAAAATTTCTACCCTTGGGTGGAGGTCTACAGTCTATAAAAACAGTGTTGACTTCTGCTCAGAATTGTGTGGGTTTCTCTCATATCTACGATCGCTGCCTAACTATCGTAGTAATGCAGCTCTATAGGCAAAGTGGGTTCCCGAGTCGCCTGGTCAATGCGTTTATCGGTAGGATTTTCGACGCGCAGCCTCGGTTAAGGAAATGCTGCTTACCGGTGTGGATATGACCGTTTTTGACGGTGCGCTTGGCGCTACATTTGGGGCAACTGGGCATAGGCAGGATGCAATGACTGCTGTCTTACTTATCAAAACTGCACTTTGGCAGTTCAGGATGGCGCGATCGCGGGCATGTTAGTTGCCTTTCCCATGGTGGTCGATGCAGATGCGGAACCGGAGGAAGACCCTGTATTAGTGCAGCAAGTTGGAAGCCGACAATAGCTACTACGTCTGCGGAATAGCCGTATTTCCAGAGTATCGAAAGCAAGGCATTGGTACCCAGATGATGAAGGTCGCAGAAGCCCAGGCAATAACAAAAGGGTTTGGCACGCTGAGCCTAATCGTTTTTGAGCAAAACGTTGTGGCTAAGCGCCTGTACGATCGTCTGGGGTATGCCGAAACTGCCCGTGAAGCGATTGTGCCCCACCCCCTGATTCACTATACGGGGGATGCCATTCTGATGGTGAAAAACCTCTAAATGCAATCCGCTTCGAGTTGCACAAGATGTTCACTATTTTCTGCAATGATACGTTGGCTATTTGACGGTAGTTGGGTCAAGTCTAACTGAAGCGATGTCCATTGCTGGAATCTTTCATCACTCATCTTTGAGTCTTTAGAACCTTGGCTCAACACAATCAAAGGCAGGCTGCCTATGGAACCAAGCCCCATGTAATTGAGGGAGCGCCCCCACCAGCATCCATAACAACTGTTGGTGTACCCTGCCTAATGCAGTTGAGATATAGACGAAATCCCCCAATATCAACAAGTTCACCCTGTGGAGGATGTCTGCGTCGATCCAAGGCTTCACTCACGGCTTGATAGACAATCCCTGTAAGTAATGAGATTGCGGTAATACTTACAGGAAGCACAGCCAAATTTTCCGTAACTGTCATAGCAGAATTTACAGATTTATACTGCTGCATTTAAGGTTATCTTTGCTACCAATTAGTTTGCGGCATAACTTTGCTCATCACCCGTCGCAAAGAAGTACCTTTGAGCCATATCGATCGATTTTTGGCGGTCGGTGTGCATGAGCGTTGTTATGCTACCACTTCAATTACCAAACGGATTTTGTCTTGCCCACTTCATTACAGCTGTCTCGAGAGGATCGAGCCTAGCCTCAACAGATCGATACCAATGTTTTCGTGCATCTGTGGGCATACAGCTAGCTGCTGCAAGTAAAGCTCTACGCGACCAGTGCGGCTCATCAAATAAGTTTCGCCATTGCGACTGGAACCAATGACGTTGTGATGATCTGCCCATTGCCAGAATAAGTTGCCGTTTGCTTAGTATATCTCTTGCTGATACAAGCAACCCAAAAAACTCATCGTGGTTATTCCATTCTGTCGAATGGGCAAAGAGATCCAAAGCCCACATTTTATGATAATCAAGCTCGCTAATAATTGAATCTTTTAGTAAATCAATGATCTCTGCACCAATATCTCTACGCTCTTCGGTTGTTAAACTAGGTAGTTTGCTTAAATACTTAATGATGTCAGGAAAAGCAGGATGTAGTATATCTAAATTATCTAGTACATCATCCACTATCGAAGTATCTCCTAATTGCGCCATACGGCGCAAAATAAATCTAATAAGTGCTAAATCTGGTTCTCCGTCAACTTCAATTTCGTTTTGAAAGAGTTCGGCCAGATTCAACGAATCAACTAGTTCTTTCTGGTCTACATTTAAATCATCGTAGTCGATAGATTCATAGTCGTCAGAAAGATCCAGTTCTGCAATGAGACGTTCAAAACTATCTCTTAGCGAATTGAATTCACGATCTTCAGGCGTTGATAGAAAGCGATTGAGAAATGTATGCCTATCAAGAATATTTGTTTTCTGTGGTTGGAGCGTCAAACCGTGATTTCGAAATAAAACATCAGCGAGAAAAGCAATATGCCGATAAGCCTCTGAATAATTATTCGTGAAAATTCGATAATCATCATTAAAACGAATAAAGCAAATCCTATTTGCAAGAAGAGCTTCGTCTACATCTGACAAAGTCATTTCAGCAAGTAGTCTTGATGGTGCATTACCTACTGGAATACCAAAAGTTTCTGTCCCATTCCAGCCAGCTAAGAGTCGCATTATTGCCTTAACATGCGATTGACGACTAGTAGATGCTTGTAAAGCATTTTCTAGGCGATGATGATAAATTCGCGAGTAAAAATCGGCAATATCGGTAGTGGCAACAAACTGAATTGAATCATTATCTAATAAAACTTTAGCTTGCCTAAGAAAACCTGCATAACCAATATTGTGATCGAAAAGCTGACCATCTATGCCTGCAACAAATCGATAGGAATGAACTATGTTCTGATTAGCTGGAATACGCCTGGCCTCAATGTCAGCAGCGATTTCTTTGACAGTGGCTGCAAAAATAAGAAAATCAAGCGGATCTAACTGTGTGATCACTCTAAAACCATGCTTGGCTTTAGGTGAGAGAAGAGTTCGATGCGGTCGAACTTGCCACTCAAGAATATTTTGCGCTTCTAGCCATGCACGAAGATTCGTCCAGTCATGTTGTATTGCTTCGTACTCAAACGCGAGTGGAAATACATCTGTGTCACCATATTTCAACGCATGATCTAAAGCCCAATTAAGGCTGTTTGCTTGAAGGGTTAACATACGAGCTGAACTTATTTACATACTCAATCTAAGCTGACATATCCAGTTAATTTGTAGGGTTACAGAGAGTATCGGGTTAATAACGACTTTTATTTTTTGTGCCTAACTCTATCAGAGGAATTATCTGTGACTTTCTCAGCAAAGACTTAAAGCATAACCACTTATCAGAGAGAATCTTTTCGCCTAACACGATAGCCTTGGAAACCCATCGAAACACCTATATTGTAAGGCTTTGGATGGGTTTTGATCACATCATGAGACGGGGGATTCGGTGGAAAGGTCAGCTCTTCATCATCACGGACTTGTCTTTGAGGATTGCTAGCATTCCTAAACGAGTTAATATGTCCCCAATAGCGTGTCAGCATCTCTATGGGACTGGTGATCAGTGTGGGGTAGTTTAGTTCTTTCCGTAAACAGTGCAGCCTGAACACTCGACACAACCTGACTTCCCTAAGATGCTACCCATTCCCTCAGTAGCAGACTCGAAATATGAAACTCATCGGTGTGGACATTGGCGGTACTTTCACCGACTTGATTTTGGCAGATGTGGCCCAGCAGCAAACTTGGATTCACAAGGTGCCTACGACCGTGGAAGATCCCTCCATTGGTATGATTCAGGGCATCCAGACGCTGTGCCAGATGGCTGAAGCTGACTACACAGATATTGAACATGTGCTCCACGGCACTACCATCGCCACCAATACCCTGCTGACCCACGATGGGGCACGCACGGGCATGATAACGACTGAAGGTTATCGAGATATCGTTCATATTGGTCGCCACCAGCGACCCCAGCACTATTCGATCATGCAGGATATTCCCTGGCAGGCACGACCCTTAGTGAAACGACGCGATCGCAAGGTGGTGACCGAACGACTCGATCCAAAAGGACAAGTCCTCACGCCTTTGGACGAAGCAGGTGCGAGGACCGCCATTCTAGAGCTGAAGGAAGCAGGGGTTGAATCCATCGCCATTTGCTTTCTCAACGCCTACTTTGATGATCGCCATGAAGCACAGGTGGCCGCGATCGCCCGAGAGATCTACCCCGAAGCCTTTATCACCACCAGTGCCAGCATTTTTCCCCAGTTTCGAGAATTTGAACGGTTTACCACCACCTGCATCAATGCCTTCGTCGGCCCCAAGGTACAGCGCTACATCCACAACCTCAGCCGCAGCTTGAAAGAACAGTCGGTACGGGGAGAATTGCACATCATGCGTTCTAACGGCGGCGTTGCCACGGCAGAAGTCGCCGGAGAGCAACCCGTTACTTTGCTGTTATCGGGACTAGCCGCTGGCGTTCTGGGCGGGGCTGCCGCAGGTGGACAATCTGACCGAGCCCGACTGATTACCTTTGACATGGGTGGCACCAGCACCGATATTGGCATCGTTACCGAACGCGGCTTTGCCGAAGCCACTGCCCGCGACACCTGGATTGCCGGATATCCTGTGATGGTACCGATGATCGATGTGCATACTATTGGCGCTGGGGGTGGCAGCATTGCTTATGTGGATGACGGTGGCGCTTTCCGGGTGGGGCCCCGGAGTGCCGGGGCAGAACCTGGGCCGGTATGCTACGCCAAAGGCGGCACAGAAGTGACCGTCACCGATGCCAATGTTGTACTCAATCGGCTGGATCCAGAGCACTTTCTAGGCGGCGAAATGGCCATCTACCCCGATAAAGCCTTCGCTGCCGTGCAGACCCTGGCCGACCAGATGGGGCTGGATCTCTACGAAACCGCCGCAGGCATCCTCACTATTGTCAACAACAACATGGCCAATGCGATCCGCTCCCGCACGATTCAAAAGGGGCAAGATCCGCGCCAGTTTGCTCTAGTTGCCCAAGGCGGTGCTGGCCCTTTGCATGCCGCTGAAGTCGCCCTGTCATTGGGGATCCCTGAGGTGATTGTGCCTCGCTATCCTGGCATCACCTCCGCCATGGGGCTACTGACTACCGATTTAAAGCACGACCTGATTCAAAACGAATTTGTCCTCAGCACTGCTCCCAATCTGCCCAAGCTAAATGCTGACCTGCGATCGCTGGAAGACCAAGTCAAAGCCCAACTGCAAGCCGATGGCTTTAGCGAGGCAGAGATGACGCTCCAGCGCTTTGCCGATTGTCGTTATGTGGGCCAGGGTTACGAACTGCGGGCACTCGTGCCCAGCGGAGAATTAGATGAAACCGCCTTACAGACCGTGTGGCAGCAGTTTCACGATTTGCATACCGCCGAATATGGTCACGCATTTCCAGACAATACCGTGGAGCTGGTTACCCTACGAGTGACGGGGACTGGCCCGATGCCCAAGCTTTCAGGTTTGCCGGTGCCTGCAGCAGGGGATGTGCAAAATGCTTGGTTAAAGACCGCTGTCACTTACTTCCGGGTAAAAGGCCAGTTAGAAAAATATTCAACGAACTTCTTCGAGCGCGATCGCTTGCCGGTTGGAGGGCAAATTGAAGGGCCTGCGGTGATCTTTCAAAAAGACTCCACCATTCTGCTGCCCCCCAATAGTCAGGCAATAGTCGAAGCTAGCGGCAATTTTATGATTCGCCTAGGTATAGAATTGTCTGCGGATCAATCTATGGCACTAGAAGCGGCAGTTTAGCAGTGGGTTTATCGTCATGAACACCATTGAAAACTCTGTGGTGGCAGAGGTATTTGAGAGTTATCCGAAACAGATGCGGGAAAAACTGTTCTTTCTCCGTCAATTGATTTTGGATACAGCCTCAGAAACAGAAGGTATTGAGGCAGTAGAAGAGACTTTGAAATGGGGCGAACCGAGTTACATCGCGAAAGGCGGCAGCACAATCAGAATAGATTGGAAACAGTCAAAACCCCAACAATACGTCATGTATTTTCACTGCAAAACTAAGTTATTGAATACCTTTAAGGCGCTTTACAGAGATCAATTTCAATTTGAAGGTAATCGAGCGATTGTGTTCGATGAGCACGATGAAATACCAACAGATGAATTGAAGCATTGTATTTCGTTAGCTCTCATGTACCACAGCAGAAAACATCTGCCAATGCTGGGCGTATGATATCGCAGTAGCCACAAAGCTTTGGACGCTACTGCGAACCAGATTGGGTGTGTGCTGAGTATCCCAGCGCTACCCGGTGCATTAAGCAATCTGGCCAGTGCTATCAGAGAACAGCCAGGTGGCAATGCCACCTGGCTACTTTACATTGATCTCTTGATAAACACCCTAGATTGCTGCGTATCCGAAGGTCACATTGAATTCTTCGCACCAGATTACCACTGAATTGAAGGCATCCACATCAACCGTTTCAGGAATTGCATAGCGCTGTGCACCATCAAAACTTTCCAGGGGCGCGATCGCGACATAATCGTCTTCGCTCAGGTTGACCCCAACAGTCTCATCTTGGTGCAACAGAACGTAAACAGCAGGGCCGGTAGCCGTGCTAAAGTCTTCGCTGAGTTCCAAATACTTTTGGCCGTTTTCTTCAATAATTTGAACGGTTCCGGTGGTGTCCTTAGCTTGTTCTACGGTGACGAATTCACCCGAAATGATTTCAGATCCTTGGGCGGTGGTGACTTCTGCCCGGACTGGTACGGGAGCGATCGCTAATGCGCCAAATCCAGCCAAAGCGATCGCAGCAGACCCAGCAATACTCAATGCAATCCGTTTCATGATGTGTTCTCCATTCGATGAGTGATTTGTTAGGGCATCAGCATCGATTGCTGACCTTGATTGCTAATCTAAGGGGCCTACCTGGGGACTCACTGATGACAAACTGAATTGACATTTGCAATTAGCTGATTCGGCAATCATCAGATTTTCAGGGTATTCTCATTTGCACAATCATTCAATCCAAGATTCTGATGGTGAAAACCAGCCGCAAGTTGCCGTCTTGATCATTTGCAGACTTACAGGCAGTGCTAAGCTTATCGATGTGTTGAAGCCCCATTCACTGAGCTGAGGGATTAATCCCTGCCAGCGACAGTCTCTGTATTGCCCACTTGAGATTCATGAGTAATAGAAAATCTTGAGTGATGTGTTCCCCCCAAAAAACTGGTATACGAGCATCGTTGTCAAATGAGATAGCTAGAAATCTCAGTTGCCCTGTTGACCATACAAACAGGGTTCCAACCATTTTTTCCTAAGAATGGTCTACAGATTAGTGAGTCCCTACCCTAAGTTCATAGGGTTGGAGGGGCTAAACCCTTGTTGGTATCGAGCAACGCTCATTACTTGAAACGACTACACGTTGCTAGCGCTGCTCTCTTCTAAAACTCAACTATGGATGACGATAAAGACCTGCACAAAACTGAAGGAAATCAAGTGGATTCTCTTCACACCTCTTCCTTAGCAACCGTCCTCGATCGCCATCCGCTGACGGTGTCACCAGAGGCATCTCTCTTAGAGGTGATTACGCTAATGGGACAGGGCATCCGTGACTGTGCCTTAACCTCCCAAGAATCTGTTTTAGATCAAAACAAGCCTAAGCATTCAAGCTATGCCCTTGTGATGGATGCAGACCAACTGGTTGGCATCTTGACAGAACGCGATGTGGTGAAGCTGGCAGCCCAGGGAAGCAAGCTCGCTAACATCCCAGTATCCAGCGTCATGACTCAGCAATTGATTACGCTGTTAGCAACGGAGTTACAAGATCCCTTTACTGCGCTGGGTGTCTTTCGGCGGCATCGAATTCGGCACTTACCTATCCTAAATAACCAGGGGCAAGTATTGGGGGTAGCAACGCCAAACAGTATCCGTCGCGTTTTGCAACCCTCCGATTTGTTCAAATTACGTCACGTTGAAGAAATGATGTCTACTCAGGTAATTGATGCTGCGCCTGAGACAACCGTGCTAAGTCTGGCTCAACTGATGGCAAACCATCGGGTCAGTTGTGTCGTGATTACGCAGCAAAAAAACTCACCCGCTGCAGCTAGCCCGATCCCCATTGGGATTGTAACTGAGCGCGATATTGTTCAATTTCAGGCTTTGGAACTGAACTTAAATATTCATCAGGCCCAAACCGTCATGAGCACGCCACTCGCGTGCCTCCGGCCCGAAGACTCCTTGTGGCAAGCCCATCAAACGATGGCGCGAATGCGCGTAAGACGCTTGGTCGTTGCCAATGCCCAAGGTGCTTTGGTCGGAATTGTCACCCAAACCAGTATTCTAGCCGCCCTCGATCCGCTAGAAATGCAGAAAACGGTTGCGGTGCTTCAACAACAATTAAAACAACTCCAAAATGAACGCATGCAGTGGCTACAAGCCCGCGCATTCCAACTCGAAAACCAGGTGGAGGTATCGGAACAGCGCTATGCTAACTTGGCTGAAGCTGTCCCTGTTGGGATCTTTCAAACAGATGCTGAAGGCAACTGTCTATACGTCAACGATCGCTGGTGTCGGATCGCTGGTGTAACGCTTGACGCTGCAATGGGAACTGGATGGATACAAAGCATCTACCAAGAAGATCGAGAAAATGTCGTTACTACATGGCACCGTGCGGTTCAAGCTAGACAATCCTTTCGTCTAGAATATCGCCTTCAAACCCCCACAGGTAATGTGACGTGGGTCTTTGGGCAAGCTGTGGCAGAAACCAACTCTGATGGACGGGTCAACGGCTACATCGGCACGATTACAGATATTACCGAGCGCAAACAGGCTGAACTTGAGTTAGCACGGCTCAATCAAGAGCTTGAAGTAAGGGTCATGCAGCGTACTGCAGAACTTGAAGCCAGCAAAGAGCTGGCTCAGGTCACACTCCACTCCATTGCCGACGCTGTAATTACCACGAATGCTTTTGGGCAGGTTGAGTATTTCAACCCGGTTGCAGAACAGTTAACTGGCTGGCATGCAAATGCTGCTAGGGGGCGATCGCTATCGGAGGTCTTTCAAATCGTTAATGAGGTGACGCGGGAGCCGGTTGAAAGCCCGGTTGAGCGCGTTTTACGCGAAGGCCAGGTAACAGGGCTAGCCAACCACACCATTTTGGTTTCTCGACAGGGCATCGAATACAGCATCGAAGATTCTGCCGCGCCTATTTGCAATCGTATGGGTCAAATGATTGGGGCTGTGATGGTCTTTCATGATGTGACCCACTCTCGCCAGCTTGCCCGTCAACTGTCATGGCAAGCTAGCCACGATGCCTTAACGGGCTTGGCCAATCGACGGCAATTTGAGCAGGTGCTTACAGAGATATTGCAAGTAGCCCAGCAGGGCAATCAGCAACATGTGCTTTGCTATATGGACTTAGATCAGTTCAAGGTGGTCAATGACACCTGTGGTCATGTAGCCGGGGATGAACTTTTGCGCCAGATTTCCCAACTCCTCAGCTGTCAAATCCGGACGACAGACACCTTAGCTCGCTTGGGAGGAGATGAGTTTGGGCTTTTACTCAACCATTGTTCGTTAGAACACGCTGAGACTATTACCGAAAAGCTGCGTGAAGCAATTCAAAAATTCCGTTTTCTCTGGCAAGACAAAACCTTTAGGGTCGGTGTCAGTATTGGATTGGTCGTCTTGGATGCCAACAGTCGGGTTCTGACCGAAGTTCTCAGTGCTGCAGATGCCGCTTGCTATGCGGCTAAAGGCCGGGGGCGAAACCGTATCCATGTTTATCAAGCAGACGATTCTGAATTGGCCCGACATCGGGATGAACGAGAATGGACTGTCCGCATCAGAGAAGCTCTGGAAGACAATCGCTTTTGCCTGCATCGCCAAGCAATTGTCGACACCAGTGAACCGAATAGCGCACAAACCGTTCACTATGAAATCCTATTGCGGATGATCGATGAAGACGGAGAACTCATTTCACCCGGTGTGTTTATTCCGGCGGCAGAGCGTTACAGATTGATGACAGAGATCGATCGCTGGGTTGTACAGACTTTTTTGGCCTATGTTGAGCAGACTCGACCAATCAGGGCTTCAAACGCTAAACCTTTCCCAGAGGCTTTGCACTTTATCAATCTTTCTGGGGCCAGTATAGGGGATGCCCAATTTCTTGACTTCTTAAAGGTACAGCTTGCCCAGTACAGCATTTTGCCCCGAACTATTGGCTTTGAGATCACTGAAACAACCGCGATCGCTAATCTAGAGCAAGCCACACACTTTATCCATGAACTAAAACAACTGGGCTGCCCCTTTGCTCTAGATGATTTTGGCAGCGGCATGTCGTCGTTCGGCTATCTCAAGAGCCTGCCTGTAGATTATCTCAAAATTGACGGCCACTTTATCAAAGATATTGCCGATCCGGCCACCTATGCCATTGTGCAATCAATTAACCATGTGGGGCACGTGATGGGTCTCAAAACCATTGCAGAGTCGGTTGAAAACCGAGTGCTTCAAAAACAACTGGCCCAGATCGGCGTGGATTATGTCCAGGGATATGGCATTGGGTTCCCTCGCTCTATGTCTTGAGCTAAAGTTGCGCTTGGGTAAAGCTGCTACTCTAGCCGGGTTAGGAAGGTATTGTTTGGCTCATCAGCACTGATAGCAAAAGTAAAGCATGGACTTACATCTACAGGGCAAAATCGCATTGATCACAGGCGGCTCAAAGGGAATTGGCTATGCGATCGCCAAGGGACTTGCTGCAGAAGGGGCAACGGTGGTCATCAGTGCCCGCGACCCTGGGCGTCTCAACCAAGCGATTAGCAATCTGCACGATATTGGCGGCAACGTTGGGGGAATGGCTGCGGATGTTACCTTGCCGGATCAAATCGAAGCGCTGGTCGCCTATACGCGATCTAACTTCGGCCCACCCGATATCCTCATTTCTAATGCAGGCGGCCCCCCAGCAGGCAAGGCAGTTGACTTGGATGATGCCGCCTGGGCCAAGGGCTACGAGCTCACCCTCATGGCAAACGTGCGTTTAGCCAGAACCGTATTGGCAGATATGCAATCAAAACGTTGGGGACGCATCATTAACATCACCAGTTTCAGCATTAAGCAACCCCTTGCCAACCTTGCCCTTTCCAATGCGCTACGTGCAGCCACAACGGGATTTGCCAAAACCCTCAGCACCGAAGTAGCCGCAGATGGGGTCACCGTCAACAACGTGGCACCGGGTTATACAGCTACTCAGCGCCTAGAAAATCTGTTTGCTAACGAAGCAGAACGAAATGCCCTAGTGGATCAAATCCCAGCCAAACGCTTTGCCACACCCGAGGAGGTCGCTGCTGCCGCTGTTTTCTTGGCCTCAGTGCAAGCTCAGTATATTACCGGACAAACCATCGTCGTCGATGGTGGAGTTGTCGGAGCTACTTTTTAACCCTAAATCACAGTTTAGTGATGCAATAAGCACACCACACAACCCTTATCCCCCATCTGGACTGGCAGTGCTTCTATGTCGCAGTGAACCGCTTGATAACCCAGATTGATTTGGCCAGAGCCTGCATGGATCTGTTTAGTTGTATAGGCCTTGGCAATCAGGGAATCGTCGGCAATTGACTTATTTTTGGGAATAAATCCACCCGTCCATCCGGGGCTACATGATCGCCACCAAACCCTCAACTTCTTAGGTGGCAGAGACTTTGCCGCCTCAAAATGAGTGAGTTCTTGGCGACTGTGCGCGGGGTGCCACATCACCAGCGCATGGGAACCGACGGTGTGCTGAATCATGTGCAGCAAAGTTGCCATCAGAGAGGTTGTGTACAGCTTGGCTAAGGTTTGACCCGCTTGGAGCGACATGCCAAGTGTTTGTAATTGAGGCACAAAAGATGACTGGGGCATCAATAACTCTGCCGCACCGCGATCGCACCACCGCTCCTTTTCTTCCGCTTGCCAATCGGGTGATTGCCCAGCCAATGTCTGTTCCCAAGCGTCGAACAGCAATTCCATCAGCTCATGCCCTTCCGTAAAGCGCTGACGAACGACCGGATCATCTGCTTTGATCAAAATTAATCCCGCATTACTGTCTACCAAAATACCCTGTTGATCAACCAGAGGTGCCCGTAACGGTTCTGGCATGCCAAAATGACGGTAGATGGCGGCTAGATCGATTGGGGGTTGATCAGTCAAGCCCGACTCAGACCTTAGAAACGCCACATAAGCCATCGCCATCTGAGCCGCCTCTGCCCATTCGCAACGGGAGAGAAAGGCTTGTCCAGGATGGCAGTAGGGTTGACTTCTTTCGGATTGACTCACGATTCAACGGTCATCTTGATCACGTTGTATAAGAGTTCCCACTTTTCTAAGGTGGTTGGCTGTTGTCCCCGGTACTTCAGGCGAGCCAACATCAGCACATCATCCGTTGGCAAATCTGCCTTTTGAGCAAAGGCAACCAGGCTAGACGGCAAATCCATCCTCCCGGCTATCGTGGCTTCTGAATCACTGCCCTGCTCGGCTTTGAGACCCAATGCAGCGGTCAACCGATTCATCACCTGCCAAGACAGGTTGGTTGCCACTCCCCGTTCAATCTGAGACAAATAGTTGCGGGAAATGCCGACGGTTTGGGCTAGCTTTTCTTGGCTCAATCCTTCTTCACTACGTCGTTTGCGAATTTTGTCACCAAAGTCACTCATGGGCGATCGCTCCTCGAAACAGGCAGAGCGCTGATGGGTTGAGTGCCCACAGCACCTCTCGGCACTGCAACCTGACAACTGTAGTTTGCAAAATGAGTCATTTAGGGTTTACATCAATCCGCAAATACAGTACAAATGTTCTATGCAAATTGCACACTACAGTTTGCAATTCGATCCTATCAAAGTTAGCAGAGATTTCCCATGACCCAAATTGCTGGACAAGATAACAGGGCTAAAGTGCTTACCGCCTTTGAGCAAGTACTGGCAGCACAGCGCAGTATGCAGTCAAGAGTAGCGACGAAAGCCGAAGAGGCTGAAAAGGAACGGAATCTTCAAGTCCTAGAAGCCGTTGCCCAATACACCACGGACAGTATCGTGCGAGGATTTGCGGATCTGCAACTCTCGTTTAGCAGCGTCATTGGTCAGTTGTCTGACCAGCTCACCATAGAAACCGACAAGCTTGATGACTTAAAGCGTGCGATCGCGGTCGAAACCCAACGCTTACAAGACTTACAACAAGCTCGCGTCGTTGCTGACGCGCTCTACATCCTGAACCAAGACCATCAGGAAAATCTGCGCCTGTTGCAAGACCGCATCACCCACGAGCAGGAAGCCCTGGAGAAAGAAAAGACTGCAGCTCAAAAAGTTTGGCAGCGCGAACAAGCCGAATTTGACCAAAGTGCCAGTATTCGAGACGACCTGTTGGGGCAAGAGCGGCAGCGCCAAGAAGAAGACTATCAGTATGAAACGGCGCGATCGCGCACGATCTCAAACGATGATTATGAAGAAACTAGGCGACAAGCTGAACGGCAAATTCAAGACACAACTCAAGCCAAAGAAAAACAGTGGGCCGAGCGCGAAAGTGTCCTGGCAGCTAACCAAACCAAGCTGGCGGAATATCAGCAAAAAGCTGACGCTTTCCCGCAAGACCTGGAAGAGGCGATTAAGCAAGCCCGTGAGGCCAGCATTAAGGAAACCCACGACGCCGCTAAGGTTCGAGCCAATCTATTAGAGAAGGAGTGGGAAGCGACTCAGCAGGGTTATGAACTCAAAATTCAATCGTTAGAAGCCAAAATTCAAAACCAGGCTGAAGAGATTACCTCCATTTCTACCCAACTCCGAACGGCGATGGGGCAAGCTCAGGATCTAGCCATGCGTGCTTTCTCTAGCTCATCAAATCAACTCTCAGGTCAACCTGAAACGGCTGCATAATCTAATCTTTTTGTTTATCCTTTGGAGGAATCCATGACGACTAAAAGGCTCAATACCAAAAACACTAAAGCTGAGATTCTGACAGCATACAACGATCTGATCAGTGAAAAGAAATCGTTAGAGATGCAACTCGTCACCGCCCAAAAGACAGTATCTCACCCTGCACCTAATCAAAACGGAAAGTCTCAAGTGACAGTCATTCAAGAAGCCATACTGCCCGAGGTGACATCTACTGTCAACCCGCAAGGTGTTGAATCAATTATTGAGGATTTAACCCGACTCCAGTTTAATTTTGGGGGTGCTGCCAGTGCTTTATCGGAACAGCTGACCTCCGAAGCGCTGAAACTACAAGAAATTCAAGACTCTATTGCAGAAGAATCACAGAAACTAGAAACCCTCCATGATTTGCAGTTCGCTGATGAAAGCTTGACAACGCTAATTGAGGAATATGAAACCAGCGATAAAGCATTTCGTGAAGAATTTAGCCAGCGTCAAGAAGAATTAGAACTAGAAATGGGTCAAGCCAGCAAGGTTTGGGTAGCAGAGCAAGAAGACCACGGTAGAACGGTTAAATCGCGGAATGAACTGCAAGCAAAACTACGCCAGCGAGATGCGAAAGAATATAACTATGGCTTGACATTACAACGGCGGATTGCTGATGAAGACTATGATCAAACTGAGACGCAACGTTATCAGGAGATTGAAGATCTTCAAGCAGCCCAAGAGAAACAGTGGACTGAGCGTGAACAGGCGATCGCTGAGCGAGAGCAAGCATTTACAGACCTCAAAACTAAGGTAGAAGGCTTTTCAGAGCAGTTAGACAAAGCCATCAAGAAAGCCAAAGAGGAAGGTAGAGGAATTGCTCACCATCAAGCCAAAATTAAAGCTGATTTAGTGGCCCAAGAGGTTGAAGGTCAAAAACGCACCTATGAACTTCGGATTGAGTCACTGCAAGACAAACTTGAAACCCAAGGCGATCGGATTGAAAATCTTTCGACTCAGTTAAATGTAGCCTTGAAACAAGTTCAAGATCTAGCTGTCAAAGCGATCGACGGGGCTGCCAACCTCAGCTCTCTGAAATCAATTCGAGAGATTGCCCTCGAACAGGCCAAAAATCCGAGTAAGAATAAGTAACTTTGAGGGTGTGTCCTATATCGTTCCTATCGTTGTAGTGAGTAAAGTTCTGAATTCGCACGTGCGTTTGGAACAATTGCTACCGCTGGATCTGGTTATGGGGTGTATTGTCTAGCCTGGCCACTAATGAAAATGCGATGCCTCGGGTTGAGACAGATATCATTATTATTGGTGCAGGTATCGCTGGGTTAGCGGCAGGTTGCTATGCCCAAATGAATGGTTACCGCAGCCAGATTTTTGAGCAGAATACCTATCCCGGTGGCCTTTGCACCGCTGGGCAGCAGCAGGGCTATACCTTTGACGGCTGTATTCACTACTTGTTTGGTACCGGCACGGGGCAGCCGTTCCATCAAATTTGGCAAGAACTGGGAGCAGTGCAAGGGCTTGATTTCATCAGCCAAGATGAGTTTATGCGCATCGTCGGCCCCGCTGGTGAAACGCTGATCGTTTACAGTGACCCCGAGCGCTTAGAAGCCCATCTCAAATCTCTCTCACCAGCAGATACGCGACTGATTGAAAGCTTTTGCGCTGGGGTGCGTCGTTTTACCGAGTTTGATTTGTCCCTGCTACAACAAAAGCCCAAATCGCTGATGACCGGAGCCGATTGGGCCAGGTTAGGGCGACGGTTGTTGCCTTTTGCCAGACCCATGGCGAAATGGGGCAGCTTGCCAGTTCGAGAGTTTGCTCAGCGGTTTCAATCCCCGTTTTTACAGCGGGCGATCGCGCAGTTGATTGCCTGGCCCGATATGCCAACTATGGTAGCCATGTCAATGTTGGCCTACCAATACAACGGTAATGCTGGAGCACCCCTGGGGGCATCGTCAAATTTTGCCCGCGCCATTGAGCAACGCTATCAAGCACTAGGGGGTAAGGTTCACTACGGTACCCCAGTGGAAAAAATCATTGTCGAGGCTGATCGGGCCACAGGGGTCAAGCTCAACAACGGGGAAAGTCACCAGTGCGATCGCGTGATTTCGGCCAGTGATGGCCGCAACACCCTATACCACCTATTAGATGGACGCTATCTGAATCGAGCTTTAAACAACCTCTACGGCGATCGCACCCCAACTAAGTCTCAGTTACACATTTCATTGGGCATTAATCGTGACTTTTCTCACGAACCCCACTGGGTGACTCATTTGTTAGATCAGCCCATCGCGATCGCGGGAGAAACCCACGCTGAACTTAGCGTTAAACACCACTGTTTTGATCCCTCTCTAGCGCCACCCGGTAAATCTGTCGTAACCCTGTTACTCACTACGGCATATCACAATTGGCAAGGGAAAGCCGTCAATGGGCTACTTACGCCTCAGCCAGACCACCTCGCGATTGCGCCCTTGCTCGATCGGTTTACCCAACTTTATCCCGGCATCCGCGATGACATTGAGTGCATTCAGGTCACTACGCCCCTGAACTACGAACAAAACACAGGCAACTGGCAAGGATCTATCTGCGGCTGGGCGCTTAATAAAGACACCCTGCCGCTGCTGATTAAAGGTGTCCCCAAAACCCTGCCAAACCTACAACGGTTTTATATGGCTGGGCAGTGGGTGGAACCGGGGG
Source organism: Cyanobacteria bacterium P01_A01_bin.123 (assembly GCA_039815185.1). Lineage (GTDB taxonomy): Bacteria > Cyanobacteriota > Cyanobacteriia > Phormidesmidales > Phormidesmidaceae > JBCBZT01. The sequence goes on along the minus strand of JBCBZT010000045.1, from coordinate 34,862 downwards.
GAAGTTTACCCATTGTGGCGATGTCCGGGCGCAACGCGATTCAGCAAATTTGTGCGGAAGATATCCGCCCCTTTAAGACACAGGTTCCCGATGGCTAGCATTTCAGATGATGAGTCTATGGTTTGTGCCACTCAATCCATTGTGAGAAAAGGGTTATGATGCTCGTAAATTTAGGGATTCGGAAGCTCTTTCCCATGACTTAAAACTGGCGTGACCACTCCTTAGGCCAGCGTTCAACCACTACTTTTGTTTGGGTAAAAAATTCAATCGCATGTTGCCCTTGGCCATGGAGATCGCCAAAGAAGCTGTCTTTCCAACCACTAAACGGAAAGAAAGCCATCGGAGCGGCAACACCGATATTGATGCCAATATTGCCCGCCTCGGCTTCGTAGCGAAACTTGCGGGCAGCAGCACCACTGTTGGTAAATACGCAGGCCATGTTGCCCCAGGGGCTGCGGTTCACCAGTGCGATCGCGTCGTCAATTGTTTCCACTGGGATCAGCCCCAACACTGGGCCAAAGATTTCTGTCGTGGCAATTTCACTGTCAGGACTCACGTCTTGCAGCAGCGTAGGTCGCACAAAGTTGCCTTGCTCTAGGTCAGGAATTTTGGGATCGCGACCATCGACCAGCAGCTTGGCCCCTTCATTCACGCCCGTTTGAATCAGCCCTTCAATGCGATCGCGACTTTGGGGCGTAATCACAGGCCCCATTTGCACCCCAGCCTCTAGCCCATTGCCGACGTTGCGTTGGCTAGCTGCTGCTGCGATCGCCTCGGTAAACACTGGCCCTGCTTCTCCTACTGTGATAGCCAAAGATGCCGCCAAACAACGCTGACCCGCACAGCCGAAGGCACTGTCCGCCGCAATTCGTGTGGTCATTTCTATATCGGCATCGGGCAGCACGATAATCGGGTTTTTCGCACCGCCTTGGCACTGCACCCGCTTACCGTTAGCCGAAGCGCGACTGTAAATGTAGCGGGCCACCGGAGACGATCCCACAAAGCTAATGGCACGGATGGCCGGGTGGTCTAAAATCGCATCCACCGCCGCTTTGTCGCCGTTGACCAAATTGACCACGCCCGGTGGAAACCCGGCTTGATCGATCAATTGAAAAATGGCCTGCATTGTCAACGGTACTTTTTCTGACGGTTTGACCAGATAGGTATTGCCACAGGCGATCGCATAGGGCATAAACCAAAAGGGAATCATTGCCGGGAAATTAAAGGGCGCGATCGCAGCGGCCACGCCTACAGGTTGACGAATCATAAATTCATCGATGCCCCGCGCAATATCTTCGAGCACCGTGCCCTGCATCATCATCGGAATCCCACAGGCCACCTCTACATTTTCAATTGCCCGTTGCAACTCCCCGTTAGACTCTTTGAGCGTCTTGCCGCATTCCTGGGTAATGGTCTGGGCCAAGCTTTCTCGGTGCTCTGCCAACAAGCCTTTGAGTTTGAATAAGGGCTGGATGCGTTCTGTTGGCGGTGTTCGTCGCCAGGTTTGAAACGCCGCGATCGCGGCCTGGGTTGCCCGATCAACCTCAACTTTGGGGGAGAGGGGGACTTCTGCTAGCACCTCAGTCGTGGCGGGATTATAGACAGGTAATTGGTTAGAGGCATTAGCAGAACACCACTGACCGTTGATGTAGTTTGGTAGGCGGGTCATTGTTTAACGACAGATCAAGGTATTACGTATTTTTACACCGTAGTGCTGCCGAGACCGCAATCAACAGTGCGATCGGCCTTCTACCAGCATTTCTGCAAGCCCCTGTTGACTGCAACGGGTTTCTTCTCAAGACTACTTTGTAAATAAATATTACGAAACCACCCTTTTCTCTCATTCGTAATTGCCATTTCCAGGAAGACATCATAATAATAAACTCTATACAAACTATTGTTAATTTATGAATCAAAGATTAAAGATAAGTGTTTTAAGCTTGAGCCTCATGACCTAAATTCAGGTATTTCAGGGCTTTTAACGCAGCTTTCATGGGTCGCTGACGCTTAAAACGTTACTTTCCTTTGATTCAATTCTCATAATTTGTTGCTTCAGCCATCCGATAGTACGGAGACAACTAGACTATTTGCTCATCTTCCTGAGTAATCTGAGTCTTGCTCTTATCAGTGAGGCTGAGGCGACGTTATCCAAAATTCAAGACAGGCGAGGTTGGGCATGGGCGACCCCAAAGACATTGGGATTCAAGACGACGTTCTTCAAGACAACCTGTCAATCCGTGACACAGAAGGAGCCATAGAAGAGAGGGCAATTATGGTTGCGCTTCAAGCCGTGGGCCAGTATTTAGTGGAAGCAGGCTTAGAACTTGGCAAGGACTTCAGTTACGCTGGCGGTAGTTTGATCTTGAATGATCTGACGTTGGCGCATTTAAGACAAAAGCTCGGACCAGAGCACTTTGACCACATTATGAAGATGGCGCCTGGCCTTTTGCTGCAAAAGTCTCGTTGACCTGATGTCAGGGTGTTATCGAGTCATCATCTTGCATGACCTTGAACCCTTGCAAAGCGATGCTGATTAGCTCAATTTTGACTCAGTGGTGATACTGCCTGCGCCATCAACTCAGAGGCACAGACGACATTAGCCAAAAGCTATAGTTCAAAAAGGGGCATCAGCAAAGGCGTCAGATAGAGCCAAATCCCCAGAAGCAGTCCCCCGACAAGGCAAGTGAGGTATACGCCTAAGAACGATAACCTCATTCTCCAACTGGCTTGTGGTTCTTGGCAGCGCTGGAGGATTTCCTTTGATACCCGTCACCATATCCTCGATGTCAAGATATAGCGTTACTCGATTGAGTGAGGTACAAGTATGTCAGAACCTCAGCCCCCTTATCACCACCCTGTTCAGCTAATGAAAGCATACTCATCGGATCTCCGCAGTCGAATTGTCAAAACCTACGAAAGCGAAACGATTTCTCAACGCGCCCTCGCCCAACGATTCTGTGTGGCGACCAGTTTCGTCCAAAAGATCCTCAAGCAATACCGAGAGACGGGCAGTCTCGCCCCAAAACCCCATGGGGGAGGCCATCGGGCTAAACTGAACGGAGCTCAAGAGCTGATCTTAGCAGAGCTGGTCGAAGCGAAAAATGATGCCACCTTGCTTGAATTAGCTGAGCTTCTGGCAGAGCGCACTCAGCTCAGTGTGAGTCCAGCCACCGTTAGCTGAACCATCCTGCGACTAAAATTAACCCGTAAAAAAACACTTGAGGCTAGCGAGAAGCACACCCCTCGCGTTCGGTTACTGCGGCTCGACTACTGGCCAAGGGTTAGGATTCACGCCCCTGAGAAGCTAGTCTTCATCGATGAGGCGGGGGTACATTTAGCCATGACTCGGTTGTATGGTCGTTCCTTAGCGGGCACCCGAGCCTATGGAGAGAGACCTTTGAATCGGGGAGAAAATGTGAACTTAATTGGGGCACTCAGTTTGCACCGACTCCTGGCACTGACGCCCATTCGAGGTGCCGTCAATGCCTTAACCTTTGAGGCATTCATCAGCCAACGGCTGATTCCTCAATTACAACCCGGTGATTGTGTGGTGATGGATAATGCCCGGATTCACCGACAGGGAGAACTCTTGGCGATGTTGAGCCGAGCTCAAGCTTCACTGGTGTTTCTACCACCCTATTCTCCTGAGTTTTCCCCCATTGAGAATGCCTGGTCAAAACTCAAAAATTCCTTGCGGAGTTGGGGAGCTAAAACTTTGGCGCAATTGCAGGTTGGTCTTGAAAAGGCGACTGAACAAATTGCATTGAAGGATATCTTCAACTGGTTTAGTCACTGCAGAAATCCTAATGAAAATAAGGAGAAAATTTTGACGCAGTTGGATTCAAAATTTATCAGAAGTCAGTTTCCTGCCTTTGCAGAACCGTCACTCAACGGATGGAGCTTTTTCGAAAATGCAGGCGGCTCCTATACCTGCCAACAGGTCATTTCCCGTCTAAACGACTACTACACACAAACCAAAGTTCAACCCTATTACAATTACCCAGCCGCACAAAAAGCCGGTGCGGCAATGGACGAGTCCTACCGCCGACTGGCCGCATATCTCAATGTCGGCGAAGATGAAGTCCATTTCGGGCCATCAACCACTCAAAACCTCTATGTTCTAGCCCATGCCTTCCGAGAAATATGGGACGAGGGAGACGAAATCATCCTCTCCAACCAAGACCATGAAGCCAATGCTGGATTTTGGAGACGCCTTGAAAAAACAGGCATCGTGATCAAAGAATGGCGCGTTGATCCTGAGACAGGCATATTGAATCCAGATGATCTGGATGCCCTGCTGTCCGACAAAACTAAACTGCTGGCATTCCCCCATTGTTCCAATGTCATTGGCCATACCAATCCAGTGGCAGCAATCGTCTCAAAGGCAAAGACTGCCAACGTTTGCGTCGTGGTTGATGGCGTGGCCCATGCTCCCCATGGACTGCCAGACATTAAAGCGTTGGGAGTCGATATTTACCTGTTTTCCCTTTACAAAACCTGGGGACCGCATCTTGGGCTCATGACCATCAAAAAAGCGGTTATGGATACGTTGCCTAACCAAGGTCACTTCTTTAATGCCCACAGTATCCGCAAAAAGATGCTGCCAGCAGGGCCAGACCATGCCCAGATCGCAGCTACTGCCGGTGTCGCCCAGTATTTGGATGCCGTTTATGCACACCATTTTTCGGAAACAGTTGACCCGGCAGAAAAAGGAAGACGTCTTAAAAAACTGTTCCAGGATCATGAGAAAAACCTGCTGAAACCGCTTCTGGAATGGCTGCGGCAGCGCGACGATATTGACATTGTTGGACCGGATGATCCAGAGTTGCGAGCGCCAACAGTATCTGTCTTACCTAAAAAGAAATCAATTGATGAAGTTTGCAAGGTACTGGCCGCAAAGAAACTGATGGTAGGGCAGGGAAGTTTTTACGGTGTTCGCCCGTTAATGGGGATGAATATTCCCATTGACCCTGGTGTTCTACGATTGTCATTCCTCCATTACACAATCGAAGCAGAGATTAACCAGCTGATTGACGGACTTTCTGCTGCTTTGGATTACTAGGAGTATTGTCCTACGACAAGTCACAGAGAATTAGGACTTGCGTGACTGGGCGGCCCCAATTTCGCAATGATAAATTAGGGATTATTTTAAGCAATACCCTCCTGAAGATCAGAGAGAAATCCGCTGTTGCTGATTTAGGAGATAAACCGATCGGTTAGATATGTCATATGACAGCATCTTTCAGATGGAATTATCCCGAAGATCAGCAACACCAGAAACCTGTGTTAAGAGTCGAAGCTGAAATGGTACTGAATTTATCTTCTCGGCTATCCCCCAATTGCACAGATGCCAGACCCTTGCGCTTACTGCTATTTGTTGAGTGTATTTTACTCAGCATGGGGGCGTTGGTCAGCATTACTGCAATGGTTCTCCATCAGGCGTTTTGGGTCCCCTGGCCAGAACTTCTCCTGTTTGGTTTGATTGGCGTCATGGGTCTGTACCTGCCGCTAGCTCGGCTCTGGGTTAAGGTTCTTTACAGTGCAATCGAACTCAGCCTCTTCGGTATTTTGGTGATGCTTTGCCTTGATCATCCGCTGATCATTCGGATGATTCCGTTTTTGGGACTGGTCATCATGATCCGCGGCTGCCAAATCTTTCAAACTCAGGGGCGATTAGTGATTGCCAGTCTTACCTTAAGCGTGCCGCTATTTGCATCACTAACGTTGGACAAAACGTCCATCAATCAAGACCTGCTGACCCAGCTTTTATCGACGCCTGAGTCCTGGCAAATAAGTTTGCTTCACACCAACAGCATCATTCTCTTTACCCTGCTACTACTCTTTGTTGTCTTACTGGTAGATGCCTTGCTCAGTGTCCACAAGAGTCAACAGAAGCTGGAGATCGCCCATGCTCAGCTACAACAATATGCGCTTAAGGTTGAAGGTCAGGCAGCATTGCAAGAACGCAATCGCATCGCCCGCGAAATCCATGACTCACTTGGACATTCCCTGACGGCTCAAACGATCTTGCTGGAAAACGTGCTTTTATTTTGGGAGCAAGATGGTGCACGGGCGAAATCTTATCTCTTTGAAGCCAAAGATTCGGCTTATCAGGCCCTCAAAGATGTTTCCCGAGCCGTTGCGGCCCTGCGCGACTCCCCCAAACCCGATAAACCTTTGCAGGCTGCGATGACCGAGTTGGTTGATAAGGCCTGTCAATCTACTCCAATGGCGCCAGCGTGTGAGATTACTATCACCACGCCGCTGTCTAATGAACTTAGCCTGGCCGCCTACCGGATTGTGCAAGAAGCACTCACCAATGTTGTGAAACACGCTCAAGCGACCCAGCTATCTGTAAAGCTATCCACCAAATCGCCCACTAAACCGACCAGCCTTTATGTGCAAGTGCTGGATAATGGCAAGGGGTTTGACCCCAGCAAAAACACGACAGGGTTCGGCTTACGGGGAATGAAAGAACGGGCGATCGCCCTGGGTGGAACCTGTCAAATCTGGAGTTCCCCCGGGGCTGGCTGCCGCATTAGTGTGATTTTGCCCCTCCCAAAGCCTCTAACGTATCCTGCTCAGAGATGGATTGATGGGGAAAGCTAAGGAGGCAAAAGCGATGATTCGCGTCTTACTGGTGGATGACCAAACCATTATTCGACAAGGCTTGGCCAATCTGCTGGCAAATCAACCTGATTTACAGGTGGTGGGCGATGCCGCTCATGGTCAGCAGGCGATTGATCAAGTGCAGACACTCTACGACACCCCAAATCAACCCGATGTGATTTTGATGGATATCCGGATGCCTGAAGTGGATGGTGTGGCTGCAACAAAACAAATCTGTGCTGACTTTCCAGCGGTGAAAATCCTGGTGCTAACTACATTTGATGATACCGAATACGTACAGCAAGCCATGCGTTGGGGGGCTAAAGGTTATCTGCTCAAACAAACACCCATTCACGAATTAGTGATTGCTATTCGAGCGGTTTATCAAGGCTATACTCACATGGGACCTGGCCTTTTTGAAAAAACATTAGGTTCTTCTCAGACACTAGAAACGTTTCCTGCCGCCTCTGAAACCACGCTTCCCTCAAAGTTGCGATCGCTTTCTCCCCGTGAACAAGAAATTCTCCAATTGATTGTTGCAGGCCTCAGTAATCGCGAAATTGGAGGAAAACTCTTTATCTCAGAACGGACTGTCCGGAACCATGTCACCAGTATTTTGAGTCAACTTCAACTGCGCGATCGAACTCAAGCGGCTGTGTATGCCAGTCAATTTTGGCCCCAGAATATTTGCTAAAGGTACGCGGTCGTGAAAACTACTTCATGTGAAGTTTTCCGGTACTCATTTTTTATGCTTTACACATCATTTGCTAGCCCCTTGCCAGGTAGCCTGAACTGAATCGAGAATCGTCCCATTCCAAATTGGCGTTTTAATCCAACCTAGTCGATTGCGACTAGATTGCAGAGTGGTGTATCAAAAAATACACTTTGAATCTATGATCGCTGGCGTCACTTTCCAAGTAAGGTGGCTTTTCAATTTATACTAAAAAGCTGTTTGAGTTATCTGTCCACGCATTCTCATAGAATGCGTTGTTGTCATCGATAGATCAACTTCCTTTAGAAAAACTGCTTCTGGTTCCTTATGTTTTCACCTTCGATTGGTTCTTAGCCCATGCCTCTCTCTCGTCCAAGTCAATCTCCAGATTGGGGAGACGATACAGATGCAGCATTGTTTTTGGCCCTGAAACAGGGAAATAAGTCAGCATTAGCGGTTTTGTATGATCGCTACTCGCGGTTGGTTTACACGATTGCCTTTCGTATCTTAAACAGCGGTCCAGAAGCTGAAGATTTGACTCAAGAAATTTTTCTGAATCTTTGGCAGAAGCCGGCCTATGACCCTAACCGTAGCTCCCTCAGCCGTTTTTTAAGTACCGTCACGCGCAATCGGGCCATCGATCGCGTGCGTGCTCACGGTAACCGACGGCGGATTCTCAAAGGGCTCACCCCCCAGGTTCCAGCAGTGGATGCATTTTCGCTACCCGAAGTGCAGGCGTCTCAGGGAGAGCGATCGCAACGCGTCCGTGAAGCCCTACAAGCCTTGCCCGAAAAGCAGCGATCGCTGTTGTGGCTGGCTTACTATCACGGATTTAGCCAATCCGAAATTGCCAGTCATACGAATATTCCTTTAGGGACCATCAAGTCGCGCATGCGTCAGGGCTTACTCAAGCTCAAAGGGACGCTCCAAGATTTGGCCGATTAGCTGATGTTCCTGGTCTTTGATTGATTACCGACCTCTGTCCTATGGCTTCTCAACGAAAAATGGATGAATTCGCCGCTGACTATGCGGCTGGCAACCTCTCAGTCACAGAAGCGGATGAATTTGCTCGTCTGATGATTGACCATCCTGAACTGCGGATAGAGGTAAACCGGCTGGAAAAAACGGTTGGCTTAGTTCTAAATGAGCTGTCCATGATGGCACCGCCTCCCCAGTTACGAGAGACGATTCTGGCCAGGGCTGAGATGCCTGGTTTGCAACCTCAGTGTTCGCCCTGGGCCTGGGTGTTGGGAGCCATTGCGACTGGCGCAACGGTGCTATCGCTGGCGCTAGGCTTGAATAACTATCGCTTACGATTGGCTAATCAACAGCTACAGCAGAAACTGTTAGCGTTGATGCCTGCTCAGCAAGCCCAGCTAATTTTACAACAGCCTTCCACCCGCTTTTATGACTTTGAAGGTACCGATAGGGCCACCGCTGCCAACGGCAGCATGATTGTCGATACGGAAGGCTTGAGGGCTGCGATCGCATTTCAAGATCTACCCCCCCTATCCATCGATCAAACCTATGCCCTTTGGGTTCGTCACCAGGGCCGGTATATTCCCTGCGGTGAATTTCAAACGGATCAAGAGGGTACCGTTTTCGCAACTTTGCCAATGCCGCCCGTTTATCAGTCTAGGCCCTGGGTTACAGATGTGATCGTCACGGTTGAACCTGCTGATTTACCGGCGCAACCCACTGGACCGATCGTCGCTGAAACGATATAAACCACATCCAATTGGAAACCTGGATTAGGGGCGAGGGGCCTCTCGCCCCTGCGAAGAAAAAAACGTGGATCTGGATCTAGACGCAGTTTAGATCAGGGCTTTGAAGATATCGCAGTCGCCAGTCCGGTTAGGGCAAGACTGCGAGCCAGATTGCCTGTGGACTCAGCATCCCAGCGACACTTGATGCATTAAGCGATCTGGCCAGCGCGATAATTTGAAAAATTTTCATCCAAATCAAAACCTCATTCGTATTGATAGTCAGACAGATAAATGTTGATCGATACGAGGAGGTTCACGTTGGATTTGGCAGGTTTAGTTAAGAGACGCTTGTTCTATGATGAGCTGTCTAAATATCTCAATAGACAAAAACTATCTAGCAAGTTTCAAAATAAAGTCATCCAACTTTGAACATTATTCGTATCTATAAATAACGACCAATTACGGTCTTGTTGAGCTTTGCTCATGAGGGTGCTACTTGTAAGTCTGCCATAGGAGAGTATAGCAGTCGTCAGTCTGGCTAGGACACGACTGCGAGCTAGATTGCTTTTGAAATCAGTATCCCAGCGATGCTTGATGTATTAAGTAAGCTGGCCAACGCTATAATTCCCTGTTTATTTTTTAGTTCTTTTCTTAATAAGAATATCTGCAACAATTCTCCTGATTTCTAATCAGGGACATTTTAGTGTGCCGATATCTCTATTGAGAGTGTTTGGGAGGCGTGGCTCTCTGATTTATTTCAATGCTCAAAAAGGGTGCGCAGATTTTTTTTCAAGTATTAGTTCTTCACGACAGGAGAAATCCTATGACAGTTCAATCTAAATATCATTGGCAGTTTAACGAAAGACAAGGCACAAGAGCAGTGGATACCGTAATCGGTGTTCGACCCTTGCGTGAAGATGAAATTGAGCTGGTGGCTACCAATGGTGCCGCTACTATCTCCACACAGGATGTTAAAGATCGATCTCGTCTCTCGAAACGTTTTCAAAAGCTACGGACTATTGGCAATACAGGCGTTAAGCGATGTCTGAGTTATTGCTTATCTTTAGCGAGTGTATTGGCTATTTCAGCTGAAGCAATCGCCATACCGGTTGCTGCCGATCAGATCGCTCAAACTCAGACTGATCAAGCCCAGACCCTTACCCCAGAAACAATCCCAACAGAGACAGGCGCTGCTGCGCTCCGTCTGGAACCCTTCTTCAATCTCAACCATACCGAAGGTGCTGCCTTTACGGGCTTTACTAGCTTTGGCGGTTTTCTCCCTGTGTTTCAAACGCCGGGGCAAAATGTCACCTTTATTGATGGTCGTGTAAGTATAGATAACACCGGCAACTTCGGCGGTGGCTTGCAAGCTGGCTACCGAACCCTGCTAAACGACAGCACAATATGGGGCGCTTATGCTGGGCTAGATGCTCGCAATACGGGCGATGGCGTAGCCTCTCCAGGGGAGAATCGCACCTTTACCCAAGCGGGTGTTGGCACTGAGCTACTAGGCGAGAACTGGGACTTAACGTTCAATGCCAACCTGCCTTTGGGCAATGCCCGTCAGGTCGTTGCCACCGAAAGCCAGGCTGTAAACCCTCAGTTTGTCAATAATCAATTGTTGATTGATGAGCAGCGAGTTGACCAGATACAAGCTGCCCTGACCACCGTGTCACTCGACAGTGGCCTTGAGCTGTTCGACTTTGGTGAAGGCAGCAGCTTGTGGGGGCGAGGCGGTGTGTATTATTTGGGTGGAGCGGCCTCTCAAGAGAGTTTGGGTGTTCGGGCCTCGCTGGACTATCGCTTGCAAAACAATTTGCGCTTTGGTCTCGGCATACAAAATGACGGGGTGTTTGGCACGAACGCGATCTTTTCAGTGAGTGCGTTGCTAGGAGCCCCAGCGCAACGTCCAGCCAATACGGAAGAGAATTCGCAAGCGCGGCTGTGGGCTAGAGCAGGAGAACCCATTGCCCGTACCAACACTGTTTTGGTAGAAAACCAAGTGGATGTTTCTATTCCGCAAACAGATGTCATCGCTATTAACCCAGAGACAGGCCAGGTCTATGTTTTCCATCATGTAGACCCGACCACAGGCGAAGCCGCAGCAGCGGGTACGTTTGAAGCGCCTGTCGATACCATTGCCAATGCCACTACTATTACCACAGCCAATGCCGACAACATTATTTATGTACAGGCGGGTGATGCGGGCGGTGCCTTTACGCTGCCAGACGGGGTAGAAGTGCGCTCAGTGGGGCCTACCCAACTTTTAGATACTCAGTTTGGGGAAGCGATATTGCCAGGATCTGGCAGCGGCAACTTACCGACCGTGAGCGGCACTGCAACTATTGGCAACAACACATTGGTCTCGGGCTTAGCAATCAATCCGGCTGGGGCAGATGGCATCGTGGCCAATGGTGAGGGTATTGCGATTGAAGACAATACAATTACCAATGCCAATGTAGGGATTAACCTGCCCGATATTGATGGTACGGTGGCGATTGTTCGCAATCAAATCTCGAATACAGCTGACGATGGCATACGCTTTGGTGCCATTGACGGCACAGATAATGCAACAGTGATCGTCGCCAATAATACCTTAAATACAATTGGTACAGAGGGCATTGAATTTGGCCTCATTGAGGGAGACGCCACCGCCAATATCACGGTGGCAAATAATCAAATTACGGATGCTCAATTCGACAGTATTTTCTTTGATGATATTGAAGATAATGCTGTTGCCACGATTACGGTCTCAGAGAATGTGATTGATGCAGAAAATGTGGATCCGCTTGTCGCAGGGGGGGATGGCATAGAATTTGACAATATTGAAAATAATGCCAATGTCACCATTACCGTCGCCAACAATCAAATTAGCAATGTACCCTTTGAGGGCATCGAATTTGATGACATTGAAAATGATGCGATCGCGACGATTACAGTTACTGACAATCAGATTAACAGTGATGAAACAGGCATTGAGTTTAACAACATTGAAAACCGTGCTAACGCGACCATTTCTGTGACCGACAATACGATTACAGTTGCTAATGAAGAAGGCATTCTCTTTGATGACATTGAAAACGATAGCGTGTCAAATATCACCATCGCCAATAACAACATTCTCGGTGCTGGAACAGAAGGCATAGAATTTGACGTTATCGAAGACAGTGCCAATGCCACTATTAACATCCTCAACAATCAAATCTCGAACGTAGGGGAAGAAGGCATTTTCTTGAATGATATTCAAGAAAATACCACGGCGGCTATTACAGTGACGGGTAATATCATCACCAATGCAGGTGATGACGGGATTGAACTCAACTTAATTGAAGACAATGCCAACGTCACTGCGACTGTGACCGACAATACGATTACCAATCCTGGCGCTGATGGCGTGCGAATTGAGCACACGGCTGATACAGACTTCTGCCTAGCACTCGACAATAACACTGTTATCACCCCTGGTAGCGATGGCTTTGAATTCCTTAGCAATGGGGAAGGTCAGTTTCAAGTACTTGACCGTGCAAATGTTACCGCAAGGAATTTTGGTACCTTTAACCCCGCTGATATTGAGACCAATGAGGCCTTTGTAGAGGGTACAGAGGGAGTCGCCCCTTGCCCCTGATGGCTGTTTTCGTCAGGCCTAGTCACACAAGATAAACCGCGTTCGCATTCAGATCCAGAGTTTTTCCTTTCGCAGGGGCGAGAGGCCCCTCGCCCCTAATCCAGGTTTCAAATCGGATGCGGTTTAGCCACAACTCAACTTTTTTATACTCCTAAATGTTGCCTTTTGCTCTATTTAATAGAGTTAATCGAGACACGCATTTCTGGACTCTTAACGGCAGCAATAGACAACGTAAGTATCAATTTTCAACAATCTTCAACAGGAGAAATCTTATGGCTGTTCACCCTAACTATCATTGGCAGTTCAACGAAAGAAAAGGAAGCATTGCGCGAGATGCGATCGCCGGCGTCGAAGGTCGATTCCACCGTACTATTTCGTGGGGCGGGCATGGCCGCATTGGCAGTGTCGTTAGATTTAATTCCAGGGAGTCGCGGATTGTTTTTGGCCCTGAGTTAGGTCAATTCGGCACCAGCGATTTCACCGTGACGTTTGGCATCAAGATCATGGATATTCAGGGTCAAGATGATCTGGATATCATCGGTACTCGCTCGATGAGTGGACACGGTAACTGGTTTTCATTACGGCTTGAGGACAAAGGCAGACGATTGACCTTTGCAGTCAACGAAAATAGTAAAGGCAAGCACCACGCAAACACCAAAACACCTCGCTTATCGAACTTATTTGACAAGAAATGGCATCACGTCGCCCTAGTGAGAGAGGGGCGCACCGTCAAGGTCTACTTTGATGGCACCCTAGTGGCCGACGGAGCCTCTAAAACCGGGGTCGCCAATATCAATCGGGCCGTTGATGTGAAGCTGGGTCATTACACCCGGCATACGCCCACCGCCCAATACGAAGACTTGCGCATCTACCATGCGGCCCTCAACACCGCAGAAATTCAAGCCCTGATTCCACCTGTAAATCGACCCTTGAGTGAAGGTGAAATTGAGTTAGTGGCTACCGATGGCGCTGCTGTTATTCTCAGGAAAGATGTTAAAGATCTCTCTCGTTTCTCACAAGAGTTTCAAACGCTAAGAGTCGGCCCGGATACGAGAGTTTCGCTATTTAACAAGGCTGATTTTAGGGGCACGGGCCAAAGGCTTTACGCGGATCTACCAGATATTAAGCTCTCGCGATTAAAGGATTTTCCCGCCTCTGTACGCATTCGCTCAGCTATTGGAGAACCCTTTACCGGGAAGTGGTTAATCAAGGCACCTAATGGCCAATTCCTAAGTCTTATTAACGCTCCCTTCAGAAACATCAAATCTGTGCTCATGACATCGCCTAAGCGGTCGTTTAATGCACTCTTTGAATTACAACAACGGTCAAATCAGTCCCGTACTCAGCTGATCCAAGACGCTAACAAAGAACACACTTTGTTCAGAGTGGCTCCTGAGACGGAGGCTATTCCGCTTTTTGTTGAGGAGCTACAGCCTTTGAGTGGTGAGTTTGCTATCGTTAATCAGGCTAAGAATCAATGGTTAGAGATGGGGGAAAAGAACACCTTTAAGTGGACTGACCAGGAAGAAAAGCGAGCTGTTTTCGCCCGTGTGGCCAAAATGGCCGACAATGAAAATCAGGTAGGTGAACTAGCGCCTGGAGAGGTGGCTTTGTATCAACATGTTGCCTATCACGGCAGAACTTGGATTTTATCTGATACTGAAAAAGATCTCTCTGGTGAGTATCCGAACCTTTCTGCTTTTCAGGAATTGCAGGATGAAACCTCATCTATTCGGTTAGGACCAGAGACAGGTGTAACCGTGTTTAGAGAAGATAAGTTTCGTGGAAGCTTAGAAGAAAAACCAGTTCCACAATTTGACCGTGCTAGAAGATTAGATGGGAGGCAGTTTAGAGGCTTTCGGAATATCAGAGAGAAGGTTAAAGCCTCTTTGGTTGAAGATATTGTCGAGAACGCTCCAAATCTGTTCGATAGCCAGATTGGTGACGATACGATTTCTTCGATCAAAATATTTAGAACGGTGGAGCCTGAGGATGTTTTTACCTCTTACACCACCAAACTGAGCCAAGACTATAAAATGGCTGGCGATAAACTAGAAGAGTTTTCGGCCTATCGCACGACGCTGAGGTTTGAGCCGAGCGATCGCAAGGTTAAGGTTGAGGTGTCAGCGACTGATTTAACCAAGATTGAAGTTGAAGGCACTGTTTACAAAATCGATGAATCGCGATCGGTTACCCTCAGCCCCAATCAGATGAATCGGATTATGATCACGTCTGAAGCGGATGGCATCAATACACCGGGGCTGAAGATTCGCACCAGTGCTATGGCCCTGAATGAACGCGTGGTGATTTTTCCTAATCAAGCGGCTCATCAGCAAATTGCTGAGCTAGAAGAGGGGGCGCTTTGGAATGCGAAAGATGCGCAGGGCAACTTTATCGTAGATCGTGAGGCTCACAGTCGCGAAGAAGTCGCAAGCGTACAAAATACAATCAAGCAGGTGATGGCGACTGTAGTCTATGCCAATGAGGTGGGTGAAAATCGACCCTCTGGCATCCCATCCTCTGCGAGACAGCGTAATCTCGCCAGAGGATGAGATGCCAGTGTAGGCGTTGCTCGCTCGCAGGAAACTCACCGCCCTGTAAAGTCTGTTGTAACGTCTTCGAGTCGTGTTGTTTCAGGTGCAACGATCAATCGGCCCTGGAAGATTGAGTTTGGGGCTGCTGGCAATACGAGTCGGCTGCTTTCTGCTAGAGCAGCAGGCAGCGTGGCCAATGAGGGCGATGGCAAAGCCCATCCAAGGGATGATCGCCAAAACCTGCCTGCCAGCACACCCAAATCGACCATTCAAGAAACAGAGATTAGCCAGGATGAGTTTTCGCAGCTACTGAGCCGAGCAATTCCAGAAGAAACGACTCCCGATGCCCCAGTGTCCAAGCCACCTGTTTCCACTCTGCCAGGGCAAGCCAGATTTATTAAAATTGGCAATCCCTTTAAGACGATAGGGGATGCGATTAAATCAGGCGCTTCAGCGACGATTGGCTTTTTTGAAGATGCGGTGAATATTCTTGTAGACACCGCCCAAGGCGTCTTTAGATTTGTTGTGGATACGGTTGAAAAAGTCGCTGAATTTGTTGAAGCGGTCGTTGAAAAAGTCGTCGAAAGCATTAAGCAGTTTATCGAGTTTCTGCAGTTTTTGTTTGACTGGGACGACATTCTCGACACTCAGCGCTATCTGAAAAGGACCATCAACGCAGGTTTAGATTCCGCTAAGCAGCTAGCAGTCAATGCCAAACCCCATGTCAAAGCCTTTGTGGATGATCTGCAAGACGGTGTAGAGGATGGCATGAACCAACTAGTTAAAACGTTGGGAGGCAAGCCTTCGGAGGTGGAGGGATCTGGCTTCGAGATCCCTGAAGCGCTGGAGTGGTTTCTCTCCAAGTTCCTGGGGGGATCGAAATCCTCAGATTCTGAGACCACACCGGACTCCGGGAGCGGGGACTCGCCGTTAGCAAACTTCGTCAGGCAAATGCTGGAAGCGTTTGAGGATGCCGTCGGGGCTGGGCTTCGGGTTTCTGAAGGAGTGTTGGACAGCATTCAGGCACTGCTTGAGAACCCGCGTCAACCAGAGGTAGCCTTAATTACCATTATTGAAGCCTTCAGAGACGCGATTATTCAGTCGTTGGATGCCGTCGAAAATGTGGCACTGGGTCTGTTAGATGTGGTTGGAGCTGCAATTGACTTCTTTAAGGATCTACTCAATGCTGAAATCAGAATCCCTTTTATTTCAGACTTGCTAGACTTCATCGGTGTTGGCAAGCTAACCGCAATGAATCTTGCTACGTTGGTTTTGGCTATTCCAGTCACAGTGACAGCAAAGCTGGTGACGGGTCAAAATCTATTTACCAATGCAACTCCTGTACCGCTGGCTTTGTCGAATCAGAAGGAGAGCACGTTAGCATTTGCTCGTGTGACGAGCGAGAGTCCTGTCTCCTTCACAAGCGCAGACTCGTCCAATGACTCCGGTAGCACAGGCAAGACTGCTTCCTCCCAAAACATCAGTGACTTGGAAAAAGATGTAGAGAGCGCAAGCAAAGATCTAAAGCTCACAATCATCGTGACTGTAGCGGATACTGTTAATCACGTTATCAATGGAATCCTAGATCTATTTGATGTGCCTGGCCCTGATAAAGAGCCCACTATACTCAACATTCTGACGCCTCTTCAGGCCTTAGAGGTGTCAAGCATTGTTCTGAGTTTTGTGAGCTGGGGCTGTAGCTATCCTGCACAATTTGAAAAAGATGCTGGAGGTATTCCCAAAAAGGAAGAAGATAGGCGAGAACGTGCAGCGATTATCTTAGAAATTACGTTGTGGAGTTACAGAGGGGCAAAATTGATATTAGATGCCGCAGTGATGTCGAAGCAAGGGATTCAGCGAATGAGGCGTATAGAAACAATACCCAACGTAGTATGGGCTCTATTGAGCTTCATTGACATTTCACTTGCTGTGGCGTTCGTAATTGTTGCAGACGAAGGTGCTCCTATTACAGGCGCTGATCTCAGCAATGAGATTTTCTCTGCGCTGCCCAATATCGCCTGCTTTGCGAGGTCAATTGAGGCTGATATTTTCACTGAAGTATTGATTCATTTGGGACTTATAGCAACAGATGCTGCTGCTGCGTTAGTGACTGGGGTAACAGGAGGTATCCTGATGAGCGAAGCCTCTAAAGCTTTGAAGAAAGCTAACAAAGCTTTGGAAGAAGCAAAGGCGGTAGCTTAGCACGTCTCATGTGGGGCGAAAGCAACACCACCAACCTAAGACGATGGGCGAAGGCTCGGAAACGGGTTTTCGCCCTGTATGATTGCATTTCCCAGCGCTGGAGCAAGACTGACCAAAACGACTCTGCACAGAGAAACGATGGGCAGGCTAAGCTCTGGCGCTTATGCTATAGGCATTTTTTAAGCTTTCCCCACTTTTATTCCAGCTCTCTACTTGAAGCGCTTAACTCCCCCTTGAGATGAACTATTGCTTTCCTTGATCCAGAAAAAACCTATGAATTGCGAGAAAGCTAATGAAGGGATATGAGTTTGATAGATTAGCTCCCGCTTTGTTATATACCGAGTTATATACCGAAAACTAGAGCTGCATAACGTTTTCAAGCTTAGGGGCGCGGCCAAAATATGAGACGCAAACGAGCGTACTAGCATCCGCGTTCTCCACAGTGAGGGGTTAAGCAACGGCAGCCTCGAGGAATTTGTGGGCTGCAGCAACGCCAGCCGCAATGTCCCAGCCAGGAACCACGGCTTCCAGCATGACATCTGTAACATCTCCATCAGCCGCCACCAGCGCAGAGAGCGCTTTAGGGTCAGGCGGCTCTCCTTGTAGACCTGGAGCGTCCATAGCAAACTGGCTCAATAATTGGGTGTTGCTGATACTGCAGGCTCTGAGCAAACCTACCTGTTCGAAGCCATCGCGCTTATCGTATGCGGCTCGCTGCCACCGATTACCATCCCAACCATAGACAAAGCTAATCCATTCACCAAAGGGTTGCGGATCTAAGCCTAGGCTCCACCAGTCAGGGGTGTCGGCCAGAAGGTTAGTCTCTTCCTTTTCGAAATACCTGGCAGCTTCACCAAAATAGGTGTCTGAGTACTCATGGTCATGTCCTAACAGAATAGCTTTGCCCTTATCTTGAAAACGCAAACAAGCCCAGTTGCCACCGCCGTCGTGATACAGCCATTGGTTTGGGGTGGCGTAGACGTCACCGTCCCATCTTCGGGAAGCGAGTACTGCTGCCATTGCAGCCCACCCTCCTCGTAATGACATGGGGTTTGGCAAATCCAATTCAATTAGGGGCATGTTCTCTTTATCACTGTTGTTTGTAGGCAGGTAAAGCCTAACGGTAAAATGCAGCAGGCATTGATTTTTTGTTCTACGCTAGGGTTGTTTTGATATTGCTTCCTATATAGATATATTGATCTTTATCTTTGTCTGCATAGGCATCCGAATTACAGATGTGACTGACGCTCGATACCATAGCCAGTTCTTCTCCCCATAAAAAGGATATCGAAACGCCATGTTCTATCTCCCAATCACAGTTTCCACTAAAGTTCGCATAGAAATTATCAGAAAGACTACCTTTGCCAATACTCAATCGTGTTAAATCGACATAATTGAAGATGTTCTCCTCAGTCTCTAGCGTGGGCATCTCTTCAAGATTTTCTTCACCAATAACCAGCACAACATCTTTATAGTAGGCAAAAAGATGTGGTTTAGTTTGATTTCGATGATTTTCGTTCAGCCGTAAAGTATTTTTTACTGTAATCTCAATTTCTCTTTGAAACCGATCAAGATCATCATCATTGAATTCAAGGTGAATATGACACTCTTTATTTTTAAGATAGGGAATAGAGAGCGCATCAGAAAGCCAACTGTACCATTTCTCGTTGACTTTGTTTTGAACTTTCGTGAATCGAATGTCACTGAAATGTCTTTCCATATCATTCCCACATCCGCTCTTTTGCACTCACAAAGCGATCGCAATCGGACATTTCAAAGTATCCCCAGGCAACTGGCATGTGCCAGCGTACGTCGGGATCGTTCATCAGCTCGATAATAACGTTCGGACGCGCCGAGATCTCCAAAGTTTTAGCAGGATCGGGGCAATCGAAGCGTTCGCTGCAGCAACATGTTAGGCCAATTTTGCGCCATGGAGGATTTGGCATGGATCGCGGAGGATCGGATAAGTGCAACGCGGCTGACAATGATACGTTCAAGAAAGTTGAACCAGGTATTTATCGGAGGTCGCTATGCATAAAGACTCTGAAAGGAGACCTCAAGCATGAAAGCTCGCAAACCCGATCATCGATCAAAACCCTCGGCTATTGACGGCTATATGGGTATAGCTAAATTGAATCGCAGGGAATTAATCGCTATGCTGGCGGGCTTTACCGCCAGTCTGACAGTGTCTGGCTATTTCAGTGGTGAGAATACGACCGCGGCTAACGCCTCCACCTCCGACCGGCTAGGCAGGCTCCTGCCTTTGCGCAATCTGGGGTCGTCCGGTCCCGCTGTGACCAACCTAGGGGCAGGCGGAGACCACATAGGGAGAGCCTCGGAAAGAGACGCGCAGGCCATCATCGAAAAAGCCTTGGAGGAGGGGATACGTTTCTTCGACAATGCCCCCCTATACAGTGATGGAGTAGCAGAGGAACGCTATGGGAAATTCCTCACGCCCAACTACAGAGATGTTTCCTTCATCATGACCAAAACCTTGGCCAGAAATAAGGCAGACGCTCTAGCGGATCTCGATGCTTCCCTCTCCCGCATGAGGACCGACTACGTAGACCTATGGCAGGTGCATGCCCTTGAAACCCCAGAGCGTGTGGAAGAGCGCATCCGAGACGGTATACTCGATGCCTTTCTTGAGGCCCAGGAAGCAGGAAAGGTCAGGCACATTGGTTTCACCGGCCATGATTCCTTTGAAGGCCATCTCACGATGCTGGAGGAGATCGAAAACCGGGGGGTGAGGATGGCTGCTGCGATGATGCCGGTCAACCCTGCTGACCCTCACTTCAATAGCTTTCTTACTAATGTGCTGCCCAGATGCGTAGAGGCTGGCATCGGCGTGTTGGCTATGAAAACGCTGGTCTACGGGCGGTTCTTTGGAGGAAACCAGGGCTGGCGTTGTACAGAAGTCTCCCTTGAGCCGGTAATACCGGACGTTATTTCCTTGGAGGATGCCTTCGGCTTTGCATGGTCCCTGCCTGTCACTTGCCTTGTCAGTGGTATGGAAAGCGTCCAACAGGTTTCCCAAAATGCTGCCATAGCGCGCGAAACATGGAACTGGAACCAGGCCGAACTTCAGAGACGGATCGATGCATTAGCCCCCTTTGCCGGTCCCGATCTCGAGTTTTACAAGATATGAGGTCAGCGTCTAACGTGCGGCTGCGCCAGACGCTATGAGTGTTCTCGAAACGCATTTTGTATGTCTGTGAGCGACTAGCCAGGTTCTCCACTACACCAAAGCTAGTTTCGCCGCTCACGTTGCAGTGGCTTTGGTTTCCTTCGGCGGGATGCCAAATTTCTTTAAATAGTCTCTACTAAAGTGACTTGCGCTCTCATAGCCGACGGCAAAAGCTGCATCAGAAACAGAATACACATCTAATGACAGAAGAGCGTGAGCCTCTATAAGGCGTAGGGTTTTTTGATATTGATGCGGAGTCGTCGCTGTTATTTCGCGGAATTTTTTGTAAAAAGACGACTCACTCATGCCAACTTCACGTGCAATTTCAGTGACAAGGAGCCTAGTACGATAATTATTTCGTATGTATTTGATCGCTTGGGCAATATTGTTAGCTGCGCTATTGCTTGGGATCATTTGGCGAAGCATTCCGCCATGGGGAGCCCTTAGCACTCGTAAGTGCAATTCCTTAAAAAGAGAGGGGCCAATAAGCTCAGCTTCGAGTGGGTCCTCCATGGCTGTTATGAAGCGATCAACGGTATTCATAAGCGCACTGTCTGCTCTTTCTGAATCAACAGAGAGAGCACGTTCTTGTTTTTCAATGATCTGCTCAATCTCAAAATAAAGACTCCGAATAATTTTCATATCTAATTTTATAATCAGCGAGAGATAGGGAACTTCGACCGATGCCCGCGTGATTTTCGCATACACAGGCACGTGATGACTTATTATGATAGAATCTCCAGCTGACAGTCGAAGAGTGCGATTGTCCAGATTTGTTTGCTTTTCACCTTGAAGTACGACGCATAGTGCTGGCTCATAAATTGTTTCGTTTAACTCAGAGATATCTACTTCTTTAATGCAAAAAATATCTTCAGCAAAATAATGAAGTGCGCTCCCACCTCCGTTCTTCGGCAGGGCGTCCCGCACTTTATTTCTCAAAGATTCGATCATTGTTTAATAATAGTTGAAAGGTTCTGTGTGGAAAGCTCGTGTCAGTCGTTAAACTTTCTCAGCTAGGGATTTTGGCATGGCTCACAAGGGGTAACACGGCTTAGCCAGTATCTGAAAGGCTGTAGCTCATCAAAAGTAGAGGATTAGACTCAAGCCAAATGCCCTAATTCTTCAATTCATGGTGGAAGGAATTGATGGGGCAGAGTAGGTCTAACTATGTTTACTCAGCAACTAAAACTAATCAGCGTTTTGAATTGCCAATTGTCGCCATATGGTTGACAGTTACTCCCACCTTGAAGGTGCATTAGCGCGTGGAATGCTAACTATTATATTCAACGTCAGATCTGCAAGATAATACCCGACTTTTCCGTAGTCATACATCAGATCTGCGAGATAACACTCAGCCTTTTAGGGATTAAACAGGAAACTTTTAGGTTAACTTCTGGATTTCGGAATCTTATCTGTCAGATCTGAAGGTTAATCCTGGGAATTTGGGGTGTTATCTTGCATCTATCCGTAGCCAATTGCCATCGTACGATCGCGCTTAAAGATTTAGCTGAGCCTTTAAAGCCTGCCGCATCACGTCCACTGGCGCAGGTTGGTCTAGCCACAACGACAGCGCCGCTGCCCCCTGCTGCACCAGCATTTCTAAACCGTCAATGGCGATCGCGCCCTTGTCTTTTGCCTGTTGTAAAAATTGGGTTGGGCTGGGGGTATAGATCAAATCGTAGGCGATCGCCCCTGATGGCATCATTGCCATTTCATCAGGCATTAACGGACAGGCATCTACTTTAGGATGCATCCCAACGGGTGTGGTGTTGACGACCAATCCCGCCTTGGGGAGCAGCTCAGGCAGTTTGTCCCAGGTAAAGGTTGTTAAGGGGGGCTGAATCGGCGATCGCTGCCAGCTTTCGGCAAAGGCATTGAGCTTTTCGGCGCGTCGTCCAACCACCCACACTTCGGTACATCCCAGTTGGGTGCAGCCTGCCACCACGGCTCGGGCTGCGCCGCCGTTGCCCAACACCAAAGCAATCGTCTTAGACCAACTACGCTCAAACAACTGCAGTGGTGCAATAAATCCGGCGACATCAGTATTCGTACCCTGCCAGCCCCTAGCTTCCCACCAAACCGTGTTAACTGCGCCCACTGCCTGGGCAATGTCGCTGACCCCAGCCAGCAACGGCATGATGGTTTGCTTGTGGGGGATGGTAATGTTGAATCCTTTGAGGCCGATGGCTTCAAACCCAGCGATCGCGATGGCAAGCTTTCCGGTAGGGACAGGTAAGGGTAAGTAAACAAAGTTAGCGCCTAATTGGGCGATCGCGGCATTGTGCATCACGGGTGAGAGGGAATGCTCAACCGGATCGCCAATCACACCGAGTAGCTGGGTTGTTCCTGTAATCACGGGGATATCCATTGTTGCAAATCGGGTGCTATCGGGGCTTAAACCGGCCTAGCCCCCGGAGTCAGTGTGCCACAATTCTGTATGCTCCATAATTAAGGGAATAACGGTTCCATTGTCACTATGTTGGGGACGCGCCTCGCCAATCGATACACAATTTTAAAAACCTTGGGGTCTGGCGGTTTTGGTCAGACCTATTTGGCGAGGGATGAGCAATTATCGCCAGGGCCAACGCCAGCCACTGATGTGGCTCCTTCCCTCTGTGTCGTCAAGCAGCTCAAACCCGCTAGCCATGACCCCACCTTCCTCAAAGTGGCCCGGCGGCTGTTTGAAACCGAAGTCAAAACGCTGCGCCGACTAGGACAGCACGATCGCATTCCCCAACTGCTTGACTCGTTTGAAGATGGGGAAGAGTTTTATCTGGTGCAAGAGTTTATTGAAGGGTTGCCCCTGGGCGAAGAGTTTAGACTCCGCGATCGCTTGAGTGAAGCCGACGTTATTGCCTTGCTCGAAGATGTGCTGCCAGTGATGCAGTTTGTCCACGACAACCACGTCATTCACCGAGACATCAAACCCGGTAACCTGATTCGCCGTCGCCAAGATGGCAAGCTCGTCTTGATCGATTTTGGTGCCGTTAAAGAGATTCGCACCCAGCTCAGTTC
Organism: Cyanobacteria bacterium P01_A01_bin.123; assembly: GCA_039815185.1. Taxonomy (GTDB): domain Bacteria; phylum Cyanobacteriota; class Cyanobacteriia; order Phormidesmidales; family Phormidesmidaceae; genus JBCBZT01. The sequence goes on along the minus strand of JBCBZT010000045.1, from coordinate 11,272 downwards.
TGGTGAAGACTCTACCCTCACCGTCGGCATTGGCACCCAGGGCTATACCCCGCCAGAGCAACTCACAGGAAAGCCTCGTTATGGCAGCGATTTATATGCCCTGGGGATGACTGCCATTCAAGCCCTGACTGGGTTATCGCCGGGGCAAATGGCCGAAGACCCGCAAACCTCAGAAATCGTTTGGCAATCCCACGCTGACGCCAGCATTGGTTTAAAGCTGGTGTTGAGTAAATTGATCCGCCATTCTTACTACTACCGCTATCAAACCACTGCTGAGGTGCTACATGATTTAACCCGCCTAGAGCAAATCTCCCAAGACTTTGCTGATCTCCAAGACTTCACAGTACCTTGGGATGTCTCTACAATTGCTCCCCGCAAACAACGGTTGCGCTTGCTGCGGAACCTTGCCGTCACAACTCTAGCTGCGGCGGGTTTAGTGTTGGGTATTCGTCAAGTGGGTGGGTTTCAGGCCGTCGAACTCAAGCTCTACGACACGTTAGTGCAGCAACAAGCAACCTCTGACCCCGACCCCAGATTGCTGATCGTCGAGATTACCGAAGCTGATTTGCGTCAGCAACAACGGGCAACGCCTTCTGACCAAGCGATCGCCGAAGTAATTCAAACCTTACAGGCCTTTTCTCCCCGTGCTATCGGCCTGGATCTGCACCGCGAAATTCCCCAACCCCCAGGCCATGATCTCTTAATTCAGGCCCTCCAAGCCGATAACACCATCGTGATTACCAAGTTGGGTAACACTGCTGACGAGACGATTCCGCCACCGGAGTCTATTCCACCGGAGCGGGTGGGGTTTAATGATTTCCCCGCGGATCCAGACAATGTGATTCGTCGTAGCTTCTTGTTCTTAGGACGCGACAATCAACCTGACAGTGAAGTCTTGCTTTCCTTCTCTCTGCAACTTGCGCTTAAATATTTGGCTGCTGACGGCATTAACTCCCAGGCCAGTGACCAAAACCCTAACCATATGAGACTGGGTGAAGCCGTTTTTAAGCCACTCACCGCTACCGCCGGTAACTATCAAACAATTGACGGGCGGGGAGATGATATTTTGCTCGATTATCATTCCCCTGATCAAGTGGCTCGTCGCGTCAGCTTGAGTGAGGTATTGGCCGGAGACTTCGACCCCACCTGGGTTGAAGGGAAAATCGTTTTGATTGGCATGACGGCTAGCAGCGGGCGAGATTTGTTTTATACCCCTTACAGTGCCAAACTCAGCGATGAACACCAAATGGCCGGGGTTGTGGTTCACGCCAACATGGTTCATCAAATCCTGGCGGTGGCCCTAGGGGAACAAGTCTTACCCTGGTTTTGGCCCAATTGGGTTGAAGCCATCTGGATTGTGGGGTGGGCCTTGATCGGTGCTGCAATCCCCCGATTACTGCACCGTTCTCTTTGGGTGGGTATTGGGACAGCGGGCAGTGTTGTCATGATCGTCGGGATCGCGGGTGTTTGCTTTATCCAGGGCGGCTGGATTCCAATCTTTGCCCCTGCGGTGGCGGTCTTGTTGGGGGGGACTACCAGCCTAGCCCAACGGGCTTATCGTTCTCCCGCACAGCCCCAACCCCTTTCCACTTCCTGGGCCCAATCCACGGCCCCTTACCCCGATACGCGGATAAAGTAGTATGCAGAATACCTCCTCAATTCATGCGAGAGGTCTATTAATCAATTTTCCCAACTGCTTCATTCCTTGAAGGACTCGATACAACACGTTTCTGCCAGGGAGCAACAACATGATTTCTGAAACGTCATAGCGGGGTTGGGGATTTTGCATCAGCTTGAGAAATGCAAAACTACTGCCATTAGTGACCAAGCCATAGGCTGCATGGGCTGGATGAGGACTTGCCAACATGTAACCCAACGCCTGGGGAATAGCCATATCAATCCCAAATGATGAATTTTTAGCTTCGACCACCAAAACCCAAAAGTTATCTTTAATCACAAGTGCATCAATTCGCCCCCGCCATAGCGTCTCGGCTTCGGTCACTTCCACCTGTACAGACTCTTCCAGCTTGACCTCGAAGGGACGGCGATAAAATCCTGCCAGATGTAACAACGGCGAAACTACGATGAGTTTGATCAATCCCTCAGAAATGGAACCACTGCGGGTTTGATCGAAATACTCCTGTTGTACCTGATCTAGATAGTGGGTTTCTTCAGGGCTCAGCTCGGGTAACTCTGTCTGCCACTCTGAGAAAAAGCGTGGATCGCTTGTTAGTCTGAGGTTTCTCGCTTCCGCCAATTCAGGCAGAGTCAAGTTGCTGATGGCAATACTTTGAACCATCTACGAAGTCCTACAGCGTTGATTTGAATCGAGAGAGCTATCTTGTCTACCGCTATTCTATTACCTCAGAATAGCTAGACAGGATAATCCGATTTCATTTTTTGGAGATCGTGATTGAAAGATTGAGATTGAAAGATTGAGCCATCTGAGCGTAATTCCAAAAATAAATTGTTCTATTGCTCCGCCATGAATTCCCCCCCATCGCCTCATTCTTCCCCTAATGGCCTCCAACCGTTGCGGAGTGTGCACACCCAAAATCTGACCGAGATTTTGAATCAGTGCGGCATTTCTCTCGTGGTGTCGACTTACCAGGCAGGCAAACTGATCGTGGTGCGGGCTGATGGTGAGGAACTTAACACCCACTTCCGCGTGTTTAATCAGCCTATGGGAGTAGCCGCCGATCTTGAAAAGCTAGCCCTAGGCACCGCCTATCAAATTTGGGAGTTCCGTAACGTGCCAGCGGTGGCCGAAAAGCTTGACCCACCCGGTAAACATGATGGCTGTTATCTACCGCGCGATCGCCACGTGACAGGCAATATCGACATCCACGAAATGGCCTACATTGGCGATGAATTGTGGTTTGTGAATACTCGTTTCTCCTGTCTATGCACTTCAGATCAGAAAAACAGCTTTGTACCCCGTTGGCGGCCCCCGTTTATTAGTGCCTATGATCTAAGCGATCGCTGCCACTTAAATGGCTTAGGCATTAGAGACCATGTTCCTCGCTATGTTACGGCCCTAGGTATGACCGATACGGCCAACGGTTGGCGAGAGAATAAGGCCAACGGTGGCATTTTAATGGATACCACCACTCATCAAATTTTGGTTCAAGGGCTCTCGATGCCCCATTCACCCCGGTGGTATCGCGACCAACTCTGGGTTTTAGAATCTGGCCAGGGTAGTTTAGCCACGGTTGATTTAGCCACGGGTCAATTGCATACCGTGGTGCAGTTGCCCGGGTTTACCCGAGGATTAGACTTTTGGGGGCCACTGGCATTTGTTGGACTGTCTCAGGTGAGAGAAACGGCGGTGTTTAGTGGGATTCCAATTACCGAGCGGTTGCAAGAGCGGATCTGCGGGGTCTGGGTGATCAATATTGAAACCGCTGAAGCGATCGCTTTTCTCAAGTTTGAAGACGCTGTGCAAGAGATCTTTGCGGTATCAGTGTTACCCGGTATTCGTTTCCCCGAGCTCATCGAGTGGGACGAAGCCTTATTGGGCAATTCTTTTGTGTTGCCGGATGAAGCACTGGCAGAAGTAGATTTTACCTGTCTGCAACCTACCCACAAATCAAGCGGGTAACCCTCACTTGTATCCGATTTGAAATCTTGTGCCCTGACAAGGAAAGACGCTTGAGCTGATCGCTCAGGAGAGCCATTGGATCTTGAGGCGGACGGGATCTAAGATCCAATGGGAAAAGCTGACCTAATCGTGATCAAGATCACAGATCTGTAAATATACCTAGTCAAAATCCGTAGAAATTGGGAACCATAAATTTGCATTAATGAAAACTTCTCCTAATGAGGTGTAATGTCGGCATTCCCCTCCGGTACATTACCGTTAAACTCTCCCTATTACATTCAACGGCCCCCTTTGGAAACCCTGGCCTACGACAATATCAAACAGCCAGGCAGCATTACCCGGATTAAAGCCCCGCGACAGATGGGTAAAAGTTCCCTCTTGCTGAGGTTATTAGCCCAGGCGCGAACTCAGAAATACCGAACTGTTTCCATCGACTTTCAAGCGGCCGATACGGCTGTCTACGGCAGTCTGTCAAAGTTTTTGCGCTGGTTTTGTGCTACGGTTTCTCGTCAGCTTCACTTACCGATTGAGTTAGATCACTACTGGGATGACGACATTGGTGACAAAATCAGCTGCACCTTTTATTTTGAAGCCTATTTGCTAGATCAAATTGAGACCCCCATCGTCATTGCCTTCGATGAAGTCAATCAAGTTTTTGAACACCCTGAGATTGCTAAGGATTTCTTTCCACTGCTGCGATACTGGCACGAACAAGCCAAACATCTGGCCTGCTTTCAAAAGCTACGAATGGTGGTAGCTCACTCCACCGAAGTTTATGTGCCCTTAAGCATTCATCAGTCGCCGTTCAATGTGGGGGTGCCGATTCAGTTAGACCCCTTCGATCATCAGCAGATTCAAGCCCTGGCACAGCACTATGGCATAAGGCAATTAAGCGAATCCGAGTTCGACCGATTGACTGCCATGGTCGGCGGACATCCCTATCTGCTCTCACTCGCGTTTTATCATCTCCAACACAGTCAGTGCTCCTTGGCCCAACTGTTAAAAACAGCGCCAACCCAATCTGGGGTGTACAGCCACCATTTGCGCAGTCAGCTAGATCGCGTTATCCAGCAACCTCGATTGGCAAGCGCTTTAAAGCAAGTCGTTACCAGCCCAAGTGCCGTTGAAATCGATGCGATACCGGCTTACCAATTGGCTAGTCTAGGCTTAGTGAGGCTAGTTGGCAATCGCGGTGTCTCTGCGTGCAATCTATATCGCCAGTACTTTGCCACACAAGCTTTGATCCGCAACCTACCCACCCCCCGTTTGCAGCAGCTTGAGCAAGAAAATGCCCAGCTCAAAACCTTAGTCAATCTCGATAGTCTCACCGGCATTGCCAATCGTCGTTATTTTGATGAGCGTCTCGCTGCGGAATGGCAACGATTGGCGGCAAGGAGATTACCACTGTCGTTAATTTTGTTCGATGTCGATTACTTTAAGGGTTACAACGACACCTACGGACATCCTGCGGGCGATCGCTGTTTGCAGCAAATAGCCCGTACCCTGCGCGGTAGCTTGAAAAACCCAAACCATTTGGTGGCGCGCTATGGGGGCGAAGAGTTTGCAGTGCTCTTGCCGACGACAGATCTCTACGGCACGCAACAACTTGCCTATAGGCTTTTAGAGAACATTGCAGCGCTAAAAATTGCCCATGTCACCTCTCTGGTTGCGACTAAAGTCGTCACCGCCAGTTTGGGTGTTGCGAGCATCACGCCACAACCTCACCGTTCGCCTGAAAGCCTGATTGCTGCTGCTGACGAAGCACTTTATCAGGCTAAGCATCTAGGCCGTAATCGCGTTATTGTGAATTCCCAGCCAGCCCCAATTGCACCCTGTGCTTAACGGCACGCTCCACTTACTTTGCACATAACTGGCGAGCGCGCTCTATCACCGCTGGACTATAGTGTAAATAATTCTCCAGCCATTGGCAGGCATAGTCCAGTTCGTTCATCTGCAAAATCTCATTGAGATGCCAAAGGATGATCTTGCGATCAATCCCAGCGGAGGCGATTAACTGACCATCGGGACTAAAGGCAACGGTGGATAAATAGCCCTGATGGCCCGTTAGGGTCCTCAACAATGGGTTCGGGTGGTTGGGTTGCCAAACTTTGACTGTGCTGTCGATTGAGCCAGAGGCTAAGCGTTGGCTGTCGGGGCTAAAGGCTAGGGACGCGATCGCGGCACTGTGGCCCTCCAAGGTTTGGACGAGGGTACCGTCGGGTCGCCAAAGTTTAATCGTATTGTCAGCAGCGCCAGAAGCCAGCCAGTTGCCATCGGGGCTAAAGGCCAGGTGGGTGATCTCAGCTTGGTGTCCGATGAGTGTGGTGACGAGTTGGTGATTGCGCCAGAGCTTGATGCTATTGTCTGCTGAACCCGTCGCGATCAAATCGTCATCGGGGCTCAGGGCTACACGGTTGACCCTGGCTTCATGCCCGGTCAACACCTGACTCGGCTGAGTTGCGAATAGGCCATTCTGCTGACGTGACCAGATTTTGGCGGTGCGATCGCTGCCCCCCGTGACTAAACGCTGACCATCCTGACTAAACGCTGCCCCGTGGACCCGCCCAGTTGCCAACGTTTGAAAAACCTTGCCGTCTGCCCCCATCAACTCGATCTGATCTCCGCGTAAAAATTTAGCAATTGTCTGGCCATCTGGGCTAACGGCCAAGCCGAAATGGAAGATGCGGGTCACCTGATTCTGAATCGGCACTGCCTGAAAAGCTTTGGTTTCGTTCCGCTGCCAGATCTTCATCCACTGATCGACAGAGAAAGACAGGAGTTGTTGATTATCTGGGGTGAAGGCCAGCCCCACAATCAGATCAGTATGGGCTGCCAGGGTTTCTTGGAGGGGTTGCTGGGGATGCCAAAGTCTGACGGTGCCATCGTCTGAAGCGGAGGCTAACCATTGCCCATCTGGGCTAAACGCGAGATGCCGAGTCGTTGCTTGATGGCCTGAAAAGGTTTTGAGTAAACCGCCTTGGGTTTGCCACAGGTAGACTGTGCCGTCACTGTTGGCTGTTGCCATCAACTGGCCATCTGGGCTAAAGGTAATAGCCTGCACCTTACCTTGTTCACCGTAGAAAGTTTTGGCCAGTTTCCCATCTGGCGTCCAGAGTTCTACCTTGCCATCTATCCTGGCCAGCGCAATGAACTGCCCCCCAGGGCTAACCGCTAAGGCAAACGTTGGACTAAAACCCGTGTGGAAAGCGTTGATGGGATTTCCCATCGCATCCCATATGACTATGTTGGGCGGGGCCTCGGCTGGTGGCGATTGCTTGCTCGGATCAACAGCGGCGTTTGGCGTGAGCTGCACGTCTCTGGGAGAAGGACGTCTATCATTTTGGCTTAAGTTCTGTAGCGAGGGCATTTTTGCCGTCACGATCAAGTCACTACTGGGGCTAAAAGCGATAGGATTGGCGTTGTCCCATTGTTTGAGGCGGGTACCATCCAGCTTCAGCAGATATGCCCCGCGAGCCTCTGCATTCACCAGCAAGCGTTGACCATCCGGGCTAAATTCCAGGTGGCGTAAATCCTCGGGTAGCCCGGTCAGGGTGTTTGTCAGGGTGCCGTCGGGTTGCCAGATCTCGATGGTTTGATTCCCCAAGGCGATCGCGATCTGGTTACCATCCGGGCTAAAAGCCACATCAGTCACGCTTCCTTGGGGGGTAACGGCAACCTCCTCATCCGGCTGCCCGTCCGGTTGCCACCAGCTCAAAACCCCATCCACCGTCACGACTGCAATCAATTCACCTGTCGGATCGACGGCCATCGCTTGGACGCCTGCCCCCAAATCCAGCCGATTGATCGCATGGGTGCCATCAATCAGCCGTCGCATTACTGTCTCAACCCGCCGCTCTACATCTTGCGGTGGGGCCATTAGGTGGCTCAATTTGACCTCAGCTTGAATCACTTGATGCAGCGCCTCTAACTGCCGATGGGAATCAAAGCTGCCTTCGGCGGCGGTTGTTAATGCCTCGACTTCACTGATGCGAACCTGACGCGATTGCTGCACCGTAAATAACCCAAACCCCAATGCGGTGAGTAACCCTGCACTCACCGCCCCTAAAAAACGTCGCTGGAGTTTGGCGGTTTTTTGTTCTTGCTGGAGCTGCACTTGGAGCCGTTCTGCAGCCACAGTTTGTTGAACCGCTTGGCGATCGCACTCCACCGATGCCGCTAAATACTGGTAGTCCAGGTCACTTAGCTGTTTTCCCTGAGACCATTGCTGAGCATCCAGCAAGGCCCGTCCCCGTAAAAGTCGAGACTCATCGGATTTTCCAGAAGCCATCCAACGCTTCAACAATTGTGAGTAGGGCCGCAAATGACTTAGCTGCTGGGCTACCCAATCGGCATTAAACACCTCGGCATAGATAGGATTCTTCAACCGCAGGACATTGCCCTCCCTGACGACCAGACCGGAGAGGAGGAGATCGGTTTGTTCGGGGGAATCGTCGGCGGTTGTGAGTGTTAGTGGAGTGAGGGATTCCGGGGGAGAGTGGGACAAGGCGGAAGGGAGGGAAGTTGATATATCTCCGCGATCACTTTCTAAAACCTGCTGATAAATCCCTAGGAGTCGGCCAGATTTATCGGGATTGTTCAAAATCCGATTTCGAATGGTGCGTAGGTGCTCCGGTTCGTCTTTTGATTCCCAGTTTTTCAGTAGGCGATCGCGCACCAGGCTATCGATCCAAAAGGCTTCGTTGCCAGGGGGGATGATCAACTGGCCATGGGCGGTTTGTTGCCCCTGTTCGACGATCAGCTGACACAGTTTTTGGGTGAGAAAAGGTTGTCCCCCAGTCCAGTCTAGAACAGCTTTTAGGACAGCGTCTGGGTTGCCTTGTTCAAGGGTGAGTCCCTGGGCCAGCGGCTTTGCTTCTGCTAAGGTGAAGCCTCTGAGGTCGATAGGGCAACCGATGTTAAAGGGGGTACGGCTGCGATCGCGAATCAGATCGGAGGGCGTGGCCACGCCAAACAGAGCAAAATTGAGCCGCTCATAGTCTGGATTGATCGCCCGCTGGTTGTAGCAAAATCGAATTAGGGCAAAGAAGTCATCGACTGAGAACGGCAGACTGAGGATACTATCAATCTCATCAATGAAAATCACCAACGGGTCATCGGGAAATTGTTGGAGTAGCACATTCCCAATGAAGTGACTGAGTCGGTGGAGCAAGGAGAACGAGTTTTCTTCAGCTTTCCATTCAGATAATTTGATCTGCCGCAATAGCTTAAACCCGCGCCAGAGATCGTGAATCAAGCCGGTATACCACTGCGATGGGGTAATGTTTTCACTGCCAATGTTGGTAATATCGATGACGCAACATCGATAGCCCACCTGCTGCAATCGATGTTTGGTTTGTACTAGTAATGATGACTTGCCCATCTGACGAGCATTCAGCACATAGCATAATTCCCCCCTCGCGAGCGCATCATAAAGTGCTGTGTCTGCTTGCCGCTGAATGTAGCTCGTTGCATGACTGGCTAAGCTACCGCCAACTTGATAGGTAATTTGCCCAACCTGTCCCATGTTGTACTGTCGTGTCGATTGGGATAGCTTCTATTGTCCGCTCACTCCTTTCAGTCTATTTACTGATTGGAGTGAAGCCTTTCGATAATGCAATCAACTTTTCTACTGCATTTTGCCCAAAAGGAGGGTCAGTTCACCCATTGTCGCTGACACTCCTGACTTAGCCAATGGCTAAGTCGGGTTTAATCGATGTCTCCACCTGAAAGGCTGAAACCGCCCGGCGAGGCAACGCTAAGATGCTTCGCCTGTGCCACTATTTGAAGCGATCGCTAACTCAACGATATCCGAGGTTTACTTCATTCAACTCGGGGGGTTGACGCCCCGGTTCACCCGTGGGAGATTATCTCACTATACTGGCTGATCAACTGTACTCCATCGGGTGCAACCGGATAGTTAGGCGGCGATCGCAGATATGGGAGAAACAGTAACAGTTTTGAGCAGAAGGTAATGCTGAGTTTCCTTGCGTCAACCCAGCCTACAATGGTGTGCGATCTAACTCCTACTCTAGATTTTGAACTGCATGAGTCGGCGTCCCTTGCAGCGCTTAGTTATACTCTGACCGACACTGGCAATTTGAACTCCCCATTATTGCTACACGGAAAATCGTGTACAGCAATTACTGCTTTCCAAGGTAATTCACCATAGATATGAGGAAACAATTCACCACTTTCATAAAGGTCTTCATCAATAACTTCACAAGTGAGCTGAGTTTTGTCTATTTCGAGTAAAACTAGGTCAGCGCTTCCTTTAAAGAGATAATTTGCAACACGACACACTTGCTTTGGGTACGAACAATGAATGAATCCTTCACTATTCAAACTATTAGGTTTGTAAACGCCAGAGGCTTTTGCAGTTTCGGCCTCTTGTTTTGAAATGATGTGAAGAAGTGCTGCCATACAATAAAGTCAAAGCGTATAACGTTTCCAATCATCGGACACAGAAGGCCTCTATAACTTACTGATCACTGGACTTTGTTCGGTGCATTGGAATTGTTATGCCGCTTAGTCCTCAGTCATCTTTACCTTTCAAATCTTATTTTGAATTGCTTGCCTCGAATAGAGTATTATCCGATTGAAACTCATATGTGCTTGAAAACTGGCAATTATGGTTAACACCCAAATTACAGTAAAGGCTATGAGTGATAGTAAGCCAGATCGCCAACCATAGCCAGTAAACAACCAAGCTATTAGACTAACTCCTAAAAATGGTAGGGTAATTGTTGCAGCCGTAATTAAACGAGTCATACTCTGTTTATACTGAACCCGCGTGATCAAATGCTCAGAACCATATTGTAGAACTGTGTAAAATGCTTCACCATGTTCAGGTGTCCATTGTCCACCTGGTTTCAGTAGTGATTTCTTTAGTAGGCTGATCTGACAAAGTTTATTAAATACCACTCGTGGAGAAATCAGTCTTTGAAGCAGTACTCCTAAGAAATATGCCACAGCAGATATCAGCAAAATAATCATCGTAGATAGATCCTTAAGCTCAATCAAAAACCTCAGGTCATGAATTCCTAGAATTGAGAGAGAGGTGAAGAAGATTGTTACTATAATAATAAGTCCAGATATTAAAAATTCGGCAATCAAAGTAGTTGTAGTCATAAAAGTGATCTCTCCTCAGTCATCCGCAATGTAAGAGCATAAGTATGATTGCCATCTTATTGTTGACTACCATGACCCGCTTCAACTTTGGTTACCTAATACAAGATAGTATTGCGAAAACATCGGTCTAAATAACTCAAGAACACCCTTGTTGATTGCCCTATGACGAAAACGAACCATAATATATAAAACTTTTCACAGTAAGCGAGCTATCAGCATCTAAAGCTCCAATCGATCTCACTTGTGGAAAGGACTTCAGAGTGAAAATCATGCAATTTATACACTTAACAGCTTACCCCTACTTCTTGGGGGCTTCTGAAGAATGTTAAAAGTGGCGGCATAACTCTCCGCATCAGCGGCGTTTTCAGGAGCGTAGCGAGTGAAAATGTCCGTCTGCATGCGCTTGTGTACGCCCGGCACGGGCGTGAACTAATGGGGTGCAAGTCCCCTGTCGGAGAACCAGTGTCCAAATGCTCGAAAATCATAGGAGCCGAGAGACAACAACGACTAGCTTAAGGCAAGGGCGTTCCCGCGAGGGAGGGT
>JBCBZT010000049.1:0-54698 GCA_039815185.1 Cyanobacteria bacterium P01_A01_bin.123 | reverse complement strand
GATAAAACTTTGGTAAACTGCTTCAATAGTTTCCAACTATTCCGAAATTAACCCTTCGGTAGGAACTTTCCCAAAGTTGAACAGGATAACAGCGAGGTCGAGTTTCCAACTATTCCGAAATTAACCCTTCGGTAGGTTCTCCTTCAATTTGTACAATACGTTCAACAACTTGTTTCCAACTATTCCGAAATTAACCCTTCGGTAGGTTATCGGCTATTCCGTGGTAGCTGGGCAGAAATCAAAGGTTTCCAACTATTCCGAAATTAACCCTTCGGTAGGGGTTTAAAGATTGTATTAAAATAGCAAAATTAAATCAGTTTCCAACTATTCCGAAATTAACCCTTCGGTTGGGCAAGATCAAAGCGACCGGGCTCGGAACCTTGCTGCACCATGATTTGTTTCCAACTATTCCGAATTTAGCCCTTCGGTTGGGCATACAATGCACTCACCTATAACCCCTCTACAGGGTTTGTGTTTCCAACTATTCCGAATTTAGCCCTTCGGTTGGGTTTCCCAACAGTCGAGAGCGTTCTTCGGAGGTTTAGACCTCGGAAGTTTCCAACTATTCCGAATTTAGCCCTTCGGTTGGGGCGGGCGCAATCATTGGAACCAACGCGTGTAATGCGTGTATGTTTCCAACTATTCCGAATTTAGCCCTTCGGTTGGGCAACAGCGGAAATATCTTGCCTTAGCGCAGCTGAGCTTGAGTTTCCAACTATTCCGAATTTAGCCCTTCGGTTGGGTGTATCCTTTATTGGGACAGGCCGAAAAACTCCCATTTCTGAGTTTCCAACTATTTCGAATTTAGCCCTTCGGTTGGGGCCGGATGTTGTTTTCTTGCGCTAATCGTCAGCGTAGGTTTGTTTCCAACTATTCCGAATTTAGCCCTTCGGTTGGGCATCATTGAAATTCATGTTATCAGTCTCAGCGGATCTCCGATGTTTCCAACTATTCCGAATTTAGCCCTTCGGTTGGGTTTGGTTCTACAGCGGCTGCTTACGTTTTTCGGCGTAATAGGTTTCCAACTATTCCGAATTTAGCCCTTCGGTTGGGTTGAATTCTGGTTTCAACCGCCCCATTGCTGAGCTTGCTGGTTTCCAACTATTCCGAATTTAGCCCTTCGGTTGGGAATCATGAAGCAAAGAGACTACAGACAGCGTCTGATTGACAAGTTTCCAACTATTCCGAATTTAGCCCTTCGGTTGGGCTTCGAGCAAACGAATCCGTCGGGTTCTGTCATATGTGACGACGAGTTTCCAACTATTCCGAATTTAGCCCTTCGGTTGGGTCTGTTCTGTTTGCTGGTGCTGGTGTGACTGTCGCGGCTAGTTTCCAACTATTCCGAATTTAGCCCTTCGGTTGGGTTTCACATTTTACTCAATGGGTTGCTGAAGAGCAAGAAAAAAAGTTTCCAACTATTCCGAATTTAGCCCTTCGGTTGGGTCTTGCTAAAGGCGGCTGATGTTCAGACCACTGTATTGTCCAGTTTCCAACTATTCCGAATTTAGCCCTTCGGTTGGGATGAAGCTTGATGCCGTCACTGTCACTAAGCGCCTCGGAAGTTTCCAACTATTCCGAATTTAGCCCTTCGGTTGGGGCACTGACAGTGAAGAACGGGGTATGATTGATCACATGCATGTTTCCAACTATTCCGAATTTAGCCCTTCGGTTGGGGCTAGAGATCATCGACTGGACCGTTAAAAGCGAGGTGGTTTCCAACTATTCCGAATTTAGCCCTTCGGTTGGGAGTTGACCCGATGGTTGCTCTAGCCTTCTTGTTGTCTAACCCTAGTTTCCAACTATTCCGAATTTAGCCCTTCGGTTGGGCAGGTGGAACTTCCTCCGGACACCGGAGTTGTCGAATCTGGTTTCCAACTATTCCGAATTTAGCCCTTCGGTTGGGGTGGCGAGAACATGTTTACTAACCACCACGCCATCCAGGCGCGTTTCCAACTATTCCGAATTTAGCCCTTCGGTTGGGCGTCGTGCTCAAGTCTGGTAATTACGCAAAAGCCTGGCCTATTGGTTTCCAACTATTCCGAATTTAGCCCTTCGGTTGGGTGTGATTGCTCAAGGGCAGTCTGTTACGTTTTTATTTGATTCGTTTCCAACTATTCCGAATTTAGCCCTTCGGTTGGGCATCGGCACCAATGGGAGCCAGGGGAGCTTTACGCCCCCTGATTGTTTCCAACTATTCCGAATTTAGCCCTTCGGTTGGGGCGTAGTAAAAAACTAAGTACGGTGCAGACTTCAGTGACGAGTTTCCAACTATTCCGAATTTAGCCCTTCGGTTGGGGTCCGCTTTTAGTTTAACTGCACACAATACCCCAAAATTGGAGGAGTTTCCAACTATTCCGAATTTAGCCCTTCGGTTGGGCCGTTTCTGTTAAGATCTTCATGTGTGCTGGGCTTTTTGCAGTTTCCAACTATTCCGAATTTAGCCCTTCGGTTGGGCAACAATGGCAAAGCATGACTCAGGAGCAACGCCAGCAGTTTCCAACTATTCCGAATTTAGCCCTTCGGGTGGGACGAAAAACTGGTTAGGTAGCACCACATGCATCGTTTCAATTGGTTTCCAACTATTCCGAATTTAGCCCTTCGGTTGGGCCAACCGTGCTGACGATCCATGGTTTGCTAAGGCGCAATCTGCGGTTTCCAACTATTCCGAATTTAGCCCTTCGGTTGGGCCGTGTACGTAGGTGTGTACACCGTTGAACAGATTGATCAGATGGTTTCCAACTATTCCGAATTTAGCCCTTCGGTTGGGATGGATCTATTTTGGAAAGGTCTTGGGTACCTTTCAATAACTATCGTTTCCAACTATTCCGAATTTAGCCCTTCGGTTGGGAACTCTCTCTTTGAGTCTGCCGCTCTATATATCAGGAAAGGTTTCCAACTATTCCGAATTTAGCCCTTCGGTTGGGGGCTTCCATCACCATCGCTACCGTTTCTCTTTTTGCCACCAGTTTCCAACTATTCCGAATTTAGCCCTTCGGTTGGGGAGATCGAATGAAATCCATCAAAAAACACCGCTAAGAATCTGTTTCCAACTATTCCGAATTTAGCCCTTCGGTTGGGCCTACGAAGTGGGGGCAGTATTTGATGACCCTAGCTTTGGTTTCCAACTATTCCGAATTTAGCCCTTCGGTTGGGGGTCTGGGACCGACAGTCGTGAGGTTTGGGTGAAGGACAGGTTTCCAACTATTCCGAATTTAGCCCTTCGGTTGGGTTGCTCGGCACTGGTTCGCAACTGTTCGCAGCCCAAGGGTTTCCAACTATTCCGAATTTAGCCCTTCGGGTGGGTTGCTCTGTCTTTGTTAGTTGGATCTTTACTGGCCTCTACAAGGTTTCCAACTATTCCGAATTTAGCCCTTCGGTTGGGGACCGATCTCACTGTTGAAATCACAACGCCCAATAGTTTCCAACTATTCCGAATTTAGCCCTTCGGTTGGGCTGCAAAGCAACTAGTTCCTAGCACCGCTCTTCCAAATATCAGTTTCCAACTATTCCGAATTTAGCCCTTCGGTTGGGTGATGCTCCCGTTGCTGGTGGCGACGACACCTTGACTGGTGGGTTTCCAACTATTCCGAATTTAGCCCTTCGGTTGGGACTCTCGAACGAATTCTAGCAGTTCCAGAGGCCAAGGTTTCACAAGTTTCCAACTATTCCGAATTTAGCCCTTCGGTTGGGATTCTGCTACATTGGTTGAAACCACAGAAGCCCCCGAAAAGGGTTTCCAACTATTCCGAATTTAGCCCTTCGGTTGGGTATGATGCCATTGCTAAGAAGCTCGGTTATCAGAAACCTTACAGTTTCCAACTATTCCGAATTTAGCCCTTCGGTTGGGCTTTGCCTCTTGCCCCCTTTGACTGGCGCGTGTGAGTTTTCGTTTCCAACTATTCCGAATTTAGCCCTTCGGTTGGGGCGTTGTTGGAAGCAATCCTAGGAGATGGCGTTGTCATTATAGTTTCCAACTATTCCGAATTTAGCCCTTCGGTTGGGAGTCCGGTAACGAGCTGAATCGACTGGTTGTCCGCATGGAGTTTCCAACTATTCCGAATTTAGCCCTTCGGTTGGGCTACCGCCAACTAGCTCATTTATTAGAAAACTGGTCTGGTTTCCAACTATTCCGAATTTAGCCCTTCGGTTGGGATCTTGCAGAAGCATTGCCAAACTCTAAAGCCGACCAATAGTTTCCAACTATTCCGAATTTAGCCCTTCGGTTGGGCAATTGGTCGATGAAGACTACTATGAAACCTCAGAACTAAGGTTTCCAACTATTCCGAATTTAGCCCTTCGGTTGGGTCTCTCCCGGTTGCTGAGGCGTTAGGCGCTGTTCTCGGTAAGGTTTCCAACTATTCCGAATTTAGCCCTTCGGTTGGGCTGGTGTTTCTATTCAGGCATGGATGCTTCGCTTAGTGCTTTGGTTTCCAACTATTCCGAATTTAGCCCTTCGGTTGGGTCGGAATGCGAATGCGGTTTTAAGACAACTCGAACAAGAAAAGTTTCCAACTATTCCGAATTTAGCCCTTCGGTTGGGGGTCGTACGTGAAGGTATCAACCTTTACCTACGTGCTGCATGACCAGTTCCCAACTATTCCGAATTTAGCCCTTCGGTTGGGTGCGACTTCCTAGAAGCCAAACATAGAGCGGGGTTCACCCCCTCATTTGGCACATTACCATATTTACCCAGCGCTAACCCCGCTCAACAGCTCCCTCCACTCCCCGAACACCCCGCCATAACAGGCTTTGGCACATCAGAACGAGAAAACAAGGGTTTCAGCCGATCCACCCCATGTGCCAATACAACACCCAAACCGTTAGTAACCCCGCAAGAAAACCTCAAACAATATAAAAGTTTGGTGGCCCCTCCGGCGGCGGACTCCCAATCGACAACGCCTTCTCAAACGAATCCCGAGTAATCCAATACAGCCTGACATTATCCTCATCAGACTTTACCCGCCGCTTAAGCGCCTCATAGAGTTGCGTCATCTCCGCCAAACTCATAAAACACTCAAACACCGAATACTGTACCCGCCGTCCATATCCCTCCAAAAACGTCGCCAGCTTCGTCCGACGTTTATCATCCGGAATGTCATAAACCACCAGCACCAACATCATCTAATCCGCTGAAAAGATTCATAGGGTTGGTTGCCCAAAAGTGCCCGCTTATAACACTGAATTTGTAATTGAATCACCCGTCGATAGGTAATCGACTCCTTCACATCCGGATGCGAAACCTTTTCTGTAATGCGTTGCTCAAAGTGCTTCAGAAATACTCGCCGCGCAGGCCCAGTTAAATAAACCCCCTGATTCGCCTTCGGCCAGGTAAAATCCGTCGGGCGAATGATCTTTTGATTCACCAATCGCATCACCAACGAATCCACAACCGGCGATCGAAACTCCTCCATCAAATCAAATGCCAAATACGCCTTTTGCCGCTCCGCCCCATGCAAATTGCCTAAATAAGGATTCAACCCCTCCGCCAGCAGCAAACTAAACACATAAACACCAAAATCCGCTCCACCTCCCGAATCGGCACCTCCAGCTCCCGCCAGCCCCCCGTTTTCTTTGGGATGAACAGCTGTCGGAGCGGCATCGGGCGATACTGGCCAGTCGCCACAGCATGACGCAGGGCTGCTAACGCCTCAGCTTTGCGCAAGCCAAAGTCAGTGACGGTTTCACCATCCACGCCAGCACAACCCCGGTTTGACGCAACCTTGTCCCAAGCCAACTCAAAATTGATCGGCGCTAAGAAGCGATCTCTGAGGGAAGCCATCTGCTCATCCCACTAGGTCAAACGCACTATATTGGTAATCCACTAGGAAAGGCCCATGGGAAGTCTGAGTTGCCCCATTGAACGAAACATATTGCAGCTCACGGCCTGCAGGTAAGCAAGCCATAATCACCCCGGCTGACATTGGTTTAGTCCCCCCCGTGAAATCTGCAATGATGGCTTCAGTTGAATAGGGGCTATGGCGAAAGATCCGATTGACCGCATCGAAGGTGTCTTGAGCATCGGCTGGGGAAACACCGTTGGAATGAACTTCCACCCGCAGCGATCGCCCGGTCTGTTCCACCAACGTTTGACAATGCTGCTGAATTTCTGGAATGCGATCTCGGGAGCTTTTGCCAAAGGCATCTCGGGCACTGTCATCGGAGGGAATCAACCATACCTGCTCTAAGGTTTGGTGAGTCAAAAAGTGATAGTTAATGGCGTAAATAGCGCTCTCTGGATTGCTGATCAGCAAAATTAACTCTTGCTTCCCAGTAGGTTGCTGCAGAGGAGCACTCAACATACCTGCTGCTGCTAATCGACGGCGGCTGCCATGCCACAGAGCCATCCCACCAATACTGGCTAGGGTCAGTATCAGCAATGCGCCTGCCGGAACATAGGCTTTCCAGTCCAGAGGCGTATCAGCAGTACCAATTAAGTGGGCAATTCCTTGCTGAACCAGAGTGCCTATGCCTTCAAACAACCACGTGGAAATGCCAATGCCCAGAAATGTCCACAGGGGCAACCCCAAACGACGGAAAATACGGCCTAACTGCAGCAAAGCCAATAGACGAGCCAGCTCCGCCCCTAACCAGGTAAACAGAGACTGGAAACGTCGTCTAATCACTTGAATGCCTCGGAAGGCCAGCTTTCCAACTCGATAGATACTGGCGGTAGCGGAATAAAGCAATCGTCGAAAACGAGTCATCACAGAAGATCCTTAAAGCTGCTTTCTCGGTAAAGCGTCTCGATCTAACGTTCAAAGTCGCTTACTTATATAAAATCTCAAACCTGGAAGTACCCTCTTCCAATTGCTTACCAGGGGGCTTTAACAGCAACCTACAGAAATGGTTAAGCCTCATTGCACCATCCAGAAACAGCGCTACTGCTCTGTATTGCGTTATTGGAACACATTCTATTTGGAAAGCCCGCCTTCCAACAGGCTGTTACAGTGTGTCCAAATCTACGTCATCGACTCATTAATTGGCAGGTCGTATGCAAGGTCAAATCTATACGGCGATTACCTTTTCGCCAGTGCAAGACTTTATTGAAAAATCCAGGAAGCTGCGAGATCTATATGGAAGCTCCATTATCTTGTCTTATCTGGCCGATGAAATTTGTCGTGCCGCTCGCGCTTATTTTCAAGTTGCGGAGAATGCCACCTGGCCCCAAGACCCCATTGTTTCTCCTGCGCGCATTGACGTGGCCCGAGGTACGCCAAACACCATCTTGATTCGGGGCGAATTTCCTAAAACTGCAGCCCAGGACACGCTCAACCGTGCTTGGCGTGAACTTGCCCTGAAATGCCGCATCTGGATAGAAAACCAGGTGGACGAGAAGGCTGATCATCAACCCTGGCAATATGCCTGGAAACGCCCGTGGCAAGAGTGGATCAACCATTGCTGGGAGTTCTTTTGGGCCACGGGTTCGACCATGGACGAAGCCCGTAAAAATCTCAACCAGGTGAAATATGCTCGCGCTTGGACAGGCATCAACTGGGTAGGGGAAAGCTCAACGCTCTCTGGCCTGGACTCGCGAGCCTGGCCTACTTTGGGATTCCATAAATCTCACGAACGCTCCCGCGCTGAAGAGGAAGCTGAAGTCAAAGCGTTTTATACTCAGCTGAGCCAAACAATTGAACCGTCGTCTTCAGCTCCGGCCAATACTGACGCAACGGAAGACGCAACGGAAAATGCCAGCATCATTACTCAGCGAGAACAGCTCAGTATCCCAGAACTGGTAAAGCGCCTGGTCACAATTGAAGACATCGTCGGGGTACGATCGCCGCTGGAATTACCTAGAACTTTCAACCAGATTAACCGTTGGAAGTCCAAAGAAACAGACGATGACAATACGGCTGATGGCACTGAAGACGCTGACCGTGGCGAGAGTCGTCGCTGGACTGGGTGGTTTCAAGGAGACGGCGATCGCGCCGGAAAATATCTTGAAGTCCTTGCTGCACAGGCCCATGACGAACAAAAGCTAGAAGACTCTACCCACAAGTTCAGCAAAGCGATGCGTGAATGGGGCGCTAAGCTACACACCCATTTGCCCCGCTCCCAGAAGACACGTAAAACCCTTGATCGAGACGGTCGCATCATTTACGCCGGTGGGGACGACTTTTTAGGCGTCCTTTACCGCAACCCACCGGATACCCACCTAACAGCTCAAGAATGCTTGAACTGGTTTTATAGCTTCAAGCCAAAGATTTGGAGTCTCCACCAAGAACCGATTAGCGTCAGTGTTGGATTTGTATGGGCAGCCCCCAACGTACCTCAGCGGGACGTGTTGCAGCACTGCCGACTGTCTGAAAAATCCGCCAAGGGTCAGGGCCGCGATCGTCTAGCCTTGCGCATCCTGTTTAACGGTGGCAACCACTTAGAGTGGGTCTGTCCTTGGCGCTTTTTACCCGTGGTGCAAGACTACTGCGATCGCACCCCTCACAACGGCACTGACCAGTGGACCCACATCTACAACGATGTCGCCACCTTAGAATCTCGCCATGCCTTTCAGGATGGCCAAGACGGTGCACAGTCAGTGGTGGCGCTGCGTCTGTTTCAGGTGTATTTCAAACGGGCCACGGCGATTTCAAATGCAGAGGCAGGTTTCAGTACCTGGCAAGAGAGCGATCGCGATCAGTTTTACAACCTAATGAAAGATGGCGATCCGGATGATGATCTCGATTTAGATCATCCCGCCCTGTGGAATCAGATTGATTCGGCAACTAAACAAATTACAGGGGGAATTTTGGGCGATCGCGCTGCTTATACCATCGACCATACCGACGAAGGCCCCCTCGACACTGAAAAAGTGCATGACGCCTTCAACCAATGGATTGTTGACCTCGCCAAAGTAGGATTTCACCTATGTCGAAGCAGTTCCAATATCTAATTACCGTAGAACCCTTAGGGTTGCTTTACGGGAGTGCTGGACGGTTCCTATCGCCTGAAAACTTAGTGGGACGATCAGGGAGCTATTTCCCACCCAGCGCCGCTACAGTCTCAGGTCTATTTGCCCATTATCAAAGCCAGCAGATTCCACAAGAGACGCCAAATCGTGGAGCATCACTCCATCAAGCGCTTGAATCACTCTGCCTAGCTGGCCCCTTTTGGGGCAAAACCACAGAGGTACACAACCCTGACCGTCAGCGCTTTTATGTGCCTACTCCCCGTCTCTATCTTTCCAAACAAGGCCAAATTCAACATCAGCTAGCGTGTTACACAAACCCTAATTCAGATGATGCCCAAACTCCTTTTTGTTGGCTTGATCAGCATCAAGAAAGCCCAATAGGAAAGTTTGATGGTGCCTCTTGGGTGGCGATCGATGAGTGGGAGACACCTAGCCAGGTTATGACAGAGACACCTTGGAAATATATTCCTCACTTGCATCCCCGCCTTGCAAGCGATCAGCGCCGAGTCATTTCTCCCGATAATGACGACGCCACTGGCAGCCTGTTTTTAGAGAACGGCGTACAGATGGAACCCGGCACCTGCTTGGTTTATCTCTCTAACGCAAAGCTAGAACCAGGATGGTACCGCTTTGGTGGCGAGGGACACATGGTAGATGTTCAATGCCATCCGCTAGGCGATCCGATGCAATTTCTGCTTAACCAGCCCATTCAGCAAATTTGCGCGTTGATTGTCCCAGCCGTTTGGGGATCTAATCGTTTGTCCCAGCGTTGGCCTACTGCCTGGGATAAGACACTCGCAACTGCACTGACCGCCCGTCCAACCCCTTTTCGTTATCGCTTGGGCGGCAATCCCAAGAAACCTAAACGATTGTCGAGAGGACGCTATGCCGTTCCGACTGGCAGCATTTATGTTTTCAAAGAACCATTAGGGCTGAGCTGGCAAGAATGGCCAGACGATTGGTTCCCTCAAGAAGGCCCTCATATGAATCGCTGGGGTTGTGGCCTTGCGCTACCCCTCTCTGAAAAGTTTGTACAGTTTGCAGCTTCTACCAAGGTCATGCCAGCAGCTAGCTAACAAAAATTACTACACCTTAGACGTTTCACAAAGCTCAATACCTATGTACAACAAAGCCTACGGCATCATTGAAACGTTGGCTCCCCTCCATGTGGGTGCCAGCGCCGGAGAAGAAACCGGCAACCTGAATTTGATTTTTCGCGACCAGTTTACTCAAACTGGCATCATTCCTGGTAGCTCCATTCGCGGTCGCTTTCGGGCAGATATGCGCGGCAAAGAAGAAGGGAAAGAACAACGATGGTACGGTCATGAAGCCGTTGCTGGTCGAGAGGATGGGGGAACAACAGAAGCGCTAGTTAAATTTGAATACGCCTCTATGCTTTGGTTACCCGTTTTTTGCCCTGGACAACCCATCGTTTGGGTCACCTGCCCTCGTTTGTTGGAGCGATACAAGCTTGTTACCGACATGGATCCAGAAACTGAAGTGCCCAAAGAATACACCGCAGCAGCAAACTTGCAGGCTCGTCCGGTTCAAAGTAATCGCAAGGTGTTGTTCTTCAATCTTGGATTCCTAGAGATTGAACATGAAGCGAGCTTAGCAGGTTGGATTCCACCCGGCTCCAATTTGAAAGAAGAGAACCTAGTTGTTGTAGGCAACAAGGACATTGCCATGATCCATGACATGGCGCTCTATCGCCAAAGTCGCGTCAAGCTATCCGATACCGAGAAAAAAGTTGAAGGTGGCGCATTCTTCAATGTAGAAGCACTACCAGAGGGTACCGTCATGGTTTTCCCAATAGCATTAAAACAACGAGATTGGCAGCCTTTCGGAGAAGGCGAAAGTACTGAAGAACTCTACTTTGGCGGGCTAGAGTCAATCGGCTTTGGTCATTGCAAAGTCACCCTAGGAGGAGAATATTAATCATGTCTTGGCAATCCTATGGCCTTGATCGAAAGGCACAAAAACTTGTACTAGACGCAAAGCAGCGGGACTCTAGCTCCTTAAACCAGTCTTACAAAATGCGCATGGCTACTGCCTACGGCCTAGAACGTTTCTGGGGAGAGCATTTGCGCCTCCAAGGTAAAGAACAGACGAAATCCGATTATTGGAAAGAAACCTGGGATGCACTAGTAGAAGTGGTGGGGCAAGCAGGCATCCCTTTACCTAACGACACCGTGCAATCTGAGAACACAGCTGACATCCAAGCGATGTCTGACAAACTTTGGAAAATCGGTGTTGATGATCAACGAGTTGCCCTAGCAGTACTCACTCAACTTTGTGACTGCATCGTCTGGTGGACCCAGCGGTACAAATAGTCTCTAATCAAATTGATGATTTTGCTTACTCTAGAGAGACGCAGTATTTGCAAGGGGCCAGTATGGCGATCGCAACCCAATCTCTAACACTCGAAGCTTTTCTAGAACTTCCAGAAACCAAGCCTGCCTCCGAATTTTTGGAAGGAAGAACTACTCAGAAACCAATGCCTCAAGGTGAACATAGCCTCTTACAAGGCAAACTCTGTGAAGCTATTAACCGAGTTGCTCAAGCGGAAAAAGTGGCGATGGCTTTCCCAGAGTTGCGATGCACCTTTGGCAACCAATCCATCGTGCCAGATTTAGTGGTATTCCGATGGCCGCGAATTCCTGTTAAAGCCTCAGGGCGAATTGAGAATCGCTTCTTTCTGCATCCTGATTGGGCAATTGAAATCCTCTCGCCAGACCAGAGTTCAACCCGTGTATTGGGCAATCTATTGCATTGCTCTTCCCACGGTACAGAGTTAGGTTGGCTGATTGATCCTGAGGCCGAAAGCGTCTTTGTAGTTCTGCCAGAGCAAAGAGTGCAACTGTTAAGGGGCAACGCTCAACTTCCCGTGCTCCCTGAAATCTCCCTGGATTTATCCGTAGATGTCCTTTTTAGTTGGTTGACCCTAAATTAAAGCGGGTCAAAATAACTGTCGAATTCTTGGATCAAACTGTGACCACAATTCCCGATGCGGCCCAAAAAGTCCCTATGATGTTTCGCGCCCAAATCAATGGGCGTTGCCAACTCCAGCGCCTAGTTCCAAGAGCCGACGAACAACACGCAGAACGCTGGGCTGATGAATGGATCGACAAAACCTATCCAGTAGCCCCTGAATTTTCAGGTGGGGTACAAAGTCGCATCTATCAATTGAGCTGGCGATTTGTTACCAACGGTGGCCAAGACGACGGCGTCATTCGCCCCGTCATTGGGGCTAAAGGGTGGCCCTTCTATCCCGGCAGCAGTATGAAAGGCGTCTTTCGGCAAGCCTGTGATGCGCGCCAAGCTGAACGCTATTGCGGCGGCGAAGATGAGCTTACGCCGGGGATTTTAAGATTCCACGGGGGGTATCCCACTGACGAGTCTTGGACCGATGCCCTTGTAGACATCGTCCACCCCCAGCAAGATCGCCAGGTTAAACAAGAGGGGCGATCGTCTGCCTTTATTCAAATATCCCTCTACAAGCCAGAATTAAAGTTTGGCATTTCCAGCACAATTCCCTTATCTACTGAAGAATGGGAGACCATCTGGAAAATCTGGGACAACGCGATCGCCTCGGGCTTAGGATGTCGTGTCAGCGCCGGGTACGGTCAACCCCAGCAGCAGTCCGGTGAAGTGATTTACTACACCCAACTAAAAGGGCAAGGCCAAGCAGCCAAGCTCTTGGATGAGAGCGGCGAGTTCCGTCCGAACATCTTTCGCGCTGCCATTCGCGGTCATGCTTTGCGGATTTTTGGCGGGTTGACCAATGCAAGTAATGCTGAAGATCTAGTTGATACACTATTTGGAGGTATTCGTCGCCGCGATGCCAAAGTAGGGTTGCTCAGCATGGCCTTTCAAACAGACGAAGCGCGATCGGAGATGGACACATTTGGGCGAGGCAATTATGCTCAACCAACTTATGAAGTTGAAGGCAAACTGCTTTGGATGCTGACACGCCCCCTTCCCGATACTGAACGTACCGCGTTGACAAAGCTGATTGAGGCACTCACACGATTTGCCATGGTGCTCGGAGGCTTTGGCAAATCCTGGCGACGGGCAGATCACCGTTTGGTCTACCCAGACTACTACGAAGATGACTACAAGGCATTAATTGGGTGCCACTGGGAATGGTTAGGGAAGCGCTCTCAGGTCAGAGATGCCCGCTTCCGCAAGCTCGAAAAGTTTGGCGACTTCATCACTGAAGTGCAAACAGCAGCCCAAGACTGGATGCAGCTGCAAAATGTGCAACCCAACCCTGCTCAACATGCTGACTGGCGGGAAGCCTGGCATCCCAGCAAGGTTCAAGTTTGGGGCCGACTAACCGACAAAAGTGGAGACATCGAAGATTGTCAAGCGGTTCACTGGCTCCATGGCCCATACCGCCAAGCCATTCCCACCGCAGGCATCCGCGAAGGTTCAATTTATAAATCATCCCTCACCGGACAAATGGGACAAATCGGTCGCCTCTGGCATCGCATGTACCCTTACATTCGCCTGGTCAAAGACCCCGAAAATCCCAAGAGACCTAAGCCCCTAGTCACTCGACAATATTTCGAGCTCCTGACTCTCTTCCCAGACGATGAACCAGAAACCCTTGATTTTCTGGACTTCCTGAATAATCAACAGCAATCCTTCCAAAAACTCTGGCCGGAATAAGGCTTGCATTAACCCCGCCTTATTCCTAAGCAGGGCTTTATAGTGCGGGTTTGTGTAGCGTCACCTACGAAAGCCGTTCCAGTCTGAGGGGGGGAGTTGAGCCAGCTTATCGAGCCTATCTACTTCAGCCAAAATCTCAGCATCAGTGGGCTTTTTCTCATGGTCGAGCCACGCGATTGAGTCCAAACTATCCCCACAATTAAACTGTGCCTTTGGGCGCAGGTTTCTAATCGCCTCAAAAATAATTGTCATAAGTGTTACGGGGGTGCTGATGAGCCAAGATTTAAGGCAAATAGCTGAGAAATGGGGCTGCTGCCTGCCCCTGGCCCCCCTCTGCCCAAATATACAGCATTTCCAGAAGACACTTTTACGTCGATCGCAATCACAAATGTCCCCTCGTTTGGCGCGATATAGATAACAGGATTGCCGATAGGCAAGACACCCAAGTAATGCGCGGCATTACTCCCCCCCGAGTAACCAGCGCCCCATGTTACTTGCTGCTTGCCTGAGACGGCATCGCCAAGCAATTCATGGACGCCATTAATTTTTAACCGGATCTGAACGTAAGCTGTCCAACTCAATGGCGGTGGTGATATCAAAATGTGATCGCCTGCCTTCGCACTGATCGCAACCTGAAAATCTGCCCCCCCCAACTGCGTGTAACTGGTGCTTGAGGTGGCCCAGGTACCCGTGATCTGAGCAACGGCAACAGCTAGCCCGACAGTATCCGACGCTTTTACATATTGGCTATGCGGGTCAGCGGCCTGAGCGTGAGCATCAACAGCAGCGGCGATCGAGGTGTTAGCTTCATCTCCGGTCACATAAGCCGGGTGAGGATCAGCGGCCTGGGCATGGGCATCGACGGCAGCGGCGATCGAAGTATTGGCATCATTGCCCGTCACATAAGCCGGGTGTGGGTCAGTGGCCTGAGCATGAGCATCGACAGCAGCGGCCACCAAAGTATTGGCATCATTGCCCGTCACATAAACCGGGTGTGGGTTGGTCGCCTGCTCATGGGCATCAATTGCCGCTGCTACATCTGCATCGCCTGTTGATGGAGGATTAAAAATCGGCATGGTTATTGTAAAGGCTCCAGATCAGGGGGTTCTTCATCCGGCCACAGCTCAATCCTAATTGTTTCCTCAGTCTGGTTGTCACCATTAATAAAGGTTCGACCCGTGCGATCAACACTGTCGCGCCTAACCAATAGCGTTGCGTAGGCAGGATAAACCTGCGTCGTGTGTTTCTTCAAATCAGGATGTCTGAGCACCTCCTGAGAGGTATTGAGCGTTGATATCTCAGCCGTCGATAGAGTCAAACACCGAATCAAGGTATTTTCTGCTTCCTGCTTTGAAGCCCCATAAACCGCCATTTGTCGCCCATTATCAAGTTGTGCCGTCGCTCTCCACTCACCCCACAAATAAGGGCGCAAAACCTGCTTCAGCCGCGTCCACGTCAAACCCAAGTCTGCATCAGGGATTGTAATGGTGGATTCTTTCAAATCAACCCCTTCCCGTCTCCAGGGGGGCCGTTCCTGATTACGAAATATCACCGTCAACTTCCGCCGCTGAGGTTGTGCCCTCACCCAATCATTGAGCGGTTGTCCCACAATCTGCCCCACGTCGCGGGAACCAACCAACCTATATTGGCTAATCGTAGATTGAATCTCCTGCTTAGCAACTGCTTCCTTACCAGCCACTACCACCCGTTCATCGGTACGCCTGTCGGGATATAACAAGACTTTGCGTTCTGGCCCTAACCCCGAGGTTTCTTGTGCCGCTTTTGCACTGCTATAAGCGCTATCCAGCTCATTCGCAATAATGAAGCCAGCCTCGATAAAACTATCAAACCCTTCATCAAAAGCAGATTCAACAAAGGCTCTCAAGGCATCAGACTCGATTGACTCGATTTGTTCCTCAATCGTGTTTGAAAAACTCAGATTCGGCCCGCCTTCATTGCCCCATTCTTTTTGGATAAATATAGCGGCATCCTCTCCAAAGAGGGTTTCCAGCGCTCCAAATGGGGCTGTTTTCAGCAGTCTTCTAAATTGGATATAGCCATTGATGAGCAGCTTATTTGCCCCGACTTCAATCGTATTCACAACAGCCGCTTGCAGCCCAAAGCGAAGTTCTTCTAAAGCTTCAGTGCCGACCCGAGTCGCAATGGAGCGGGCTAAGACCCCAGAGCCAATCACCGGGCAGATCAGCCCTATGCCGTAGCCCACGGTAATGCCTGAGAGCCATCCTATCCCTTGGCCCACAAAAGAGCCCCAAATAGAAGCTAGGGCAACATTCTGAGAATTCAGAACCGAACGTAACTCTCTATCGGTCGCATTCCAGTTAAAACGGCTTAATCGTTGCGTTTGAACAAATAACCAGCTAAATAGCGTCGTGACCGAGAACCCCAAAAAGCTGAGGCTAGACCATAAAAACCCGACAGCACCCCGAGCAAAGTTAAAGAGGCTGGTGATTACTCCACTATCGCTATCTCTAGAGAGTCCAATCGCTCCAGAAATATCTAGCTTCTTAAATCTCTCTCCCCCATTGATTGACTTACGTACTATGCGAGAATTCAGCAGATCCTTAGATAATTTCAGTCCCACGATTATCCCCCAGGCTGAATATCTCCAAAGACATCATCAAGGTTATTCAAATCGGTAATTCTCGGTCTTGGCTGATTACTATTGCGCAATGAAGCGCCGTCCTCAGTTTCTTGGATAAACGAATCCCAATTGGAATCCCTATCACCCTGGTCTTTCAAAGATTCGTCGATTTCGGCTTGAACTTCTGCGATTCGGTCATTCCCCCGAAAGAACACTTCCTTCAGGATTCCGTTGATAAACTGGTTTTTCTGGAGGTAATCTAGAACCGTCTCCCGACTGTCGTTCTTCCAGCCCTTAAACCGCTTGCGTGACTGCCTAAACAACTTGTTAAAGTTGTCCATTGCTTCAGGATCTGGGTTAAAGTTTGAGTCAACCTCTCGATTGACTGGATTCCCTTCGTAGCCCAGGAAATCAGCGTTAGCCCGTGTATAGTCTTGAGTGATTAACGTGGCAATTTTAGTTGAGAGTATCTCAGCCGTTAAGCGAGTCAAGAATTCAATCTGAACATGACTATCAACATTGTTTTTGAGACTCAAGGCATAAATATCAGCTAAAGACTCAGCCAGGTTAGGCAGTGTAATTTGCTGCTTCTGATTGCCTTGCTGGATTGGATCGATATCTTCGATTTCTAGTTCAATTGGGAACTGACCCGTTAAGCCATCAATTTGTTCAACCAGCCACGTCAGGTATTGAGCATTAGACTCAACTGTAAATTCTCGCTCACTGTCATCAAATAACTTAGCGGGCAATTCAACCGGGTAATCCTCAACACCCAGGCGATTATAAATCCCCCGAACCATTTCCTCTAACTCATCACAATTGCACGGCATCGGTAATCGTTCCTCAGGTTGTGGTAGATCAACAACGGCACACGAATTTAGAATCAGCCCCCAACCCTGAGCATTGAGTCCCCAGGCACTGGGAGAGTTTTGGATTGAGTCATCGATTAAACCAAAGGCAGCTTGTTGTATCGGAATGCTGGTTCCTGGAACAACAAAGCCATGGGGGAAATCGCGCCACATCGAATAATTGATCACCCTGATTCCCCCGTGCTGATTCCAATATCTTCTCTTGATAGGACGCCCCGCAACAGATGTCCCCACAATTTGAATCGCTTGCTCCCGCGATATCTGGGTTGAAATCCAGCCTATACCCAGTTCTTGAACCCCATAAAACCCGACGACATGGGTAATTGCTGCTTCAATCCAATCATAGCTAGCTGTCGTTTCAGTGCTCCAAGATGGATTAGGCAATCGGCCTGCACCGTTAAATCCTGGCCCTGAATTGTAGATTCTAATGGATGGGCGAGGCGCAGAATCTTCGTAAGCGTAATAATATCGACCCAGCACTAATCGACAATGCCCTGGGATGGTTAAGGCGTTTGGAATCGGCGGCAAGATAAACGGTGATTCTGGTCTGACTGGCTCAACAGGTTGAGTTTGTAAGGTTTCTCGACAACTCGGTAGCCGGAAACAGACAAAATAAGGGGACAGTGAGACAAAAGCCAGTCGAGGGTTGACAACCCAGCAAACTTCACACGCGTTAAACGTAAAATCAACATCAAACCCTAAACGAGTTGGACTCAAACCCGTTCCACCACAAAACGGTGAGGTCGGCCAACGGTCACAATCCCTCGGATCCACAGGTTCATTAGGCGATACATAGAAGCCTAATGGCGCTGGTACCAACCAATCACGGGGAACCGGATCACCTGCTGGGGCCTGCCCATTGGGAATAATGGCCCTTAATGCAGTTGCCCCAGCAAAGGTTCTGATATCACCACGCGCCCACGCATCACGCTGAGCCCCGCCTAAGGCTGTTGCAACTGGATCTTCTAGAAAATCCTCCGCTAGGCCAGCATCGCCGATGACATTGCCAATCCCCCCCGGTTGTCCATATCGATTCCGCAAAAAACGCATCATATAAAGCTTTCCTCGGTGATTGGGTAAATCACCCCATAGGAAAGCTCTCTGCGCTGATACATTTCAGCATGTAGAATTAAATACTCAAATTCACCACAGTTAAAAATAGGGTCATAAAATATTAGGTTTTCGGGTTGTTGGAAGTCTGAAAACCGCAAATAATCCATGATTAAACCGCTTCCATGATGGATAGTTCTGCATTGCCAGAAGCAATGGCTGATACAGCCCCTTGATAGGGATTGCTGTTGTTAATCTCATAGGCTCCCCCACGCGGACGCAATTCTAAGCCCTTACCCAACTCAGCCATTGGCGCATAGCTGAGCCAAACTGTTTCAGTATTGGAGCGATTCACAAAAGTCGCCTGTTTCCGATGGGGATTAAGCGTTAATGCCGTGGCTGATTGAGTGCCAACCGGGACAGCATAGTTTTGAGCCGTGGTGATAACAGGCGAGTGACTGGGCAGCGTTGTAATCTCTTCTTTTGCCGCTCCGAAAATCGTAACCGTGTCGTTCCCATCCAGCAGCCCATAACCCACGTCGGTGATGGCTAGTCCTAACTTGGCATTACTGGCAACCTGAAACGCAATATTGCTGCTGAGGTAGGCCAACAGATTAACAATATAAAAGGGCAGTCTATTTAACAGGCTTAGACTGGCAATCTGTATCCAGCCGCCGCTGTCAGTAGTGGCTAGGAACAAATCCAGCTGCTTTCTTTCACTTTTCCATTCTAAATCTCGAACAGCAGCAACGCGGTCAGTTCGACTGGTATTCACATCAACATTCGGCAACTCAGACTCAGCCAAGCTTTTAATATCAATCTTGCACTTTAACTCAGTAATAAAGCCATAAAATCTGAGGCTATGGGTTTGGTCAAAGGGGGTTAAAACGCCGGGTTGATAGATAGTTTTAATCTTGTCCCCTGACTGACGATTGAATTGATGAAGGATTTGGACAGAACGGCTATAAACCTGCTGAATTTCCGGCACAGCTGAACTCCCAGCGTTAAGATATTTTCAAATTTTATCGAAAGGCTTCCAAGATGACTGCTGATATTAGCTTTGCCGAACTACAAGCAAACTTGCCAAACAACACGCTGATTTATGGCGATAACGACGTGAAAATTTCGATCAAAGCAATGATTGGCAGCGATGTGAACGGATTAGACCGCAAGGTAGCTCAAGCGTTATCAACCCTATTACTCGCAGCGGCTAAGGCCCAAGCGTTTTATAACGCTAGAAACACGCCGGAGCTAAGCTCCTATCACCCCCCGACCTATGGCATCCCCACAACTGACGGCAGTGGAGGGTTAACGGCTCTACGTGTCCAGACGTTAACGGTGCAAGTTCCTTTGAATTCTGATGAGATCACTGGGGTGACCTTCTGACTTAATAAAAATTAATGGCACCCTTCTAAGTTGTTGGAGGTTTGTCAGAACCCTAAGGGTTCCTACAACAATTTCAAACGATTTAAGTCAGCAATAGCAGGGGTTTGCGGCAGTTTGATTCGGCTATGCTGAGCTTGTTCAAATGGCTTGAGCAAGGATTGAAATCATGGCGGATCTAACTTTTACTAACCTGGCAGCTCAGTTGCCCGCTAATGCGCTCGTTGAGGATGCTGGCAACAATGATGTCACCATTAGCCTTAAGACACTGATGGGTGAAACGGCTGTTGCGTTGACGGACGAAAAAGTATCTGAAGCGATTTCTAAGCTGTTGTCGGGAGCCAGCACCGCACAGGTTGCTTATAACTCCACTGACCCAGCCCCCACAACGCCCTTAAACGGCTTCCCATCGCCCACAAGGGGCAACCCAGTCACCCAAACAGACGGCAGTATCGTATCAGTTAAAACGCATACGATTCGGGTGTCAGTGCCGCTTCAGGAGTCTGAAATTACTGGCGCGGTCTAGTCCTCCACAGTCAATCAAGTTAATTAATCCAATAAACAGGAGGATAACCCGATGGGGGTTTATGATTCGCGGCGATTGGTGTCGGTGGTGCCCTTTAATGGGGCGTTATTCAACTATGGGTTCAAGACCAATATTGATACGGCCCAAAGTGCCCAGCTGGGCCACAACGAGATTACGGGGGATACCCCAGCGGGTACGGTGATTGGGGCGAATAGCCCGAAGCCTGCTCGGGCATCAAGGCGGTTTGCCTCGGGTACAGTGAGCAGTTTTATCGATGTAGCGGCGATTCCCACGGCGAGGACGCAGGGATGGCGGGTGGGGAAGGCCAAGATTCGCAGGGGAGGATCAACTCAGTTTTCTATTTCTGTGTACGTGACGCTGCTGGGGGTTAAATATGCTTGGAATATTCCGCTACGCAACTGGCAAGCGTACCAAGCTGATTTAACTCAGATGGGAGTCCGGGCGGCCACGTCTGATGATTCAGATTTGATTTGGGGAGCATCTAGTCCGAAGCCGCCTAGAGCTTATCAAACCATCGTGTTGGGGGATGAAACCAATACGATTAGCACCTTTGTTGATCCCAACTCACAGTTAGCGGATGGTTGGAAATATCAATCTGAAGGTCAAGACCCCTTACAGACGCCTTAGTGTGATGACTCAGCTAATTCTCCCCGGCGATCCGCTGTTTAATTTGACGCTGTATCAAACCCCGCCCCCAAACTGGCGGGAAGTTACAGCGGCCACTGGGGGGGATTTTACGTTTATTGTCCGTCCTGGGTCTGAGGTGATGGAACCTGTCACCCAAGCCCAGGCGCGGGACTATCTCAACTCGGGTGAGTATGAGGAAAGGGAGCAAGACATCATTCAGGCTGATGATGACTGGGTGATTTTTTAATGGTGTGGCGGGCGATCGGGTCGATCTCTGCGGGGGATGACTGGCAAACAATTTCACGATCGCTGACAAGTGATGTCATCAGGGCTAGTTTCACGGGCAACTTTAGAGCAGGGCGGTTTCCCCGTGGGTTTCTACGGTTGCAGTGGGAAGCTGATTTATTCAGTGCTGATTGGGTACAGTTGTACCCAAAGGGGGCCGTAGAAGAGGTTTATCGGCTGGATTTCCTGTTGCCGATAGATGCTGAGTTTCCGAAGGTGCAAGTTAGGAAAAGGCTTTATCCAGCTAATACAATTGCAATTAATTGGGCTGTTTCTCTTAGCGAGTGGATCTAAACTATGGACTGGGGAAATGTTCTATCTATAGCGTTAGGAGCAATTTCCTTTGCTGCTGGTGCACTGCTTTGGTATAAAGGTTCGATTGAAAAGCAATATGCGGCCCAACGAGATTTTGGGCACCTCAAGAGGCAGTATGAGCAGATGTCTAGCATCATCACACAGCAAAGCCGAGAAATGGATCGAAGGTTGGACAACTTAGAGGCAGATATCAGAGATGTAAAGAGCTTTTTGCAAATCCTGGTTACCCGTGGCTCAGATGAATCAATTAGCGAGATCTTGAATCGCAACCGGAGCAGTTAGGGCACTCCAAATTATCGTTTTAGTGGGTGCTATGTCTTCAGAAGATGTTCTGATAAATATACTGGTAGCCATTATTGCTTGGCTAATGATGTGCTTAGTCCAGCTAACGCGATCTTTGGAGTATAGCGAGAGATACAGAAGGTTATATTTCCAAAAAGAGTTATTTAAACTAATCAATAGCTAGAGTCATAATATAAGCTTATGCTGCATTCAAAAGGTCTTGATTAACTAAAGTCATAGCTTCATAAGAAGCCGACCTTAGAACATCTCGGAACTTGTCGTAGGGGATTTTGGACTCTAGTGGCGGAATTAACAGTTTTCCATCATCTTTTAATTGCCACCCCTCTTCAATTTGAGAAAGCTCACTATGGGCTTTCTCAAGATCCATAACGGGAACGGCTTGATAAAGAACGCTGCGATTTTCCCCGGCAATTTCTAATTCAACAATCCCTGACGGAGAGTAGTGAGCAGCAAACTTTAATAGGTCAGGATAAAAGGGTTCCGGCAATTCATCAGCCATTACGAGAACATTCATGTTGTCTCCGAAAGTAGTAAAGTTAATGGTGAAGAAGTCTGCATGATATTCACCAAAACCAACCTTTTCTACTTCCTTCTTCGGCACTTGGAATTCCGTCTGAGTCTCGCTGTTTGATAGCTTCGTTGGTTTCCTCACGAGCTTTCCCCAAATGTTGCTCAGCACCTTTAAAAGTGTGCTCACGATAGTCTCTATGACGCTTTTCCTTTGTTTCGTTCCCGTCATTTTCAGCTTCCTTCCGCTTTTTTTCCTGAAATTTAGCTCCTTCAACCGCATTATTGACGGCTGCCATACGAGTCTTAAACGGCCACCCCATAATTGTAGTCTCCTTAGTTGCAATAAATTACTGTGTTACCAACCCCGGCAAATGGGTTGCCCTGTCGCTACTGAAAAGCGGGTCTATTCATAGCCGTATCCGGTCGCTTGCCCCGCGCTGTTGTAGTAAACAGCTATCCATTTCCCTTCTGGTGAGAGATAGTAGTCAACTCCGTGATTCCGCTTTTCTGGGTAACCAAACGTGCCGATCATGTCTCTGTACTCTTGCGGCCAAGCTAATCCCCCCATCACATTCACTTGGTCTTGCGATAGCATGTTGCCCGTTCCCCATGGCTCAGGGGATGCCCCCATAGCTTCAGGTTCGGATTCAGTATTTAAGAAGGTTTTAAGCTCTGCCCTGGTGCAAGCAAAGCCAATGAGGGTGACAGTGGATAAAGCCATGGCGATCGCCAAGTGCTTTAAGTTCATCTATTCAAATACAAAATGTGACGCTTATTTGGTGAGCCCATATCGATTGCTGCGGCTTCATCATCCGCAGTAATTTCTTGAGGGTTATCCAAGGTCATAAGAACAAGCCGCCCAGAAATCTGCATGTCTTTCAATGCCTGATCAAGTTCTGTCCGAGGTAGGCTGCTCAAATTTTGGCGAAGGGTAGAGAGTCGGACTCTAACGTTATAGTCTCCACCAATCGACAAACATGTTGTTGCAATGATGTCTTGCAAATTTAGTGTGGAGTCAGCTACAGGTTCATGCTCAGGACTGTTGAGCGCTGCAATCAATGCATCAGCTTGCTTAACGCTAGATTTGGCAAAAGCTTCGTAGCTGCAAGTACCTTCAACGTCACTGCCCAAAATGCCTTGCATTGCCATCGCCGCGAAATACTCACGCTTTGTAAGACCAGCTTCTAAAGGGTTGTACCGTCCGCTAGCTTCAAAGATGGGAAATGCATTTGCATCTGGATCAATCACGCCACACCTCCCCGATGACCCCGGAACAGCAAATCATAAGCCGCTCTCACCATTGCCTGATCCGCCTCACTGTGGTGATGCTTGGGCACCTCATCAAAGATGAGAACCCAGGCAACATCATGAGCCAGCATCGAGGGTATCCTATGAAACTCTAACTGTTCTCTATAAGCCTTGAATTGACGGTACTTTACCGCATCATTAATTCGTATCGGCCTCATTGGTTCATCCTCCACAGTAGGGTAACCGGGGGTTGAGGTTGACAGCCGCCCCCGGCTTAATCGTTTGGTCATTACCCAGCCTTTTCCAGGAAAGTAAGCTTTGCAATTGGCTGACTCATGTCGTCAGGCAGATCATGGATCGTTAATCCAAATTCTTTCTGCATGAACTTATCCAGTGCTTTCGCTTCAGCCATAGTCCACAGGACGTTTCCGCCGTTTTCACCTCTAGAGATTTTCTTGGCAGAACAACCTATAAACCGTGCGAACTTTTCTTGAGAAAGGTTGAGGGCTTCTCGGATCTGCTTCAACGGTGGTGTCTCCGCTTGATCTTTTTGGTCACTAGGCATTACCATACACATCGTCTGACGAAATGTCTAGTCACTTCGTCAGTCCTGCTAAACGACATCTTCCAGCGGGGTAAAGCTTCCCGGCATTCCCGCTCGGACTAATTGTCCTGTGATCTGTGTCACAGGCTAAAAATAGCAGCCCTTGGCCTTAAGGGCTGCTATTCAACAATGTTCATAGGTTTTTCCCAATGGATCAGCAACTTTGGCAACAACGTATAGAACCAGCCATTCAGCGTAATGCAAGCCAAATCCAGACGCTCAAATACGTCGTGCAAGACTTTGTACGGCGATCGCCCGGAGAGCGAGAAATCCGGTTGTGGGAACAAACCCTGAGATTGATCGAACCGCTTGATTTACAAGCTTTCCTAAACCAACCGACAAAAAAAGGCAGGTAACTCACAAGGGAGTTACCTGCCTTTTCCATTTACCGAGCATCTAACTTATCATGACAAACCCGCTACCCCAAGACCTGATGGGTCAACGCATCTGCGAAACCTTTTGCCGCTACCCCTGGCAGTTTTTGTTAAAGCATGATGATCATAACTGGGTAACCGAGACACGCTATCCCTTGCGACCCCGATTGCTCTGGAAGCACTGGCAGGATGCTGCCGTCCAAATCGGCGTCCGGTTTGGCAGCACAACCGCTTACGCGATGCTCGACATCGACTGCAAGAGTGACTATCTAAACTCGAAAGCGATCGCTGACATCGAGGGTGCATTAGAAACCCTCGGCATCGTGCGAACTGTCAAGGTGAGATCATCTTGGTCAGGGGGCATCCACATCTATATCCCTCTGCCTGAGCCAGTCAACACGTTTAATCTGGCCGTCGCCATCAAGGGCGCACTAAAAGCGCAGGGGTTCACCATCGCGCCTGGTCAATTAGAGATTTTCCCAAACCGTAAAACCTTTGGCCGGTGCTGGTTGGGTGAATTTGTTGAGTACAACGGCCATCGTCTGCCATTGCAACCCGGCAGCGGTTCGGCACTGCTTAACCATGATTTGCAACCCGTGGGGGGAGAACTCAAACGCTTCTTTTGGAGCTGGGACTATGCTGCCCAGGCCCAAGACGATGAATTGCTGAAACAGGCGCTCGCCACTGCCAAACGCAACCGGGGAAGACGCCGCATATTGACCCCGTTGCGCCAGTGGCGAGAAGACTTGGAGAGCGAGATAGGTGAAGGCTGGACAGACTTCGGGCAAACCAACCACATCCTTAAGAGCATTGCCACCTATGGCCGTGTCTTTCTAGGGCTAGAGGGGGCTGACTTAGCCCAGTACACCAGCGACACTGCCCAATCATCTCCCGGCTATGACCGCTGGTGTCAGCACCGATTAGAGATCAACCGCCGTGCTGCTAGCTGGGCGCGATCGGTTGAGAACTACTACTATCCAGCGGGGACACAACCCTACAAAAAAGCTCCCTACCCCGTCTCTGTGGATGTGCCCAATGGCAACCAGCAGAGGGCGGATGAAGCATCTCAGAGGATATATAGGGCCGTCATCGCGCTACATGCTGAACTAGGAGACAAGCTTCAAACCGTTACCGATTGGGTTAAAGCGCTGGTCAACAAAATCGGTGTCTCAACAAAGACACTCTACAAGCATAAAGAGCTATGGCATCCAGCCGTCTGCGACGAAGGGTGTAAAAACTTCCTATTGGCAGGGGTTCTAGCCCGAAATAAAGGGCAAATACCCAGCCTAGAAGATCATCAACCGAAGCCGTCACAACCCTTGATGGGCAACGTTTTTTTACACCTTGACACAAGTATGAAGAGTGTAGCGTTGAAATCT
This sequence comes from Cyanobacteria bacterium P01_A01_bin.123, assembly GCA_039815185.1. Lineage (GTDB taxonomy): Bacteria > Cyanobacteriota > Cyanobacteriia > Phormidesmidales > Phormidesmidaceae > JBCBZT01. The sequence goes on along the minus strand of JBCBZT010000049.1, from coordinate 29,023 downwards.
CTGCCCGGAGAATATTTACCTCCAGGGGAAGTGTGGGGGTCTGGGGGAGAGAAGGGGTTATCCACAGGGTTGGAGGGGGTGTAGTGATGGAAAACCTGTCTTTGCTTATCACTGAAGTGGATGTCCTCAGGGCAAAGCTGAGATATCAGCGTTGGGATGAGTTAACGCCGTGGTGCGATGATGGCCATCCCACCACTTGCGACAGCGGCGCACTGGAACGACTGATCGAACGGCTTTGTATTGTGGCAGTTGATAGGGGGGTATATGGCTAAAGTGGAGCCCCCCTACCAAAGCGACCAGCTGGGGCTAAGTTTGCCTCAACCGCGACCAGGGAGACCTGCGGGCAAGACTTGGTATCCAACGTCGCAGGCTACAGAATTGTTAGGTGTGTCCCGGTGGACGTTGAAGCGGATGATCGACAACGGGACGTTGAAGCGTGGGACGCATTGGAAGCCTAAAAACCCTGATGCTGCTAAGTGGACGTATCTGTTTAACGTGCGGCAGATTGAGAAGTTACAGGCTACCCAGAATTAAGGGCTTAACAAGATTTATGAGAATTTCGCGATTTCCTGGATTGTTGGGGTACGGCTTGTGGTTAAGGAATGACCTGATAGAAGGCTTTGAGTTAGCCCGATCGCCCAATTGCCCCTTACAAGGCTCAATCATCCGTGATTGAAAGGTTACGCTTGATGCTATCTGGCTATGATGAAGACTATAAAGTTCCGCAGTGATGTAGTAGAAATGGCAACTCAGCGAGTCACGATTGAGCTATCTGAGGCAATATTTCGTCAGTTGGCCCGGATTGCTGAGATGACTCAGCAGCCGCTGGAAACTTTGGTAGCTCAAAGTATTGCCAGTAATCTACCGCCGTTTCCTGAAAATGCCCTACCCGAAATCCAGTCTGAGCTATTAGAGTTGCAAACTTTGAGCATTGATGAATTATTTAAGGTTGCCCAAGCTCAGGTAGATACTCGTCAAAACGAACGGCATCAATATCTATTGGGGAAAAATCAGGTTGGTCAGTTAACGTCTATGGAGCAGCAGGAATTAGCCGATCTCCGAACTCTAAGAGATCACCTCATGCTACGAAAAGCATATGCTTGGGCAGTTTTGCGTTGGCGTGGGTATCGGATACCTGCTTTGGAAGAATTGCCTGTGTAGCAATGGCAGTTCCTGATGCAATTCGCTGACATTTTTAGTAGCAGAGAATCCATAGTTTTTCTGGATTTTTGCGCCACAGCTTGTGGATATTAGATGAAATGACTTTAACCTAAAGCTGCAAAATCTTACACTGGGACGAGTCCTAGCGTACTAACACTGATGGAAAAAGAACTAGCCCAATTCAAGCTCGAAGACGGGACTGCCTTTCTGGTTGAGGTAGATACACCGAAGCCCACTCAAGGCGGCTCTATTCAGCGGGTAGCTTCGGTGAATACGAAGCAGATGGTCTATCAGGCAACTCAAACCCTTGAACAAGCACTAGACACCATCAAACCTGTTGCTTCAACGGTTGTGTCTCGGTTGAGGTCAGGACTAACAACGCCTGCTGATGAAGTGGAAGTGACCTTTGGGCTCAAACTCGCTGCCGAAGCAGGTGTTGTGTTTGGCTCTGTCGGTGGAGATGTGACCTTTGAAGTCAAGCTGAAGTGGGGAAAGGATCAAGAGAAAGCATCAGGCAGTACGGATGACGTTTGAATCTAGCAAACGGGCGATCGCCAAAATTCATTACCAGAACAGCACAGATAGTATCGCTGGAACTGGTTTCTTGATAGCAGAGAACTATGTGTTGACCTGTGCCCATGTTGTCGAAGCCGCTTTGTTTGCTGCCGATGAAGTAATAGGAGCTTCTCTGCAAATAACCTTTTTTGATACGAGTGAGCCTCAGCTAGCCAAGGTCATCTTTTTTGAGCTAGAAGCATCAACCTATGGACAAGATGCGGCAGTATTGTATTTACCCTCAGCCCTTCCGTTAGGGATAACATCTGCCCCCAGACACCCCTTACGTCAATTCAATAGAGCGGCACTACAGATTTTTGGCTATCCAGGCAGTGACGCTGCTGGACGCAATTTAACTGCTGTTACCCGAGGCGAAGTAGACGGCGGATGGGTGCAAGTTGAAGATACGAAAGAACCTGGATTAGCCATTGAACCAGGTTTCAGCGGGTCGCCAGTATGGCAACGGGATGAAAGTCCAGGCACTGTAGGGATGGTCGTTGCCCGCCACCAGGGACAAGACACTGCTAAAGTTGGCTTCATCCTGCCTATTCAAAAGCTCCAGGCTGCATTAAACCAGGTTAAGCTTCACTCACTGTTAGTATTGCTGCGCCCCCATCAGAGCACCTTAGCGTCACAAATCACGACAGCCTACAAGGTGTGCCGACCTGATACTTGGTCAGAACCTTTCCAAAATAAGTTAGCATCACAACTCACTGACATTGCCCAGATGTCAGAGGGTAAGTTGGTGGAATTTGCCGCCTGCCTGTGGGGCCTACCAGGCGTTGAACAGCTTCAAGATAAACTATTAGGCTGGATCGAGCGCTATAAACATAACGATATTGAGCTCTCAACCTTGTTGGCCCAAATAAAGCAACAGCGAGAAGAAATCGTCTCTCGACAGGCACATCCATTTCAGCCCTGCTTGTTGATCAGTATTCAGGCAGATCGGAATACTAAAAAGGAGCCTTACCAAGTGAACGCTTGGATAGTGCCTGATACCAGGCGATACAATTCTGCCACCGGTGAGGGCTATGACCCGACAACGGGAGAAGGGGCAGAAGCCTTAGCAGACTCAGATTGGCAAAAATACGTTGAAAACCCTGACGCCATCGACTTTACGAATGGTATCGACTACAAACATCTGCCCATATTTTTAGCGGTCTATGTAGATCAAGTTGCTAAACGTGGCCTGTCACTACAGGAGTTAACTATTGAGTTCTTTTTGCCGATGGCGCTGATTAATCAGCCCATTGAGCAATGCCTGGTTCCGGACGAATATGGATTCCCTATGCTGCTTGGGATCGATGCAGATTGTGCTCATATTGTGATCCGCTCCCAGGAACGGTTGGAGTATGCACGGGGGCAAAAGCTATGGGAAGCCAAATGGAATCGCTTGCAAACTGAACTCAATTCGGCGGCTATAGATGCCTTTGTGGATGGTGATGCCTTGTCTGCCAAAAGTTTGCAAACACCCCTCAAATCGGCTTTGGGACTAAAGCTTACGCAAAAACTCCCCAAGGCTGCTAAGCAAGGAGAAATCGGTGTGCTGCTGGCAACGGGAACTCCAACAGCTGTTTGGCTGCGGTGCCAGGGTTGTGAATTGGCTAATCGTTTGCACAATGATATTTTGGATGACTGCCTTGAACAGGTACCGAAAAAAGTGAGTGCTTTGCGACGGGAAACGCCAGCGCTAGATGAAGATGGTGATCCAGAGGCCCCTCCAGAATTGGGGCATCACCTATCCTTTCTGTGGGAAGATTTTTATCGTGTGCCGCCTAGCATTACCTACTCTGATGAGCAGCTATTATGACCAGTTGGAAGATTTTTGAAGGGACTGGACAACCCCACGATGGTTTGGAGCGTTTGCCAGACCCACCTAACTGGCGTGTCTTTAAAGATGAGCAAACGCGACAGCAACAAAAAGGGGCCACGTTTAAGGCAAGACCTGAAGAAATTGATTTGGTGAATGCCGCACTGTATCTACGTCGCCCCCTACTAATAACGGGGAAACCGGGAACCGGAAAAACTTCTCTGGCCTATGCTGTGGCTCGTGAGTTAAAGCTGGGGGAAGTTCTTTACTGGCCAGTCACGACCCGAACCACACTCAAAGATGGCCTGTATAGCTATGACGCGATTGGGCGTCTGCAAGACTCTCAGCAAAAAGAGCGACAGTCTAATGACCTGAGTGAAACGCTCAAAGATATTGGCAAATATATTCGTTTAGGGCCTTTGGGTACAGCCTTATTGCCCGTTGAAAATTTAAAGCGGCCTCGTATCTTGCTGATTGATGAGATCGACAAAAGTGATATTGATCTCCCTAACGATTTGCTCCATGCCTTCGAAGAAGGCCGCTATCGCATCCCTGAGTTGGAGCGTATCAAGGAAGTGTTGCCGACCGTGCAAGTGAGTACTGCCTATGAAAACCAGGACTCAACCGTGACCATTCCAGCAGGGCAGGTGCAGTGCAATACTTTTCCCTTTGTGATTTTGACTAGCAACGGTGAACGAGATTTTCCACCTCCATTTCTACGGCGGTGCATTCGATTGGATATGCGAGAACCTAACGAGGCTGAATTATCAGATATTGTGCAGCAGCATCTCCGAGATGAGAATGTTTTGGAAGAAGCAAAATCCATTATTCAAAGCTTCTTAGAGAAGCGGGATACACAAGGCCAGGAATTAGCAACTGATCAGTTGTTGAACGCCATTTATCTACTACGGCAGAGTGGCATACCGACAGATAAAGCGAGAGAGCAACTGCGAGATAAGCTGTTGAAACCCCTATCTGGGCCAGGTGCCTGATGAGCGACTCGGTAGCACCTCATGCAGCATTATCAGAGCTAATTGCTCGCCTTAGAGGGGCTGGGATCGATTGGGATGCTGAAAAGATTGCTGACTTGATGTGGCTATCCCGCTATATGGACGGAGAAATCACCCAAAGTTCCCAGGCATCCTCTCCTCAAGCATCACCTACGCCTATGCGGCAGCAAACCAATCTGTCTCAGCCAGTTCCCCCACCCCCTCCAGATCCTGGGATTGGTCTTTATTCAGGCAGGACTCAGCCGCAAGCCAAACAATCAGCTCCCGCCAAGAAAGGTATTCCATTTCAAGCCCCGACGGCCCCGGCATTGCGAAAAACCTTGGCCATTGGTCGAGCCCTGCGCCCGCTGATGCGTAAGGTGGATTCCTACACGCAGCAGATTTTAGACGAAGATGCCACGGCAGAACAAACGGCAGAGCAACGATTTTGCATGACGGTGGTGCGACCTGCCAAAGAACGATGGCTAGAGGTGGCATTGGTGATTGAAGACTCTGCGGCCAGCATTCTTTGGCGAGAGACCATTCGTGATTTCAAACAGGTACTAGAGCGTCAAGGGGCTTTTCGGGCGGTCACAGTATGGCATCTTCAAACCTCATCAGGTGCAATTAAGCTGTTTGCTAAGTCACCTACAAAAACGTCTCAACAACCGTCTCGCAGCCCTAAAGAACTGCTTGATGCATCAGGGCGTCGGTTGATCTTATTGGTGAGTGACTGTATTTCGTCGGCTTGGCGCACTGGCGAACTGCATCAGGCGTGTCTAGAGCTTTGGGCAGCCCATAGTCCTTTGGCAATTGTGCAGTTGTTACCTGGCCATCTATGGTCGCGCACGGTTTTGAGCGCAGGTCTAGAAGTACAGTTAGGGGCTTGGATGCCGGGTGTAACTAACCAGCAACTTTTGTTTCAAGAGCCTCCTATTGGTGCTGAGCAAAATGCATCTGAAGGTTTAAAGCTACCTGTCATTACTCTGGAGCCGAATTCATTGACCCCATGGGCAAAGATGGTGTCTGGGTGGGGCGAGAGTTGGGCAGCAGGCATCTGGTTTGATCAGGGATGGCAAACCCTACAGATCCCCTCAGCATCCTCAGCTATGCCCCTGACAGCAGAGCAACTGGTGAAGCGGTTCACCACAACGGCGTCTGGGTTGGCAAAGCGGCTGGCTGGGTTGATGGCGTTGGTGCCTGTGGACTTGCCGATTATCTATCTCTTACAAGCGGCGATGCTGCCAGAGTCCACACCGCTACATCTAGCGGAGATTTTTATGAGTGGTCTGGTCGAGCGCACGGATGATTCAACAGGAGAAGGCTCTTCCTCTTACAGTCAACCAACCTATGACTTTTTGCCAGATGTGCGAGAACCCCTGATTGCCTCGGTGCCTACTCCTGTTAAGGAAGCAGTACTCGATCGGGTTTCACAATATATTGGCAAAAAGTTGAATCGAAGTATCTACAGCTTCACAGCGCTCCTACAGCTAGAAAATGAGTTAGGGGAAGCTACCGGTTCAGACCTGTTGAAATTTGCCAATCTTGCTAAGCAAGTGTTGCAGCAAATGGGGGGAGACTACGCAGCATTGGTGGATACTCTAGATCGCCCTGTTGAGTCTGGCTCACTTATTCAGCGACCTGCTTTTGAGATACCGCCTCTACGCACTCTCGATTTTATGCAGGCTCAATTAATTGATGCTGAAGATCTCCCTAACCCTGAAGCTGAGTGGCCACCCATTCAGATGGACGGCTTTACAGTTGCGACCATCGCATTTGAGTCAGACTCTGTTAATGGCCTAGAGCTGTTTGAATTTGAAATTGCAACCCTTGAAAAACAGCAGCGGGGGTTGTTCCGTCAGCGTGCTGAATGGGTGATTAATAAGCGACGAGGGCAAGCACGACGCTTTGTTGAAGTACTGAGTCGCTTGCCAAGTCCCGACCTTCAACTTCAAGATGCTGCGGATCAAAAACAAGCACTCATCAGCTGCTTGAATGCACTTCCTGAGGGGCAATTTGATCAGGTGTTGGTTGCTTTGGGAAGACCATACGGCGTTGCGACGGCTTCCTCTCAAGAAAGGCGCACTTATTCCTTGTTGCAGTGGGCAGAGGGGCCTACGGGGTCTGGGCTAGCTGCTGTTAAAGAGGTTTTACAGGTTATTGCAGAGGATGGGGGAGTGGAAATGGTCTACATTCTGGGTGATACCTTCACCATGGGCTCTCCAGATACTGAACCCGATCGATATGACCGAGAAGGGCCTCAACACAAAGTTACCGTCCAGCCGTTCTCTATGGGGCGCTACCCTATCACACAGGCCCAATGGCGTTTTGTTGCTGGTCTGGAGCAAGTCAACCGCAAGTTAAATCCTGATCCGTCGCGCTTTAAGGGGGATAATCGTCCGGTTGAGCAAGTGAGTTGGTATGAAGCGGTGGAGTTTTGCGATCGCCTCTCTAATCACACCCAAAGAGAATACCGCCTACCTACCGAAGCTGAGTGGGAATATGCCTGTCGTGCTGGGACAGAAACACCTTTTCATTTTGGCGCAACCATTTCATCAGAGCTGGCCAACTACCGGGGCACAACGACCTTTGCGGATGGCCCTGCTGGAGAATATCGAGAAGAGACTACACCTGTTGATCACTTTGGTGTAGCCAACACTTTTGGTTTGTCTGATATGCATGGAAATGTTTATGAGTGGTGTCGTGATCACTATCACGACAGTTACCGAGGTGCTACGGAGGATGGCAGTGCTTGGTCAACTAATAACGAAAATGCAAGGCGTATCCTACGCGGCGGGTCTTGGGACGTCGATCCGGGGGACTGCCGGTCTGCCTATCGCCTCAGCTTCTTCCCCGACGTCCGCTTCAACCCTTTCGGTTTTCGAGTTGTGTGTGCTGCCCCGTTCGCGTGAGCGTCTCCGAAGGAGAAATACTCTTCAGTGCCAGAACTGGCAGGTGGGAATCTGTCGGGCGTGTTTTGAAGAGTCCAGATCTATCCCTGTGATGTCGGCAACGGCATCCGAAAACCAAAAGGGTCAGTTAGCTTGGTAGGGTAACCGAAGAGTTCTCTGGCCCATTCAGTGTTTCTCCGATGCCCCCCTTCACCCTCCGTCGCACCCCGACAACTGCTCAATGCTTTACTGAGCCCCTAGAGGGCCTTGGCGATGCCATTTCCCTCGACATGCTTTTGATTCGCGGTGACACCTTTAGCATGGGGTCTCTATCAGATGAACCTGATCGGGAAGATGATGAAGGCCCTCAGCATGATGTCACTGTGCCAACCTTTTTTATGGGGCGCTATCCCATTACCCAAGCCCAATGGCGTGTGGTGGCCAAGATGCCTGAAGTAAATCGAGAACTTGATACCGATCCGTCCAATTTCAAAGGCCCTAATCGTCCCGTAGAGCGAGTTTCTTGGTATGAGGCGGTAGAGTTCTGCGATCGTCTGGCGCGTTACTCTGGTCGCCCTTACCGTCTTCCCAGTGAGGCCGAGTGGGAATATGCCTGTCGAGCAGGCACGAAAACCCCCTTCTCGTTTGGCCAAACCCTAACGACAGAACTAGCGAATTACAACGGCAGATACACTTACAACGGTGGCCCAGAAGGTGAGTATCGTGAAGAAACCACCCCTGTAAATCACTTTGATGTAGCCAATGCCTGGGGCCTATGCGATATGCATGGCAATGTTTATGAATGGTGCTTAGACCACTGGCATGGCAGCTATGGAGACGCACCTGAAGATGGCCGTGCCTGGTTAACTGAAGACAAAGATGCCAGTCGTGTCCTACGCGGCGGTTCTTGGGACGACAGTCCGAGGTTCTGCCGGTCTGCCTTTTGCTTCAACTACTTTCCCGTCGTCCGCTACTACATTATCGGTTTTCGAGTTGTGTGTGCTGCCCCGATGGACTCTTCCAGTTAGCCCTTTCCGCTTTTGGTTTTTTGCCCTTTGTTGGCGCGTAGCGCCTCGAATTTTCTAGCTGAAGTTCTGCCTTCACAACCTCCTAACTTCTAACTCCTAGCTGCTTCCCCCCCATGCCAACCACCCAAGAAAGCCAGCCCAAAATCACCATCAATAAACGCAAAGCCCAACACCCATGTTTCGATGAGCTGCTAGGGGAGGGAGTACTGCTACGGATGATGCAAATCCCTGGTGGCAGCTTCACAATGGGCTCCCCAGACGACGAGCTAGACCGAACAGATGCTGAAGGCCCTCAGCATAATGTAACCGTGCCCAGCTTCTTTATGGGTAAGTATCCTGTCACCCAGGCCCAATGGCGCTTCGTGGCAAATCTAGAACTGGTGAAGCAAGCGTTAAAGCCTGATCCGTCGCGAGTCAAGGGGGATAAACGCCCGGTTGAGAGCGTGAGTTGGGATGAAGCAGTGGAGTTTTGCGATCGCCTGGCTCGTCACACTAGACGAGGGTATCGCCTACCGACCGAAGCTGAGTGGGAATATGCCTGTCGAGCAGGAACGGATACCCCTTTTCACTTTGGTGAAACCATCACCACCGATCTGGCCAACTACAACGGCACAAATGAGCAGTATGGGGCCTATGGTCGTGGGCCAAAGGGCGAATATCGTCAAGAAACCACCCCGGTTGATTACTTTGATGTGGCCAATGCTTGGGGCCTATGTGATATGCATGGCAACGTATGGGAATGGTGTTTAGACCACTGGCACGATAGCTATAAAGGTGCACCTAGAGACGGGAGTGTCTGGTTAACTGAGAATGAAAGCGTAAGTCGTATCAGACGCGGCGGTTCTTGGGACGACTTTCCGTGGTACTGCCGGTCTGCCTCTCGCCTCAGCTACGACCCCGTGTTCCGCCTCTACTTTATCGGTTTTCGAGTTGTATGTTCAGCCCCGACGGACGCTTCCAGCTAGCCCTTTTCCTTTTTGCCTTTTTGCCCTCTGTTGGCGCGCAGCGCCTCGAATTTTTCAAGCAATTGATTTACGCCAGAACAGGCGGCTTAGGTCTCTCTGGATTGCCTATCGTTTTGGCGTAAATAGCCTCATAGGTTGCTTTATCAATCCAACGCCGATAAACCCGACAGTGAACATCTGGGCTATGCCCCATCATCTTTGCCCCAAACTCAGGACTAAACCCAAACTGTAGCAATCGCCTCGCGTAACAATGCCTCAGCTCATAAGCAGTCAAAGTGTCGCCATTGCATTTGTCAAATTTCTGAGTATAAAAGTATCTAGAAACCTTAGTGCCTATTTTGGCATTGGTGAAGTTTTCAAAATCAATATTAGGCAGTTTGATATCCTGCAATCCCCATTGTTTAGCCCATTCTGGATAGAGCGGCCAAACAAATCTAGCACCTGTTTTCGTATCGCCTTCAACATGAATTGTCGGAAACTCCGATAAGTCACATTTAAAGCATTCGTGGGGTCTCAGGCCATAACAAGCCATCATCGAAAACACCCATTGCCAGGCAGCGTTTGTAATCGAATCCCTGAAAATGGCTAACTGTTCGTCATCGGGTAACGAACGCGGATCAACTTCATCACTTGAATAGGTGCCTCTGATGACGGTTAGTTGATCAGTGCCCTCGATGCCCGCAAAGTCAGCTAACCGCTTGAAGGCCATGCAAACCCGCTGACGTGGCTTACTGTTTGCAGTTTGGTTCTCAGCTACCGATATCAGTAAGGGCAGGGTTAACGGGGCATCTGGGGGCAGCTTGCGGAAGCTTTGCAGATAATCCCCCTTCCAGGTTGTTTGAGTGCCCCCACGCTTGAAAAAATCGGCTTCAAACCGTTCTACCCAGTCAACTACTGATTCAGCCCGCTTAGTGGTGCCCCATTGCTCCCAATCAAAATTACCCGATTCAAGCTGTAGGCCCAGTAATCGGGCTTTATCCTCAGCAATTTTGATGCAGCGCCCAACGGCATCAAGGCCCAACGCAATCCGCTGCTGATAGGGTGTGCTTTTGGTGCTACCCGGCTTTGGGGGCAACGTGGCCCTCAAATAAAGCTTGCCATCTTGGATATTGATCCGGGCTGGAATCTTTGCCGCTTTTAACCGACCGTTGGCAATGTTCAATGCCTTATTACCGTTTGCCGTCACCTCTGGAACCCCTGCTAAATCAGTAATCCCAGTATAGGCAGATGTCCTGCCTAAAATCTGCCTAAATCAGACCGCTCTATTAGCCACAACCTGCGACAACTTGCTACAACACAAAAAACAGTCAATCCCGAAAAGCCCTGTACTCGAAGGCTTTTCGGGATTGACTGTTCAACATAAATAAAGGCGGCACCCAGATTCGAACTGGGGATAAAGGATTTGCAATCCTCTGCCTTACCACTTGGCCATGCCGCCATATCGAACACCCAATATATCAAATTCATGTCGTTTTCGGGCTGAAATCTGGAACTAACCCAAAATCTGATCAATCATGCGATTCGCTTGGGACCCATAACCACCGCCGAACAGATTGAAGTGGTTAAGGATGTGATAGAGGTTGTAGAGCACCTTGCGTTGCCGATACCCTTCATCTAATGGATAGGCAGCATTGTAGCCCTGGTAAAACCCACTAGGGAATCCCCCAAACAGCTCTGTCATGGCGATATCCACCTCGCGATCGCCATAATAAACTGCCGGATCCAACAAGACGGGTTCCCCCGTTTTTGTCACCGCTGCATTACCCGACCACAAATCCCCATGCACCAGCCCCGGAGCCGGCTCATGCCCTGACAAAAGTTCTGGTAGCGCTGCCAGCAGTTGATCGGCCCGAGGGAAATGACCGCCCCGGCGGTGGGCCAAACTGAACTGGTAGCCGAGACGATGGTCTCGCAAGAACGTCACCCAATCTTGCGTCCAGGGATTGCGTTGTGGGATTGCACCGATGGTGTTGTTTTGATGCCAGCCAAACCCTTTGGGGCTTGTCACGCGGTGCATCGCCGCCAACTGACGCCCCATTACTTCCCAAGCCTGCCCATTGCCATACCCCAAATCAAGCCAGGTCAGCACGACATAGGCATCGCGATCGCTCGTACCCCAACAAATTGGACGTGGCACGGTGATCGTATTGCTATCGGCCATTTCCTTTAAGCCCAACGCCTCCTGTTCAAACATCGCTACCTTACTGGCTTGATTGAGCTTGAGAAAGTAGCGTTGTTCGCCATCAGAAATGCCATAGGCTTGATTGATACTGCCGCCGCTAACCCCCTGGCGATCGCGGATCGTAAAATCAGTCCCCGTCGCCTGACTAATATGTCGCGCAATCGCATCCCACATAGGCTCTATATCACTTAGTTCAGAATCGTCAGGTGTAAGCAAGGAGGGAGGAGAGAGGCGTTTTCTCTGCACTCTCAGCTACCAATCAGTTTCCATCCAAACGATCCCCTGGCCTCACGATCATTACCCCATAGGCAGTACTGGGCAAAAATTGCTGCACCGCCTGTTGTAAATCCTCTAACGTCAAGGCTTGAATCTCGGCAGGATAATGGAGGGCGTGATTGATGTCTCCTGTCATGGTTTGGTAGTAGCCATAGAGTCCGGCGCGATCGCTGGGAGTCTCAGAGCCAAAGATGTAGCGGTTAGCAACCTGTGTTTGGACCCGTCGCAGCTCATCAGCGGTGACGCCATGATCTGCTAGAGACTGGATTTGTTGGGCGATCGCTGTCTCTACCTCAGCTAAGTGCTCAACGTCTAGCTGGGCCGAAATCGAAAACACCCCCTGGTGATCATAGGTCAAATTACTGGCACTCACCCCGGCAACTAATTGTCGTTCTTCCCGCAGGTCTCGAATCAGCCGGGCAGTACGCCCTCGACCCAAAATGGACGCCACTACATCTAACGCATAGGTTTGCCCCAAATCAGAGAGTCCAGGCACACGCCAGCTTAAAATCAACCGCGCCTGCTGCAGTGAGACATCCTCATGATCAATGCGATGAATGTTCTGAAACGGCTGTTCAGGATGAATTGCCTGATGGCAAAGCGGGGATTGAGAACGCTCTGAATTGAGCAATTGACGGTGGGCGATCGCGTGTTCAAACCCATTGGCAATAGTCGTGACGAGATCTTCCACGGGTAGATTGCCCACAGCGACGGCAGTTAAATTTTGAGGCTGATACCAGCACTGGTGAAAATTGCGCATGGTTTGAGGCGCAAGCTGTTCAATCACGGTTGCAGGGCCAAGCACCTGCCGTCGATAGGGCAACCGTTCAAAGGCCAATTCCATCGATCGATAAAACGTACGGCGACGAGGGTTACTTTGAGAACGGCGGATTTCCTCTAAAATCACTGGACGCTCCCGTTCAAAGTCCTGATCATCAATACTGGGATTCATCACCAAGTCAATGTGTAAGGGGGCTAGGGTGGCAAAATCTTGAGGGGCACTGGTGATATAGAAGTGAGTGTAATCTTGACTCGTAACCGCATTGGTGATTGCGCCCCGTTCTTCCACAAATCTTTCAAACTCGCCGCAGCGAATGCGCGGCGTGCCCTTAAAAATCATGTGCTCTAAATAATGGGCGATGCCGTTAATGGCATCAGATTCCAAAGCCGACCCCGCCTTCAGCCAGAGGCTGAGGTTAACCGCATCAATGGGCATTTGTTCTGCAACTACCGTTAACCCATTGGGCAAACGACGGATAACCGGAAAATGAAGTTGAGGCGTAGCAGCAGGAGATACCAAAGTAGGTTGCATGAAAATTTGATCTGGGTTGGGGATTGAATTGAGCTCAGGCATTTGTCGATCTTTGTCTATGGTAGTGCGTTGTTTTACCCCACAGCCCCCTTCCTGGCTCATGTCGGCGCTTAATAGGTTAAGTTCTTTATCTGGGTTGATGAATTTGAGGCAAAATCCAGCCGTTTGTGAGTTCTGATGTTATAAAGTCCTGGGATACCGATTCTTTCGGGGTAAGGGTTTATGGGTACTTGGATTAAAGAGACCGACACAGCTATCTACTTAATGCAGGGGGGCTATTATATTTCAAAAATTTCGAAGTATCCCTCAAAAAGCAATCCTAAGGAAAAAGTCGTCAATGTCAGCGGGATGCGAGCTTGGTTTACGCGGGCAGAAGCCCCAGGCGCGATGGCAGTTGCCCCAGGGGGGGAAGAACCGCAGCCCCTACCCCCACCCCCGCCATCACCGTCTACTGGGCGCAATACCAATGCTGCGGGTATCCGTTTAATTAAGTCTTTCGAGGGATTGCGCCTCAAGGCTTATCAGGATGCCGTTGGCATTTGGACCATTGGTTATGGCACCACTTCAGGGGTGAGGCCCGGTATGGTGATCACCGAAGCCGAGGCAGAACGGCTGCTCAGACGAGATGTAGACAAATTTGAGCGGGCCGTTAGTAGTCTCGTGAAGGTTTCAATCAACGACAATCAATTTGCAGCCCTGGTATCGTTCAGCTATAACGTGGGGTCGTCGGCATTGGGCGATTCAACGTTGCTGCGGTTGCTCAACCAGGGCAACTATCAGGGCGCTGCTGATCAATTTCCCCGCTGGAACAGAGCTGGGAGCAGAGTCTTAGCTGGGCTTACCCGACGGCGTAACGCCGAACGGGCTCTGTTTTTAGGTCAAGACTACACTCGTTTTCTCTAACGCCCACCCATTTCAGGTTTTCCAGAAGCTGCCCCTATGTCCGATGCTGTGCTGCCGCCATTGATTGTGCAAATGATGCAGCCGGAGTTTTATCCCCATCCGGTTGTTGACCCGATTCAGTTGATTCAAACCCACATTTCCTACGTGTTGCTGGCTGGGGACTACGCCTATAAGGTAAAGAAACCGCTAGACTTCGGCTTCTTGAACTACACCACGCTGGCGTTGCGCAAGCACTTTTGTGAAGAAGAATTGCGGCTAAATCAGCGGGCTGCAGCTGCTCTCTATCTGGCGGTGTTGCCCATTAGCGACGGTGACACGGGCTTTGTTCTAGAGGCGGCGGGTAGCGATCCTGAAAACCAGGCTGGCGCAACGGTGGAATACACCTTGCAGATGAGGCAGTTTCCCCAAGACGCTTTGCTCAATGCGATGTTTGCTCAAGGGGAGTTGACAGAAGCACTGCTAGAGCGACTGGCTACCACAATCGCAGACTTCCACAAAAGCGCTGAGACCAGTGACTATATCAGCAGCTTTGGGGAAATTTCAGCGATTCGCCAGGCCTTTGATGAAAATTATGCGCAAACGGCAGACTTTATTGGCGGCCCACAAACCCAGCCGCAGTTTGACGCCACCCAAGCTTACACCAATCGTTTCTTTGCTGAGCAGAAGGAACTACTGACCCAGCGTCGCGAACAAAACTGGATCCGCGCCTGCCACGGCGATTTGCATCTGGGCAATATTTGCCTATGGCAAGACACCCTGTACTTGTTTGACTGTATTGAGTTCAACGAACCCTTTCGCCTAGTCGATGTGATGTACGACATTGCCTACGTGATCATGGATCTATCTCTAGCCGGACAAACGGCATTGGCCACCTCATTTCTCAACACCTATGTGGAGCAAACTGGTGACTGGGAGGGATTACAAGTGTTGCCACTCTATGTGAGTCGTCAGTCTTATGTGCGGGGTAAAGTCACCTCGTTTATGCTCAATGACCCGGCAATTTCAGCCACTGAGAAGACAAAGGTTTCTGAGCAAGCCGCACCCTACTATCGCTTGGCTTATGAGGCGATGCAGCCTAGGGCAGGACGACTATTTTTGATGGCAGGATTGTCAGGGTCGGGTAAGACGACTGTCGCGCGGCAATGGGCTAAGCAAACCGGGGCGATTCACATCCGCTCTGATGCGGTACGCAAGCATTTGGCGGGGATTCCGCTAATGGCACGGGGTGACGACGAGCTCTACACCCCAACCATGACCCAGAAAACCTACGATCGCCTGCTCGATCTGGGTGTTACTTTGGCTCAAGCGGGGTACACCGTAATTCTCGATGCTAAGTACGATCGGCAAGATAAGCGCAAAGCGGCGATCGCCCGTGCCCAAACCCACACCATTCCACTCCAGATTTTGCACTGTACTGCACCAGATGCCGTGCTGCGCGATCGCGTCCAGCAGCGAACGGGTGATATTGCTGATGCCACCGTTGATGTGCTGACCCGACAACACTTTGAAGCCTTTAGCGGCGATGAACTCCCTTATGTCACTGCCCTAGATACCACGGCGGCCCTCACCCAAGAACTGGCTAAAGTTGGAGAATAAGAGCAGGGTAGGCGACCGAGCCCCATCCCAAACATGCTACAACGACTAAAAGTGAACCGTGATCACCCTAGCGATAAACAGTCTGACCTCCTAATACACCATGCTCGATAAAGCCATCCCTGCTGGACTCAAAATTTGGTTAGCCTTTTTAGCCTGTTTCATCATTTTGGGTTATCCAGTGGTTGCGAGTATTTTCTTTGGTTTGATTGGCGCGATCGCAGGGGGCATGGTCACCGCTTGGTGGCAAACCCAAGGTGGTATCCCCGAGCCTCCCCCTGAAGAATCGCCAGGTACGCTACAAAGGCTCAGGAGACAGTTGCAATCACGCTCTTTACGACGCCTACCCATCCCTCGATTTAGACGCCCTAATCTTAGAGATCAGGCTACTCGCCCCCGACGTTAACCCGTCAGACTAAAGGTTTCAAATCGGTCGTGGTTTATGTTTCTCTTTCTTTCCAAACTGCTGCCTCTTTTTGTCTATCCCCTGGGGTTGGCCTGTGTGCTATTGATGGTTTCGTTGGTGTTGCTCTGGCGGCGACCTCGGTGGGCCGCTGGGGCGATCGCGGGTGCATTGATGCTTCTCCTCGCAGGGGGCAACGGTTGGCTATCTGATCGGCTTGTGGAATCCCTAGAGTGGCGGTATCAACCCATGCAGCCTGTACCAGAGGCAGACGCTATCGTGGTGTTGGGTGGGGCAATTCGTCCGCCAGCGCCCCCCCGGCCCTGGGTGGAAGTCTCGGAGGCAGGTGATCGGGTGCTGTATAGCGCCTGGCTTTACAGTCAGGGTAAGGCCCCGTTGATTGTCATGAGCGGCGGGCGGATTGACTGGAAAGAAGGTGGCCCCCCAGAGTCTGCTGATATGGCCACTTTAGCCGAGGCGATGGGCGTCCCTAAACAGTCGATTTTAGAAGAACCAACCTCGCTCAACACCTATCAGAATGCCGTCAATGTTAAGCAAATTTTAGCTGACCAAAATATCGATCAGGTTTTGCTGGTCACGTCAGCTATCCACATGCCGAGATCAATGATGATTTTCAAGAAACAGGGGATTAAGGCTATTCCTGCCCCGACGGACTATTGGGTCACCGTGCAATCAAAATCTGAGGTCAGCACAACTGTCGAAGCCAAACTGCTGAGTCTTTTGCCAGATG
This sequence comes from Cyanobacteria bacterium P01_A01_bin.123, assembly GCA_039815185.1. Classification (GTDB taxonomy): domain Bacteria; phylum Cyanobacteriota; class Cyanobacteriia; order Phormidesmidales; family Phormidesmidaceae; genus JBCBZT01. Next base: position 12,204 of record JBCBZT010000049.1, on the reverse strand, counting down.
CGGATAAGCTGTACCGACTGACCCGCGCGCTTAAAGAATACATTGGCATTGGCATTTACCGTTTGCGGGGATGGGCCTAAGCTAGAAATTGTCCACATCCAGACCCATTGTCTTCTCCCATTAAGGGAAAATCTTCAGTTTTGAACGCGGACGTGGTTTATGCATTCCTTTTCTATCAGCCATCATGATGAAGTACAAGACCCCGTTGAGGTGTTTGAACTGCACCAAATGGCCTACGACTTTCATCAAGAAGTCGACTCCCGCGAGGCTTTTGAGGCTTATTGCGATTGGTATGAACAAACCGCTGCCTGCCATCGCCAAGAACTCGACGCGATGAAACACGATATTGATTTATTGGCTATGTTCTGGCGACGCTAGTGGGCGAGCTGAAATATAGCGCTGGCCAGATTGCTTAATGCACCTAGTATCGCTGGGATGCTGAACACACAAGCAATCTGGCTCGCCGTAGCGCACAAAGCTTTGTGGCTACGGCTATACTTGCCAGGGCGATCGCCCTAAATATATCCATGATCAGCTAAGAAACTGAGCGACAGATCAGGTTTGTCGGATTCAGCTGGGCTCGATCGCAGAAACTTTTCAACATACTTGCCTAAAATGTCTGCTTCTAAATTCACCCTTTGTCCAGGTATGAGGCTGCTTAGACTCGTTTCATCATAGGTGACCGGGATTACGGCAATGCTAAACCAGTCACCGCTTTGAGAACAGTCAGCTACGGTGAGGCTAATGCCGTTCACTGCAATGCTGCCCTTGGAGACGATGTATCGCGCCACTCGCGGCTCTGGCACGCTAAAGCGAATATCCCAGGCGTTATCAATGGCCTGACTCGATTCAAAATAGCCAATGCCATCGACATGACCGGTCACAAAGTGGCCACCAATCTTGCTACCGACCCGTAGAGAAGATTCTAAATTGACCACCGCGTCAGCAGGAAGCTGGCCCAGGGTGGAGCGCTGGAGCGTTTCTGGAGAGGCTGAAGCCACAAACCCTTGGGGCAATTTTGACTCTACGGTCAAGCAAACGCCGTCTACCGCAATACTGTCGCCCAGGGCCATGTCTGAGAGAATTGGGTGAGCGATCGCTGCTGACTGGTGCCCCCCCTTCAGACAGGTGACCTTAAGTTGCGTTTCGCCAAGGGGTTCGAGGGTTCCGAGCGATTGAATAAGTCCGGTAAACACAATGCGTTAACTTTTCTCTGCATGAATTAACAAAATTCTCAGACTGAACACCCCCAATCTGAGGCAAGATAGGGGCATACTCTAGGGCAGACGGTCAGGTTCGATTTTTACAGATCCGACTTTTACGCATGCTCTAGGTCTCCGGGCGCATAGTTTACTCTTCATTGTACGGATAACAAGGTCTAAGATTGTGGTGCAGCCTTTACAATTCGGTCTTTGTCCAGATGAGCTGCTGTATCACTGCTGACCCCAAAATCCGAGACTTTACTCTATTAATATCAGTCATTCCATAAAGTTACTCAAGTCCATATCACGCCAACGCATACCTGCTACAGAGTCTAGAGGCTGAATCCCATGATTGAGATGAAAGTTGCCGGAATTGCCCTCGATGCAGTCTCGCGCAGCCCGATTGTGCTCCTCAGGGACGCATCGGAACGACGAGCGTTACCGATTTACATTGCGGCTGATCAAGCAAAATCAATTATCAATGCGTTGGAAAATCAAGCCCCACCTCGTCCATTGACCCATGATTTGCTAGTGAACATGCTAGACGAGTGGGACATGGTGTTAGAACGGGTGGTGATTCATTCCCTTAAAGACAATACCTTCTACGCTGTGCTCACGGTGGCAAAAGGGGAAACTAAAAAAGAAATTGATGCTCGTCCCAGCGATGCGATCGCGATCGCGTTGCGAACGGACGCCTCCATTTGGGTCATGGAAGGGGTAATCGCCGATGCCTCGATCCCCGTTGATCGCGACGCCGACGAAGCTGAAAAGCAAGCCTTTCGTGACTTTATCTCCGAGCTAAATCCCTCAGACTTTGCCCAACGGGGTAAATCTACTAGTAACGATTCATAATTGATGCGCTACCGCCGCTTTGGCAAGACAGAACTCGTACTGTCTGAATTCTCCTTAGGCACAATGCGGTGTTTGGAGACTTATGAGAAGTTTCAGGCAACGGTCACGGCTGCGATCGCGCTGGGGATTAACCACATCGAAACAGCGCGGGGCTATGGTAATAGTGAACGGTTCCTAGGCAAAATCCTGAGTCAGTTGGACGCAGAAACGCAATTCTCCACTGGAGAGGCTGCACCAACACAGCTGGTGATCACGACTAAAATACCGCCTACTCCAGATGCAGCGACTTTTGCCCAGCAGATTGATGAGTCTTTGGCTCGGCTCCAGCAAAGCAGTGTGGACTGTCTAGCTCTCCACGGTATCAATACCGAACAGCACTTGGCCTGGGTTACTGATGAGTCAGGTTGTATGGCAGCGGTGCGGGACGCGATCGCGGCGGGCAAAATTCGCCATGTGGGGTTTTCGACCCACGGGTCTTTAGAGATAGTGCAGGCGGCGATCGCCACGGGACTGTTTGAGTTCGTCAATCTACACTACTACTATTTTTTTCAACGGCTCGCCCCGGCAGTTGCCTTAGCCCATCAACAGAATATGGGCGTCTTTATCATTTCCCCTGGTGATAAGGGGGGGATGCTTTACAAGCCGCCTGAAACGCTGCAAAAGCTTTGTGAACCCTTTTCACCATTAGCCTTGACCTACCAATGGTTGCTTCAGGACGAACGCATCACCACACTCAGCACCGGGCCTGCTGGGCCTCAAGAGTTAGCCTTTATCTCTGCTTTTGAAGCGTTACCTGCCTGGAATGCCCAAATGCAGGCCGCCCTAAATCGTTTAGAACAGAAATCACGAGAGACCTTAGGAGGCGATCGCTGTGCCCAGTGCTACCAGTGCTTACCTTGCCCAGAGTCGATCAATATCCCAGAGATGCTGCGACTGCGAAATCTAGCCGTGGCCTACGACATGACCGCTTTTGGCGAATATCGTTACGCTATGTTTGAACATGCAGGTCACTGGTTTCCGGGACGCAAAGGCAAACGGTGTACCGACTGTGGCGACTGTCTCCCCCGTTGCCCTGAGGACTTAAAAATTCCGACGTTGCTTAGAGATACCCACAAGCGCCTCAATGGCCCAGAACGGCGGCGCTTGTGGGGATAATATGACCCTCGCCTATGCCATTGTCTTCGCCTGTCTTTGACGGGTATTGGCTAACCATCCCCCCAAGCCAATCAACCCCAAAACCATGGCAGGCTCAGGGACAGATGCAGGATCTCCGCTCCCGCTGCCTGAGTCGATAACAGTCGGATCTTCGACGGTTGGATCATCAGTAGAAGACTGCGGTGCTGTTGCCACGTTAAACGCCACATCGACCGATGCCACGGTAGTGTTGAAGAGCGTCAACAAGGCAGAAAAATCACCCGATGCACTACAGCTTTCCGTGAGGCAAGGTTCCAAAACATTAGCCGGGGCACCAGAAACATTGGCCACTAAGGTTGCTGTTGCAATATCAAAGGAAAGCACATAGCTAGCCAAGTCCGCACCAACACTGTCAAAAATATCTACTTCACCCGTAAATGCAAATCCAACACCAGTCGGGAGTGGATCGAGAAAAGCAAGGGCAGCATCCAGCGTATCTTGGATGTCAGGTGTCACGGTTAAACCAAATAAATTGGCCAGGTCTGTAGCCGTTGCAGTGAAGTCACCATCTGTAATGGCCGCATCTGGGACAGGAAAGGAACCATTAAAAATCTCACTGAAATTAAAATCAATGTCGCCATTACTAAAATCAAGACCAAGGTCGATGCCATTCATTTGAAGTGGCAATTCCAAAGCCTCATCAAGTGTTCCGTCGACGGTAATAGAACCGAAATAATCGTAAGTTGTGGTTTGAGCCTGGGCTGGCAGGACGCCTAGAACACCCGCCATACCAACAGCGAGACCTGCTGAGGCGGACAATAAAGCATGCTTCATTACAAAAGCCCTATAGAAGATGTAACGGATCGTAAGTAGTTTCTGGGATACACATCAGGTATATCTCAACACATTTACAGAGGCAGAAATTAAAGCTTCAATAAAGAATACGCTGGCGTCAGATAAAATTTGTGTGCGGTTAAATTTCTCGAAAGCGAATAATCGTAGCAATTTAGAAGGATGAGAAGTCATGACTTCTGCTGGTACAACCACCGTTTTACAGGAGTGGTAATACTGAGTTGTGGTGCGCCATATTGTTGACTGCATCAACGCGCTAGGCAAGATCGGCTTGTTCTAAAAGTTCCCGCAGTTTGTACTTGTGGGCATGAACCTGGAGAAGATTTAGTGAAGTGTTCCAGCAATTCGAGAGTTACGTTTTTTCACGTTTCTTTGTGAAAGAAGAATAAAAGCTCAAGCTCCCATAAAGCCTAAAGCACAGAATTGGATAGAGCGTTATAACCTGACTATGTTTGTGAAAATAGCTATCCCCTAGGGGGGGATGCTAGGCTAAAGTTCAGTGATAAGGGATTCTCAAGGGAGCACACAGTATGGTTGCCACGCCAGAAAAGCAAAAGCAGCAAACCTTGGCAGTAGGGACAGTGGGTTCCGACCGGGTAGCGGTGCTTTTGATGGGATACGGCGAAGTGGAAAGTTACGAAGACTTCGCAAACTACAACGAACAAGCGTTAAATCTGTTGACAGCCAAATTTGCCCCAGTGCCTACTTGGGTTTATCCACCCTTGGCGAAGCTGTTGGCCATTTTTGATTTGCATGAGTGGAGCCACCAGCACGGCAACTTCATTTCGCCCCATAATGCCATTTTTGAGCGCCAGCGGGCCGGCTTGGAAACGTCACTGCAGGCAAAATGGGGCGATCGCGTTAAGGTCTTCAAAGCCTTCAACTTTTGTAAGCCTTACTTACCCGAACAGGTGATCGCTGAGATCAAAGCGGAAGGATTTGACAAGCTGTTGATCTATCCCCTGCTAGTGGTAGATTCGATTTTCACCAGCGGTATCGCAGTTGAACAAGTGAACCAGGCCCTAGCTGCTACTGCAGGCGGAGCAGAGCATTGGCTCAAAGGTACGCGCTATATTCCCTCGTTTTATAACGAGCCTGCCTATATCGACCTGACTGCAAAAATGGTCGAAGAAAAAATTCAATCCGACCTGGCGGTGGCCCACTTACCTTCCCAAACGGGGATTGTGTTGATGAACCATGGCTGTCCCCACAAGGCTAAAGGCTTTACCTCCGGCATTCGAGAAAGTGAATTGCTCTATGAAGCTGTTCGCGAGAAGCTGATCTACAAATATCCTTTAATTTCAGTGGGTTGGCTCAACCACGACACCCCGATGATTGAGTGGACCCAACCCAATGCCACCTTGGCGGCTAAAAACTTAATGGATTTGGGGGCAACAGCGATTGTATTTATGCCCATCGGCTTTGCCACTGAGAACCACGAAACCCTGCTTGATGTGGATCACATCATGATGGATCTGCGCAAAAAGCGTCCGGATGTGACCTACGTGCAAATGCCCTGCGTCAACGATCGCCCCGAGTTTTTGCAGATGACTGCAGATTGGGCCGATGAGCACATTGATGCATTGTTAAATGCCCAGGCGTTGAACGTAACCCCTAGATTGGCAGCAATGCAGGCAGCCCAAATCAGCCACGACCATGGGCATCATCACCATCACCATCACGGCGATCATCACCACGATCACAATGGGCATCACCACCACTAACTTAGTCAAGGGCTGGATGTGAGGCTTTGGTGGCTATCAGTCGTGTTGGCGATCGCCAACACAACTGATAGCCAGACGGCTTTATATTCGAAAAAGCAACGGATTGATTTTGCAGTCTATGATCACGGCTTAAAATTTTCTAATAGGTCGATAATTGCCTTTGGTAGGTTACTACAGACGTCAGTTTTGGGATTCAATTAATCTTCTGATCAAGCGAATTTTTGCCTGCAATGTTTCCCTATTGTGAGGGATATAGATCTTGTCTGTAATGATTGCCGTTATGGGTGAAATTGCATGCGTCACTGGCGCAGGATAATTGACAATGTCAAATGTCACTACAGGTAGATCGGGTAAGTATGGATTCAATGCACTACGCTCAGCTTTGTGATTAGCTGCCAGGACATCACTGTTTTCTCGCAGCAATCTGCGTATTGCGCTACTACATAATCTTTTACGTCTAGAAAAGACGCGAGATTCAAAATCTCCCCATAGATTTCCAAGATAAGCTTTAACGTCGGGATGCCCCCGCCAGTGATCGACCGGATTAAAAGACTGCTCGGGTAGCTCAGATATTCCTAGCAACTGAGGAATTAACGCTGCCGCAATATTGTATTGTTGCTCCCGCCATTCTAAAAAAGCAGTCCGTTTCCGCTCTACTACCCCTAGATCTATCGAGGCTGGATCAAGCTCTGGATGAACTTGCAACATTTGAGGCCGTATTTGAGCGATCGCTGCCTCGTCGTTGGCAACTTGCTGTTCTACTTCTGCCTGAATGTTTGGAGTGTGCCAACCTAGGCGACGGTCTGTCAAAAGACAAATCTGCCTGAGCCAGGATTGCCAGTCATGAGCAGTGAGCCCCGCAGCTCGGAGACTACCATCGCCATCCGGGTGTTGATCAAAAGGTGCAACCTTTAGACCATCAATTTCTAAAACCCAAACACAAAAGTTGACCATTGGGTTGGTATTAGTGGTGACATCGAAAAAGAAGCTGTCTTCGGTGTTGAGAGCTAGCATAGGCCTGCCACAGAACCCTTGCGCAAGATCTACTTTGCAACAGGAATCAATTTCGCATGATTGTGCTGATTCTACAGATCAGGTTTAATCCCAATCAATAGTGCTAATTCTAGCCATTTCCAATAGCAATCTACATCGGTAAAGCCAAGCTGCCGCAACCACCGGAGTTGAGATTCAACGTCTAGCAGAATATTGGAGGGGTCATCGTTTTCAGGTGAAACCCCAATTGCAGCTAAGAACTGGTCATGTAGGCGGGAGGTCGGCGAGTCCACGTGTTCCAGGTTGCAGAAAATACCACCCGGTTCCAAGCAGTTAAAGATTTCACCATAGAGCGATCGCTTGCGGTCGTGAGTCAAATGGTGGATGGCAAAGCTTGAAACTACCGCGTCAAACTGGCCTAAGTTTGGTAACGGTGCCTCTAAATTATGATCAATGACCTGAACGGTGGGGTCATCAGCAAAGGTCTGGCGCACTGTTTTCAGCATCGTCGGCGAAAAATCGAGAGCGACACTGTTTGCCTGGGGACGCTCGATTTTTAACAGCGACAGCAACCGCCCACTACCCGTGCCCAAATCAAGGATCCGTCGCACCGTTTTCGGCACACGATCAAGCAGCACCGCTTCACCTTCAGTGCGATGGGGAATCTTGTCAGCCCGCTCAAGGTAACCTAAAGCGTGAGTCTCAGAAGTCCACTGGTTCATGATTTGACGCCTCCCGCCGCTGTCAAACTGATATCGTCCGCTATCTGTTTATCAGATCTGGTTTAGTTGATCATCACGTCGGCACAGATTCAACCGGGCTTTCACTCTCATTTGGCGGACTAGCGTCTAGTGATTGTTGGGTTTGGGAAATTTTGCGGCGACGTTCTGCCATCAGCTTGGGTCGGAGATAAAGGTTTTCAAGCAGCACAGCTCCTCCAGCAATCCAGGGAGGCACAATCAACGCACCAATGATACCGAGCACCTGGGTGCCCCCCAATACGGCCAGGAGTTGATAAAGCGGATGAACGCCCACAGACGACCCAACCAGGAGCGGATCGAGGGCATAGGTTTCCAGATTTTGAATAATGGCAAACAAAATCAGCACCCACAGGAATGTTAAGCCTCCCTGAGAAATCGCTACAACGAGAGCCGGAATCGCACCCAAGATAGGGCCAATGAAGGGAATAAGATTGGTAACGCCAGCGATCGCGCCTAAGCCCAGCGCGAAGTCTGAGAGTCCCAAAAAGCTCAAACTAATGGTCGTCACAATGGCCAAAATGGCCGAGACTATTAGTCTTCCTCGAATGTAGGTGCCAATCCGATGGCTCATCGGCCCCACTTGAGCGGCCAGCCGTTCATCCCAAGGGGCGGGTAGCAGTCGGACTAAATTCCGAATCAGCGTACGACTATCGGCCAGCATATAGCCGGATAGAAAAATGGCCAAGACAATGCTGAAAAAGCCCCCCAAAATCCCTGTGGTAACCCCATAGGAACGTACAAGCAATTGTTGACTAGAACGAATTGCCCAGCGGGTAATGCCTTGGACATCGATCAATTGGTCAAACAGGTCATTAATTAGCGCAGGCCGACTGTCGTTGATCTGCATTACCCAAGCTTCTGCAGCGGTAGCCAAGCTTTTGAGGGATACCGGAATTTGGCGAATCAATCGTTCGATCTGCTCAAAAATAGTTGGGCCAATCAGAAAGATGGTTGCAACCAAGAGGTTAATTAACCCTAAGTAGATCAGCACCACCGCTAACCAACGGGGAACCCGCCGACCTTCAGCCCAATCTACAACTGGGGCAATGGATGACGCCAGCACCACCGAAATCATCACCAGCAAAATCAGGCTTTTGAGCTGCCACAGCAATATCAGCACGGGTACCGCTGAAACTAGCAGCACAACGCTACCCAGGGAGATTGAAATTCGGCGTTCAGAGCTTGAGGTCAACGGTACTGTCCTATTGCAAGGGTTGCAACCAAAGATACTACCCCAATCAGACCTGGCATTGGGCAGCTTTATCCAACATTGTGCATTAGTTTTGGTTGAAGTGTTGTCTTCCCGGAGGGTGACTTGGAGATTGCCTCACCAATACGTCATTCAGCAACGGATTACGCTTCGTATGAGAACAGCCTCTCTGGACAAATCCCTTTGATACTGGAGATATCAATGACTAGAATGCAGGTCTTCTCAACGTCGATTGGATTTCCTGGAGGGAGGATCGTCCGCCAGCCTCGGTGAGTTCTTGCCGCAGGGGCTTTTCAAGATTATCGAGAGGGGCGGCGAAGGCAATGTAGCGCCCTTTTAACGACAAGGCTGTTTTCAGCAGTTTGTCTAGCACAGAGAAGTTAGCACCGAAGTAGGCCATCGGGTCACCGTTATGATGACGCTTGTGATAAGACCGGCAAAAAAAATGGAGGGCGATGCCTTAACGTGAGACTTTATTCTCCTAATGCGGGCTGCTATATTCTTTTTGCATATAGGGTGTAGAGCAAATCTTGTGAATTATGATGAGCAAAAACTGGGTTCGTAACACCTAAAATTGAATAGGCTAAGAACTTTGGTGGATACCCAGCCTCTACAGTACATTCAAAACCATATTTCTCTAGCATGATTGTAATGATATTCAAGCGATCCTGAATGTCGTGAACTTCTATAACGAACTGCTGGATTTTTGGCCAGTCTGTTAATTCTATTCCCTCAAGAATTTTAAGCTCAGCTTTTTCAGCATCTAACTTGACTAGATTGATTTCGGGTAAGTTATACTCTTTGATGATTTTAGACAGACTTGTCAAAGCCACCTTACATCTTTTGTTTTTCAGCCAAAAATTTCCCAAAATGAATTCCACTAGCGTGACCTTCCATCTTGAAGGACATGTTCTAATAATATTTCCTATAAAATTATTTTTGCCTTTCACATCGTCTAAGTTATCAAGAATTAAGCTGGTGAAGTTTTTCTTCTCTTCAGGGCTAAACTTTGCATTCGCCCCTGAGAGTAAGGAGTAGTGAGGAAAGTAATCAAAAATTGCTTCACCATCTTCATCCCACAACCCAGAGTTGATGACGGTAGCCTGTTTCGCATTTTTTTCTAGAATTTTATAGAGTTGATAAATTGGCTCAAACGCAAATAAATTTACATTGCCTTGGCAGTAGTGATGGGCAAAAAGGGTAAACAAACCTATATTCGCACCAATATCAAATACTGTGTCACCTTGTTTTAAGGTAAGCCCATGCTGCAAGTAATTTTGTCTGACAAAAATATCATCGTAAAGAAAGAGTGCTTCCTTCTCATTGAGGACATGGATTTTTTCTTGGTTTGGCAATTCTAGTAACTTGTTCATTTCTTGATCCAAGTCTATGGCAGAGCAATGACATACTTAATGGCGAAGTATCCGGTGACTCAAGTGTAGTGGCAGCAATACCGCAAGTGAAGCAATCGCTGACTTATATTTTGTATGAAGATTTCGCAAGCGAGTATTCGTTTCGTTTGGATTCAAAGCCATGTGACAGCTGGCGCTCACCATCCGCCATATATTCACCACATTACTGGTGAACATCAGGAAAAGCTGGTGAGCGCTGAACTGTCTATATTGACAAATTTCACGCCTGAAAAGCCTGAAACCATTGACTTAAAGGACGGGACTGGCGCGATTCGAACGCGCGACCTACCGCTTAGGAGGCGGCTAAATTAAATCGTAAAAGCTTTATTCAATAAAGCTTTTAGCTTGAAACAAATTATTTAATCACCATCCATTCACCATTTCGGGTTGTGACAATTTCATTCTTGGTGGTTGGCAAAGTGTAGGCAAGCACTTTGTTACGTGCGACGGCCAAGGACACACCAACAAAAAGAGAAACTCTTAACTTTCAACTTTTCAATTTTCCAAGACGTTGTTGCATAAAAAGGCGGACGGGCTGACGTGGTAGGGTTTAATCGCCAAACCAAACCCTGCCAATGAAACGTCAATATCGCGTCCGCAACTGGTCTGAGTATACCGCTGGCCTCAAGCAGCGAGGAAGTCTTATCTTTTGGGTCACCGATGAGGTGCTAGAGCAGTGGCTCATTCAAGACAAAACTGGCCATCGAGGGGCCTCCCCCACTTATAGCGACCTAGCAATTGCCACAGTAGCGACCCTCAAAAGCCTCTTTCACCTCGCCGGTCGCCAAGCTCAAGGCTTGACCCAATCGCTCTTTAAGTTGATGCAGATCAACCTGCCAGTGCCTGACCACAGTACGGTGTCGCGCCGCTTAGGGACTTTGAGCGTGTCGATGCCGGTGCAGCAGCATACTGGCCCCCGCCATGTGGTGGTGGATTCGACTGGCATCAAGATTTATGGGGAAGGCGAATGGAAAACACGACAGCATGGGGTGAGCAAACGTCGCACTTGGCGCAAGCTGCATCTGGGCGTAGATGAAGCTTGCGGAGAGATCCTGATAGCGGAGGTGACTACCAACGACTATCGCGACAGCGAAATCTTAGCCAGTTTGCTGGACGGTATCGGTGATGAAGTTTCCCAAGTCTCTGGCGATGGGGCTGACGATACCTTTGAGTGCCATGAGGTGATTGCCCAGCGGGGGGCTGTGGCGGCAATCCCTCCCCGTCGAGATGCTCAACGGTCTCAGCCGAACGAGAACATGCCCACTCATCCCCGCGACCAAATCTTGCACCGGATTGAGCAAGTGGGACGCAAAGGATGGAAGCAAGAGAGCGGCTATCATCGCCGTTCACTAGCTGAGACCATGATGTTTCGAGTCAAAGTCACTTTTGGCGGACGGGTGCGTTCGCGCATCTTTGACAATCAAGCGGTGGAACTCTTCTTGCAATGTGCGGCGCTCAATCGCATGATTCAAGTGGCCAAGCCCGATAGCTATGCCATTGAGAGCTAGTTGAATGGCTAGTGAGACGAATTTCTGACAGGCGGCTGATTCATGCAACAACGCCATTTTCCAATAAAACTTTCAAATCTCTTGCTGAACAAGGATGTGAGCGTATTGAAAACCTTTCAATATTCTTTCAACAGTTGTCAATACCTTAGATGCTATTTGCTTTCGTCTCCAGATGGGAGTTGGATAGAGTGCTAGTCGGTCGGGATGAATCTCTTCTCTTCCAATTATTTCATCTTTCTAATCAAATCTTCCAATGCCTTGATGTGTCAGAGTTTGGCATCATTGGGAACTTTGCGAAGCCTCGCTCTATGGATTAATCTAACCACCACCTCTTCTTTCTAATAGAATTGAGTTGTCGCGACTTTAAAGTTGTGCAGGAACTTAGAGTCATTTATGAAAAAGCTTTATGGAGAGCTAATCGGGATAGGGAGAATCCTCACGAATCCCCCCTCCCACACCACCCTGCAAGCGGGTCCGCACAGGGCGGTTCAGCATCACGGAGCAAACTCTAACCTGAGTTGTCAACTATAGCCCTGGGCTTTCATCCACAGGTCTC
>JBCBZT010000050.1:0-54441 GCA_039815185.1 Cyanobacteria bacterium P01_A01_bin.123 | reverse complement strand
CCCAACAAACTTCTTCGGAAGTTGAATTAATGGAAACTAGGGCAACACGTCTAAAACCTTGAACTCTCCATCAACCAACAAACTACTTCGGAAGTTGAATTAATGGAAACGTAGAACCGCTAGCCCCAACGCTATATTTTTTCCAGTTCCAACAAACTTCTTCGGAAGTTGAATTAATGGAAACTGCCGTTTTGCTGAACTTTGTTGCTACGGCAAATGCATCCAACAAACTTCTTCGGAAGTTGAATTAATGGAAACAGAGACCGTACGATCATCCTCCGTGGCATCTGCTGCCAACAAACTTCTTCGGAAGTTGAATTAATGGAAACTCTAAACGAGTTTTGGTCTTTTCAGCCGTTGCACTTGCAACCAACAAACTTCTTCGGAAGTTGAATTAATGGAAACCACACCAGGATTGTTTAAGCCTGAAAAGGACAAAAATACCCAACAAACTTCTTCGGAAGTTGAATTAATGGAAACTGGTCAATGCTAAATATAGTTGGTTTATTAGAGGGCCCAACAAACTTCTTCGGAAGTTGAATTAATGGAAACTCAAAAGACCGTAGCAAGCTGGTAGACAGTGCACGGTTAGTACCGCCAACAAACTTCTTCGGAAGTTGAATTAATGGAAACTGTAAGAATTCATTCTTTCTATCAAGTCCATATCTACCAACAAACTTCTTCGGAAGTTGAATTAATGGAAACTCATGGGCTTGACGATTGCCGATCAGACTGTGGTGTGGCCCCCAACAAACTTCTTCGGAAGTTGAATTAATGGAAACTAATGGTCAGCGGTTGCCAGAAACCCCCAATGTGGGCCAACAAACTTCTTCGGAAGTTGAATTAATGGAAACTCGGTTAGTTCGGGGAGGTCATGTAGTGTTAAAACCCAACAAACTTCTTCGGAAGTTGAATTAATGGAAACGAAGGTCTGGAGTGATATCTATAATGGGCAGTAGGCCAACAAACTTCTTCGGAAGTTGAATTAATGGAAACTGGGCCAGTCTCGCTGGCGCGTTTGTGGGTTGAGGCCAACAAACTTCTTCGGAAGTTGAATTAATGGAAACTCGGCGATAGCACAGGCTGCAATTTGTTTACGAAACCAACAAACTTCTTCGGAAGTTGAATTAATGGAAACATCTGGATGTGCGTCTTTATTCCGCTCTATGCTCTCAAACCAACAAACTTCTTCGGAAGTTGAATTAATGGAAACACTCTCCCCTCGGACGTGGGTCTACCTTTGAGGAATCTTGGAGTCCCAACAAACTTCTTCGGAAGTTGAATTAATGGAAACGCCGATGCAGCGCCAAAATCAACGCTGAACTCAGGTAACCAACAAACTTCTTCGGAAGTTGAATTAATGGAAACCGACGTGCGATCGGTTTAATGCATGCCGCCGCCTCTCCAACAAACTTCTTCAGAAGTTGAATTAATGGAAACCCAACAAGAAGCTGATTCCCGGCCTGGGCAGACTCGGCGTCCCAACAAACTTCTTCGGAAGTTGAATTAATGGAAACTCATTTTGTGACCTCTGATTCTCTTAAAAGTTTATCCAACAAACTTCTTCGGAAGTTGAATTAATGGAAACAAGCGGCTGGTGCAGTTCTTCGACTAGTCTCCGTCCCAACAAACTTCTTCGGAAGTTGAATTAATGGAAACTTATTATTTGTATTTGACCTTTATAGCTGGGCGACCAACAAACTTCTTCGGAAGTTGAATTAATGGAAACTTAACTTTGCTCGGCACCGAGACTTTGATAGTAGGTTCAGGCCAACAAACTTCTTCGGAAGTTGAATTAATGGAAACTGGGCTAACGAAGCTCCGAACGCACCTTTTGCTGTTACCAACAAACTTCTTCGGAAGTTGAATTAATGGAAACATCACCAAGTCCTCAGCATTTCCCTCAACACCAATCCAACAAACTTCTTCGGAAGTTGAATTAATGGAAACTCGTAAATAGAGAACACTGCTTTACGAGCATTGGACTTAACCAACAAACTTCTTCGGAAGTTGAATTAATGGAAACCCAAAGTGATCCTATATGGATTGTTGAATGGGATGCCAACAAACTTCTTCGGAAGTTGAATTAATGGAAACATATCAAACATAAATTAATTCCTGCTAGTAGAAAATTGCCAACAAACTTCTTCGGAAGTTGAATTAATGGAAACCAGCAGGGCACCGTGGCCGCTATTGTCGAGTTTTTCTTACCAACAAACTTCTTCGGAAGTTGAATTAATGGAAACTAGATTCTTTATTCGTCTGATCTTTACTTTGTATATGCCAACAAACTTCTTCGGAAGTTGAATTAATGGAAACCCCTAATAGTTTTTCATAGGTTTGCAATAAATTAACCCAACAAACTTCTTCGGAAGTTGAATTAATGGAAACCTTGAAGATTGATTTACTTGACCAGCTTGATTAAGTCCAACAAACTTCTTCGGAAGTTGAATTAATGGAAACTCTAAGTATTTGCTTACATCTAGCAAGTGGTCTACCAACAAACTTCTTCGGAAGTTGAATTAATGGAAACTTGGATCAGCCTGGATTTGTCATGAGGACAAGTTTAGGAATCCCAACAAACTTCTTCGGAAGTTGAATTAATGGAAACAGACTGATTCATTAGTAGGACAGATTTTAGCAGACAATAATTCCAACAAACTTCTTCGGAAGTTGAATTAATGGAAACTGAGCACCTAAGAGGCAATGCTGTTGACTTCTCGGGAACCAACCAACCAACAAACTTCTTCGGAAGTTGAATTAATGGAAACGTGATTGCCTTGCGGGCGTCATCGACAAACAGGTTCCCAACAAACTTCTTCGGAAGTTGAATTAATGGAAACTATAAGAATTGAAGATAAAAAGAAAACTAAAGCTCCAACAAACTTCTTCGGAAGTTGAATTAATGGAAACTTGATAACTATATGAACCTCAGTCGAAGTGCCCGGAGCCAACAAACTTCTTCGGAAGTTGAATTAATGGAAACAAGCGCAATCCTAACGCCTTTTTCCCTACTCCGCGCCAACAAACTTCTTCGGAAGTTGAATTAATGGAAACTTGGGGGCAGCGTTAATAGCCTGAGTCATATCACCCAACAAACTTCTTCGGAAGTTGAATTAATGGAAACATGGTTAATATGCGTAAGAATAAATATGATCAACACCAACAAACTTCTTCGGAAGTTGAATTAATGGAAACCACAGTCCAATTTAATTGGTCTGGCGAATCGGTTTTGCCGTACCAACAAACTTCTTCGGAAGTTGAATTAATGGAAACTCACGAAGCTTTTCATTGGGGAAAGCTCACTTTAATCCAACAAACTTCTTCGGAAGTTGAATTAATGGAAACACCGTAGCAACGCAAATAAAAAATTTGGATAACGACCAACAAACTTCTTCGGAAGTTGAATTAATGGAAACATTTTAAGACGAGGAGGGACTTATAAAAATGGTGCTCCAACAAACTTCTTCGGAAGTTGAATTAATGGAAACTCACCTATGTGTTATCTATCTCCCCTAAACGCTATAGGCCAACAAACTTCTTCGGAAGTTGAATTAATGGAAACATCTTCTTCTGTCTGCCAAACGTCTAAAGCAATTAGAACGTTTCCAACAAACTTCTTCGGAAGTTGAATTAATGGAAACTTCCCACTCAAGTCAAAGTTGATATTACGGCTAGCAGTACCCACCAACAAACTTCTTCGGAAGTTGAATTAATGGAAACGCGAATGCGGTTTCTGCCCATGGAGTTTGGCTGGACCCCAACAAACTTCTTCGGAAGTTGAATTAATGGAAACAAGACTTGTGAGAGTTAGAGGGTTGAGATAAATCAAGGCCAACAAACTTCTTCGGAAGTTGAATTAATGGAAACTTTCCATAACGCCAAGAACCGCCGATACCGTTTCTCCAACAAACTTCTTCGGAAGTTGAATTAATGGAAACGCAGTCCAACCGCCTGCCAGAATACTATCGTCCCACCAACAAACTTCTTCGGAAGTTGAATTAATGGAAACGAGCCTAATTGGTTAATGTTCGAGGAACCTCTTAACCAACAAACTTCTTCGGAAGTTGAATTAATGGAAACAGTTAATGTTCGAGGAACCTCTTAAAATCCAGTTGAGCTCTTGCCAACAAACTTCTTCGGAAGTTGAATTAATGGAAACAAACGGGGCCAGCAATTCTGCAACCTCATCTAAAGCCAACAAACTTCTTCGGAAGTTGAATTAATGGAAACTTGTTGTCAGCGGGCCTTTGTTTGAAGGCGTGCCATCCCAACAAACTTCTTCGGAAGTTGAATTAATGGAAACTGAAATACTCACTGGTGAACGTAAGGGGAACACCATCAATTGACCAACAAACTTCTTCGGAAGTTGAATTAATGGAAACCCGAATTTGAATGCATACATTCAAATTCGGGTTTCGTTTTTGTCTAGATGATTATCTACCTAAAAGGAGAAAATATTAGCGCTGATTTCACTAGAATAGTTCACTTGAATCTCCATGATCCCCAGGAAATACAGATGTATTGACGTATGAAATCCCGTGATCTCCCAGACAAATTATTTTGCGCATTCGGGAGCAATAGTAATGTAGATAAATCTCAGGGAATCGCCATAGTTAATGTGAACTAATTTGTCCCACACATCAACATCCTGAAAATCATCATGGGCACCATGTCACCTGCTAATCAAGAGCAAGACACTATTTATGTCAGTGCTCTAAATGCATTAGCTTACTGTCCGCGTCAGTATTATTTGCAATACGTCGAAGGTATACACGAGGCCAACGCAGAAATCTATTCAGGCTTGAGACTCCATGCAGAACTAGAACGCGAAGGCGGTGAAGATTGGCAACAATTAGTCTTAGAAAATGCTCAGCTAGGCTTACGAGGTAAAGTTGACGCCCTCAAAACTAGAGCAGGTCAAACTATCCCTTACGAGCACAAAAAAGGTCGCAGTTATAGAGATGAAAATAATCAGCCCCAAGCTTGGGAAAGCGATCGCATTCAAATCCTCGCCTACGCCTATCTGATCGAAGCAGAATTAGACATCACCGTACAAGAAGGCCGAATTCGCTACCACACCGATAATGCGTTAGTCCACATCCCCTTCGATGAGAAAGGTCGCCAAGACGTTCTAGCCGCCATCGAACAAGCCAAACAACTTCAAGCATCCCTAGAACGCCCTCCCATCACCTCAAACCAGCAACTCTGCACCCGTTGCTCCCTAGCTACCATCTGCCTACCTGAAGAAACCCGCCTAGCCCAAGGCACTACCGAGCAACCCCTGAGATTATTCCCCGAAGACGACGAACGCAAAATCATCCACGTCACAGAATCCGGCACCTCAATCGGTAAAACTGGCGAACAATTCAAAATTAAGAAACGAGACGGGACAACTAACTCATTGCCCTCCCGTCAAGTTGGGCAACTGGTGCTCCACAGCTACGTACAGATCTCAACCCAAGCAATGTACTTCTGTGCCGAACGCGAGATCGGACTGCACTTTATCTCAGGCCATGGTCGTTACCTCAGCAGCTTCGACACCCGCCAAGGCAACATCCAGCGTCGCATTCGCCAATATCAAGCCCTAACCGATCCCAACCAATGTCTAGCATTGGCGCGTCAACTGGTCACCTGTCGAGGCCAGAGCCAGCGCAAATTTCTAATGCGTGCCCTGCGCAATGCTAAAAACGCCGAAACAACCCTAGAGCAGACCATCGAACAAATGCAGCGCACGCTAAAGCAAGTGCCACAGTCAGATGCGATCGGCTCTCTGCTGGGCTTAGAGGGAAATTTAGCCGCGCTTTATTTCAAAGCCTTGCCCAACTTGCTTTTGACAACCGCAGCACCCGAATTCCAATTCACTGGACGTAATCGCCGTCCCCCTAAGGATCGCTTCAATGCCATGTTGGGCTTTGGCTATGCGCTACTCCTCAAAGACGTCATGAACGCCATTCTGACCGTTGGTCTAGAACCCAGCCTGGGCTTCTATCACCAGCCCCACAGGCAAGCTCCCCCGTTAGCCCTCGACCTGATGGAAATCTTTCGAGTGCCCCTGGTAGACATGCCCGTGATCGCCTCGATCAACCGCAATCAGTGGGATCCAGAGATTGATTTTGAGATTACGGGTGAACAGGTTTGGCTCAGCCAAGAAGGGCGGCGCAAATTTATCGGTCTCTATGAACGGCGCAAAGAAGAAAAATGGAAGCACCCAGTTATTCAGTATTCAATGACCTACCGCCGCCTCATTGAACTAGAAGTGCGATTACTTGAAAAAGAATGGATGGGTGAAGGCGGTTTGTTCGCGCAATTGGTCATTCGCTGAGGCAAATTTTATGGCTGAGAGCAAACACTACTACCTCATCTGCTATGACATTCGCGATCCCAAGCGCTGGCGCAAAGCCCATAAACTGTTGAAAGGCTATGGCGAGTCGATCCAATACTCAATCTTTCGAGTCAGGTTAAATCGGCGCGATCGAGAACAGCTCCGCTGGAAGCTAGAACAAATCCTGGCCGATGAAGATAACCTGCTCATTGCGGGACTCTGCAACCACTGTGTTGAACGCATCGAAGCCTGCAACCGCCCAGAAGCGTGGAACGTCGATCAAGAACTACATGCAGTTTACTAACAGCAAACTCCCCCTTACCGCCAAAATTCGAGTGCTTGTCAAAGAGCGTCTTGGCCAACTTAACCAAGAAAAACAGGATGACTCAGGCCAGTAAAGCCCTCAAACAGACTGACCACGCTCTGAAACCTTGGTCTGAATTCTGCCTGCATTGCTAACCTGCTGCTGATACTTCAACTGCGATAAATCATGATGCATTGCAGCCTTTGCCCTTGCCGACAGTGGTTCTCCTTGAAGGAATTCCCTAGCAACCTCTGTAATGCGACACAGATACTGAGGCGATTTGCCTAAGGCTACAGCCCCACGATACCAACGCCACAGCGCCTTCAGCTTTTGCTTTTGCGGGTTAGGCGATTTGATTTGCTTACTTTCTGCCAACAATCGCTCATTCCAATCTTTCCCTACCGCAGGGGTGACCCGCCGAATCCCAGGCAGTTGCTCGGCAATTCGCCAAGCCATCTTTTCCCCGGCTAAATCGGCATCAAAGGCTGCAATCACTTGTCCCCCTTGGTTCAGAACAGATTGCAAGGCAGCAATGGGTACACTGCCTACCCCATCCGTCGAGAGATAAACCGTACCCTGCTCCGACCCTTGACGCTTGCGATCCAAAACTGCCAACGACAGCGCATCAATCGGTGACTCCGTTAGAAATACCCGCTGCACCGCTCCTCGGCCCAGAGCAATCCAAAACCAACCATTCTCCCGTGATGTGCCAGGAGCCATGCCACGAAACGAATTTCCTACGCCCCAAGTGCCTCGCAGACTCGCTCCTGTCGGTTCATGCCGCTTCCAAGGCTGATCCGGTGAAATACCATAGCGCACAAAAACCGCATTTTGATAGGGGTCAGCGTAGATCATGCCCCGGTCATGCAGGTAAGTCACCAGGTTTTTGGGCAGTCCTCGGGTTTCGACGAGATAGTGCTGAACCGCAGGCCATCGACGTTCGCTAGGCGTCGGCATCTCTAACCGACGAGGCTCGATCTGCTCAGGTTGCCTTGATTCCTTAGGATAGACAGATTGCGGTGTTAAAGATTGCCCCGATAGCCACTCCACCGCCGCCTTGAACTCCACCTGCTGCACATGCATTACCAGGTCAATCGCCCCACCACTGCCATAGTCCGCGATCCAGTCCATGAACTTGCCACCGTTGATGCTGATGATGTGGGCATGGCTGTCATCCTTCCATTTGTGCTTGTCGTAGCGGTCTTGTTTCAATCCCAGTTCTGCGGCCACCGCTTCGAGATCCGCTTCGCGTACCTGATTGGCTAGGTCTTTGAGGTTGATTTGGACTGGGGATGGCGTTGGCAGTGCGGGTTCAGATTGCTTCAGATCGTGACGAATTTGAGCTTCCAGAACATCGTCTGAACCGTTTCTGTCCGTATCTTTGGGATCAGGCGGCTCTGTCCGGGTGGCTAAATCCGCTTCTGCCGTTGATGAAGTTGAGGTTTCAGCAGTTTGAGTGGACTGGGCTAATGCCGCTTCCGCAAAGCCTTGATGTGACAAGTTGCGGGCAAAGAGGTGGGCAAAGCTGCGATCGCAGCCCCGAAATTCCCCTCCCATCGACTGGACTGCTGTTTCTGTCAGAGACAACCTGCCCTCTTCAGACAGGGCAAACACCATCTCCGTATCGATGAACATATCCCCGTTTTCGGTGAGGTAATGGGTCAAATAGAGGCGATCGCTATGGCGCTCAATCACCAACGGAATAAACGGCTCATTCTCAATTCGATGATGAAACGCTTCCCCCTGCTTCACCGCTTCAGCCAGTCCTGCCTGTTCGAGCAATTTGGCGATCGTCTTCTCAGGGCCACCCGTTTGCTGTTTGGCAGGTAGAACTCTTGTTGATTCAGCGTTTGTTGGTTCAGCGTTGGTGGTTACTGTCTCTGCGGCGAATGGTTCAGCGTCGTTTTCTAATAACCCTTCTAGCCGCATTCGATCCATTTCGGTCGGTTCCGGCACAAAGGGCACGTAGTTACCCTTCTGCTCAAACTCACCAGACTCAATCAGCTCCAACTCCGGCAATTCCTCACCCAGATACTCGCGGGCATGTTCCTTGAAGTCAAAAGCTGCCAGCGTGATGTGCTGCTCTACCATCAGCACCTGGAGCACCTGCTTGAGCTGTTCCGCTGGGACAATAGCCTCCATGCGATCGCCCACGGAGTAAAAATCTGACCCGATCGCCGCTAACAAGTCTTCATTGAGAAAATACTTGCCACCCACTGAAGTCGCTTTGGGCGTTTGCAACACAAAGCCTGTTGCCTCTCCCTGACCAAACCGCACCGCCTTCTGAGACCGGATCGTTAAAACCTGCTCCAAGTCTTTAACCGTGCCCTGGTATTTGCTGATGTTGGTGAGAAACGCGATCGCCTGATCTGGCTCACGAAAAGCCACAGGTTCTTGACGCAGCTCGTCTTGAATGTCAAAGCTGGCAGGCATGATCAGACCTTGCCGCACATTGCCCTGGTGGTCGGTGTAGTTGAGAAACTTACCCTGGGGATATTTTTCGTAGGCTTTGAGGATGTTGCCTGTAAAAATCTGGCGGGTTGTGCGCTGTTCAGCTTGATGCAAGTCAAAGGCGTCGTAGATGGATTCACCGCGCCAGTTTTGGGTTTCTGGACGCACAGATAGGGCAGAACTGCGGTCGGTATTGAAGCGGGAAAGGGGAATCTGAAGCGGTTGGCCTTGATCAGTAAGGATATGGATACGCCAGTTGGTGGGGGCAGCGGGACTGCCTCGGGCTCCTTTTTGTACTATGCGGGTGACGACTCCATAGGCAATGTTTTGTTCCGGGGTAATCGCCTGGACGGTTGTGCCGACCGGAAACTGGTTCAGGGTGGTGACAATGTGGGTGAGCTGTCTATCGAGGCGATCGCGGAGCCGAATCACCGCTTCAGCATCTCGCTTCTGGCTCACCATTTGCTGACGATAAGTGTCGGTTTGAGATGTCAGGTTTGTGGCCAGCTGTTGGTGTTGATTGATGGCCAGCTCTCGCACCTGATCGAAATCATGCGCGTCTAATTGCCGGACTTTCGATAGCTCAAGCTGTCCGCGGATCGTATTCACCACCTGGAGCTGAGTCGGTGGCTTAATCGGCACCTTGGCATCCACCACTTCCAAAAATACTGGCCCGGTGAACTCGCTATCAATCTCGCTGTCATCGGGAATCACCTGCATCCTGGCAATCGTACGAGCATCAAGATCGAGCTGTTGCGCCCTGAGCGGACTCTCACCTAAAGCCTCCCGTTGGGCAATCAGCGTTTGGGTTTCTGATTCAATCAGGCCATAGAGGTCTTCCTGTTCCACAATCGAAAGCAGGGGAATCCGCCCCGTCACCCGGCTGATCAATTCAGTTTCCGTTGACCCCTGGAGATTGCGCGAAGGATACGAGAGTCGCGCTTCCAGTTCAGGATCGGCTTCCAGGATTTCGGTAATCACCTCTTCCCCAACACTGTTCATAAAATCGCCCACACTGCTGACCGAGAGATCCGAATCGCGGGCCGCAGTGGTATTGGCATTGAGGGAAGCCATCTTTTTCGAGAGCAAGGCTCCCAAGCGTTTCTCCGCAGGCAAATCACTCATCAACAGCGTGAATTTAGGTTCTACCACCTGGCCAAAGCGATTCACCCGACCCAGCATCTGCATCACCTGGTTAATATCCCGCTCAGCCTGAGCCACGATCATGTGACGGGGCCGTTGGTCACTAAATTGTTCTGAAGCATGGAGGTTAATGCCCGTCGCCCCCGAGCGGTTGAGAATCACCACATCCAACTGGCCGCTGTTGAAGCGATTGACGATATTGACCTTGCTTTGGGGATTGGTGTCGCGACTGGAGCGGCGGCCATAGGTTGTTTCGCCCGTGGCAATGTAGGCCACGATGTTTTGCCGTCCAGTGATTTCATCGACACTGTAGCCCAACTGCTGGAGTCGCCATTTGAGGTAGTCAATGGCGCTGAGGGGAATAGCAGACAGATCGGTGTTGGCAATCAAATCTTGTGCAGCTTGGTAGGCGGCGACTCCATCGGGGCCAATTTCAGCATCCGTCAGTCGTTGGCGGTTAATCACGCCTTCGTAATTGCTGATTAGCACGTCACGGGAGCGCTCTAGATACCGAGCCAGGACATCGCCAAAGGTGATTTGCAGGGCGTCACCCGGTTCGATGCAGTTTTCTTCGGTGTACCAGTTGATGAAGGCATCCATAGTGGAAGCAACTGCTATCAGGGGTTTCTCACCGTTTTGCAATGAGGCGATCGCAGCTTGTACTGTCGCTTCTGCTTTTTGCGCCAATAAACCCTGATCGATGGCGTTGTGCATCAGGGAGGTGAAGTTGGTCGATTTAGCCCCGGCTTGGCCGATAGCGTGGTCTTGGCTAAAACGTTTGGCCTCTTTTTTCAGGTCTTTGCTGAGTTCAGAAACCGCTTTTTCTTTGGCCTGATCAAAGGCATTGATGGCCCGCATGATCGCGGAAATGCCGTCTGCCACTGTGCGATCCACGGGCACTACCTGGGCTTGGAAGGTGATGTTTTCAAAGGATCGTTCTCGCCGCAGCAATTGACCGGAGGCAACAAACTTAGTGGCCATCATTTGCTGGAGGGGAATTCCCCCCGATTGCAACACCCGCTTCAAGGTGGCCATGGCAACTGCATGGCGGGCATCGGTGCGGCGGGCGTAGAGATCCATGACGGCTGGATCTTTGGTGGCGGTGGCTGACATGAATACCGCACCAGCGGCAGTATCTACCAGGTGGCGAACGAACTCGGCCCGGTCTGGTGCAGCTCCGGCTCGTTTCCAGGCACTTTCGCCCGTGCTGCCGCCCGCTTCGTGGGATTCATCAAAAATGAATACAGCTTGAGGTGCGATCTCACTGAGGAATTGCCGCCGAAATGGTTCTTTGCCTTTGAGGGTTTGCAATTGGTTGTAGGTGGTGAAAATGGCGTCGTAGCTGCCCAACCCCTGCTGCATAATTCGCAGCATTTCGGCTTCTTGATCCAGGGCTGACAGGGTCTTGAGCTTGCGGCCACTGTCCAGCTTCAGGGTGAGATTGTTGTTGGTAACGAACGGTCTGAACCCGCGCCGACCGATATCGGCCAGGTCGTTAATCATTGAGTTGTAGAGGTTGGGCTTTTGGGTAATGAAGACGGGGATGTATCCCTGTCGCTGGGCGTCGAGGATGGTGGCTGCGCCAAAGCGGCCTTTGCCGTTACCCGTTTGATCGCCGTTGAGGAAGATTTTGCCCTGATCGCGCTGGTGGAAGGCGAGGGCTAGAGCATCGACCTGTTCGGCATAGAGGACTTTCCAAAGCTGGGCTTTGGTGTCGAACCCCAAACGCTGGCAGACAAACTCATCGATATCCCCGCGCTGCCGCTCCAGTTGCGTCAACGCACTCTGCGCCGCCACTGCCATGTTGGTAGGAATCAGCGTTTTCGGCGATCGCCCCTGACTGCGCGGTAAATAAGGAACATGAAGCGGTTGTACAGGCGTTTGCATGGCCGATGCCTCCTCATTCACACGTCCATGCCGTGGGTCAGATCTGCCAGCCAGCTCTCCAACCCCATCTCGTCGTGATCTTCCCGCCACTGCTGCTGAATCCGGCGATCGCGGGGATGACTGACTAAACAGGGAAAGGTTATGGCTTCGTTTTCGATCTCGAACTTCGTTTTCCAGGTGTCGTTGAGGCTGATCAGCGCTTCTGCCCAGGTCATGGCCCAAAGACTGGGGGGAGCTAGTTCCCGACTGTTGCTGGTTTCGTATGGGCTGGGCGGTTCCTGGCTGATGTTGAGTGTGGCGAGGGTGGTCTCTAACTGCTGTTGAATCTGAATCTGGGGTTCTGCTGCGTTGCAAATCATCCACTGAACTCTGAGCTGCATCAGGGTGAGGTAGTGCCGCCAACTCATCTGCGGGAGAACGAGGGGGACTCGCACGAAAAACAGGGTTTGATCGCCTGTCGGTTGGGGTTTCCAGACTAAGGGATAGCTGCTGTATTCCGGGTAAGTCGGTGGATTGAGTTGGGTTGAGTTCATAGGGTAAGCGCTCCTTGAGGTCAGCAAAGGATGTGTAGAGGGGAGGGACTTCGGCAGCAGGCAATGGACGTTGGGAGGTACCCCGACCATTAATCACAATCATGTCGATGGGAAAGCCTGCACCTTGTTTGCGGTAGAGGTCACCTGAGATTGAGAAGTGCTCAACGACGGCATAGCGTTCATACAGCACTTTGAAGAAACCCCGGCTTGTCAATTGGTTGTAGCGATCTGAGCGCAGCGCGTCCTCATCTCCCAATTGGCTACCGAGAATCAGTACCGCTCGCCCATCGTCTTTCATGGCGTTGAGAGCTTGCAGGGCGATCGCCTGATCAATTTGTGCCGTTCCGCGACGATTACCGGGCATCTCAAATCGTTGGAGCTTACCATCTGGCGCACGAATGCGACCAAAGGGTGGATTGGCAATTACTACGTCGTGCTTATGGTCAGGGCAGTAATCCGTAGCGTCGAGTTGGGTGACGGCATAGCCTTGGGCGCGTAAGTCCGCTGCTCGATCTGGATTGATTTCATTGGCCGTAACCCTGGCTGGATTCGCCGCGATTAGCAAAGCGCCATGGCCTGCACTGGGTTCATAGACCGATTTCTGGGCACCAATTCCCGCCAGAACTGACGCCAAAAATGCGATCGGCACTGGGGTGCTGTACGCCTGCTGTAAAACGCTAGTGGAACTGCGGACATTAAGTCCTGGTTGACGATCAAGCAGATCAACCAGTTGATCGTGGGCATCTTCGCGGGTTGGGGCTGAGGTCACAAGCACACGGGCAGCTCTCACCACCGCAGCTTCTACGGCTTCATCCACCTGTTTAGCTTCGGCACTGCCAGGTTTGACAGACTTGCCCAGAATACGAGCGGCCTGCGATCGCGCCTGAACGATTGAGGGGAACTGTTCTCCATTGAGAAAACAGCCAACAAAATATTCCACGAGTGCGGGATGACTCATGACTCAAAATCCTGTAAACGGCAACGAGGCTACTGAAGCTTTTGACGCTCTTGATCGATTCGGTATTGCAGCAGAGCGCCACCATGTTCAGACATCGCTTTGGCTTTCTCGTACTGCTCGATAGCGGCTTCTGGCTCGTTGAGTGCTGATAAGGCCGACCCTTTTTTCAAATAGACATGGCTATCGGTAGGGTCGAGCTGTTCAGCCCGGACGTAATCCGCCAGGGCTTTTTCATACTCCTGGCGATCGGCGTAGAGTTCACCCCGTCGCAGAAACTCTTCAGCCGTCTCAGGGTTTGAATACACCGCTTCTGGTCGAGGCGGATTCAGGGTTTGAAACAGACCAATGAACCCAATCAAAACAGTGATGACGAGATAGGTAGGAATTCTGATGTAGAAGCGCATCTTAACCTTCCCTGATTTAACTGATTTCTAGTCCGTGGGATTTACTTGCCTTGGCGACGGGTTGATTCAGCCGTTGAAGCCGATTGGCCAATTGGTCAAAGTGGGCAAAATCTGCTACCCCTAGGCGAGAATACACTTCGCCCTTATGGCGCTGATAAACTAAACCGCGATCGCCCTGCTTATCAATGATTCGCAGCGTTTCGCCGTCACCCAACTCGAAGCGATAACGACCGCCTTCCCTATCCCAAACGTTAGCTCGCACTTGCGTGGTCAGAAACGTTTGTACCGTTTTCTCAA
Source organism: Cyanobacteria bacterium P01_A01_bin.123 (assembly GCA_039815185.1). Classification (GTDB taxonomy): domain Bacteria; phylum Cyanobacteriota; class Cyanobacteriia; order Phormidesmidales; family Phormidesmidaceae; genus JBCBZT01. The sequence goes on along the minus strand of JBCBZT010000050.1, from coordinate 40,139 downwards.
CTTTGTTGGTTTTGGCAGCGTAGACCGATTCTTGGTCGAGATTCCCTCTGGGCATGGCATGGGGGTTACGCTGTAGTTCTCGTAGAGACCCAACTACTGCTGGCGTCAATCGTGACGGTTGGGCAGCACCATTGTCGTCGAGAATTTTGAGGGTTTGGCGTCGAATGCCAGGAATGGGGGATTGAAACGCCTGAAACCGGAGCAGTGTGCCTTTTGAGTCACTCAGGGTGTAGAGATTGAGACCTTGGAGGCTTAGCCGAAAACCCTCCAGCCCATAGGTTTTTTCTCCCGTACGCTCATAGCCTCGATTAAACAAGTCCAACGCGGCTCGGGCTGCTGAGTCCTGGCGAAAAGCCTGAGGTCGAGAGGCTAACCAATTCATACCCTGTTTGAGTCCGGCTTGAAGACTCGGTTGGATCTGCTGCTGCCAAACTTGGGTTGTGGTTTGGAGGAGGGTTTTGGTTGGGCCTTCGGGGAGTTTCGCGAGTTGATTCTGGAGGACTGCGATCGCAGGTGGGACATCTTTATCAGCTCTGGCATCCTGCAATGTGAGAACAGTTGCCCTTTGTCCATCCTGTTTTCCATTCAGCTCAGCAGCAGGTTGAGCCACAGGCTGTTGAACCAGCAACCCGCGCTGAATGCGTTGAAAACACTGCCAGTCCTGTTGGGTAATGTTGTTCTCAACGACAGCGTCATTTTCAGCCACCACAATGGACTGACCCTCCCGAGCGACCGTGAGTTGAGCCCCGTCCTGATCGATCGTGTAACCCTGAAGTGTCACCGATTTGTAAATGGGCTGGTCAGTCCCTAAAGGATTCAGCAGATGGCTGGCAATCTGGGCAATATCGTCTGCTTTCCAATCCGCATCTTCAATGGCCTGAATTTTAGTAGGGGCTTCCTCTGGAACCGTTACCCTACCGTTCGGCAATTCAGGCACCCCTCTCAAAGGCGGCGCTATCGGCTGGTCGAGTTGAAACTGAATTTGGTTAACGGTAACGGTACCATCGCGCTCTTCTCGAAACAGAATGTCGTCACCATTGCGGATTTCAATCGCGGGCACTTTGCCTTGATAAGCTTCTGGCGAAGCACCAGGGGTAACGGGCTGCTGAACAGCATCCCAGATCAGCTTCATCGAGTCAGCATTCAGCTCATTGCGAAAGGCACCATTTGCCATCTGGCCATAAACCAAACGTCGTCCCATCTGAATTCGCAAAGTTTCAGCCGCTTGAGGATTGGCTGATAGCGACGTGTTGGCCGTAAGTCCCCGTGTCGCTTGCAGAATGGCAGCAACAAGTTGGGCTTCATCTTCTTGGATCGCCTGGGCATCGGCTGGATTGATAGTAAACACCATGATTTTGCCCTCCTTAATTCAAAAGACTCGTGAGTACCGTCACCTGGGCAATGCCTTTGATTCGATTCACCACATACTCGCCACCGACTTGAAGCACGGCTGTCTCATCGTCAAAGCGGTATTCGATCAGCGTGGGTTCATACGCGGCGCGGCAGTCCCGCAAGAACGTGACATTACCTCCCTCAGATCGAATAAAAGGAACGTCGTCGAATAACACCTCAACCACCTGGGGCACATAACCAGGGGGCAGGGGCGGTAAAGCTCGGCTGTGGGCCAAGTCTGTAAGGATCTCCGGTGATTGCGCCAGGACGTTAACGGTTTGGGGTGAAAGTCCCCAGGTCTCCGGGTTGGACGATGGATTGTTCGTGATGTTCATAAGGCTTCTCCTAAGTCATCTAAAAATTTCGTCGTATTCGTCTTCAGTGATATCGGCATCAAAATTTTGGTCGTGACCTGAGTCTGCTCCCCCTTGGTTTAGCGGTAAGGGAAACAGGCGCTCGGCTATTTCTTGGCGCACTTCGTTTTCGTGATTCAAATCAGCAGCGGGTTGGCGTTGGGTCGCACGTTGAATTAAGCGATCGCGCACCTGGCCATGCCACAAAGCCACACTCCGCTGTTGGGTGCGGATCTCTTGCCGAGGAATCTTCACTTTGGTGCGTAGGGGAACCGACGCTTCGCCACTGCCTTTGTAGGCCGAGTTGATCAAGATACATTCCCCTTGATCCAGCTTGAGAATTTGATCCGGTGTGAGTAACGGTACCCGTTGAAACTGTTCTGAGCGGTTGTAGCCGCCCCGTCCCCGCGAATGGGCATAGAATTTCACATCCTTTTCGCCCAGGTAGCTAGAAAATTCCTGGGCCGTTTCGCGGTCTTTGGGGTTGAAAAAGACCTTGGTGCCACAGGCGGCAAACAGGGCTCTGGAGAGGTCTCGGCCATAAATATGCTGGAGCTGGGCAAAGTTTTGATAGCCCAAAAGCCCGACAAATCCATAGGAGCGGAATTCATTAATCCACTTGGGTAAATCGGGTAAGTAGAGCGTGGGCAATTCATCCAGCGCGATCACCAGTGGGGTTTCGCGGGGATGAGCAAAGTTGTGGCTGACCACCAGGTGCAGCGCTGCTGCCAAAAGCGGACTCACAGCATCACGTTTCTGGATATCGACCTGCAAGAAGAGCAACTGCTTGCCCTCAAACTTCAAGGGGATGGTAGTTTTGCCGCAAAAGCTCGAAAACAGTTGCTTGCCCGTAAAGGTTTTGAACGTGCGTTGGGCGGTGGCGATGATGCCTGCAATCTGTTTCTCAGCGCCATCTGAGGCCATCAGTTGGCTGAAGCTTTCTAAAGTCCAGGGGGGAATCAAGCCTGCATCCCCAGCGGCTCGGATACGAGCGGGCAGCTCTGACAGATTGAGAATCTTGCTGGCCATGAGTAAGTCTGGGTAAGGCGTCAGCTTGGCCAGCAGCATGACAGCTTCGACGAGATTGGTGCCCGCGCTCGTGAAGAAGTCATTGTCTCGATAAGCCCCGCCGCGCTGGGTATTCTTTTGCAGTACTTGGGCCAGTTGTGCCGCCATTAACGAGTCGGTTTCATCTGCCAAGAAGTCCAGGGGATTGCACACATCGGAGTAGGGTTGACCCGGCGCGAGAATCGAAACCTGATAGCCCTGGGACGCCGCCCATGCTGCGTGGGCTTCGAGCTGACTGCCTTTAAAGTCGTATACGACTAGGGCAAATCCCTGGGCGATCGCGGCGCGAATGGCTGGATCGATAATGCTGAACGTCTTGCCTGAGTCGGGCGCTCCGGCAACGGCAAGGCTTTGTTGAGCATTGGGGATGGCTAGATTACCTGCTTTCAGTGCAACCTGATGAGGCCGCTGCTGTTTTCGTTGCTTTTTAGCCATTGCCTGAGCGGCCCAGGTTTCAGGGCGTCCAGCAAATCGCCCAGTCGAAAGCTTACCCCGCTTGCTTGAAAACAAGTGCATCGCACCTGCGAGCAGGAGCAGACCCACGAGCATCGTGCCCATGCCAGACTGGATCAACGATTGAGCCACGTCTTGTAATGGTTCTGGCAAAGCTTGAATGAGTTGTAACTGATTGGGCGACTCGTTACTCATAGCGCTGCGGCAGCGTTTGAATTTCTACGTTTTCGTATTGCCCGTTGTTGAAAACCAGGGTGAACTGCTGAATTTGGTCGCCTTCGAGTTGATTGACCTTCAACACGGGCAGGTCATTTTGCAGCGCTTCGGCTAATTCAAAGAGCGGCACCTCTGGGGGAAGTTCGGGTTTGAAATAGGCATCCAGCACCTTCTCGTAATTGCCATCAGTCAGGACGTAGCCGAAAAAGGCACAGCCCAATGCTCCACACAGAGGATTACCGGCTGGATCTTCGGCATTGTCAGCAACGCGAGTATCAATTAAGTAGAGTGGGGCTGGTTGTCCGGCAAGCTGGATTTCCCACACCTGCATTTGGGTGGCATCGATCGACAGATCAGAAGGCAAGTTGTCGCTAACAACCTGGTCGAGAAGCTTGCTCGGGGCATGGGATGCACTTTGCCAATTAGTTTCTGTAGCATCCTCAGGTAAGGCTGCAAAGACCGCGATCGCAGAAAATATCAGCATTACCCCAGCAGTTGTTTTCACCAGCAAAGGTTTGATCCGCATCGGACTACTCCCAATCCGCTTGATCTTGTTCAATCAGCATTTGGGCGATGTCAGCAGGTATGCCCAACTCTTCGAGGGTGGACACATCAACCACACCACCACCGGAGCTGAGTACCTGCCAGTCTCCAGATTCTTTTGAAAGGACGCTTTGACCCCCACCTTCACCCCACCGCCAGGTAGCTAGGGCATAGTCTCCCTGGATGATGGTTCTATAGACCTCGGGTTCAGTCGTGGACTCTTCTGTCTCTGCCAGTAGAGCATCGAGCGTTATCTGAGCGACTTCCGCGTGAATCTCTTCAGTGGTCTCAGGGGCTTGCGTTAAAGTCTCTGGCGGTTGGGAAGCCAGGGCTGTCAATGTTTGCTCCACCCCTTGAGCTACCTGGACAGGTGATTGAGATGACCAAAATTGGCTATTGTGGGCGATCGCGACCGTGGGGATGAGCAATATCGCCAGCACACTCCAACCTAACCAATGCCGCATTACGCCTCTCCAAATTCGCTTGAGCTGTCGGATGTGAGATTTTTTCATCAGTTTGAGTCTCCTTATCAAGTGCAAATACATTAAGAACCGAGCCGATAAACGCGGCTTTGACCACCGCCGTAAACCCCATCGAAATTGAAATTAGAATCCCAAGTGAACTGGGCTCGGCTTGACGAGTTCGAGCGCACTTGGGTACAGCCATCGTTCAGACAAAAGCCGATGTGATGCCCGTTGGGGGCGATTACAATATCTCCGGCCTGCGATTGGTTCTGGTTAATCTGACTGCCCCGTCCATTTTGCAAGACGCTTTCAACGGAAGGCACATAGTTGGGATTGCTTCCCACTGGGGCGATGCCAGCATTTTCCAAAACTCGATTCACGGCCCAAGCACAGGCTAAGTTGCCGCCATCTGGCCCAGACGAGGTGTCAAATCGACCCATTTCTCCCAAGGATTCATAAACCCGCTGATTGAGTTCACCCGATGGCGGCGTACCACCAACATCCCCCTTCGCCGCACAAGAACCACCAGCCCCAGCGGCGACAGCGCTTTTATACTGTTGGCTCAGCTCTTCGCCATAGGTTTTTAACGTCAATCGCCCATGGACATCGGAAGCACTGCCATCAATGGGAGCACCAGCCCCGCCAAGGTGAATTTGACCCACGCGCTCAATTAAGCGATCGCCCGAAAAGCCTTCTCCTGTGGCCTGCTCAATATTGCGGGTCTGATCGGCTTTGAAAATACTGTCTTGGTCACTGGCGGGAAGAAATCGTTCTATTTCTGCTGAACTGATGGCTGCGCCAGAATCGACTTTAGCCAGAAATGCGGCTCCCCCTTCCCGCTGACTGATCAGTTGGCGGACGTCCGAGCGGTAACTCATGTATTGGTAGCGGCCTAAGCCTCGCCCGCACGTCCCCCGGCGATCGCAGACATAGGCACCCACAGACCCGTAGTTACCTTCAATATCTGAAAACGCTGCTGCTAAAGCCGCAAAATCCACACCACCTGGGCCTTCGCCGCACAGGGAACCGTCTCCCAGGAAACCACCAGCCTGTCCTGGCAGTGCTGAAGCGGGGATTCCCATGGCTCTGGCCTGTTCGAGCACCCCTGAAGGGACTGAAGCCGGACTGGAAGCACCGCCTTGATCATCCAGCAGTCCTACGAAAATCGGAGCGGTTTCTTGGTAGTTCAGGAAGGGAATTGGCCCTAGGAAGTAGGGCGTACAGCCCAGATCGGGCGAGAGGAATCCGCCGCGCTGACAGATGCGGAAATGCAGAGCAGTACTCGCCTGTCCGGTAGACTCATCCACATCCCAGATCGAAACCTTGAAGACTTCGCCAAAGGGATGACGACCCGTGGGTTCTTTGCCGCCATTCACGACACCTAAAATGCCAAACCCTCCCTCCACCTGCTGATACTTGCCCGAAACCCACTGCTTACCGTGGAGCGCTGGCGTTCCCGTGAGTTCCACATGGGCACAGTTTTCGTCGCAGGTGGCACTGAAGCCTACCTGGTCGCTGCCGGAAATTGTATTGTGGCGATCGCGTTCAGCAGGCCCATAGACCACATCGACTGTCCCCATTACCCCTGCCATCTCTATCGGGTTAGGCATCTGACTGAGGGGGACATCAGCTAAACCTGGAACCTGATCGATGAAGCTATTTTGCCAATCGATCAGGTTCTGGACCGGTACGGCTTCAAGTCCAGGAATATCAGTGATGGCAAATTGACTGAGTTGTTCCCCCAGTTGCCCTAACTGCAATTGGCCCAGATCGGAATGGGTAGCCAGGAGGTCAGCAAGAGTGGTGCTCAAATCTGTATCAGGGCGAGTGAGGTTAATGAGGGATGCGATCGCTGGAATTTGATCAACTGGGTAGTTTCCCAAACCAGGAATCGCAGTCACCCAATCATTCAAAGTCTGCCGGGTAGCTATTTCAAATGTGCTCAAGGCCACCTGGCCCAGATCCAGCTCGGTGAGTTGGGCAATGCTGTAAAGGTTGAAAAGTTGAGGATAGAGGCTGGTTTGAAGATCACCCAGCTTGAGGTAAGTGTCTGCGGTTTGCCCAGCTCGCCAAATGCGGGAGAGGTCATAGCCCAAGGTTTGGATCAGATCTGAGGGAGCCTCAAATCCCCCATCTGATAGGATCGGGGGCAGTGTACGGAGGGTGATCTGAGCCCAGTCAGGGAGCTGAGCGTAGCCCTCTTCCAGCGCGATCGCGGTAGTGGGAATCGCCGGATTTGGGCTGATACTGGCAGCAAGCTTTCCTTGGGAAATCAGCAGCCCGAACAACAGGGCAACGCCAGCTAGCCCCAATCCCAGAGTGCGAATCAATTTTCGGACGGCAGGTTGTATCGCCATGACAGTGCCTCCGATGGACAGTTATTGACCTAGCTCTGCTAGTCGCATTACCAGGGCAGAAGAAATTCCCGCTTCTGCTGCCGCCTCTGCTGCCGGGGTGCCTCCACGCAGCAGGATTAGAAATGACTGAATCCTTTCCCAGAGCGGATCATCTGTCGCAATCAGCGATCGCGCTTCGGCAACGCTTAGCCCCTGTTCAATTACGGCAGCGCCACTTTGCCCTTGAATTTGGGCTAAAGTCATGGGAGTGGAATGAGGCGGTGCCTCCTCAGGCTGAATTTCGAGCGTGGTATAGGTCGCCGTGCCTGATGTGGGAAACGTCAGCCGAAATTCGTAGAGATTCTGTGCAGTCAGCACGGTCAGCAGGGTTGAGTCTGAAGCAGGAAGTTCAGGAAACTCCAGTGGGTTAATCCGACGTAAATGAATAACCGTCGCAGCACAGCTTCCAGGCTCACCCAGGTCAGCGCAGCCAGGGTCATCAAAGTCGAGGGTGACTTGAGACGGATCATCTAACCAGACCCGATGGATGGTTTCGCCAGTGGGTCGAAAGTTTAGATTGACGCCATAGCCTGGGTAGAGTTCAACCCTCATGGGCTGTCTCCCCGCCTGAGCTTCAGCAGCCGATGGGAGATTAATTGCTTGAACCTGGATTGGAGGAGAAAATCCAAAAATGGACAATAAGCCTCCCAGGACTATGAGTTGGGGTTTCATAGCCGATTCCTCTGATACGAAATAGTAGATTTAGGCTGAATTAGATCGGCAGCTGCACCGATTGATTGACAAAGATCTGCACCGGGCGACCCGCTTCTACAAAGCGGACATCCGGACGATCTTGAAGTGCTTCCATTGCTTGCTGGTTACGTTCAGAGATCGTGTCGAGAATGGCGTCAGTGCCCCCTTCCAGCACACCAGCCAAAATATTGGGAGCGGGGTTACTTTCTGTGATCACCGTGCTGCTGCCACTGGTTTGAACTCTTGTCGCTGAACGGGTGTAAAGTTCAGCCGTTCTGCGAGCAGCTCCAAGCAAAAACTGCTCCATATCCCTCATCGCCATTTCAGCTCCGTAGTCTTCAAATCGATCAGCGATGATCGGACTGCCATCTTCCCCGCGAATCTGAAGCGCCTGCTCCGGTAAAACCACCTCGTGTTGCTGATTACCTTCTGTCCAAACCACCTCAGCTACTGATAAATCCACCAAGCCTTCATCAGTGAGTTGATCTACTTGGACGAGGAGCTGACTCCCGACTGGCAAAACGATTCGCGATTGGGCATCTTTCAGGGGTTCTGTCAGCACTACCACAAAGCGATCCGTACTCTCTGAATCCTCAAAAATTAAGGGTGTAGCCAGTTGTCCAGTGGCGGTTGTTCCGGCTGTGAGTGTTGGTGGTTCTGATGCCCCCTCCAAAATGACTGCTTCGGCTTCGTGCAGGATATGGGACTCCGCTCTTCCCTCCATTGAGGCAGTTAGCGCTTGGGCTGGGGAAAAATTCTCGACATCACTGATGTCATCAGGTAGTTCCGAAGGGATCTTCCTCTCGTCATCTAGGATGGGCGAATCATTGGCTGGCCTTGTATCTAACCGAGTCGATACCAGTTGCGCCTCTGTCTCAGAAACCGCAGAAGCGATGATTGCCTGCTGCTTTGCCACAGGATCTTCAACGACATCAGCGTCATCAGGAGAGGCAGCAAGGGAACCGTAACTGCCTAACTGTGAAAGATACTGCCAGTGCTCCGTTGGATCGGAAAATTGTGTGGGTGATCTGGGTGGATGGGTTGGACTGGATGCCATGGCAACATCGGCTGGTGTTGTTGTCGGATGAGAACTGACAACGGTTGGAGAAGTTGCCCTATTTTGACTTGAGGGTCTGGGTGGAGATGGGGTTGAGGGTTCAGGTCTGGGCGCGATCGCCTCCGTTCTCTCCCTCGGTTCAGGAGCCGATTTTTCACCCACCAAATATGCCTGCCCGTCCAAAGCAGAATTGGCCTTTAGCGTTTCATTCTCTTGGCGCAGTTGATCAAGTTCTGCTACGGATTGATCGCTAGTATCACGCTCAGCCGTCTCGCTCTGAGTGGGAGCTTGGTGTTGATCAGCCACATTTCCTTGACGACCGCCCACCAGAAAATACCCGGCTAATCCAAACACTGGAATCAGCAGAATGGCAATCACCCCCAGTTTGGGCAACGGCATTTTCCAAATCGGACGGATGGACGGATTATCGTCAGGTTCAAAATCTGCGGGCGTTACCAACGGTTCATCAACCGCCGGGGCATTGGTCAGTTCTCTCAATTCCTCAGTCGTCATCGACTGTTCAGAGGTGGAACTCATGATGGCAAATCCTCCTGCTGTAGGGGACGAATCTCTTCGATTTGCACCCCGCCTTCTAACATGCGGTAGATCAGTTGCTGATACTCAGAGGCATCTGAAATCAAGGGTTCTTGAGGCGGCTCGATCGCCTTGATGTAAAACGTGCGATTAAACGGAATCGTTTGGCCTGTCGGGTTCGCCTCATCAAAAACGATGCGAGTGGCCACCAAATCAACCTGCCAATAGCCTTCTCCCGCTGTCTGGGGTTGAGAAATGTGTTGCGGAATCAGCACCGCAGAGACCTTGCCCTCAAACACCCCATCAGGCACCACCTCATTTGCCAACTGCTCGATAAAGGCATCTCGGAAATCGGGAGCCAACGCCAACGAAGCCTGCCAAGCCGCCGTTGGGATGCGGTGATGTCCCGTAACGGCCATGCCTTCATCTACTGGGGCATCCTGCTGATCCGGCGGTGCCCCCCAGGTGAACGTCATCACCGCCCATTGGCTGACAAACTGGCGAATCAGTTCCGGTTCTCGGTAGAGCCTATCGGCAGCACGGACGGTAAAAGCCTGTCCATCCACCTGTTGAACCAGCGTCGGCACCGGCTGGCTAGCCAACTTGGAAAACGAAACGGCGAGCCAAAATAGCGCGATCGCCAGAATAAATACCCCAAAGGACAAGCCTGCAAACGCTAGGGGCAAGATATCGCTAGAGTCGAGCTTGACCCGCTGTACTTTTCGTCTGAGATTCGCTATCTGCATCGTCTAAAATCTCCGACTGACAAACTAAAAGCGAACTACGGTCTAGGCATCGGCACTACAGACGTGCCCATGGAAATAATCCGAGTCACCCCACCCGAAACGCCCCGGAAGACGGCCATCCCGGCACCGCTGGCTAAGGCCAACGCCAGAATCGGAGCCAGCACGCTGATTAGCAGCAAGAAACCAAAATCCCCTTGGGTCTGGGCATTAGCCGCCACTAACACAGTCGCCGCCAGGCCAATAATCACGTTGTAAGAAAACTTGGCCATCCCCAAGCTGAAGAATCCGGTTAACCAAGCCCACAGCGGACGACTTTGCATCGGCACGATAGACCCCGCTGCTGCCAATGGCCCCATCAGTCCCGTAATCAACATGGCCAGTTCCAACAGGTTGGCAAAGGCCCACTGCCAACCCTTGAGTAACTGCTGCGCGATTGCCTGACTGCCCGTTTGAATCAAGGTATCCGCCAAAATATCGTTGAGTGGACTCGTCCCTGGTACGTTATCCCCATTCGCGTAAGTCGATTCAATCTGTTGGGTGATCTGATTAATCCGAGTCTGGAGACGCTCTAACCCCGCTGACCAAAAGCCCCGGCTACGATACTCCGTCTCTAGGGTGTCTTGGGCTTCTCGCCCTGCCTGAATGAAACAGTCCACCTGGGACTGCCCTTCCTTGGCTTCACATTCCGCATACTGCTGCTGAATTCTGGCCTTAGCCTGCTGCGAGACAATCACATCATTGAGCGCTTCTAGCATCGAGACTTCGCCAATTTGAATATCAAGCACCTTCTGGGTTTGGTCATTGATCAGGTTGCGGATACCCAGTGTGAGTGAACTCAGCATCGCCCCGTTGTTGAAAATCAGCGCTGCCACCACCAACACCCAAATCACATCTGAAAACGCCGGGAGCACGCCCCGCTCCATGGCAATCTTGATCCACCCCACTGCAAAAAAGATAAAAGCCCCGACCACGATGATGGCAGCGAACTCAGTGATGCCCAGATAGAGGCCGTTTGAACCGCTGAAGATATCGTTCCAGCGCTGATTCCAGGCATCCTGAACCGCTTCAAGCTGTTGGATGCTATCTTCCAGAATGCTGAGGCCACCAGTCACCTGGGCGAGGGTAAGTCGCACCATCACGATTACTCCCTCCCAGATGCTGCTTCGCTAGCTTCCCCTGTTCCCAATAGGCCAGGGATATAGACAGGCGCTTGAGTTGAACCGCTAATTTGAACTTGGCGTTCCAAGCGATCGCGGCGGTTGTTCTCATCCACCCCTTCACTGGTATTGGCTGCCAGTTGAGCCATGATGCCGTCCAACCGCTGGAGTTCTAGGAGAGTCGTGTGGTTTTGGGCATCCAGTTGGGTTTGTTGGGTGAGTAAAGCCGCGATCGCGCTGTCAATCTCAGCCTGCGCCTTCATCACATCTTGAGTTACACCTAATCCTTGAGCCTGTTCCGCCAACTGCTGAACCTGCCCCATCCCTTGCTGGCTGCTTTCAACCAGTGCCGTCACCTGTTCTGCATTCTCGATTAGCCACTGTTCTCCGTCTTCCCCTAACATGGGTGCGGCCAAAGCCCTGGCGGTTTCCTGGTCATAGAGGTTAGCCAAATCCCGCTGGCGCACGATTGGACTAGCCGTCAATACCCCAGCCCCGAGCGGATCTGACGCATTGCGAATCTCATGGGAATTGGGCAAGGGCGAACCCGTATAGATCTGCAAATCCTGCCAAACCTCACCCAGGGAGTCTTGCATCACCGTTTCCAGGATGGGTGTGGCTTGTTCCAATGCACCCATGACCTGTTCCAGCGGATTCCAGTTTTCTAATACCCAGTCTTGCCACTGGTCACCAATGCCACCGGGCAAGATGGATGCTGTCGCAACACCAACCCCAAGTAAGGGAAGCAGCGTAGTCGTGCCAATCAAAGCGATAGGAATTTTATGTGAATGAGGAGTAATCATGATGGTTTACCGAAGTGAGTCAACTGCGGAGAGCGATGCCCGTTGGCATGATGATCAACCGGAGCATCAGCTTTGAAATCGGTTTCGGAGAAGGAAGAAATGGGTGATTGGGGTGCGATGCTATCTAGCGATCGCCCTGAACGCAGTGCCTCAACATAGGCTTTGGCAAAAGCCGCATAGCCCTGAAACTTGTTGCCATAGCCAGCCAATACTCGTTGCCGTGCTCGCTGTTCCTTGGGATTGTTGGCCACCGCTGCCAATAGTTCCGGAGACGGATAGTGGCTACAAGGGGTCAACCGAGCATCAACATCCACCAGCCAATGAGAACACAGGCGAATTGGATCCGTGCGAAACGCCTCACTGGTATTGGGCCTTAGCACAGCCGGGTCATAGCCAAACAGTCGCTCATAGGATTGCAGTGCATTGGGTTGAATTGCGCCGATGAATCGGGTATTCAGGTTTTGCAAGATTTGAGAACCTGCCACCGAATCGGCAATAGTGTCCGGATCTTGGCCGATAATCAACGGACGAATGCCAGACTTTGCCCCATTGGCACAAACCTGACCAATGATTTGGGCAATGCCGTTGTACTTGAACAAAATCGGACTTTCATCAATCGCTAGCAACGAGTCACTCACCTCCAACGCCTTGCGAAACGCCATGGACTGAGCTGACAGCGCCAACACTGCCGCATCAATGTTGTCACCCACATTGCGGAGGGCAAAGACTGTGAATTGGGCATCAGTGCGAATCGTGGAAGGTTGGGAGATTGCCTTGCCTACCCGACTACTCAGCCATCCGCGCAGCTCCAGCAGAATAGTTGAAATCGCCTCTCTTAGGGAGTCTGAGTCAATCCCTAAATCGAGATGGGCAACTGTTTCTACAAAGTCTTTCAACGTTGGCATCTGTTGCCAACTTGCACTGCCAAAGCCTGATGCAAATGCCCCCTGATAGCGCTGTTGAATCACAGAATCAGAAAAGAAAACAGTCAACGCCTGCCAAAGCACCGTATGCACTCGCTTACCCAACTGATTCTCAGTTTCTGCACCCATTACCATTGTGTTCAGGGCTTTAACCAGAAACTCCTTGTAGTCGTCCAAGCGTTCCTGGCGCTGCTTTTCAGACAGTTGACTCAAATCAGGGATTTGAAACAGGTTGTTGCACTCAGACCCAATATCGAAATAAGCCCCCTGCGGCCCAAAGAACTTGACCAAGTCGGTGTAGGTTGTGGTGCCATCTGGCTTGGGATAGTCCAGAGAAATCACATTCATGCCACGGGCAACGGCACCCACAAAAATGTCCGATGCCAATACTGACTTCCCGCTACGGGTTTCTCCAAAGATCAACATGCCGCGATGTTTGCCGACATAATCAATCAACAGCGGCATATTCCCTTCACGGGTAATCAACTCTAACCCTTGGCTATCAAACGCTTTTGGACAAGCCACGGGCATCAACCCCGGCACTTCGTTGGTCAGATACATCTGCCGCCGTCCATCCCGAAACAGCCAATCATCAACAATCGGCAGCGCGTTTAGCCAAAGCTTCCAAGCGATTTCCATTTCGCGCACGAAGTTGCCCTGGGGAAAAGCATTGGTCAACTTTTGACAGGACTCTGAGAGATCCTGAGGTGTTTGCCGATGCACAAACGCCACCAGATTGACCCAAATGGGCACAGCCCCTTCAAAAATCTGGGCCTGAGCTTCAACACTCTTTTGAGCCCGGAGTTGAGAAGACACATCCACATCTTTGAGCTGCTGTGCCCGTAACGTCGCGGTATAGCTTTGCCGGGTCAACCGTTGCAGCGTCATGCGAGCCATTACCCGATCCGCTGCCGATAACTCGCAGACAAATTCGCAGTCTGGCAGTTGAGAAGCGGCTTGCCACAGGTAGTAAAGCTGATGTTCTGGGCTGGTAAACCCAAACGGCTTCACTTCCAGCGCAACTGCCCCCACTAGCTTATCTCGGACTTTCAACCATTGACGATCTGCTCTGGGATGGGTTGGTTTGCCAGTTGTCCCGCGAATTAGGACAGAAACAGCGTGCAGCGGTGATTGAATCTGCTCTTCTAAAACCGCTTCCCCATCCACCTCTTGCAATGTCAAGCATTGGGGAACCTCTGGTGGTGGGCCATCATTGAACTGCCGCCAGAGATAGCCCCAGAGCTGATTGGCAGTCATGGGACTAGCCTGCAACCCCATCCGCGCATTAAGCTGCTGTTCCCAATGGAGGAATCCATCGGTAAAGGCACTGGTCAGCATTTGAACATAGCGCTGCTGTTCTTTCGCCTCGCGCTGTCCCTTAAACGTCTCGTATTGAGTAACTAACCAAGCGATTAGCTTTTCGATCCGATCTGAACTGTTGGCTTTACCGGGTTCAAGAGGATAGGTGGCAAAGCAATAGAGCTGCTTCGGTTGGCGATCGCCGCTAATCGTCAAATCTCGTGTCGATCGTTGCTGTGCCATTAACAAGAACTGCGTTTCTTGGCTATCTGTATTCCGAATCAGATCGGCCAGTTCTTGCTGGCGTGGCGTGTCATCGGCGAAGGAGCACCAATGGAGCCGCAGGTGCTCGCCAGGCCGCAATCCCTTGAGCCCTTCTGACAGTCGAGCTAACGTAGTTTCTGCCTGGGTAGGAGAAAGTAGGATATGGAATCCAGGTAGTTGGAAGCCAAACACAAAGGTAAAGCGTCGGCCTTTTCGTAGGAGATAAGCCCCCACATCACGGTTTCGTAGAACGATCTGACAGATGCACTCTAGATCAGACTCATCTTCAAATGGTTTGAAGGTATATCGTTGGGTTCCCAGTCGTGACTTACTCATGGGTTTTAGATAAGAGGGGTTGATAAGGCAGATGGCCTCGTTTCCAATGGGGTGGCGACACAAATTTTTGAGTGAATTTCCAGGTCTTTTCGCCCACCACGACCCACCAAGTGGCAATGCCCCAAACACTGAAGAACAGAAAAGGAACAAACCCTAGCCCAAAAATGATTCGTACAAGGACATAACAACCGACCAAAACGACACCAGAGGGGGCAAGTAGATTAGCGGGAATTGGCCCCAGGGAGGGCTGTTGGCCCAGGCTCTGATTGATGGGTCGAAATAAGTTCGATGACTTAGAGGTGGTCATGGCTCAACACTGGATGTAGCTTGATGATTGGCATCAAGTCCACGTCAACTAGAACCGAAGAATAAGCTACTCAGCCCCTCAACCACCACAACCGCAGCAATCACAATGAAGGCATTTTGCAGCAGGGGTTGCCATTGCTCACCCCGTTGCGCCTGGTAGATGGCAAAAAAGACAAAGCCAACGGCGGCAACCCAAATGACAATTCGCAGGACTCCAAACAGGAAGGCGATAATGTCATCATCTAGGTATTGACCAAAGATACTTTCAGCTTCTGATTCGGCAGTGTCGAAGAGTTGGGCTGATGCCGGGTGACCATGGCTAATGATGCTGACAAATAGCAGCGTTCCTAGACCAATACCCAGTAGTCGCCACCCGCTCAGTCCCCAAAAAGTGGGGGAAGAGAATCTCAATCGCCTCAAGCACAGCGCAGGAGAACGGGGTAACTTTGCTGGAATCGTTATTGCCAGTAGGCTTAAGCCAAGCCAATAAGGCCCTAGGGTTAAACTGCCTTGATGATTGGAAATTGAGAAAGGTTGGGTGAGTTCGAGAAGAAAACTCATGGTGTTGCCTCCGTGATCTGGGATGGGATGAACACTGAACAAAGAGGCCACTTGCTGATTTGCCTGGTGTTCAGCGATCGCGCGATCGATATCGGAGCGGATATTGAGCGTAGTGAAAGCTTTAGTACTACTTTCTTGATTTAAGTAGTACTTGGATATTGGATCAGTTTTTCTGCTGAGTCAAGGGGGTTTAACTTTATTTCAGGATTAATGCTTCTTACACCATGTCCTTTGTCTAAAGTGCTTTTAGTTCAAGTGTTTTAGTCCCAGGTCAGAGGCTCGAATTGATTGTCGATAGGGGTGATCGGCCAAGAATTAGCTTGATAAGTACGCTTAAATCACACTTTTCTAATCACTATTCTCAGAAGTCTTACTTTTTCTCACTTTGTGTACTGTAAGGTTACTGTAAATGTGTCGTAGTCATATTTACTTCTAATTTGTTCTGCACTTAGGATAACGCTAGTTGAGTTTTAGGCATTCTCGGCTAGATGGTGAACGCTGAAGAAATTAATGATGAGTCTGGCAAGCAGGCAGATCAGCCTGATGCCACCCGGCCTACGTTTTACATGAGCAAGCAGTTGCTGGCTGAACTGGAGGCTCAATGTGCAGTGGAAGGTGACAAAAAGCGATCGCCCTTTTTAGCCGAAATCTTGACGTTATTGCTCACCTCACCTGCGGGGCAGAAGCTTAGGGAAAATGCTCAAGTCCACAAGCGTAGCCTGGTTCACGAGTTGGAAGCGAATTTGATTTTGTTCAATGAGCAGATTCCAACGGAGCGAATTCTGGAACTGGCGGCAGCGAGTCAGCGACATCCAGATCAGATGCTGATTCGGCTGGTGTTGCTCGGGCTGCGGGTGTATGAGCGGGCTGTTGCACGGATGGAAGCGGATATCGAAAACAGCAATGAGTTGCTTTAGCCTCGCAGGTGGTTTTCTCAACCAGTTGGTTGTTGTCAGTAACTCAATCTATTTGGAACACTGTGAGTCTTGGTGCATCGCTGAGGAATTTTCCAGGACTTGAGCGCTGGTGATGTCAGGATTCACCAGTTGAGTCACGATGGAGCGATATCTGACAAGTCGATATGCTGCGGTCAGTTGGGCTGAGGCGGTGAGACTGGCAAAGCTTGACCTGACTGAACTTGGAAAAATTCACTACACACCAGATGTAGAACTCATCCATCGCACGGACTGGTGGGCTTGGTGGTCAGATCAGCGGTTGACGCCTGCCATTGGATTGCCAGAAGAATTGAGACCTCAAGGGTTATCAGTGGATGCTGAGGATTTGATTACGGATGTTTGGGCAAGTGGGCTGGTGCCTACATGTGGGTGGACAATGTTGGCAAAGGTTCAGCAGGTTATTGAGGTAACGAAACTGAATTGGTCTGGAAGTGATCAGTATTCTTCATCTTGTGAAAGATTGAAAGTTGAATTTCGCAATGGCTCCAGGGCCGTACTTTATCGACATTGGCATGGGGGCGATTATCTCTGTGAGATCAGGTTTCATCAGCCGGGGGCGGTTTGATTGTGGTTGCTCAGTTGTAAAGTTTTTTCATTGCAGCGCTTCAGTTTATGACCACCTGGCAATTTGGCACTGAGTTTAGCCTTGAGGAATTCATCTGGGCTTTTATCAAGCCATTGTTGTGATTGAAGCCTCTAGCCCATCAATATGCGACTGAGGGGCGAATCTGCAACATTTCAGCGATGACTCTAGATGGCAGCTAGTGTTCTAGAGCTGAAAAATGTTGAAGACCGTTATGTGGTGCCTCAACTCACTCGCTACTATCCAGTTTGTATAAAGAGCAACCTTTTGCTGACAAATTAGACTGTGACAAATCGATTCGCTTGCGGGCGATCGCGGCCTTTTCTTTCGAGATGTTGAATAGCGGCTTTTGCCTGATGCGAGTGGCAGATACTGGAAATATGTATCTGCAATCTGCGCGAGTTCAGAGGGCTAGCGATGAAAGCACGACAGTACGCCCGTAAAACAGAGCATGATATGTCAGGGATATCTGCCGCGACCTTATTGCGAACACGCCCGTTTCAACCTAGCAACACTCATAGTCAGCAAACGCTTCGGACTCAAGAAGGTTTAGAGCCAACCACAAAGGGATTTGATCTGACTAAGGGGCACCCCTTTCCCATTACGTCTGAGCCAAGCTCACCTGTAGGCCATCCCTTGCAGGCAAAGCTGACGGTAGGTGCTGTCGATGACAAGTATGAACGTGAAGCGGATCGCGTTGCCGCTCAGGTGGTGGATCAGATCTATGCAGTGGGTATGGGGCAACCCTTAATTCTTCAAAGTGAAGAGCAGATTAGCAGAACGCCTGAGATGCGTTGGTTACCGGAGGTGCAGCGAAGCTTGCTAGCAGGTGGCGAAGCGTCATCGGATTTAGAGTCAGCCATCAATCGGTCGCGGGGCAGTGGTCAGCCCTTGGATACCGGGCTGCAACAGTCAATGGGGCAGGCAATGGGGACTGATTTTAGTCAGGTGCGGGTGCATACCGGAGCCCAAGCGGATGCGTTGAACCAATCGATTCACGCCAAGGCGTTTACCACCGGGCAGGATGTGTTCTTTCGGCAAGGTGAGTATCAGCCGGGGAGTCGGAAGGGGCAGGAGCTAATTGCCCATGAGTTAACTCATGTGGTGCAGCAAAACCATCCAGTAGCTCAGCAAGACACCCGCGCAGACTCACAACCGGAAGTCAACATGAAGCTTTTGGGCAGTTCAACGCTAAGGCTGGTTCCTGTCATTCAGCGACAAATAGAGGCTAAGGATTTGCTGGAAAAGATTGATCTAGATAGTTACTACGTCAACAAATACGGCAAATTTCCAGAAGATGACACCATCCCGGAGGAGTTATCAACACGAGCAAAAGAACTAGCGATCATTGCCACGAAGTTTGAAGCAACGGCGGGAAAAAATTACTGGAAGCGATGTTGGTTAATAAAAAACTTCCAGTACGCACTCATCGGCGGCCAGAGTGATGAGGCGATTATCAAGATCGCAGCAACTTACTGGAAAGAGGAGGATATCCCGGTTCCAGAGGAATATCGTAATCAGACAGCCCGTTATACCGAAAAGGAAATAGAACAATTCAAAACCAAGTTGAAACTCGGGCGCGAAGCAGAAGATACGGAAGCAACAGAGAAGCTCACTTCAGTCGGAAAGGAGATGGGTAAGAGTTATCCAGATATCGAATGGGTAGGTTCTGGCCCAGACCCCAAAAATGAGAATAAGCCTGCAATCGATAAAGGAGAAAAAGGTAAAAATAACTTTGCTCAATGGATATGCGCCCTGATCGATAAAGACCCGAAAGCCTCCGACTATGCCCCGACATCAAGTGGAAAATATCAAATGAATTGTTGGGAAGGTGTTATGTTCACTGCGTATGAGGCGAAATTGGTGGATGAAAAATGGTTAAAAGCAGTCCATGAGAAAGCTAGTAAGGATGCCAAAACATATTTCGACACCATCGCGGCCAGCTTGGGATATAACAGCGCAGTTCCCTATGACGAAAAGAACGGGCTAGTGCCGAAAGCAGGCGATATTGTTTTCTTCGACAAGGCCGAGCATATTGCACTGGCACTCGGTGAGGGGAAGATTATGCACCTATGGCACAACACAGAAGACAAAGGAAAAGGTTTTGAAGAGTCCTCTTTCGAGGCAATATTTTTATCACGCTCTGATTTACGCCTCAAAACAACTTTTGCCCCTAACCCATTTAAGACACCAAAATGAGAATGTCGGCGTCCTGTCTGTCTAGTAGATCTCATTGCTTACTTCCCATGCCTTTAGACACGGGAAGTAGGCAAGACCTGAGAGCCTCAAAACTAATTTGAATGACCGTTGCCAGAGGCACGAGGACCACTTCTTTTCTCATGAGAGGCAACCTCAATCAGGTAACCGTCCGGGTGCTCAGTTTTCATTTGTTTTTTGAATTGTCTCTGATTCGTGAATTTGGGCCCACCACATCGAATCTCTGTAACGATGGGATTTGAAGCCCCAGGGTAGGAGTAGTTGCTAAAGAGATACCAATATTCGTTGTAACGCCGTGCATCAGGATTTCGCTCTGGGACAAATATCGCCCCAACCTCCACACCTTCTTGAGAGATGACGCAAGGCCCGCCATCTATTTGTGCTGCCGAAGGACGCTGAATCAGGAGCACAATTATCACGGCAAACAAGACTAGCGCAATTATTTTCCGCATCATGATAGTTCCTACCTCAGTTAAATCGATAAACCTCAGCGTAAGGAGCAATTGAGAATTTTTAGGGAAACCTCTCTTCAACCTCCTCTGAGACTGATCGCCCCACCCAAAGCACCCTCCCAGGTACTTGGAAAGATAGGGGTAGAAGGTATATGTAGGAGTTAGGTTGAGGGCGGCTCGAAGCAAGGATGGCAGCTGTGGGATATCTCGATGTGATGATGTGGCCCTTGTTGACTACGCTGCTGGCTCAAGCTGACCTGGACACCCCAACACCTGAGCCCACCAAGCTAGAGCAAATCCTCAACTTCCTCAACCAGAACCCCGTCATAGGTTGGGGGATGGCTGGATTTGCGGTGATTGCTCTAGCGACTGCTGCGATCGCTGCATGGACAGGCAACCTGGGCAAAATCATCGAGTTCATTCGCAAGTACCTTGTCCCTACGAAAGCAGAGATCACCGATGAAGTACGCCAAAAGCTGCGGCGACAGCTCATTGAGGTTGTCCTTGAGCAGGTGGTGATCCGCTTAGACAGCTCTCTGCATTACAAGGTACGGATGGACTTGAAGCGGGAAGAGCAACGCCAGCGGGTGGGAAAGCGTGATTTACCCCCAGAGCCAGCGGAATTAACCCCGGAGCCCTTAATTAAGCGCTGGCTCAATACGTTCAATACCTCAACACCATCTGAGTCTGCCAAGGTGGAGCAATTGACGCTAGGGCTGTTTGAACAAGACGACATCCAAGGTCGCCTCCTGATTCTGGGTGAACCCGGTTCTGGCAAAACCAATGAGTTGCTGGTACTAGCCAGGGAACTCCTGCACAAAGCCCAGCAAGACCCAGACCTCCCCATCCCTGTCATCTTTGAACTCTCGGAATGGGCAGATGAGAGCACGTTTGATGACTGGCTAAGTGCTCAGCTTTTGGAGAAATACACCGTCCCCAAAGTGGTTTCTCAGCACTGGATTCAGCAGAATCAACTGTTGCCATTACTTGATGGTTTAGATGAGCTGAGACGGGTGGATGGGGGTGATGCATCGACAACCAAGGAAATCAAAGCGCGTCGAAAAGCTAAGCAGATTAAGTGCATTCGGGCGATCAATGCGTTTCTGGATATACACGCGCTCTCAATGGTGGTCTGTTGTCGGCGCAAGGAATATGAAGCCCTCGAAGCTGAGAATGAATCCTTGAAGCGCTTGAACGGGGCTATCTATCTGCAAGCGTTAGACGATGAACAGATTCAAGATTACCTCCAGCGGTTGAATCGTGTCCCATTGTGGAATGCCTTGCAAAGCCAGCCTGACCTATTGGAACTGGTTCGCTCTCCATTATTTCTGCTGATCTTGGTGGTGGCGTACCAGGGGCAAACGATTAGCAGTGTAGAAGCGTTGCTAGATACCTATATCAATAAGCAGCTCAGTGATTTGAATAATCAAGGCGCTTATCCTCCAGGGCAGGCACCTAGCCTAGAGCAAACACAGCATTACCTGTCTTGGCTGGCGGGGAAATTGGAAGCTGTAGGTACAACGGAGTTTCTGATTGAGCGGTTGCAGCCCTCTTGGTTGGATAGACAGCGCGATTGGACTCGTTATCTTTGGAGCGTTGGGCTGACTAGCGGACTCAGTGGTGGGTTGATTGGCGGGCTGGCTGGGGCGTTAAGTGACGGACTGATTTTTGGGCTGATTGGCGGGCTGATTAGTGGACTGATTTTCGGGCTGAGTGGTGGGCTGAATAATATCAAATCGGCAGAAGCTTTGCGTTTCTCATGGCAGCAGTTTGCCCGTGATGGGCTAAGCGGCGGGCTGATTGTCGGGCTAATTTTTGGGCTAATTACTGGGCTCGGTATCGGACTGAGTAATGGACTGCTTTTCGGGCTGAGTGTCGGCTTGAGTATCGGGCTGAGTGTTGGACTGATTGGTGGGTTTCAGGGGATTGAAGTTGATCTAGATAGCAAGAAATATCCAAATCAAGGAATTCAACAATCAAAAAAGAACGGCCTGATTTTTGGCCTGATTTTTGGGCTGAGTGGCGGGTTGACGGTCGGGCTAAGTGTTGGACTCAGTAGCGGGCTAATTGGCGGGCTGACTGGGGGGCTAAATTTCGGACTGAGTTTCGGACTGAGTTTCGGGCTAATTGGCGGGCTAATTGGCGGGCTGATCGTCGGGCTAGGTGCTGCGCTTCAACACTTGTCCCTACGCCTAGCGCTCTATCAATCAGGTGTGAGCCCGTGGGACTATGCAAAGTTCCTCGAACATGCAGAAAATCATCGCTTCATTCAGCGTGTTGGGGGGCGTTATCGCTTCATGCATGACCTACTACGAAAACACTTTGCCAGTTTGGAGACGCCATCTGTTGTTTAGACAATTTGTCCCACCAAAAGCACCCTTCCAGGTACTTGACACGCGAATCAGGCCATTGGCCCCGATTATTGTTCGATTGGGCCATAAGGCTGGGAGTGCTGTAGCGATTCGATTACAGCCCCTAAGATCGGAGCATTATAGAAAAAGTACTGACTATCAGACGTTGCCTCAAGGTTCGTCCGACAGCGGCATGATCTGACTATGCTGAGCGGCCAGCGCAACGAAGACTCCCTGGCGGAACACCGTACAATCGCTTGAACGCTCTGGAGAAGGCAACCTCCGATTCATACCCCACGCGATTGGCGATCGCCGCCAACGTAAGCGGCGTATCACAGAGCAACGTACGGGCTAGTTGCATCCGCCATTGTGTCAGGTAGCCCATGGCTGGTTGGCCCACAAGTTCCGTAAATCGGGCAGAGAATGATGAGCGAGACAGATTCACTGCTTTGGCTAGTGCAGCCACCGTCCACGGATGCTGGGGTTCATGATGGATCAACACCAGCGCCTGACCGATCGACTCATCCCGTAGGGCAGCGAGCCAGCCTTGGCTTGACCCAGACACTGAATCGACCCAGGTGCGGATCAGTTGAATGATGAGAATATCCGTAAGCCGAGTGATCACAGTTTCTCCGCCTGGCTTCAGCTCTCTAGCTTCTCGGGCAATAAAGCGGAGCGTACTTTGCAACCATCCACTCTCGTCGTCCCAAGCATCAATTTGTAGCACCGTGGGGAACAGATCTAAGAGATTTCCGACAGCTGAGCGATCGACCCGCATGACGCCCGCCGTGACCTGGGTAAACTCACCGCCTCCACCATGGCGCATGATCTCGTAGCGATCGCTAATCTTCTCCACCGGAATATCAAAAAGCGGTTGGGTTGTCGCATTGATCGCGCTGCGCAGCTGGTGGGCCGTCCCGTGGGGCAGTAAAACGAGACTGCCTTCGCGCAGTTCGCAAGGTTCCTCTCCTTCTACTTCTAGCCAGCAACGCCCCACATTGACGATTTCCAGAACCATACAGTCGGCGATTGCAGGAATAGAGAGTCCCCACGGTGCAGTCAATTCGGCACGGCAGTGCAGCGTTCCCGTGAGGCGGAGCATGTGGAGTACCTCGCCGAGAGGGTCACGGGGCGGTAGGGGGCTGGGTGTAGGGTAGGCAGTTTCGGTTGTCGTCATGGCTCTCATGTCTAATCGTCCAAGATCTCTGGACGATTGGTTAAGAATAATAGACTTTATATCATTTCAAGTCCAGTTCTATGCCGCCATTATGGATGTTAGATGAGGTTAACCGGAATGCGTTCAACCTGCCACCCAACAACTGCAAAGGAGTAAGCCATGAACAGCAACTATCCTCTATTGAATCCACCCAGAGGGCTCACCCTAGTTCTCGGAGCCATAGGTAAAACTGGCTGCCGAGTGGCCACCCGCCTCCAAGCCCTTGGCTAACCGATTTGCCTAGGTTCACGTTCTGTCTCACCGGCCTTTGACTGAACTCAGACCACAAGCTGGGATGACTGCCTCGCTGGTGTCACATCCGTTTTCGCCCGTCAATTTGCCTCCACTCAACTTGTTAATTGCTAACCCCACAACTCGGAGAAACGTCCCATGAACCGCCTCACTTCTTTTTTTCTCGTCTTTGCTGCTCTATTACTGCTGGCCATTGGTAGCACTATCCTGCTCGTACCCCACGCCTTCTACGCTAGTGATGGGATTATGCTTGGCAATGATCCCAGCCTACTCTCGGAAATTCGCGCCCCCGGCGGCTTGCTGGCGAGTAGTGGTTTACTCATCTTCCTCGGAGCGTTTCGTGCCCATCTAAGATCGCTCTCAATCACTCTCTCCGTCTTGGTCTACGGCGCTTTTGGACTCTCACGCCTGGTTGGTTTCACTTTGGATGGAAGTCCGTCTAACAATTTAGTGATGGCGACTGGGGTTGAGTTGACCGTGGCGGCGATCGGGCTAGTCATTCTCTGTCGCCAGCCTGGTGCCGATTCAACTGTTTCTGCTTACAAACTCCGAAAGCAAATCTGAGCTGGCAACAGGGGGTTATGCCGGTGGGTTTGCTCAACACCAATGTCAGCTTGAGGGATTTTCTTCTATTGATGAAGGCTAACCGTTTGGAAAGCATTGTTAAGACTGGCAGTGTGAGTTGGATTTCGCATCGATGCCACTTTAATACGAGATGCAATTCACACTTCGGTTAATAATCTTTGTGAAACCCCTGACTATTCAGTAGCGGTAAAATCAGCGCGATCGCACTTACAGCGACTGTAAATATTTACAGTTAGGGGAAAAGAAGCTACATCTGCGATCGCGGCTGGGGGCACTTTAGACTAGGGAACTTGCTCACACGCCTCAATCAGCTCATCCAAAGCACCCTCGCAGGTACTTGGAAAGACAATGGTAGGCAGTAAAATGCACTCAACCTGCCTCTGAGCCTTGCCCCATGAGCCGTGATGCCCTAGTTATTGGCATTAACACCTACCAGCACCTACGCTCCCTCAAAGCCCCAGCTCAAGACGCTGAAGCTGTTACCCAACGGCTCGAACAAGATGGCGACTTCCGCGTCACTCGACTACCTGAGGTGATTCAGCAGGCTGAGCTGAAAAAGCCTATGGTGGCCCAAAAAACAGCAGTCTCTCAGATGCAGCTAGAGCGGGCCTTAGAGAAGCTCTTCTTACCGAATAGTACACAAGTACCAGAGACGGTGCTGTTCTACTTCTCAGGACACGGTATCCCTGATAGCAGGGGATATGACCAGGGGTATCTGGCAACCAGTGACACCGATCCTGACTATCCTCGTTCTGGCCTCTCTCTGCGCTGGCTGCAATGGCTCTTATCTGAGAGTGAAGTCAAGCAACAAATCGTCTGGCTCGACTGCTGTCACAGTGGTTCACTCATCGTCAATGTTGGGGCAGCTAATCCGGGTAACAGTACCAGTCGCGATCGCTGCTTCATTGCTTCCTCTCGTGACTTTGAAAGCTCTTGGGAAGACCTCAACAGTCCCTACAGTGTGCTCACGAATGCCTTGCTTAAAGGGCTTGATCCTACCCGACTGCCAGGGCGATGGATCGATACCTTTGCCTTGGTGGACTATATCAATCAAGCCCTCAAAGGGGAGCTGCAAACCCCAGTCTGTACCAACTTTGGCGAGGCGATTAATCTGACTAGAAGCTTGAAGGTTTTAGAGCGTGCAACGGCTACGAGTGCTTCAGACAGTGGCATTTGTCCCTACAAGGGGTTGGAGTACTTCGACTGTAACGAGGAAGACCCCAAGTACTTCTTTGGCAGAGAGCGGCTGATTGGCCAGCTCCTCGACCATGTGCGAACTCACAACTTCATGGCCCTAGTGGGGGCATCGGGTAATGGGAAGTCATCTGTACTACGAGCGGGGCTGCTGCATCAACTCAAGCTAGGGCGACGGATTGCAAGCAGTGATCAGTGGCGGATTCGCATCACTCGTCCAGATCGTCAGCCGATGCAGAACCTCGCCCTGGCATTTGTTGAGGAGGGGCTCTCAGACCTGGATCGGGCAGAGGCGTTAGGTAGTGCCCAGGGCTTACTCAAGGAAGGCGCAGCGGGTCTACAGCGGCTAGTACAGGCTTCTACTGCCCCTCGGGTCATCTTGGTGATTGACCAGTTTGAGGAGGTGTTCACCCGTTGCCAAAGTCTTGAGGAGCGGGAGCAGTTCTTTGCCTGTCTGATGGGGGCGTTGGCTGAGGCTAATGACAAGCTCTGTCTGGTGATTGCCGTGCGGGCTGACTTCGTAGGTAAGTGTTTGGAGCAGGAATACAGTGGGCTGGCTTCACAGATTCAGGAGCACATGATTAACGTGCTACCCATGAAATCTGATGAGCTAGAAGCTGCCATCTGCAAGCCTGCTGAGCGAGTGGGACTCACTATTGAACCTGCTTTGGTCACCGAGATTTTGAGTGACATTGCAGGAGCACCAGGGAGTCTGCCATTGCTCCAGTACACCCTGAAGGAACTGTGGCAACAGCGGCAGGGTAACCAGCTTGTGTTGGCTACCTATCTGGAGTTGGGTCGCATCAATGGCACCTTGGATAAACGAGCTACCGAGATCTACAACAGCTTTGACATAGCAGAGCAGCAAACGGTTCGCCATATCTTCCAGCAGTTGACCCAGCTCGGAGAAGGGACAGAAGATACCCGAAGGCGGGTGTTTCAGGCGGATTTGGTGGCAGAGCCCAAGCATCCCTCTAGACGAGTACAGCAGGTGCTTGAGCGCTTATCTAACCCAGATAATCGGTTGCTGGTGACCAGTGAGGTGGTGAGCAAGGGCGACACCTCAGAGCGGATGGCGATTGTGGATGTGGCCCATGAAGCGCTGATTCGCCATTGGCAGCTACTCCGGCAGTGGATTGAGCAGAACCGAGACTTGCTGAGGCAACAACGCAAGATTGAGGCGAGTGCGGTGGCCTGGCGGGAGCAGGGGCGAAAGCGGGGGTATTTGATTCAGGGACGTCAATTAGGGGATGCCCAGCGGTTTCGGAAGGCCCATGGTGATCAGTTTCCGTTGTCAAGGTTGGCGCAAGACTTCATTCGTCGAAGTCGGCGATGGCAGCGACTCAATCGAGGTAGGTGGGTTGCGCTATTAATCATCCCAGCAATTGTGTTGGACTATTCTTTGCATCTACGTAAAGTAGAGCAATACTACGCAACGATAGATCACGGAAGAGATAAAGAAGCAGAGCGTAGTGCGGTTTTATTTTTAACGGACGATTGTAGTCGATTGGAACGTCGCACAGGATATCTAACTGAGCGCTTTAGGGGAGAGTATTGCCGAACGCTGGCAAACCGCGACCTCAGCTCCGCCAACCTCAGCTCCGCCAACCTCAGCTCCGCCAATCTCAGCTCCGCCAACCTCAGCTCCGCCGACCTCCGCGACGCCACCCTCCGCGAGGCCGACCTCTATGACGCCAATCTCTATGACGCCACCCTCATTTCCGCCGACCTCTTCGACGCCGACCTACGCAACACCGACCTCAACTCCGCCAACCTTATCTTCGCCGACCTACGCAACGCCGACCTACGCAATGCCGATCTCAGCTCCGCCAACCTCACCGTCGCGATCTTCCTCAATACGGATCTACGCACTACCCAAGGACTCACAACCCAACAGCTAATCGGGCTTCGACCCTGGATTTGTAATTCTCCTCTTCCTGAAGGCATTGAAATTGATCGGGACACAGACTGTGATGATATGGCTACTGTCTTGATGGAAAGATATCCAGAGGAATTTGAAAGCATTGAGCAAGCCCAAGAATACGTCAAAGAACATCAGCAGTGAAGAATTTGGGATTAGCCACACCTTCACCCCACCCCGATGCCGATCGACGTACCCCTCGATTATCTTCTAGACAAGCCTTCACTATCGGGATTCAGCAATGCAAGCTTTGAAAGGGTTCTGGCAGTTCCTCAACACTGACGTCAAAGACATTCCCTGGGGAGAACTGACCGAAAAGGGGATCGAGGCGGTTACTGCTACCAATGACTTAGGTAAAGCCTTCCAAGAACACGCCCCTGACATCAAAGCGCTTCAGCCCTATATCAAGCAGGTAGAGCCCTTCCTCAAAACCCTGGACTCCCCGATCACTCAACTGGCCATCTCGGGACTACCCTTTGTCTCCATCGGCATTGGTCTGCTGAAGATATACCTCGGCATGACCAAAATCGAGCCCACCTATGAAAGCGCTGTCACCATTGCTGCACAACTAGCCTATCTGCAAAGCCTCGAAGTTGCACTGAAAAACGTCAAGGATGAGGCCATCAAAACCAAGCTCAAGCAGGTCTCGCTCAAGACCCTAGTTGAGAAGCAGCTCAAGCGTCTGGAGATGAAGGAACTCAGCTCAGCAGAGGCCAAAGTGGTCACCAGCCGCTTTCCAGAGTCGGTGTTGGCAGAGCAGTTCGGAGGGGCACTAACTGAGCAGTTGCAGCAAGCGGGTCTTGATGAAGCTGAGACGCATCGCTTAGCTGAGCAGGTCGTGTGGGGCACGCATCGCTATCTCTATGAAGCGATCGCCAAAGCAGGTGATAGTGTAGAGCCGCTGGCTGAAGTCTATCGGACAGGTGGACGAGCGGTGCAAGATCGCTACGACAGCATTGACGCCTATCTGGCTGAGAAGATAGCGCCGTTGCCTGAAGAACAGGTGTTTGATGAGAGCAACCCGCTGATTCGGTTTCGAGACATCTATGTGCCCCTTGAGGTGCAACCACTGATACAAGATGGGGAAGTGCAGCGGGGAGCTAGCCGGGTCAACATCCACGAGTGGGCAAAGCATTTGCTGGCAGAGCCAAGTGAACCCCGCAAGGTGATGTTTGTCCAAGGGGAAGCTGGTCGAGGGAAATCAGTCTTTTGCCGCATATTCGCTGATTGGGTACGGCGAGAAATGGGGGGAGCGTACATTCCACTCATGATTCGATTGCGCAATATTCGGACGCTAGCTAACAACTTGACAAAAACCTTGACAGATTGCCCTGACCTACAGAGCGTCGATTTTGTTCAAGATCATTCAGGCTGGCTAACGGATCGCAATACCCGGTTTCTTCTCATCCTGGATGGCTTCGATGAGTTGCTATTGGAGGGGAGAACCACAGGTGGGCTGCAAGAGTTTTTGCAGCAAGTCGTCGATTTTCAGAAGGAAAGTCACCACCAATGCATCGTGACGGGGCGACCACTCGCGTTGCAAGGGGTGGATCGGTTGATTACCCAAATCCCAAATCTCGAACGGGTGCGCCTTGAGCCTATGAGTGATGCTCTGCGAGAGCAATGGCTGACTAACTGGCAAGCAATTTTTGAAGAAGCAGAAGTCAATCAGTTTCGTAAGTTTCTTGAGGCTTGCCCTGACGAAATTGCTGATAACTTGGCCCGAGAGCCGCTGCTTCTTTATCTGTTGGCACGGTTGCATCGTGAGGGGTATCTCAAGCGTGAGATGTTTGCTGACATTGCAAACCAGGAAGTCCAGGCCAAATTGCGGGTGTACCGTGAGTCAGTGAATTGGGTGCTGGGGAAACAGCGCCAGGGTCTAAATCTGAGCTTGGGAAAACCCGAACAACTGCGGAAAGTGTTGCAAGAGACTGCCCTGTGTGTGGTGCAATCAGGGAATGAAACAGCCCGATTGTCAATGCTCAAGGATCGATTGAAGGGTACGAGGATTTCCCTAGACAATTTCGTCAAGCCGTCTCAATCCGCTACAGAGAACTCAGATGATAGGCAACTTAACAAACTCCTCACCACGTTTTACCTCAAGCCTGATGAGAGTGATAGAGATGGGTCAGTGGAGTTTACCCATAAGAGCTTCGGTGAATACCTCTTTGCTGAACGACTCAAAGCTGCTTTTGAAGACTGGACAGAGTTAGATCGCCAAGGGGAATATCTACGGGATGATGCTCTAGTAGATGATCGGATTTATGACCTACTGGGCTATGGCGGTCTCAGCGTTGAGATTGTGGAGTATCTGTTTGAACTGCTGAAAGAGAGTGAGCTGAACCGAGTCAAGCTGTTTGAGCGGCTCTATGGGTTTTACCAGCGCTGGTGTGAGGGGGAGTTTCTAGATCAGCGTCCTGCAGAAAATTGGCCTCAGAAGAAGATGTGGCAGCTTGCAGACCAAGCAATCCCGACAGGGCTGAAGCAAGTGGATGTGTTTGCCGGATTGAATGTGCTGATTGTGTTGTTTAAGCTGCACGCGGAGGCTCAACATGAGGACTATCCCAATGTGCCAGAGAAGGCACCGAAGCCTGAGATCTCGTTTCATCCTTGTGGTGAACCGGAGACAGAATCCTTTAACAAAAACCAACTGCTCAAGATCATTTACTATGCAGATTCTTTAGAAACAGGAACTTTCACGCAGCTCGTTGGCCCCCATCTCTCCAGCGCCAAACTCGACAGCGCCAAACTCGACAGCGCCAAACTCTCCAACGCCGACCTCTCCAGCGCCAAACTCTCCAACGCCGACCTCTCCAGCGCCAAACTCTCCAACGCCGACCTCTCCAGCGCCGACCTCTCCAGCGCCGACCTCTCCAGCACCGACCTCTGCAGCACTTACCTCTCCAGCGCTAACCTCTCCAGCGCCAAACTCGACAGGGCCAACCTCTCCAGCGCTAACCTCTCCAGCGCCAAACTCGACAGGGCCAACCTCTCCAGCGCTAACCTCTCCAGCGCTAACCTCTCCAGCGCTAACCTCTCCAGCGCCAACCTCGGCAGAGCCAACCTTTACAGCGCTAACCTCGACAGTGCCTACCTCGACAGTGCCTACCTCGACAGCGCCAAACTCTACAGTGCTAACCTCTCCAGCGCTAATCTCTCCAGCGCCAAACTCTATAGTGCTAACCTCTCCAGC
Organism: Cyanobacteria bacterium P01_A01_bin.123; assembly: GCA_039815185.1. Lineage (GTDB taxonomy): Bacteria > Cyanobacteriota > Cyanobacteriia > Phormidesmidales > Phormidesmidaceae > JBCBZT01. Next base: position 9,655 of record JBCBZT010000050.1, on the reverse strand, counting down.
GCCAAACTCTCCAGTGCTAACCTCTCCAGTGCTAATCTCTCCCTCGCCAACCTCTCCCTCGCCAACCTCGACAGCGCTAACCTCTCTAGTGCTAACCTCTCCAGTGCTAATCACTCCAGCGCCAACCTCTCCCTCGCCAACCTCTCCCTCGCCAACCTCTCCCTCGCCAACCTCGACAGCGCTAACCTCTCTAGTACTAACCTCTCCAGTGCTAATCTCTCCAGTGCCAACCTCTCCAGCGCCAACCTCTCCAGCGCCAACCTCTCCAGCGCCAACCTCTCCAGTGCTAACCTCTCCAGTGCTAACCTCTCCAGTGCTAACCTCGACAGCGCTATTCTGCTTGAGACAGACTTCCGTGAGGTCAAAGATTTAACTGAACAGCAGCTAGAAGGAAAAGAACCACCCCTGATTTGCGGCGCTACATTCCCTACGGATATTGCGGTTGATAGAGATAGGGACTGGAAACGCTTACCCGCAGCTTTAAGGGAGCGTTATCCAGAAAAGTTCAAGACACTTGAGGAAGCTGAGGAGTTTATCAACAAACGACGGCAGACCAAAGGTTAACTGCATCTGCTCACCCACAACTTTAGCGTCGATCGCGAAGCAGATCGCTGTCTGGGGAAAGTCAGACTTGCTGATTCCGGCAGCCTGCCTGATGGTCGCTTCTCCTACTTGGGCCTCAGTATCAAAGCACCTTCCGGGGCGTCGTCGCAGTCTTTGGCCGTTCTCCTGCCAAGTGCATGCTACCTGGGGCTGTAATCGGTTGCCCACGACTCGAATCAATATGGCCAGGGGGAGGGCGATCGCGCAGACGACTAGAAAGAGCTTAAGCTTTGGAGACATAGTGGACATTGGCTACCGATAGCACAACGGTCCACGACCATTGCCGAAGTCGAACAAGACGATCGCGGGTTTCCGTTCCCTTGCGGGGCAAGTAATTTGAAACCCCCTACTTTTGGACTATATCGCCTCAGAGCTATGATTTGAAACACCTAAGCTGTCGTCCACCCAATTCTGATGAACCCTTGCTGTGCCTGGAGAGTGGTTGCCACTTTTGGGCAACTATTTCAGTTGGCTTAACGTTCCTGGTCAGCGGCGACTAGAAATTTCGATATTCTATTAGAATTGTTCATCTCGCCGCTGCAACGATTTGTGTACGCCCGGCACGGGCGTGAACTAATGGGGTGCAAGTCCCCTGTCGGAGAACCAGTGTCCAAATGCTCGAAAGTCATAGGAGCCGAGAGACACCAACGACTAGCTTAAGGCAAGGGCACTCTCGCGAGGGAGGGTCTGAAGGAAGCCAACGGAAAGCTGTGAGCCGACGGACAGAAACGTCACAGCAGGCCGGGACTCCTGGGTAAGTTGGCACACCACAACGAAGCCCATTGGTTCAGGGAGCACGGTAAATGACGCGGTTGTGCAGTGACAGTTCACAGTCTTATCCGGGGAGGTCTGCCCAAGGCGCAGTCGGTTGATCTGAGGGAGTCTGACTGAGGTCTAGCCCGAAAGAGCTAGATAGCCACAGAACCCTAAGGTTCTCCAGACAGCGCATCCAGTGGAAACGCCGGATGTGATTGGGCAGAGGCCATATTAGCCAAATGCCCACCGTAATGGGTGGGACATCGGTGAAGGGCCGAACCTTGAAGTCAGGGAGGAGCCACAAAGTTCGACACAGCAATGAACCCGGATGGGGGAGCTAAACTGTCGGCGCTTAATTGCGTAACCAGCCCTGGACAGCGGTTCTGTTGAACCAGCTTGTCTAAACCTCTTCGAGGAAGCGCCCCGTGCGGACACGCATGCGGGGTGCCGTGGGGGTGGGGGGAGAGAAACCCCCTGCTACCCGATTAGCCCGTCTACTGTGCGTCAGAGTTACTTCTTGAAGAAGTATCAAGACTACGCCCCCATGTGTAGCATATCTCATCTGCGATAGCTTTTGAAATAGTTCTGACAATCAAAGTAGCAACAATAGCAGCCACAGCAGGAGCTAAACCCAGATTAGCTACTAAAACAGGTGCTAGAAGTCCAGCAGCTTTCGCAGTACTATCCTCTAATACTTTACTTAGCTCTCGTAAAGTTTCCCCATCATCGAAGGGGTCTTTGCATAGAAGCTCATAAGACGCATCATTTAAACGCTTGAAAAGCCTTTGCCCGAAATTTAGTGTGTCTTCATTGGACCTAGTAATTGCATAACGTCTAGGATCAATTGAATCAATCGATGCACTTCTTGTTTGGCCTCCGAGATCTTCACTGATCCCTTTTGTACTCATCCCTAGATGTAGCATTAATTGATCATCATCTAATTTGACTAGCTTTTCCGTCAGATCATCGAGTTGTGTCATAAGGTCTTGCCAGTACTGAACTATGGGTTAATTGAACTAATAGGTTGCCCAAAGAAACTCTATGCCCTTAATCTCCTCTCCGGAGCAGCATAAAGACTGTATGCCAGCCAGGTGGAGTTATGGGGAGCGCGTTGTCGAATTTTTTCACGTGCCAGACGGAAAGCTTCCGCAATTGTTTTTTTGTCCTTCAAAAGCCCTGTATAGAAAGTCTCAGCAAATTGGAGCGCTAGATCGTCAGTAACTTCCCACATTGCGCCAATAAAAGCTCCTACACGATATTTCACCATTCTCTCAGCCCACCCACCTAGTCCTGTAGGAGTGTATCCAACTCTTCCTACATGACATGCATTAATGAAGATCAAAGGTCGTCGCCCTTGTTTATCCAAATAAATTTGAATATCGCTAGGCCGTAAGGATGCATCAGACAGTTTAATAGCTGCTTCATCCGATAAACCTGTATCAAAAGCTCCATGGCATGCAAAATGCAGAATTGAGAGTTCCTTGTCATTCTCTAAACGATCTAAAACCTGCATTACAGTATCAATAGGCACACGATGTCTAATATTTTCGTTCAGGGTTGAAATTGTCTCAAAAAATGCAAGTTCGTCTTTCGCACCTTTCAAATCTGTGTTGTTTGGGACTACAGGATTCACCGTTGTAATCTCAAGATCACCAGGCAATCCTCCTCCCCCTTGCACAGGCAACCATCGAGAAATATTAAATTGCTGACACCAGAAGGGATCCTCCTCACGTGTTCTATCTTTTTTGTTAAGTCTATATGGCTTAATTATTTCCCAAGGGATCCATGCTTCTTGAGAAGCAACGAGAATAGACTTTACGCTTGATTTAAATTCCCAATATTCCTCTTTAAGGGGTTGAGGGACATATTTATCCCACAATTCTCTCCCTATTGCAGCCAGTCGCCGTTCGGAAGACTTTTCTTGATCCGTCGTATCTGGAATTATTTTAGCCTTTTCATCCAGCTCTTTATATCTAGCTTCCATCTCTTTTAAGGGAGAGAAATTCAAAGTAATTTCCCCATAATCTCCAAAGTAATCTTCAGATCTCAAACCAAAGGAAAGTTTATGTTTATCAGCACTAAGATGGACAAACAATTCCAAATCTGTTGCAGGCAAAAAAGTCTTTGCTTCTGTTTCTATATTTATAACTGCTGATTCATTATATTGAGGAACTTCCTCCGAAGCATACTGTTCTGAAACTAAAACATTTTTCTCTATAACGCCAAGAATTGCAAGGTTGTCATCCAGATAAAATCTTACTGTAATCTTGTGAAGACCTAGTTCTAAAGGAGTTAGAGCAAAAGGTACTTCTGAATTTTTGTCTTGCTCAACTTGAAGAGTTTTAGTATGCCTATCTACATGAAACCCTGGAGCAGTTAATACGACACTTACTTTTGGTAACTCATCAGTACCACTATCAGGAATCAAAAATCCCTCAGATTTATTGTTGGGCTTATCAAGCAATAGCTTAACAATAATAATTTCCCTTTCATTCACGACAAGGTTGTCCGGACATACAAGGTTAGGATATCGTACGTGTGTTTGAGGAGTGGTGTCCCCTCCAACATCACTATCAGTCTCTATCTGATCGCTCCTAGTAACTTCCTTAGCTAGAGGAAGTTTTGGAATATATGCTGGTGGTACACCTTCGATCATATTTGGTTTCCACCAACGATTATCAAACAGGATCGATTCAGCCCAGCTCAGTCTGTCCAGGATTGCACTTGATAAAGTTGAGATTGATGGAGTATGCAGCTGATTTTCCAGTTCCTGGATGTCATTAAGAATTTTATTAATATCTTCTCTCAGCCGAGGAGCATTTTCTTCTTGAAGACTGTTATCAATATCTTCGACAATTTCCTTTACAATCGTGAAGGCTCTTTGTACTACTCTCACAGCTGCATTCTTCGGCAGGTGCGGAGATAGCGCTATAAGAGTGTGTGCCTTACAAGGTTGAGCAGGAATTTCTTCAATAGCTTCTAAAAGTTTTTCGAAAACTTCAGATCTTTGCTCTTCTTTTAAGCAGTAATAAAGCAATGCTAAAACTTTAGCTCTAGCGCGCGGAGCCTCACAGAATTCCCTGTCGATTTCTTCATTCCTTTTGGCTCGGTAACCACTAGAAGAATTGCTATCAATATAAGATGGGTAGCTATCAGGCAAATAGGATTCACGAAAAGCTGATTCTTCGCTAGAAGAGTTGAATAATTGCCTCAAGATCTTATTAAGTTCAGTAAGCGCATCAAAACGACTTTCTCTTGCTTGGCTATCATCTATTTTATAAGCAATTTCTAAAGCTTCTTTCAGAAATTCAGGAGATAGATGTGGAATAACTTCCGCTAAAAAGTCTGAACTGGAGCGATAACTCTTAATAGAAACAAATCCTCTAGCTACTTCCAAAGCTTCTGCCATGGAATCAAGATTAAGGCTAAGTCTAGACCTGAAAGTGGCTAAGGCACTATCACGATTTGAGTTTGAAATATCAATACTGCTTGCTATTCTGAGGCCCTCAAGAATCTGGCTGTCATCTAAACGGGTACTTAAACTTGAAAGTGCAAAAGCACATGCTTCTGGTTCATCAATCTTAGAAACTATCTCTAATGCTGTTAAAAGCAAAGTAGGGGTAGTTAACTCAGAGGCTAAATTTCCTAGTTTTAAGGCCCTTTTAAATGGACTATTAAGCTTACTAATATTGTCTAGAGCATCAAGAAGCTCTTTTTCTGAGTTTGACATAATTAATTCACAAGCCTTACTTTAATTGATCCATTACCATGAGGATTCAGATTGATGAGTTCTAATAGTGCAATCTGAAACAGGATAAGCTACGCAAGTTAGTACAAAGCCAGCTTCAATTTGATCATCATCTAGAAATGACTGATCGCTCTGATCTACACCTCCCTCAAGAATAAATCCAGCACAAGTGGTACAAGCGCCTGCACGACAAGAATATGGTAAATCTAGTCCTTGCTCTTCAGCAGCATCAAGTATGTATTCATTGTCTTTAACCTCAATCATTTGAAAGGTCCCGTCTGATGGATTAATCAAAATAACTTCGTAAGTATTTGCCATAGTATGATGTTGATCGTTGATTGTACTTAGCCCTCTTTTGTCAAAGCCGCTGGAGAATAAATAACTAGCTGTTTTTCGCCCATACTCCTATTTTTACGCGAAGGAATAGTTTTCCACCGCAACGAGAAATGACTGTTTCAGATATTCTCTGACGAAAGCAGAATTAGCAGAAGAGGGTTAGTTTACATTACGGAGAGGTTTAGATAAATCAGGAAGCTAACTATATATTCAGTGTCAGATCTGACGGATAACTAATGATTATGCAGACATAAACCTGCATAGCACTATGGGTGATGCATCGCATGAGAACACCTGCAGTGCATAGGTTTCGATGGCTTTTGATCCCATTTTAGAATGGGTGTTATGCAGAAATTTATCTCAACCAAGTAGTTAAAAATCAAAACTAGATGGTTAAGGAATTGCTAGAAAGATGGAATTATCCAACAAAACAAAGATGCACCTCTTCTCATGGTTTCTTGAGTTTTAACCACTAAGAATTGAGCAAGTAGTATTCCATTCAACTATTCACAGGAATAAGTAGCAAAGAGAGAAATTGCCCCAACAACCCAACAAAGATAAAACTTTTATACTTCGATTAAGGTCGATTAAGCGAACAAGGAACTTTAAGTAGATACCCCTTTGTGGCAAAAGAATGAACATCAAAGCTCTAGCCAAGTAAATACTACGGAAGGGATATTGCTTGTATAACCTATCCTCATACTGCAATGGTCGATTGTAAAGCAAATTTAAAAATTTTAGATTGATTTAGGAAAGCAACTTCACCTAATCCGATTCTCTATATCGGTATTTTGGAAGGCGAGACAAGTGTAGCGAAAGGCTTTCGTAGCCCACTGAAGTGAACCCCTTGGTTCTGCTGGTTTCCAATCGTGTCTGTTTCAAGTGTGCTTGGGATTAATCACTTCCTCTCCAGCTTTTCACCTATAGCCGCAGCCACATCGATTAGGACGCTGCATGTCTGAGAACCGCTTCCATTGCTGCCCGTAAACTCTCTGATTGTGGAAGTCGCTTACGAATGCGGCTCTTCAACCAAGCCCAGCACTTTTCAATGCGATTCAAGTCCGGTGAATACGGTGGCAGATAAAGCAGTTGACACCCAGCAGCTTCGATTAATTCCGCAATCCGACCCCCGTGATGAAAGGTAGCATTGTCCAAAATCACCCAGTCTCCCGGACGCAACACTGGCATCAGACAAGTTTCTAACCACCCTTCAAAGACACTGCGGTTACAAGCCCCCTCGATAGTAAATGGTGCAATCAGTTGCGTGCCCCGATAGCCTGCCATCATATTGATACGACTCTGCCGTCGGCCTGACTTGAGAGCGTAGTAGCGTTCTCCGATGGGGGCATAACCATAGCCGTAGTTGTCCCGCTCATCCATCCCTGACTCATCGACATAAACTAAATGCGGGGCTCTAGGGTCTTTCACTTGGCACTGGAACTCACTCCGTTTGGCTTCATCTCGTTGGCGGTAACCGTACGTCTTTGCCTTGGTGCGCGTTCCCTAGCGCCGTTCGACGGCGCGGGGTCGCACCGCTTTTTCGTGACTGCCTAATCTTCGCGATCGCCCGCGAGATGGTTCTTTGGCTAATCGGCTCATCCCAGAGCTCAGCCATTTCCTGTTGGGTCTTATCGCCATTGGCTTTCACAAAGCGGCGAAACTTCTCCCAGTCTTTGATTCTATTCTGGAATGGTCGGCTCTGACGGGGCTTGGGGGTGAGGTCTCCGGTTGCCGCTCTGCGCTGGAACCACAAATTGATGGTGTTGCGACTGATATTGAACAGTTCGCTAGCCTCACATTTTTTGAGACCATCGAGTTCGATGGCGTCGATGACTTTTTGCCGGAAATCAAGACTGTAGGGTTTGGCCATAGGTCTGAGATAGACAGGGGATGCTTCTCTAGTTTATGTCCCAATCAGACTGGCTACGGCTATATCAGCCAGCTAGTCTGATTGCAGACAGGAGTCTTCATAGGATTTTGGGCGGTATTAGGGACAGTTCTTTGGCAGTATGGCTAGCAACTTGAGCGCAAAGCCCGCAGCCCTTTTCAAGGTGGGCTTGTTGGCGGGCTTCTGGAGGCATATCAACCGCAATAACGTTTACCCCTACTCCCCCATCAAAAACTGCCGATCGCCCTGCTTCGCATAAAAAGCCTGATCCAACCGCCCCAGCAGCTCACGAGGCAGCTTCCGCGTCATATGGGCACTCGGCTCTTCTACCCAGCACTCGCCAACTCAGCCTTGCTATGCCATAAAGGGATAAAATCCCCCCATTCCCCAACCCATGGCAGATCTGCTGTTGACTACACTGCTGGGCCAAGCTGACCCGAACACCCCACCACCAGATCCCACCAAGCTAGAGCAAATCTTCGACTTCCTAAATCAGCACTCAGTCATAAGCTGGGGGATAGCTGGATTTGCTGTGATTGCTTTGGCGACTGCTGCGATCGCTGCATGGACAGGCAACCTGGGCAAGATCATCGACTTCGCTCGAAACTACCTTGTCCCCAAGAAGACAGAGATCACCGATGAAGTACGCCAAAAGCTGCGGCGACAGCTCATTGAGGTTGTCCTTGAGCAGGTGGTGATTCGCTTAGATAGCTCTCTGCATCACAAGGTGCGCATAGATTTGAAGCGGGAAGAGCAGCGTCAGCTGGTGGGACGGCGTGATTTGCCGCCTGCACAAGAAGACTCACTCCGAGAGAACATTATTCGTCGCTGGTTCAAGGCTTTCAAGCAATCAACCCCACCAGAGCCTGTTGATAAATCCACGTTAGAGCTGTTTGAGCAAGACGACATCCAAGGACGCCTCCTGATTCTGGGTGAACCCGGTTCCGGTAAAACCAATGAGTTGCTGGCGCTGGCTAGGGAATTCCTACGCAAAGCCCAGCAAGACCCAGACCTCCCCATCCCCGTCATCTTTGAACTCTCCGAATGGACAGATGAAGTTACCTTTGATGAGTGGCTCAGTGCCCAGCTTTTGGAGAAATACACTGTCCCCGCAGAAGTTTCTCAGCACTGGATTCAGCAGAATCAACTGTTGCCGTTGCTCGATGGCTTGGATGAGCTGAGACGAGTAGATGGGGGTGATACAACAACCTCAGCGGAAATCGCAGAACGTCGAAAGGCCAAGCAGATTAAGTGCATTCGAGCGATCAATGCGTTTCTAGATATCCACTCATTGCCATTGGTAGTTTGTTGTCGGCGCAAGGAATATGAAGCCCTAAAAGCCGAGAATGAATACTTGAAGCGCTTGAACGGTGCTATCTATCTGCAAGCGTTAGACGATGACCAGATTCGGGATTACTTTCAGCGGTTGAATCGTGCCCCATTGTGGACTGCCTTGCAAAGCCAGCCTGACCTGTTGGCATTAGTGCGCTCTCCGCTGTTTCTGCTGATCTTGGTAGTGGCATACCAGGGGCAACCGATTAACAGTGTGGAAGCGTTGCTGGATACCTATATCAATAAGCAACTCAGTGATTTGAATAATCAAGGCACCTATCCTTCAGGGCAGGCACCCAGCCCAAAACAAACACAGCATTACCTGTCTTGGCTGGCGAGGAAACTAGAAGCTGTAGGTACAACAGAGTTTCTGATTGAGCGGTTGCAACCCTCTTGGTTGGATAGAAGGCGCGATCGGACTCGTTATCTTTGGATTCGCGGGCTGATTTACGGGCTGATTTACGGGTTGTTTTTCGGGCTGCTTATCGGGTTGAGTTATGGGCTAATTATGGGGCTAATTATGGGGCTAATTATCGGGCAGGGTTCCGATCTGCGTGATATCAAACTGCCAGAAGCTTTGAATTGCTCATGGCAACAATTTTTGCGTAATGTGCTGCTTGCCGGGCTGGGTTTCGGGCTGATTTTCGGGCTGATTTTCGGGCTGCTTGGCGGGCTGCTTGGCGGGCTGCTTTACAGGCTGCTTTACGGGCTACTTGCCGGGTTGAGTTTAGGGCTGCTTGGCGGGCTGCTTTTCGGGTTGAGTTTAGGGCTGCTTGGCGGGCTGTTTGATGGGCTAAGTATTATTGAGGTTGATTTGGGTAGCAAGAAATATCCGAATCAAGGAATTAAACAATCAACGAAGAATGGGCTGATTTTCGGGCTGATTTTCGGGCTGATTTTCGGGCTGGGTTTCGGGCTGAGTGGCGGGCTGAGTGGCAGACTGCTTGGCGGGCCGATTTTCGGGCTGATTTTCGGGCTGATTTTCGGGCTAT
>JBCBZT010000064.1:0-36466 GCA_039815185.1 Cyanobacteria bacterium P01_A01_bin.123 | reverse complement strand
TCTACAAAACCTAATACCTTTCCTGGTGCCTATGGCGGTGTGGAACCACTCCGACCCATCCCGAACTCGGGGGTGAAACGCATCTGCGGCGAAGATAGTCAGGGGGTTGCCCCTCGTGAAAATAGCTCGGTGCCAGGTTATACACTTGAAAATCTCTATGCTATCAACAAGCGTAGGGATTTTCTGCTCCTAGCCGCATTAGGTGCTGTATCGATTGAAATCCGGTTACGTTGCTTATTGTCCTAAAGTTGATTCTGCTGTTTCTTGGCTGCAGAGTTTCGGGAGGGCTTGCTGAAAGCCTAAGTCTATGTTGAAGCTAGATGGATTTCGGCTGCCTTAGCAACCATTTCTGACTTGTCTTGAGTGAGTTGCTGTAGTGCTTGGCGGGCTGTATCGTCAGTAAAGTTGCTAAGGGCTTGGACAACTCGGTGGCGAGTTTGCCAATCAGGATGGGTAACGTAGGGCAGCAATAGCTTGATTGCACGATCTTCACCCAACTCACCCAGTGCGCCTATGGCTGCTGTTCTGATTAATTCATTAGGAGAGCCGAGCGCATCTTGTAGAAGCTCGAAAGCTCTGATGTCACCGAGTTCGCCTAGTGCTGCAATGATGCTGAATTTAACTAGCCACTCGGTTGTGTTTTCATAAACTGATTTTAGGTCTTCAAAAATCTCGGTGAGTTGGAGTGCTCCGATTGAGTCGGCTGCTGCCGCTTGGACATCTGGTTCTGGGTCGGTTGTAAGCCTGTTGCGAAGCAGCTTGGTTGAGGTGGCTTTATCTACAGAACCGACAGTAGAAATCTGGCTGATGGCAGCATAACGTACCCGAGCATTATCGTCGGCGCTTGCGATTGAAAGCAGATCGAAAGCGATCGCAGGTTCAAGTTCTCGCATTTGATTGACTGCGGTTAAGCGATCGCCAAAGTCGCTGGAGGCTAGTTTCTCTCGAATACTGTCGGGGGTGATGCTCATATTGTTGGGTTAGCTAGTTTGAGTCTGCATTTGTGCGCTCTGGGCCATTTCGCGGACGATGTCGCCTCGGGTGAGGATGCCAACGAGCTTGTGCTCCGCATTGATGACTGGAAGACGCCTAATCTTGTGGTCGTGCATTAGTTGGGCGGCTTGACGAACTGATGCATCTGGCTTCGTGCTTACGACATGTTCGGTCATGGCGTCTTTGACTGTTTGACCTAGGGCTTTGTGCAATTCTTGTTGATATTGGGCGGGGTTCTTTAAGTAAATTACGCTGTCGAGCACCATGATATAGGCAGGCAACGGAGTGCCCATTGCCTGCCACATCAGATCTGTCTCAGATAATATGCCGACTATGTTGTGTTGGTCATCGACGACAGGCAAGCCACTGATCTTGTGCTCTGCTAAGAGCTGAATCGCTTCTTCTAAGGAGGTTTCAGGTTTTACAGTAATCGGACTCTGGGTCATGACATCGGCGATAAGCTTCGACACGATTTCCCCCTTTTTATTAGGTGGTGCAACTCTGACGGCACAGTCTTGTTCTCTCATTGTAGAAAACTGTTCACAATGAGCGATTCGCCTTTCACAGGTTGTTACAAGGCGGGAGTAATCTGCGGTGCATCAAAGCTCGACAAAATTGAGACAGTATTCGGTTAGAATCTCTATGCAGTTGGCGATCGCGCTGAGGTGAGTCACTTCAAATCCGTGAGTATTTTGGGTTGGGAAGCTGAGGCAAGCTGCTTTGGGGACGTGACCAAATTTCATCGCGATTGAGCCGTCACTGCCGAAGCCACTAATCGTTGCCAGTTGCAACGGAATACCTGCGCCTTTAGCAGCTTGGCGGAGTTGCCCGTTGAGTGTTTCATCGTAAAGCCCATACTTATCTTGGGAAAGCAAGACAGGGGCTGGACCATCTTGAATGGGGTATTCCTGAGATAATGGGCAAATTTCTAGGGCAATTAAAGCATTGAGTTTTTGCCGTTGGCTAAAGTACAGCGCACCTATTGCACCTACCTCTTCTTTAGCGGATGCGACCAAATAGGTATCGACTACTGGCGTTTTGAGACGTTTAGCTAGCGATAAGAGAATAGCTAAGGATGCCTTGTTATCGAGGGTATAGCTGGCAATATAGTCACCCATGCGAAAGGGCTGCTTGCGATGCTTTCCTACCACGGCACGGCTGCCGGGGCGGATACCAGCATCCTCTAGCGCCGATGGAGATAGTTTGGTTTCAATCCAGGCTTGTTCCCAGCTGATAGCTTTGCCCTCTTGTTGCGTTTTCTGAGGCGACTCATGGGATACGTGACGAGATCCGAAGCAGAGGATGCCACTGATCGTTTCGCGATCGCCTAAGATGTCCACCACACCTTCGCCGTAGACCCAGGGAAAGGAGCCGCCCAGCTTACGCACAGAAATGCGACCATTTGGGTCAACGCTTTTGACGATCATGCCGATTTCGTCTTTGTGAGCAGTAATAGCGATCGCGCGGCGGTTATCTTTTCCTGGGATTTTGACAATTAGGTTATCGGCTTCGTCTTGCCAAGTGTTGACGCCCAGATCTCGGAGATAGGTGATCAACCAGTGATTGATTTCGGCCTCGGCACCGCTAGGGGAATGGCAAAGGACTAAGGCTTTAATGGTTGCAAATAGAGTGTCGGAATTGGGCGATGTCATCGGCCAAGCGGATATAGGGACTCTTTCAAGGTACGCGTTCGGTGCTGGGGGATGTCCTCTATTGTCTCCTCAAACCCCTAATTCATCCTGGAGATTGGGTTTTAGTCTACGACCGCCTCAGTAGATGATGAATTGGACTGAGCGACTTCTTGGGCGGTGATGCCCTCGGTAGAATTGCCAAATCGCCACAGGGCCGCTGCCGCTTCTGCCCGCGTCACCGCTTTTTGAGGTTGTAGTAGGGTGGTGAAGCTAAACACCCGACGGATATTTGCAAAGTCACCGTTGGCATAGTCGGCGAGAACTGCCCGCAGGGCTAAGGGATCAATCTTTTCAGCATCTTGGAATCCCCATGCTTCCTCGATAGCTTGAATAGTGGCATCGGGTAAATTTTGGCGCACATCTAAGGGAACCTTCCAAAGTAGCAAATCTTCGCGAGTGAGCTGTGCATCGGGGCGAAAGTTAACGGCTGTGGCATTTCCTGCTAAGGCACTGGGAATGATTCCGGCTTCGGCAAGGCCTTGAATTTGAGGAAAGTCTGGATCGGTAGTGGGAACATCTTGAAAAGCAGAGGTATCGCTGGCAACGCCAAGACGAATCTTTTGGGCCTGATCGTCTCGGTAAAACCGATTATTTGTGTTGGCAAGCCAGCGGGCAAATTCGCGGCGAGAAATGGCCTGATTGGGCTGAAAATCTTGTGTGGTTTGAGCGCTGCTGTTTTCAGAGGATGATGAGCGAGATTTGAGCAAGCCCAGTGTAGCCAGGTCTGTGATGTAACGCTGTAGCTCTTCAGGAGCCTGATCAAGATCCGTGAAGGTTTGCGATCCGCCAGAAGTTGTTGGGCTACTGGGGACGTTATCGTTTGGGTAAATGGGGCCAATAAAGTCACGATCGCTGGGTTGAGGCTCATCTTGATCTAGCTCCTCCAGGACAGTATCAGTCCTGGACGGTTCAGCCAGTTCAGCAACGCTGCCTTCTACCGCTGTGGGAGTGCTAATAGATTGGCCAAAGGGTGGATTCTCTTCCAGTTGGGAATCGGCTTCGAGTGATCGCTGGAGAGACTCGCCCAATGGCCCTCCTGCGCATCCGGTTAAGGTCAGCAGGGCCACCAGCCCAATGGCAAATCGTTGAGTGAATACCATGCAATGCTAAAGGTTTAGAGTTGAGGGAGCGCTAATCTGCGATCCCACGCTAGCTTAGTTTCAACAGATTAGCGTCGATCTTAATGGAGCATTGCGATGACAACGCGATCGCTGATTATTGATTGTGATCCAGGGGTTGATGATGCGATCGCGATTTTACTAGCTTTGGCATCCCCGTCTGAATTTGACTTGCTGGGGATCACTACAGTGGCAGGCAATGTCCCCTTAGCACTGACCCAGATGAACGCCCGCAAGATTTGTCAACTGGCTGGAGTCTTGATGATTCCAGTCTTTGCGGGGTGCCCCCGGCCTTTGCTACAGCCATTGGTGACCGCAGAAGAAGTCCACGGTGGTACGGGCTTACAGGGTGCGGATTTACCCGAACCCCATATGCCACTGCAACCCCAGCACGGGGTTGATTTTTTAATCGAGCAACTCATGCATGCAAAAGCCCCGATTACCCTAGCGATGTTAGGCCCGCTGACGAATTTGGCTGTAGCCTTAATCAAACAGCCTGCGATTGTCAACAACATTGCAGAAGTTGTGATGATGGGAGGTTCGGTTACTCATGGCAACGTCACCCCATCGGCAGAGTTTAATTGCTACGTTGATCCCCATGCCGCCAAAGTGGTGTTCGAGGCTGGGGCAAAGCTAACGATGATTGGGCTAGATGTGACCCACACCGTGTTGACTACCCCAGCACGTCTGGCGCAGATACGAGATATTGGAACACCGGTTGCGATCGCAGCGGCGGGAATGCTTGCTTTTTATGGTGTTGAAGAAGCTACGCGTCTTGGTATGGCCGGTTCACCGTTGCATGATCCCTGCGTCATTGCATATTTATTGCAGCCCGATTTATTTAGAGGCCAGGATGCTTATGTGGAGGTTGAAATCTCTAGTCCCCTTACCTTAGGCAGAACCGTGGTGGATGCGGGGAAGGTCTTGGATCAGCCAGCCAATGCTCATGTTATTCGGACAGCAGATGCAGATGGGTTTTATCAATTGCTGATTGAGGGTTTAAAGCAGCTGTAGGTGGAGTCGGGCTTGGTAGAATAAAGTCAATCTGCTCTGATTAGGGCATTCATGAGCTATACGACCGAACAACTGATTCACATTCTCGATCAAGAACTACGAGCGACCTGGCGTGGCGAACGGGTGTTAATGTCTTCTGAGGATCGGTTGAACAATCAAGTGGTGGCAAAAGCTTTGGGGCCCGAAAAGTTGAGTAAGGTTTTTGCTTTACAAGATTTTCGTGAGCAAATTCACCACTATCAGAGAAATCACAGCGTTTCTGGTGTCGTTTGGCATACTTGTCGTTTTGATGGGCGCTCGATTCGATTCCCCGAAATCCATTCTCAACTGATTGCGATTCCTGAAGATAAGCAGCGATTGGTGGAGGCTAAGCCAGCGGTGCTCGAGTTTTGGCGCGAATCGTGTCGCGGAATGCGTTTGTGGCTGGCGGGTGCACCACCCCAGCCTACCGGGTTGAGCCATGTGGAACGCCTGATTGCAGAAACAGAATGGGCTGAGGTGGATGCAACGCGCACGGAGCTGTATTTGACCTTGTGCTGGGGAGAACCAAAGGAATGTCACTATGCCTGGGCGCAACCGGACTCCGGTTGTGAGCGAATAATTGCTGCGATCGCAGAACCCAGCCCCATCAAGATATAGTTAGTTTCTGAACATGTCGGAAGTCAAACAGGCGATGGAGGCGGGGCTAGAAGCTGCCGATGCTTGCCCTGCGCTGGGTGAGGTGACGATCCCTCATCCCACTGAAAATGTTGTGTCGGTTCTCCCAGTTGATTTCACTGAGGCAGCTGAATCCTTTCGGGTCATGTAAAGCGATAGATAATGGTACTGCCTATGCATTTGAGGGGTAGCACCGAGTTAATGACTGAGGTATTACCGTGTCTTGCCGATTCTGAATAAACGTGAAGAATTCGTGTGATGTTCAATGGAAATCATGATTTCCATGAAAGTGAGGCCGTCGGCTCGTAGAATGAGGTTTGGATAGATCAAGCATTTCTTGTTTAGAGGAGATAGTTCATGCCACAGGCAGTTGGTTCACTGGAAACGAAGGGTTTCCCCCCGGTGTTGGCGGCTGCAGATGCGATGGTTAAAGCAGGGCGAGTAACCTTGGTGAACTACATGCGCGCAGGGAGTGCACGGTTTTGCATCAATATTCGCGGTGACGTTTCTGAGGTCAAACAAGCGATGGCAGCGGGCGTCGAAGCTGCTGAGAAGGCTCCAGGTGGTGTTCTTGAAACTTGGGTGATTATTCCCCGTCCCCATGAGAACGTTGTGGCAGTACTGCCAATTGATTTTGATGAATCAGTTGAGATCTTCCGGCAAGCCGTAGAAACGCCTATTTTGCCGGGCCAGAATGGTGGCCGCCTGTAGCGATTAATCAAGCCAGACTAGCAGCAGATTCTAATACAAAAATGGAATAACCGACCTGAGCTGGAATTAGAACGACTTCGTCGTTTCGGGTGGTTAGTTTTGCTGCGATTTCGAGGGTGCCTTGTGCCTCGTTTTCGCGTCGAAACAGGCTATAGAGATTGGCTTGATATTTAATGCCAGCTAGCGTTTGAGACATGTCTGCCACTTTGAGATAGCAGGGCTGAAAGCGATCGCGCTCATAAATGATAGTGCAAGGTGCAGACCCTCGAAGCTTGAGATGCAGCGGCGAGCGCTTTGAGGATGCCAGCTTACCGTCGGGTTCATAAACCCATAGAACATAGCCTCGTTTTGAGACAGTCACCGCAATTTCATCACCCTTGTGGGTCAATTTAGCGACGACCTCCAGGGCTTTTTGGGCCTTAGGGAGCACCTTAAAGAAGCTGTAGAATTTGCCATCAACGGCAATTGCCGCAAGTCTCTCGGGTAAGTCAGAAACATTGATGTGGCACGAGACATATTGATCTCGATTGAAGAGTAGTTTGCAGTGGGCCACTTTGGTTAGGGGAAAAACGGTTTGAAGCACGATAAACGGACGTACTGAACGGCTTAGGCGACATAGCCTAATTCTTAATCTTAATGTAACGATTTTTTGCGTTCGTGCCTATGGTGATGATACGGGCCCCAATCCTGATTCCTCTGTAGATGCTTGTGGCTTTGCTGAATCCTGATAGGCTAGAAAGCCAGCGCTAGTTCATTAGAGTGGTTTCAATGTCTATGGTTGTAGCGTCTCCCAATCCCCCTAATTTCCCGCTGACGGCGGTGGTGGATCAAGACAACATCAAGCTGGCGTTATTGCTGACGGCGGTGGATCCAGGTTTGGGCGGGGTCGTGATTGCGGGCCGTCGAGGAACAGCTAAGTCGGTAATGGCGCGTGCACTTCATGAGTTGTTGCCACCGATTGAGGTGATTATAGATTCCTGCTGTAACGCCGACCCGACCCATCATCAGCGCTGGGATGATGAAACGCTAAGGCGATTTACTCCAGATCCGCACTATCCTACAGCCGCCTTACCCACTCAAGTGATTCCCGCGCCATTTGTGCAAATTCCCTTAGGGGTGACCGAAGATCGGCTGCTGGGTTCAGTCGATGTGGCCAAGTCGATCAAGGCTGGGGAGACCGTATTTCAACCCGGTTTGTTGGCAGAGGCCAACCGGGGTGTCCTTTATATTGATGAACTGAATCTACTAGATGACCAAATTGCCAATTTACTGCTGGCTAATTTGACCGAAGGTCGTAATCTGATTGAGCGGGAAGGCATTAGCTTTCAACATCCTTGTGAACCGCTATTGATTGCGACCTACAACCCCGAAGAGGGTACGCTGCGAGACCATTTATTAGATCGTATTGCGATCGCCTTGTCTGCAGATGCTGGGATGACACTGGAAAATCGGGTGGAGGCAGTGGCTCGGGCCAATGCTTTTGCTAACGATCCCCGCGCGTTTATCGCTGAGTATGCTGAGGAGCTAGATGACCTCAAAACCCAAATTATTCTGGCGCGGGAGTGGCTCAAAGATGTGCGTATCGATCGAGGCCAGATGCAATATCTGGTCACAGAAGCCCTGCGGGGTGGTGTCCAAGGCCATCGGGCTGAATTGTTTGCTGTGCGGGTAGCGAAGGCTCATGCCGCACTGGATGGCCGGGTTGAGGTGAATGCCGATGATCTGCGCTGTGCCGTGGAGTTAGTGATCGTGCCGCGATCGCTGTTGTTCGATCAACCCCCCGAAGAGCAGGAACCCCCACCGCCACCGCCGCCCCAAAATCAACCGGATGAACCCGAAGACTCAGAAGATCAGCAGGATGACTCAGATGATACTGAAGATGAAGACGATACCGAAAATGACGCTCCCCCCAGTGTGCCAGAGGAGTTTGTGTTTGACCCAGAAGGGGTAATCATTGACCCTTCCGTGTTGATGATGGCCCAAGCTATGAGCCGCCAGGGCAAATCGGGGAGCCAAAGCATCATTTTTTCGGAAGATCGGGGTCGCTATATCAAACCGATGTTGCCCCAAGGGCCAGTGCGTCGGATTGCCGTAGATGCCACCCTGCGGGCCGCTTCACCCTATCAAAAAGTCCGCCGCGAACGTCACCCCGAGCGTCGAGTGATTGTAGAGCAGGGGGATATTCGGGCTAAGAAACTGGCCCGTAAAGCTGGTTCGCTGGTGGTATTTGTGGTGGATGCTTCTGGTTCCATGGCATTGAACCGAATGCAGTCGGCTAAGGGAGCAGTGTTGCGCCTGTTGACTGAAGCCTATCAAAATCGAGACCAGGTGGCATTGATTCCCTTTCGGGGTGAACAAGCTGAGGTGTTATTACCCCCAACGCGTTCTATCTCTGCGGCAACCCGCCGTCTAGAGCGAATGCCTTGCGGTGGGGGATCGCCCTTGGCTCACGGATTGACCCAGGCGGTGCGGGTGGGGATGAATGCCCAGCAATCTGGAGATATTGGTAACGTTGTCATGGTGGCAATTACAGATGGGCGGGGCAATATTCCCCTGGCTCGGTCTCTGGGGGAACCCTTAGATGCCGAAGAGAAGCCTGATATTAAACAAGAGCTACTCGATATCGCGGCTAAAATTCGAGCCATTGGCTTTAACCTATTAGTTATCGATACTGAACGGAAGTTTGTCTCAACTGGATTTGGGAAAGAACTGGCTAAAACTGCTGGGGGAAAATACTACAGGTTGCCAAAGGCCACTGACCAAGCGATCGCGTCCATGGCTAAAGGGGCGATCGCAGATATGAAAAGTTCCAGTTAATAGGGGCAGAGGGCTCTCTAATGGCTCAATCAGTGATTGACTACAAGCAACAATTCTTCGACGGTTGGGCCCCGACCTATGACTGGTTACTCCCTTCGGTGTTTTATCAAGCCGTGCACCAACGGCTATTGGAGTATGTCGTTTTGCCCGAGACTGCCTATGTGCTAGATCTGGGCTGTGGCACGGGACGATTACTGCGGCGGTTGGCGAGTCAGTTTCCGACGCTAACTGGGTTGGGTCTAGATTTGTCTGAAAACATGCTGGCCCAAGCGAGACAAAAACCATCTTTTCGCGATCGCCTCCAGTTTGTCTCGGGTCGTAGCGATTTTATTCCAGCGGATCCTGAAACGTTTGATGCAGTATTTTGCACCATTAGCTTTCTACATTACCCAGAACCCCAAGCGGTGATGGCTGACGTCGCGCGGGTGCTCAAACCAGGGGCAATGTTTTACTTGGCAGATTACGTGCCCTCCCAATTTTTGGGATTGCCCCAACGCAGTTGGCTGTTGTCGCCCACGGGATTGCGTTTCTACTCAAAAATGATGCGTCAAGATTTGGCTGAAGTCGCCGGGTTAACCTGTCAATCTCACCATTGTCTATTGGGGCCGATCATGCTGACGGTTTGCCAATGTCCTTTCGGTCTAGCTAATCCATAAGCTCAATATTTTCAAGGGTCTTAGCTTTCCTGAAGCAGATATCTGAGTGGGGGTATTTAGATTATCAGGTTGGCCAGTTTTGTCTCTAAGTGTCAGAGAGAGAGGGCTGTGATTAGGTATCATTTCTATCCGGCACTTATTCTGAGTGACCTGAGTCGATAACTTTGGGATTAATTGCACCGGAGCTCCAATGGGATGGGCATCTGAGGTTTCTTGGTATTTTTCCAGAAATCTGCTGGAGGATCGATGCAGTATCCGCTAGAAAAGCGGGCATTTTAAGACAGGGAGCACAGCATCACGTTGACTGTGACGATTTTCAAGCATTAGGGTGGATCCGGATTGACCGTCTTGTGATTGGCATAGCGCGATCGCGCTGGATTATCCTGCTGTTGGCTAGCCATAGCTTGAGTTTGTGGTTAGTGCTCGGCCTGTCTAGAAAGAGTACTTGAGTGCATGGATATTGGAGTGCAGCCATCAACTCGGAGCCAGCGTATTCTAGCCGCCATCATGCTGACGGATGCCGTTGGCTTCAGCGCTCGGATGTCTGTTGACGAAGAAACGACACTGCATTTGATCCAGCGTGATTTAGATCTCTTTGGCAGTTTGTGCAACGAATTTGAGGGGCAAGTCCTCAAATCAACCGGTGACGGGCTGTTAATGTATTTTGTCAGTGCGGTACAGGCGGTTGCCTGTGGCTTAGAGATGCAGCGACGGCTCCGAGAATTCTCGCATGTAGCTGCTGAGGGACTGTACTTAGATCATCGTATTGGCATCCATTTAGGGGATGTTTTGTTCAATCAAGTTGATGTGTTGGGTAATGGGGTCAATATAGCTGCGCGCCTGCAAAATCATGCTGACCCTGGGGGCTTGTGCATTTCGCAAACAATTTACGATGTTGTTAAGGCTCGTTTGAACCTGAATACGACCTATCTAGGGCCGGTTCAACTCAAGAATATTCAAGAACCGGTTCCCTCCTATAAGGTGCACTTGTCTGAGTCTGAAGATAAAACCCTGTCGTCAAGGGCTGAACTGGCTTCAGCTTCGGCATCTTTGGGGTCAACGGCACCCCTGGCCACAGTGAATCCTTGCATGGCTGTGGTTCAGACCTTGAGTCATCATCCGGAACAGCAACGAATTAAAAAGCTGATTTTTGGGACTTGTCATGAGACTTGGGAAAATGACTCAGAAGTGCTGGCTCGGTTTGAATTAGCGGATTTAGTAGATACCCTATTGCAGCGGTACTCCACCCTGGAGCAGTGTGAAGCCGAACTGAATCGGGTGGTGGCGTCGCTAAACCGTAAGAGTCAATATGCTGCGATCGCGCCTGTAATTGTTCAAAACTTAGCTATTCTCTATGCTGAGTTGGAGGTAGAGCCTGATGAGTTGGTGTCTCAGGACTCTGATGATGGCAATTCGATTGAGTATCTTTATCAGCAGGTTGCTACCCAGCTTGAAGGGGCTTCAAACTGTCATCGCATCAAAAAGCTGATGTACTGTATTTGCTATAGTGCTTGGGAAAATAATCCTGATGCCCTAGCCCAATTGGATAGCCAAGATTTGGTTCAGCGCCTCCACCAACTGGCTCCAACGCCCAGGGATTTAAAGTATCGTCTCAGCCAAGCGATTAAACGCTTAAATCGTCAAGGTGTTTATACCCGTGTCGCCAATACAATTTTGTACTATTGCCGGACACTCTATGTCAATGGACACGAGGCACACAGACTTGCAGCACCCATTCCTAAAGCGGGTGAACTACTGGCTAGTATGACGCGCATTGGTACTGTTGCTTCCCCTCAAATGCACGAAACGACCCAGGTCTACAGCGCTCCGCTGCGGCATGTGAGTACTCAAGAAGAGGGTGGGGGGAGTTTAAGGGCAACATCAACGCCAGTGAAAGATCGAACCAATCTGTTTGATTTGCGTCTCGAAATCATGCGCTACACCAATCCACTACGGGCTAAGCTGCTGTTGTATTCTTGCTTACATGGGCCATTTGGGTTTGCCCCGCCAGACTGGTCATACCTCAGATCGCAGACGATTGACGATCTCGTCAGAGGCGTGTTTGATTATTGTGAAACTTTCGACGATCTAGAGAGTAAGCTTGAGATTATTGCTCACTGCTTGGGGGAAAACGACGAAAATACCCAGGTTGCAGGCGCTCTATCCCAAGCCATGAAGCCTTACTATCCCGCTGTGTCTGTGGTCGCCAGTTGAGTAATTTGTTGAAGCTCCCTCTTTATGTGATAGGAACTATAGCCATCCATGTTCGCATCCATGACGACTGAAGCATTGCTAGAGGCCTACAGGTCTGGGCAATTCAATTTCAGGGGGGTCAATTTAGTGGGCGCTGATTTGGCAAAGGCTGACTTAATCGGCATTAATTTGGCCTATGCCGACTTAGAAAGTGCCGATTTAACGATGGCATATCTCAGTCGGGTGAACTTTAAACGGGCAAATTTGGCCCATGCCCACCTGAGTGGTGCCAACCTCAACCAGGCTGAACTGTCAGGATGTAACCTGAATGATGCTGATTTGCATGGGGCTAGTTTGCAGGGAGCTGTACTCTACGATGCTGATTTGACCTTGGCTGACCTGTTAGATGCGAATCTAATTGATGTTGATTTGCGTAATGCTAATTTGGCTGGGGCCAACCTCACGGGGGCTTGTTTGCGGGGGGCGAACCTGCGTCAGGAAACGCGTAAAATAGTGGCAAACTTGCGTGGGGCAAAGCTACATCAGGCTGATTTGCAGGGGGCTAATTTAAGTGGTGCTGATTTAGCCTATGTAGATTTTAGTGGCGCTAATCTTCAAGAGGTGAGCTTAAGAGAGGCGAATCTGCATGGCGCTAACTTGAGAGGGGCCAATTTAACCAGTGCTTTATTGACAGATGCTGTCTTGTCGGGGGCTGATTTGCGCCAAGCAAATTTGACCAATGCCAGATTGCAACGGGCCAATTTGCTAGAAGCCGATTTGAACTATGCCTGTTTGGAGTGGGGAAATTTTACGGAGGCAAATCTAAAGCTAGCAAAGTTATTACAAGTCAATTTGAGGTATGGACGGCTGCTGCGGGCTGATCTAAGTCGTGCCAACCTCAAGGGGGCGGATTTGACTGAGGCGAATCTAACCGATGCGTATCTCGCTCGGGCTAAACTGATTGAAGCCAATCTGACCAATGCTATTTTGACCCGCGCTGAGTTGAGCAGCACTAATTTAAACCAAGCGAACTTGACAGGGACAACTATGCCAGACAACAGCGTACATAGCTAAACCTGCCTGGCTTTGTGCTGTCCAGCTTGCTTAATGCACCGAGCATTTTTGGAGTGCTCAGTCCATAGGTAACCTGGCTTGCAGCCGCATGCTAGTCGTCTGGGTGGCTACTATAGAGTCCTGTTTGCCCAGTGTTTGGGGGGCGTTTGCCGGCAAAGGGTGTACCCCAGAAGTCCCAATTTTCCTTGTTGAAGGGCGATCGCCATTGGTGAATCAGTCGACGTTCCAATTGTTGTCTTGCTTTGCGATCGCTGGGGGCATTACGCCAAAAACCTATATTGACGGTGGTTTGAAGGTTTAGCTGATTGTGGGTTGTCAGATAATGGGACACATATCGTTTGCA
Organism: Cyanobacteria bacterium P01_A01_bin.123; assembly: GCA_039815185.1. Taxonomy (GTDB): domain Bacteria; phylum Cyanobacteriota; class Cyanobacteriia; order Phormidesmidales; family Phormidesmidaceae; genus JBCBZT01. The sequence goes on along the minus strand of JBCBZT010000064.1, from coordinate 23,199 downwards.
GTCGTGCACGCCTTTCCAGCGTTGATTTGATTTTATAGTTTCGCCCACGTAGAGCAAGATTGGCTCGGTGTGATCAATGACAAAGTAAAGGGCTGAGGTACCGACATCCGTAACGCTTTGCCGCCAAAAATCGATATTTTCTTGAGGTAGCGTAAAGGGATCGACATCGTCGTCAATGGGTTGGTTGGGCCGAACTGAAGCAAAGAGTACGCCTTGTGTTGTTGGGGAACTCTGCCGTACTTGCTGTTGAAATTGCAAAATACGCTGTTTCCAGACGGTTAACTCAGATGCTGTGAGGACTAAGTTTGGCTGCTCGTTGGCATAGCTAGAGAATCTAGCCGCTTTTTGTTCGCTGTAGGATAGCAGAGACGGTTGCTCTGGCGTGATCATTGACCAGTTACACGCTATTTGTAGATTTTACCTAGCGATTCTACTCCATATCTAGGATTTCGGTGCTGATGAGCGCGTTTGTTAATGATTGATTGTATTTACTGAGGATGGGGACCGTATATTTCCCAGAGTCGATTGAGGGTTTCTAAATCATCACAGAGTCGCTCAACAGCGTCAGGATCGTCGTGGTAAACCAAAGGTGCTGAAACCTTACCAGCCCTCTGATCAGTTGTTTGGGGATAAAGCTTGATTTTCATCGGGAGGTACTTGAGAAACGTCCTGGCTCAAGCAGATTTGCAGCGCCGTTTCCCTAACGGTGGCAAAGAAAATAAAGAAAAAAACGAAAAGTTCAAGAATCTTTGAGAATGGTTGACATTAATTCAAAAAACTCTGGCAAGTGACGTTCTGGATTGTATTGGTGATTGCGGTTGCTGGGGCACAAGCTGCAAAATTCTCAAGATTTTAATTGGCAGCACTAAGCTGGGAAGGGTTAGCCTATAAGGTACTGTTGGTTATCGTCGCGATCGCATCTGTGAATTCCCAACCTCCCAACCATCCTCAAGCTCAACCCCTGGGCCGAATTCAGCTATTGGCAGCAATGGCGGTCACTGCTTTGGTGCTGCTGCTGATTTCTAGATTTTGGCTGTTGTTCGATGCTGTTTCTGCCTTACCTTTGACTTGGCAACTCGATCATTTGCTTTTGGGTTTTGGACTAGGTGCCAGCATTGTTTTGGCTAGTGCAGCGATATACCAGGTTTGGCCAGCTTATCGGCGGAGTGCTAATTTTTACCTTGAATTTGTGCTCAAGCCGTTGCTGATAGCTGATCTGATTTGGATGGGGCTGTTGCCGGGGTTAAGTGAAGAATTACTGTTTCGAGGGGTGATGCTGCCTGCGCTAGGTTTAAATCTGAATGGCATTGTGTTCTCGAGCCTTTGTTTTGGGGTGTTGCACCTGAGTAGCCTGCAGCAGTGGCCTTATGTTGTTTGGGCAACCGTCGTAGGGCTGAGTTTGGGTTGGGGTGCTGTAGAAACTGGAAATCTGCTCGTACCGATTGTGGCTCATGTCTGTGCCAATTTGGTTTCGGCATTGCTGTGGAAAGTTCGCAAGGCTTAGTGGGCTAAAAAATCAATCTGCCTGCAACTGCACAAAGTGTTGTGACAGTTGTTATAACTATGGTTAGCTCTTCGGTCTGAGCTAAGGGGGGGGGAACCCTAATCCACAATTGCCCTGAGTGAATTACAGTAGTGCAGGTCTAAATTATTAATAAATCAATAAATGCCTGTTTGACTGGTGAAGATAGTGTTCCTAAACAGGGTGGCGATTGTCAGCATTGGTTGGTGTACGACAATTCTGCCCATGTCGATCGGCGAGTAAATGAGTGATACATCGTCTTTTTTAGCGGGATGCGCGACGACAGGTATGGCGGCGCTACTGTTGGTATTGGCTAGGGTTACCCTAGATGAATCGCCGCCAGTGGTTCAGAGTCGTGTGCCAAATTCTGGTGAAACCGAGATATTGGCCCCTATTCCCGTGCCCCCGCCGCCAACACCACAAGATCTGCCTGAGGGGGATAGTAGCGATACTCGCGATCGCAGAGAACAGCAGCTCCAACGAGAAATCGATCGCCAACAAACCCTAGCCCAGCGGCTTGAAGATCAGCTTGAAGATCAAGAACTGCTGATTCGAGATTTAGAAAACAAAGTAGAACGGCAGGAAACCGATCGTGTAGATTTGCTCGCTAGGCTAGATGACCAGCAGCGATCGCTAGATGTCATTAGCGACCAACAACGGCGCTTGAGTAACCTAGACGGGCAACCTAAAGATGCCCAAACGATCGTGGTATGGGTTGGAGCAGGTTTTTTTATTGCGATTATTGGGGCGGGCGGGATTACGCTAATTGGCATTTTGATCATGATGTCCCAGGCTCCCCGGCGCACGCCGAGAAACTCTGCCGCTCCTCTGATGTATCCTCCTGCGCCTATGCCACCACCCTATCGCTATTATGAGCAGGAGTTTTTGCCCCCTCCTCAACTGCGACCTTCTCGAAGAATGTCATCCTATCCCGATGAGTACGATCTCTAAACCTTTCCCACATGAAGATCCCCACCGCTTCCTGAGCTATAAGCTCCCAACTTCCCTGAAAGTCCGGTATGGCTTAGGTTCCCAGCGGTGGCTATCTAGCGCAGTGTTTTAGGGTTTAACTAGAGATCTCAGCCATTTCAATTACCCGGCCATCATAGTCTTTGACCAGGAAGTTCAAGGGGCGATCGCGGCGGATTTTGTATTTGACGCCCTGCCTTTGAACTTGCATCAGCACCTGTTCGAGGCAGTCATGATCGAAGCAAACGTGACGTTGGCGATTGCGGTGACCTAAGCTGGCGCCAGTAATAACGTGGAGCTGAGTATTTTTTTTGAGTTGATACCACAACCCGTCTGGACTACTAAGAGCCCGATCGGTAGGGTTGCTCAGCCCTCCGGACATGTAGAGTGGGTCGATGCCAGCAGCGCCAAGCGTCTGTTCGTAATTGTAGTAGTAGTGTAGAGGCACATCCGCTGCGGGCAGATTCAAAAGATTTTCATAAAATTGCCGCGCCGTTTCTATGTCGGACACCATCATCGTGTGAACCTTGGGGGCACTGGTCAGAAACATCCACATCGCTCCAGCGTAGGCCACCAGCAGCATCACCATGATGCCTTGGGTCGATAGGAGACTGTCGAGGGGGAGCCCCCAAAATGAGCCCAAGGTTTGAGGTAAGGCAATGATGGGTGAAACGACTGCAACCATGAAGATCTAAGACGGATGTTATGTAGGTCATCAAAGTAAATATTCAGCAGTGAAGCAGCTGTTCCACTAGGGGGGAGTGCCTAAAATCCGTGCTGAACTTTTTATAGTGTATCAATCTGTTTTTCATCTCGCAGGAGGAGATGTCCATAATACTTTCGAGATGGGGGCCAACAGAGATTAAAGGGGTTTTGTAAAAAAAGTGCCCATATTTGAGCACAGTCGGTATATTAGGAGCTGTTCACGCGTCGGTGTTCCCTAACCTCCATAGCATTAGCAAGTATTAGTACCTGTGAAACTTCCCAATTTCCCTGAGTGCAATCACTCAATTACTCAGTCCCTGGCTCATTACAGCGATCAGGCTTTGCTGTCTGCTTTCCAGCGTAACCCTGAAGCGGGTAAGTATTTTACGGCGCTGTTTTGCCGCTACAGTGCTCTGGTATTTAGCTTGATTAGCCATACGGCTAAATCTCCGGTGCAGGGTGAATACTTGTTTGCCTTGACGTGGCGACACCTGCTGCACGAACTTGGGGGGCTCGAATTGCCCCCAGCGGAAACGGCTAAGGGAGAGAAATCATCTTTTACGTTACAAAATTGGATTATTAACGTGACAGCCCTGTGTATCAATCAAGTGCTGTTGCCTGACGTTGAGGCGATTCACTACAGCATAGCGGAGGCGTCACCCCCGCTATGGTGTTATGTCGAGCGCGCCCTCGATCGCTTAGATCCGACCCAGCGGTTGATGGTGGTAATGGCTAAGACATTCCACTGGAGTGAGACCCGGATTGCAGCCTATTTACAGGCTGAAGGCGATCGCGTGTCACCCACAGACGTTAAGAGCCGCTTGCAAGTGGCTTATCACCAGCTAGAAGCCTCACTTCCTGATGATATTCGAGCCATCTATTTAGAGGCGACGGATGCCATGTTGGCCGATGCCGTTGAGGATCCAGAACTCGATGAACTATTAAGCCCGATAGCGCTCTAGCGACGATCAGGAGGTTGGGGATGAACCGACAATATTTAGGACTAGTGGTGGGAACTGTGGCGATTGTCTCCGGGGTGAGTTGGCCCCTGCCCGGTGTAGCCGACACGATTGAACAACAGCTTGAGATTAGTCCTTTTGGGGATGCGACCAACCGCGATCGCGATGTGGCCGATCGATTAATGCGGTTGGGAAATCAACAGCGGGCCGAAGGGAGTTATCAGCAAGCGATCAATACCTGGTATGAAGCCATTGATGCCTATGATCGCTTAGGAGATTTGAGTGCCATTGGCATTGCTTACGACTTTATTGGCCTTACCTATGCTGATTTGGGCCGCTACAGCGAAGCCGAAGATCTTCTGCGTCGCCGACTGGCGGTTGCTGTAGACAACGATGACTTACATGGTCAAGTATTTGGTTGGAATAATCTGGGCAGTCTATTTTTGCAGCGGGGCAATTTGATCGCCGCGGAGGACTCGTTCAACCAAGGATTGGACGTCGCTCAAAGCATCGAAGACTATCGCGGCATTGGTCTTTCTCTTAGCAATATGGCTGTCATAGAACGGTCACGAGGCAACTATCGAGACGCGATTAAGCTATTTGAGCGAGCCAGCGCTTTTCGCTATGCCGGGGGAGATTTGCTGGGAGAAGCCAATACCCTTAATAATTTGGGAGATTTGTATACCCAAATCAATCAGCCCGAACGAGCCTTGGGTGCCTATGGGCTAGCGCTAAGAGCGGCTGAAGCCTCAGGCGATCGCCGTTTACAGCTTCATTCTTTGAACGGTTTGTATCGTTCTTATCAAGCCTTGGGTGAAGATTACAGTTACAGCATTGAGCAAGTGCTCGATCAACGAGTGGCGCTGACGCTGAATGAATCTACTGACCCATTTCAGCAGATGATCACTTACCGTCAACTGGGCGAATTTTTTGAAAGTGATGGTGAAGTTGCAACCGCTGAGTCGTTTTATCAACGAGCATTGGCGATCGCCAGAGAAATCGAAGACAAACAGCAGGAAGTCTTCTTAACCAATCGTCTATTGGTGTTGCAGCGTTTAAGCGAGTAGTCGCCGAAAAAATTAAGCGCAAGGCAGGATTTGAGTGCCGATAGCGTCTGATTGGCTGGGCTGGGAGTTGAGCTTGGCGGGCCCTGATGTGAGGGAATTATTCTTCGGGTTCAATAACTTCCGTGTCGATGTCGATGGTCAAGATTGCTGGGGTTTGCTGGACTCTCTCTTCTAGGGGGCCAACCTTATTTACAATTTCAATAAATGTCCTGTAATCGGGTAAGGGTGCACTGGGGATATAGCGGGCGTCGCTGACGATGTCGGCGGGGGCTGCTTGCATGATGCGGGTGATGAATTCTTCTTGGTTGCGATCGATTGCCCCGACAAGCACCACCCCGACTGGAATTGCACGGCTTCTGTGCAAAATTTCAAAATTCTCGGCCCCAAATTCTGATTTGAATTGTTCAAAATCGACGTCTGCGATCGCCCCAGCCGTTACTTCTCCCTCGCTTATCCATTCCAAAACCGTGCGGGGGGTGGGGGCAAAGCGGGCTTCTTCTAAAGTCAAGCCATACAGATCATAAAGAGGCAAGTAGTAGCCCGCTGCTGATCCGGGTTCGCCTAGGGCAATGACTTCATCTTGAAGCTGACTGAGGGTTTCAATGCCGCTGTCGGCGCTGACCACAATCAAGGCATGTTGGGCATTTCCCTGATTTTCGAGCGGAAACAGTTGGGTGTAGCCCTTTTGCGATGCGATCGCGACTAGACCCGGTGGCGCAAACACGAGCGACCAATTTTGGCGCTGAATCTGTTCGACGGCTTGTAGCTCGTTGTAAGCCACTTCCAGTTCAAACGCGATTTTGGTTTGTTCCGCCAGATAGTTTTGGAGTCGCTGATATTTCTCCAGAGACAGTTCGGAGTCTCCGTAGCTGACAACGCCAATGGTTAGTTTATCGGTACTGACGGGTGGTTCAGGCGTACACGAAACGCCCAGCCAACTCACCATCAATACGGTCGATACTAGGGAAAATGCATGCCGCATAGCTGACTCTCACACAGGTGGCTCTAATTCGGAGGGAGCTTTAGGTAAAACCCATCCCAATAATGCATCAAATATGAGACTCAGGAATTTTCTGGAAAACTATTTTGATGTTTATTGTAGTCATGATACGGGGCGGGCTCTTTCCTGGGGATTGTTCGTCTTCTTAACCCAATCACAGTATTGATTTAATCTGATCATGGGACGGTGAAGATCCTCCAGTGATTTTACGGATAACTCAAGCTTATTTTCTGGGACACTAGGTCAAGCATCTCGGCTTGCAGGGGGCTGATGCTGCTATTTGGGTGATCTCGCGTTGTGCGGGCAGCTACTTTAACGGTGGTGTTTGATGTTCGGTAAGGATATCGGTAAGTGGCGGACTTTATCGTCGTAATTTGTACCTACAATGGTGAACAGCGTTTGCCTGCTGTGATTGAGCGGTTGCAGTCGCAGGCAGGCACGACCGACTTCACCTGGCAAGTTGTGGTGATAGACAACAATAGTCAAGATGGAACCGCTGCTGTAGTGCAACGCTACCAGCGCCAATGGCCAGACTTTATTCGCTACGAGTTTGAGCCGCGCCAGGGCTTAGCCTATGCTCGCCGTCGAGCTATGGAGGTGATTGACAGTGCTTGGGTGGGTTTTTTAGATGACGATACTTTCCCCGACTGTCATTGGGTGCAGGCAGCTTACGATTTTGCTCGAGAGCATCCCCAAGTAGGGGCTTTTGGTAGCCGCATTCGCGGTCAGTTTGAGGTCACCCCCCCGCCAAATTTCCAGCGGATTGCGGCTTGTTTAGCGATTATCGATCGGGGCGATCGCCCGTTTCAATATGCGCCTACTCGAGGCGTGCTGCCTGCTGGAGCAGGCATGGTGATTCGTGCTGATGTTTGGCGTCAGTATGTTCCGGAAGTGCCTGTACTCTCTGGCGTTTGCGGGACTTCCCTGGCAACTAAAGGCGAAGATGTGGAGAGCCTCTCGTATATTCGCAAGGCAGGCTACGCCATCTGGTATAACCCGGCCATGCAGCTTTGGCATCAGATTCCTAAGGAACGGTTGAGTCGATGCTATCTAAAGCGCCTGTTTCAAGGCATTGGCCTAAGCCGCTACCCCCTGCGAATGTTGAATTATCGCCCCTGGCAGAGACCCCTGATGACTTTAATCCACGGAGTTAATGATGGGCGAAAGCTCGTGAAGTATGTCTGGGGTAATTGGCGATCGCTGCTGCTACATCAAGATCTCGTGATTGAGTCAGAATGGATGCTGCACTGGTCAAGTTTTGTCAGTCCTTTATATTTTTTGAAAACCCAGCTTCGCGCTAAGCGATTTGGGCGGCTCAGGCAGGGACAGTTGAATTGGCGGCGATCGCCTTCAGGGCCATGATCGCCCTACCGTCAATTTATTTTTATTTGCCCTCCAGCCAGTGGCCTTCAGATTGGCCCCAGTCGCCCAGCGAGAACTGGCCGGGGTTTGGCTTGGGGATTTATGCCTGGACGCTGCAAACCTATCTGCATTTAGCTGCTGCTGGGGTGCCTTGCCAGCTGGTTGATCAAATCCCTGAGGCGGGTATTGTCTTTGCCCACAGCAATAGCTTTCGGGTCACTCGTCCGCGCCCTAGGCTGGGGCAATCACTCCTATTGGTTTGTCTCAAAGCAGAGGAACCTGCCTATGCCCATGGTCAGCTTCACGTAGTGCAAAATCGAGCTGAGGCGAATGGCCACAATCGGATATTTTTGCCCCATTGGCCCCAACCGGGATTGATCAAGCGCGATCCGCAGCGGGGCGATCGTTTTGAAACGGTAGCTTTTCTGGGCCACCGCGATAGTCTGGCACCGGAGCTAGAGCAGCCTGAGTGGCAAAATTTTGTGGAGAGCCTGAACCTGCATTGGCAACCTGTGGTGAATGTCAATCACTGGAGTGACTATGGTAGCTTGGATGCTCGCTGGCATGACTACCGCCACCTAGACGCGATCATTGCTGTCCGTAGCTTTAACCGTCGCTATTTGAAACAACAGCAGCTTTATCGCTACAAGCCGCCTACGAAGCTCTACAACGCCTGGCTGGCAGGAGTGCCTGCCATTTTGGGGCAAGAATCGGCTTTCCGCAGCGAACGTCAGCATCCCCTAGATTATTTAGAGGTGAGCTCTCTCAATGAGCTCAAAGCGGCTTTGGTGAACCTCAAAGCCGATGTCAATTTGCGACGGCAGATGAGCGCTCAAGGGCATCAGCGGGCTGAAGCCATTGCACCGGAGCGAATTACTGTTCGGTGGATTGCGTTTTTGCAGTCAGTGGCGCTACCTGCCTATGATCGCTGGTGTGCTCAGCCCCGGTGGCGGCAGAGTCTTCGGTTGCAGCGATCGGTTGGGGAGACGCTTGTGGAGAAAGCCCAGCGTCGGTTGCGGAGCCGAGGTGTTGTGTTGGGGGGAGCTGGATAGATGCAGATATTTTATTATCAACGACGCGATCGCCAGCCGAACTTTGGCGATGAACTGAACAGTTGGTTATGGCAGCGGCTGATCCCCAACTATTTAAATGATGCTGACGAGTCTACCGCATTTGTGGGCTTGGGCACCCTGCTTAATAGTGCGCTGCCCAGACGGCTCAGCGGGTTTCAGCGGGCGGTGCTGTTTACCACTGGGGCGGGCTATGAACGACCGCTAAAGCACATTCCTGACAACTGGCGGATCTATGCCGTACGAGGACCGCGTTCTGCCCATCGACTGGGTTTGCCGCAAGATTTGGCGCTTACCGATGGTGGGTTGTTGTTGCGACGCTGCTACACCCCCCATCAGACCAAACTATATCAGATGTCGTTTATGCCCCACATCCATCACGCCAACTTTGCTGCGCCCCTGTTTCAGCAAGCCTGTGACGAACTGGGGTGGGGCTATATTGATCCCCGTGAGCCCGTGGAGACCATCCTGACGCGGATTGATCAAAGTGGTGTACTGATCGCAGAAGCCATGCACGGGGCGATCGCGGCGGATGCCCTTCGTGTCCCTTGGATTCCAGTAATGACGAGTCCGCGAGTGTTGTCGTTTAAGTGGCAAGATTGGTGCGAGTCGATAGGTCTCACCTATCACCCCTATTACCTACCCCCTATGTCACCATATCCCAAGTATGCCCGAGGGATGCGATCGGCTTTAAAGTCCGGGTTGCACTGGATGGGGTGTGTAAAAAGTGGCTTGTGGTCACCCACCTTACCTAATCATGACCCTAACAATCATGAACGGATACGCCAACTGATAAATCTGTTGGTTATGCTGGGGCAAGCACCGCCGCAGTTAAGTTCGCTCACCACCCTAAATCGTTTGCTTGATCGGCTTGACCAACAGCTTCATTGTCTGTGTCACGATTTGGATCGGAGCCTCACCCCGTTACCTACCCCTGCAAATGCGGAAGAAAGATGACTGAAACTCAGCTATCTGTCACGGATATTCTGCGCGAGACCGCTGCCTTTAGCCGCCTCTCAGACGCGCAGCTCAACCAGCTAGCCACCCAGGCCCAACCGCTACGCTACCGCATGGGCCAGCCGATGCTGCGACGAGAAACGCTGCCCCATCAGATTGCGCTGCTGTTAGAAGGTCAAGCCCGGTTAATTGGCTATGATCTCCAAACCCAGGCACCTATCACGCTGAAGCGGCTGGAGCGGGGACAATTGCTGGGAATAGCTGGATTAATTCGGGGGATTCCTTGTGAAACGGCGATCGCCTCTAGCGAAGTGACCTGTCTTACCTTCCCGGCCCAAACGTTTTTAAGTATCTTGCAGCAGAGTTCGGGATTGCAGGCAACGTTACGCGATCGCTGTTCGATCGCTGAAGCCTTTGATCTGATGGGCTACATTTTGCAAAATCAAGCCGAGGTGACCGGCAACCTACGTGACTTGGCTAACCGCATCAGCACCACGGCTGATGTGCGCCATTTTCCGCCCGGTAGCGCCTTGCCAGCCCTCTCTCCCAATCGAATTTGGGTGGTTAGTAGCGGCATCCTAGGGACTCACAAAGCCGGCGATCCCCTGCCCGACCACCCTGAAGCTGGCTTGAAGGTCAGCGGCGATCGCCCGTTGCGCCTCATCGGGTTTGAAAGTGTAGGCAGTTTAGTCGCTACCCCAGCCCCTACGCCAGAAGATACGGTGGAGCACTCCGTCCCTGATCCTTGGGGGGATGCTCCCTATGCTGATGCCACCATCTCAGAAAATGTGGTAGACGATGGGGCTAAAGCGACTGAAGCGCAAACCTCGCTTGAGTATCCCTATGTGCGCGGCAGTGGCCCGATAAACGGCACCCTGGCTTGTTTCGCCATGGTTAGTCAGCACCTGAATTTACCCTTCCGTCGGGATGTGGTGCAGCGGATCTTAAACAACCAGTTGAGCCGCACTGGGTTATCGTTGCAGCTGTGTGGCGCGATCGCCGAAATGCTCGGCCTCAAAACTCAACTGGTCAAAGTCCCCGTTGATAAAATTCATCGTCTGCCCACCCCGGCGCTCATCCACTGGAATGAGGGCATGGCTGTCCTGTACGAAACTAACCAGCGTGAGAGAGTGCTGGGCATCCCCGACATTGGTGTAGTGCGCCGTAGTGCCGCCGACTTTGAAGATGTCTTTGGCGAAAGCAACGAAGCTCTACTGCTGGAAACCACCGCCGAAACTCCACAAAAACGCTTTGGCATCTCTTGGTTTATCCCTTCCCTCAAACGCTATCGAGGTGTCCTGATTGAGGTATTCATTGCCTCATTTTTTGTGCAGCTGTTCGGATTGGCTAATCCCCTGATGGTGCAGGTGATTATCGACCGGGTGATTGTCCAAAACAGCATCGACACCCTACAGGTGTTGGGTATTTTCTTGGTGATTGTGGCGATTTTTGAAGCCCTACTCAGCAGTTTGCGAACGTACCTGTTTGTCGATACCACCAACCGTATCGACATGGCCTTGGGCTCAGAAATTATCGATCACCTGCTGCGGTTGCCCCTGCGCTATTTTGACCGTCGCCCCGTCGGGGAACTCTCCAGCCGCGTCAACGAGCTAGAAAATATCCGCCAGTTTCTGACGGGTACGGCCCTGACCGTGGTGTTAGATGCCATTTTCTCGGTGCTTTACATCGTAGTGATGCTGTTTTACAGCTGGATACTGACCCTGGTGGCGCTGCTGAGTATTCCCTTCTTTATTGGTTTGACCCTAGTTGTCTCTCCGATCGTGCGTCGCCAACTGCGCGTTAAAGCCGAACGCAACGCGGCGACCCAATCCTATTTAGTGGAGGCTCTGTCTGGGATCCAAACGGTCAAGGCCCAAAATATCGAACTCAAAACCCGCTGGCGCTGGCAAGATCTCTATTCCCGTTACGTTAGCGCGGGCTTCCAAAATGTCCTGACGTCAACTGCTGCGGGCTCCACCAGTAACTTCTTGAATAAAATGTCGGCGCTGTTGGTGCTGTGGGTGGGGGCTTATCTGGTGTTGCAAGGCCAACTTACCCTGGGCCAGCTGATCGCCTTCCGGATTATTTCAGGCTACGTGACTGCACCGCTGCTGAGGCTGGCTCAAATCTGGCAAAACTTCCAAGAAACGGCTTTGTCCTTAGAGCGTTTGAGCGACATTATCGATCATCCCCAAGAGGCGGATGAAGATAACCGCAATCAGATTCCCATGCCAGCGATTGAGGGGCGAGTCCGCTATGAAAATCTATCGTTTCGGTTTGCCGCTTCTGGCCCCCTGCAGTTGGCCAATATCACCCTAGAATTTGAACCCGGCCATTTTATTGGCATTGTCGGCCAGAGTGGTTCGGGTAAGAGTACGTTGATGAAACTGCTGCCCCGGCTATACGAACCTGATTCGGGCCGGATCTTAATCGATAAATACGATATTGCTAAAGTCGAACTTTATTCTCTCCGGCAGCAGGTGGGCATTGTGCCCCAAGACAGTCTGCTGTTTGAGGGTTCCATTCAAGAAAATATCGCCCTGACCAACCCTGATGCTGACGTGGAGTCCATTGTGGAAGCGGCTAAAATCGCCTGTGCCCACGACTTTATTATGGATATGTCCATCGGCTATAACTCGCGAGTGGGTGAACGGGGATCATCGCTCTCGGGGGGGCAGCGGCAACGCATCGCGATCGCGCGAACGGTGCTGCAAAACCCACGCCTGCTGATCTTAGACGAAGCCACCAGTGCCCTCGACTACGATACCGAACGGCAAGTCAGTGATAACTTGATGCAATGGGCCCAAGGCCGCACGGTCTTTTTTATCACCCACCGCCTGAATACCATTCGTAACGCCGATCAGATCTTAGTGATGGACAAAGGCGCAGCAGTTGAGCAAGGCACCCATGCTGAATTGATGGCCCTCAAAGGGCGGTATTTCTGTCTGTATCAGCAACAGACAACGATGGTTTAGGAGATTGCAAAATGAGAGTGAACAGCACATCTAATGGAGCAACTGCTAACGGTAACGGCGCAGTTCCCCCTCAAGCTGGGACGGCAGCAGCGCCTGCTGTGCCTAAGCTATATCGGGAGCCTTTTGATAAATCGGTGATTTTACGTCAGTCACCGATTTGGTCGCGGCTGTTGTTATGGTCAATTGTGGGGGTGACGACGGCTGCGATCGCCTGGGCCTGTCTGGCCAAAATTGAAGAGGCGATTCCGGCTCAGGGCAAGCTAGAACCTGAGGGTGCAGTGCAGCCTGTACAAGCGCCAGTGGGGGGCGTGGTGTCTGAGATTCATGTTGAAGAAGGCGATCGCGTCGAACCCGGTACAGTCCTCGTTAGCTTTGACCAAACTGCGGCCCAGGCCCAATTAGACTCCTTAGAAGAAATTCGCGAAAAGCTACGGCAAGAAAACCAGTTTTATCGAGCTACCCTAGAAGGGACATTGGCCCCAGAAGATGAAAATTTGCTGCCGTTGCCGACTGAAATTATTCAGCTAACCCGTAACCGAGAAGTTCTCATTGCTGAAAACGCCCTCTACCGAATTCAGCTCCAGGGCGGGGGGATTGGTGATCTCAGCGCCGATCAGCGAGCCCGTCTGGAGACGTCTCAAGCCGAAACGCGATCGCGGTTATCTGTGGCGGCTTTGGAGATCGATCAGCTCTCACGTCAGCTAGAGCAAAACTCAATTCAACTCGCTAATGCCCGTGAAGATTTAGCGTTGAACCAAAATATCTTGTCACGGCTTTCTGAACTGTTTGAACGTGGCGGTACGGCAGAGTTACAAGTGCTTAATCAAGAGCAAGAGGTGAAAAATCGCCTGACACAGGTGAACAATTTGGAGCAAGAGGAGCAGCGTCTTCTGGTGGCGATTTCCCAAGCCAGAGAACAATTGGCCAACGAAGGTGCGGGCGTCAACGAAGAACTACAAGATCGGATTGCGGTCAATAACAATCAAATCGCCCAGATCGATAGCCAGTTGACCAAGCAGATTCTTGAAAACGATAAGCAGTTGGAAGAGATCTCCAGTCAGATTCGCCAGTCTCAGCAAACCCTAAGTTACCAAGAGCTGCGGGCCCCGGTGGAGGGCAGGGTGTTCAATTTAGCGGCCAACAAGCCCGGTTATGTGGCCAACTCCACCGAGCCAATTCTCGAAATCGTACCGGAAGAAACTTTGGTGGCACGAGTTTTTATCAACAATCGTGATATTGGCTTCGTGGAGCTAGATCAAAAGGTAGACGTGCGGATTGACGCCTTCCCTTACAGCGAATTTGGTGACGTGGAGGGAACGCTGATCGGCATTGGTTCCGATGCTTTACCCCCAGATGAGACGTTCCAGTTTTTCCGTTTCCCCGCAGAAATCGCACTCGATGCCCAATCTTTGGGGAAAGTGGGTGATAAGCCGCTAGCGCTGCAAACGGGGATGTCGGTGAGTGCCAATATCAAACTGCGCAAGCGACGGGTGATTACGTTATTAAGTGATTTATTTGTGCGTAAGGTGGATAGCTTGCAGTCGGGTGGTTAGAGATTCCTATGGCTGCAATCTAGCTTGGCGATATCTCCCACACCTTGCCTCGCAATCCTTTCGGAGCTTCCACTCCAAAGCGATTCAGTAGGGTCGGCACGACGTCATAGAGCTGCGCCCCCTGAATCTGGCGTCCTCCCTCTGGATTGGCTGGATCAAAATAGATAAACAGCCCCTGGGGATGGTGGTTGGCGTCGTCTGGCCCGGTATCGTTGTTGGCGGCATAAAGGGCAGGATTGCCGACAGTGCCAATGGAGCGCCAGGCTAAATCGTCAAAGTACACAATTAGATCGGGAGCAATGCCCCGGACTTTTTGATAGATTTGCTGGGGTTTGAAGACTTTGACATTGAGGGGACTGCCATCTGGCGCAGTTAGGGTTTCCAATTGGGCCGCAAGGCGCGATCGCGTGCTTTCATATTCCCCTAGCGGAATCACGCCTTCAGGTTCGCGCCCCTGCACATTGAGAAAAATACGGCCATAGTAGCCCCCAGCGCCCCACGCTTGGGTTTGGCTCCAGTCCACGGCAATTTCATCTAAAGGTGTTACTGCGTTAGGGGTTTCTTGCAATGTTAGATACCCCTGTTGCTGTAACCAATCATTCAGGCAAATGCCACCCATCAAGGGTTGTGCCCCGTGGTCGGAGACGACTAGCACAATGGTATCGTCGTCGGTATAGGCTAACAACTCGCCAACCCGTTGATCCACATGAACGTAGTAATCGTGGATGGCATTGGCGTGGGGGGAGTTGGGCTCATATTGGGGATGGCGTGGATCCATGGGCTTCCAGAAGGCATGGTGAATCCGATCGACACCCATGTCTACCAACATTAAGAAGTCGGGGGATTGATCGACGAGCAGTTTTTCGGCCAGGGTAAAGCGCTGGTCGCAAAGCGTGTAGAGGTCTCGCAAAATCCGGTCTTTGTCATCTGAGCGAAATTGGGGCACGTCGAGCATAAACTCGGGCAGCCAGTGTTGAATCCGTTCGGCTAGCTCGGGTGGATGGGTGTAGGGTGCCTCAGTGTTGGGGGTCAAAAAACAGGACACCATTGAGCCGTTGACCTCATATGGTGGGGAGGTCCCAGGGACGCTCAGGGTTGCGACGGTCCACCCCGCTTGGCCTAACAGATCCCAGAGGCGAGGAACTTTAACCGCTCTACCGTCTGCGATCGCCATCTTTTGATAGCCCCGATTCAGCCGATTGCGGAATCCATAAATGCCCAACTCCCCCGGATCGCGCCCGCTCATCATGCAGCTCCAAGCCGGGACGGTGATCGCGGGGATGCAGCTTTCGAGTTTGCCGTAGCTGCCCCGGTTCATCAGCGCGGTCAGGTTGGGGAGATCCGATCGCCATTGGTCGAACACAAGGGTAGGGGCCATGCAGTCAAGGCCAATGATCAGTAATTGGGGGGACATAGGGGGAATGTGGAATGGGATAACGGCGGTAGGAACGCGATCCACCGCGTCCCTGTCGGGGGTTGGGGGTATAGAGACGTGATGAATCGCGTCTGTACGAGGAAGGGGGAGAATTTATCCCTGTTGACGGGAGGGTTGACGGGTGCGGTGGCGGCGATAGAGCGTAATGATGGCGACCACAACGGCGATCGCGCACAGGATGTGCACCATATTGAATGGCGTTCCGGGAAAGAACCAAGAATCTGTGCGTAAAAACTCAATAAAAAAGCGCCCGAATGGATACCAAAACAAATACATCAGCCCTAAGTCTCCCGGTTTTAGCTGGCCCTCAAACCGTCGGGAGATCCAAAAAATCAATGCAAACCCAATAAAGTTCCACAGGCTTTCGTAAAGGAACAGCGGCTGAAATCGGGTAGCCGGGGGATACTCTACAAAGTCGTTATAGGGCGGAATCCGGTGATTGGGATCGATGCGCAACCCCCAGGGTAAGGTGGTCGGGGGACCGTAGAGTTCTTGATTGATGAAATTGCCCCACCGTCCAATCGCTTGGGCAATGGGTAAACATAACCCCACTGCATCGAGATAGATTGCCAAGGGCAACTTGCGAACGCGAGTATAGAGCCAAATCGCGAGGCCGCCAAAAATAAACGCCCCAAAAATATGGATGCCGCCGCCCATGACGTTGAGAATCTGCATTGGATTTGACAGATAGTAGCCAATTCCCCCGGCATCCCGAGGAGACTGAATAAACACGTAATACAGCCGTGCGCCAATAAAAGCCGGAATCAACACCCAAAACAGCATGTCCCAGAATTCCTCTGGATTTTGGCCTTTGCGTTGAATCCATCGACTGGCGACGAAGGAGCCGATCAAAATTGCGGCCAGCATCAAGAGGCCATACCACCGGAGGGCAATGGGGCCGAATTCAAAAATAATTGGGTCAACGGGGGGATACATAGGCGTGAATTGCTAAAAAGTGAAGCCGCTGTAGCGTTGAGGGACTCTCCCTCACGTTGGTTTTTGGGGGTTCTCCCTCACATGAGTTTTTTGAGGAGCTTGAGTTTGTCGCCGTATGGCGGATAAAGCAGGGACATATCCAACCAGAACGGCTTCTTCAACACGCTTTTATAGTGGGAAAATACATCAAAACTGGCCTTACCATGGTAAGCGCCGATGCCACTATCGCCGACGCCACCAAAGGGTAGATCGGCAACCGCAGCCTGGAGCACGGTGTAGTTAATGCACAATCCGCCAGAGGAGGTTTCGTGCTGGATCCGCTGCTGAACTGTGCGGTTGTTTGAAAATACGTAGGCGGCTAGGGGCTTGGGTCGCTGGTTAATCAATGCGATCGCGTCGTCTAAGGTCTCATAGGTCAGCACGGGCAAAATTGGGCCAAAGATTTCATCCCCCATGACTGGATGATCAGGGGTGACATTATCAATCACGGTGGGGGCAATGTAGCGATCGCGCCTATCGGTCTCTCCCCCAATCACCACGTCCCCAGTGATTAAATCAGCCAACCGTTGGAAATGCTTGTCGCTGACAATGCGAGCAAAATCAGGGCTGGCTTTCGGCTCATCACTGTAAAACTTGCCCAGAGTTTGCTTCAGTGCTGCGAGGAAATCGGACTTGATTTTGGCATCTACGAGTAAATAATCTGGGGCGATGCAGGTTTGCCCTGCATTAATGAACTTGCCCCAAGCAATGCGTCGAGCAGTTACCGAAACATCAATGTCGGCATCGACAACACAGGGGCTTTTGCCCCCCAGTTCTAGTGTCACTGGGGTCAACTGCTTTGCCGCTGCCTGCATGACGATCCGGCCCACGTGGGTACTCCCTGTAAAAAAGATGTGGTCAAATTTTTGGTCGAGCAGTGCCTGGCTGGTATCTACTCCGCCTTCGATCACACTAATGTAATCAGACTTAAAGGTGGTCGAAATGAGTTGGGTCAGGATTGCAGAAGTGTTTGGCGAGAGTTCTGACGGCTTAAGGATGGCACAGTTCCCGGCTGCGATCGCCCCCACTAAGGGCAAAATTCCCAGATAAAATGGATAGTTCCAAGGACTGATAATCAACACCACTCCCAGCGGTTCCGGATATCGCTGGGCTGTCCCCGGTTGTAAGGACATGGGAACAGGGATTTTCTGGGGGTGCATCCAACGTTTGAGATGCTTCAGGGCATAGCGGATTTCTTTTGTAGGCCCAATTTCCGTCGCGTAGGCTTCAAAAGCTGGCTTGCCCAGATCGGCCTGTAGCGCTGTTGTGATCTTAGCCTCGTGCGTTTCAATGGCTTGTTGCAGCCGCAGCAATTGGGTTCGGCGAAAATCGCGCGATCGCGTTTTGCCCGTAGCAAAAAAGGCTCGCTGCTCAGCGATTAGCGATTCAACTGGGGATTGAGTCAGCTGTACCATGGCAGCACCTCCTTAGGACTAATCTAAGCCCCGTTCAATACACTTCATACAGACTGAAAACAAAGCAATCACACAGGCAATTTCAACAACCAGTTGCAGCTGCATTGGGGCTGAGAGTAACCCCCACAAGATAAAAAATGATCCCGCGATCGCTGCGACAATCATCAGCACTTCTTCATCCAGGCGCAGCCCCACCCAATAAATGCCAAACCCAATCGCCCATAGTAAAAAATGTTTCATATCGAAGAGGTCACATGGTGCTGTGTGGAGCACGACTGCTTTAGATCCTATGATGCCACGGCAAGCCAGAGCCTTTGCCCTGATCAGTTCAGTTTTAAGACTCAGGAGCTCCTAAGCGGTAGGTATTGATTTAAAGCTGGGTGGCGGTTAAATGCCGTCCGTCAATTGTTCTGATGATAACTAAACGACTTTTGAAGCCTTGGTGATCTCCGGCTTGCCTCCAAACTCTACCGGGATTTGGGTTTCATAGGGCAAACCTAAAATGCCACTGTAGAGCTTGAGGTATTCTAGTGCCGATTGGGTCCAGCTAAAGTCTTGCTGCATAGCTCGCTGTTGGAGTTCAGACCAGCGATCTTTGTAATGGAAGCCCTCCCAAGCTCTCACCATGCTGGTGTATAAATCCAGAGGCTCGTAACGATCGAAGCTGTAGCCTGTCCCTGTGTGAGCCATTGGATCATGGGGGTGTACGGTATCTACCAGCCCACCCGTGCGGCGCACAATAGGAATACAGCCATAGCGCAAGGCATATAGTTGGCTAATGCCACACGGCTCAAACCGGGAGGGCATCAAAAAGGCATCAGCTCCGGCATAGATTTTGCGGGCCAAGCTGTCGCTGTAGAGTACGTAGGTTGACATCCGACCCGGATAGCGCGACCCCAGTTGCCAGAGCTGGGTTTCATAGTAGCGATCGCCCTTACCCAATAGCACAAACTGAGCATCGGTGTAGGCCAAAAACCGATCGAGCACCTGCAAAACCAGGTCTAAGCCTTTTTGCTCCACCAGGCGACCCACAAACGCTAGCAAAAAGGCCTGGGAATTGACCTCTAGCCCCATCTCTTCTTGGAGTGCGATCTTATTGGCTTTGCGAGCGTCGAGTTCGTTGACAGAGAAAGTTTGATTCAGCACTGGATCTGTGCCTGGGTCATACTCAATCACGTCAATGCCGTTGAGGATGCCAGACAGTTTGCTATTGATAAACGACAACAGCCCCTCTAGGCTTTCGCCATAGGTCGCCGTTTGGATTTGCTGGGCATAGGTGGGGGAGACGGTGGTGACGCGATCGGCAAACTGCACCGCTGCTGCCATGGTGTTGTGCCCTTCCATATACCAAGGGCACCAGGTCATTTGTTCGAGCTTCCAGCGCCAAGGGCCTTGGTAAGCCAAATTGTGAATGGTGAATACAGTGCTGATATCAGGGGATTGATGCATCCACACGGGAATCATGCCCGTGTGCCAGTCATTGCAGTGAATGATTTCGGGCTTCCAATAGTTCCAAGCAAATTCTGCTGCGCCGTTGGCAAAAAAGGTAAACCGCCATGCTTCATCATCACCAAAATAAACCCGCCGGGGGTCAAAGACGGGATGACCCATTAAATAGAGGGGGACATCAGACTTAGGTAAGCGGGTTTCGTAGATGGAGAAGCTTTGAAACATGGCCTCTCCCTGCCACACCGGTTCCTTGGGGATTTTGACCTTGTCGGGCATGAAACCGTAGTAAGGCATAAAGATGCGAACATCATGTCCCATTGCCCGCAAAAACTTGGGCAGAGACCCGACCACATCCCCCATACCACCCACTTTGGCGAGGGGAGCCGCTTCTGCCGCTACAAACAAAATTCGCATGGTATCCCTTAACTCTAATAAACCCTGGCCAGTTCCCGTTCACACATCAAGCATAAAGGGCAGGGGGCGCAATGCATAGGGCTGGGACTATAGCGCTGGCCAGATTGCTTAATGCACCGAGTATCGCTGGGATGCTCAACACACAAGCAATCTGGCTCGCCGTAGCCACAAAGCTTTGTGGCTACGGCTATAAAAGGCTAGCTAGCCTTGGTTTCAGCCATTACCGCAGTCGTCAAATCAGTTAACCTAAAGCTATAGATCCGGCAAGTTGGCGTTATGGTTCAGCAGGTTAAGCCCGAAAATACGACAAGCTTCTACCCCGACAGTGACGGTCAACCCATGGCGGATAACACACTGCAATTTGAGTGGATCGTCACGATCAAAGAAAACTTGGAACTTCTATTGGCAACAGATGAACAGATTTTTATTGCGGGAGATTTGCTCTGGTATCCGGTAGAGGGTGATTCTAAGCTATGCCGTGCCCCTGATGTGCTAGTTGCTTGTGGTAGACCCAAAGGCTATCGGGGTTCCTATAAACAATGGGAAGAAGCAAACATTGCCCCTCAAGTTGTTTTTGAGATTCTTTCCCCGAGCAATACCCTGCGAGATCTGGCCGAAAAGTTTGCCTTTTATGATCGCTTCGGGGTTGAAGAATATTATCTTTACGATCCCAATCGAGTCGATTTCAATGGTTGGATCCGTCAAGATGAACGGTTTGTGATTATAGAACCGCTTTCGGGCTGGGTCAGCCCCCGCTTAGGGATTCGCTTTGAACTGACGGCAGAGACGCTGAAAATTTTTACCCCCAGTGGTGACCTATTCTTAACCTATGTGGAACTAGGACAGCGTATGCAGGCGGCGGAAGCTCGGGCGATCGCGGCTGAACAAGCTCAGCAGGCAGCGGTTCCTCAGTTACTGAGCATGGGCTTGTCAGTTGAGCAGGTAGCAGCAGCTTTGGGATTAGCGGTTGAAGACGTTAGGGCGATCGCGCCATCAGGATCCTGATGCAACGTCCTCATCTGCCTCTGCCGACGGTAATGGGATGGGCGCAAATGCTTTGACATCATCTTGATCGAGCTGATGGGCTAGATCAGCTTCTTCCAGACGTTCTAAAAACGGTAAAATATCGCTGAAGCTGCGAAAGCCCAGTTGTTCTAGCTCTTCTAGCGTGATTGTTTCGTCAGAAATTGTGCCTCGCTGTTGCAGCAATAAACGAACCCGCTCTTCTTGGACGTTTAATGCCGCTTGTTGACGCAAGGTTGGCGCTGCTGCCCTTAACCCTTGTTCTAGGACTTCTGGCGTGATGGTTTCTGCCTGTAAATCGGCGGCTGTTGAAAGGACGGTATTCCCCAAACGATTGAAGAGACGGGGTTTACCCAAAGAAACTTCGCAAAACCTAGCAGCGGTTTCGGGCAAGAAGGGCAATACACAACGCGGATCTTTCGGATCAACACAATCGTTATCAATCCGAGCGCTGCTGAGGTAATTGATCAGCATTTTGTAGGTTGTGGGCGGGTCGAGTTCTGTGAGGGGCAACTGGAGGTCGAACAGTCCCCGTTCGCTAGTCAGTAAATCGCCAGTCATGCCCATCGGATGACCCGTGAGCATAAACCAGGCCCGTCCTTTAGCATGCCTTGGGCATCGTGCATTAGTTGCCGAACCGCACTGGGGTTTTGCTTGTCGAGGTCATCAATGGCGATGACTACACCTTGGGGATATTTCTTTTGGGCACGTTCTAGCAGCGTATCCAGGCTGACGGTGGGGTATTGCGGTTTGGTAATTGGCAAGTCTTTTTCACCGAGTTTGCCGCCAATGCCAAGACTGCCGCTGACTTCAGCACTACGTTCCTTCAGGGGTTTGTCGGTGGGAATGCCCATTTGATAGAGCTGACGCTGTGCCCACTCGTCATCAGACATTTTACGGGCTACGGCGATTAATGCAGTGGTAGCAAGATCTAGATTAGCTGGCAGAGAAATGTAGGTCGTCAGCATTTCAGGACGCTTATGCCGCAATACCGACAAAACTTCTAGCAGAAAAGCGCTTTTTCCAATGCCGATCCGGCCAGAAATCAAAATGCGGCGACGTTCCCGACCTTTAAATTGGTTAGCTACACGCCTCATCTCATTTTCTCGGCCTGTAAAAATTCGGTGCAGGGTATTACTTTCAAGAGCAACCGGACTTTCAGTGAATGGGATCTCACTTAGTCCTAGGCGCTCTATGCTGGCAAACGACTGATCGAAGATATCGTCGGCAGTGGTCATGCATATACCTCAGTCGCTTGTCGCTCTAGGGCTCGTTGGGTGGCCTGATAGAGGTTATCCATCTCAGCGGCTCGTTCGGGCCGTTGCAATTGATGATATCCATCGCGGGCTTGAGCGAGTTCTGCCAACCCTTTTTTGAGATGACCTTGAGAAACGAGGACGCCACCCAGCCCTGCGCGGCTTTTGGTAATGCCGGGTAGATCGTTGAGATGGTCATAGAGGCGGAGGGCGTCGCGATAGTAGAGGCGGGCATTATCCCAATCGGAGAGGGCTTCATGGGCACGTCCAGTTTGGAATAGGGCATTGGCGTGGGCCAATACATCATCGCTGGTGCTGAGCTGTCGGACGCTGTTGAGTAAAAGCTGTAACCCTTCTTGCCATTGGCCGTCGCGCACCAGGCGACTGCCCAGAATAGTTTGGGTCGTGGGTAGCGCTTGCCAGATTTGGCGTCTGTCGTAGTGTTCTGGGCTGATGGCGTCTAGGGCAATTTTGTAGGCTTGCAGCGCTTGTTCTAAATCTTGGGGATTTTGGCTGTGCTCGTAGCGACGGGAGAGTGCGTTGCCTAGTCTGTATTGTGAGTCGATGAAATCTGGACTACCAGGAACTGCGACTTCTAAAGCTTGTTGGAACAAATCAATAGCAGTATCTAAATCTGCGAAGTTACTTGTTAGTAAAGCCCGTTTCGTCAGTGCCTCTGCTAAATTGCTTTGGTTCTCTGCCCATTTATTGGGGAATGCTTCTCGGGTAAAGAGTTGAGCAGCTTGGTTATAGGTTTGGATTGCCTGCTCTAGATTCTTGGTTTGTTCTCCATGAATTCGATCGCGGTAGGCATTGCCCAGATTATTGTGCGTCATTGCCCAATCTGCTGGGAAAGCCTCACGGGTACGAACCTGCAACGCCAATTCATAGGCCGCGATCGCTTT
The DNA here is from genome assembly GCA_039815185.1 of Cyanobacteria bacterium P01_A01_bin.123. Lineage (GTDB taxonomy): Bacteria > Cyanobacteriota > Cyanobacteriia > Phormidesmidales > Phormidesmidaceae > JBCBZT01. Next base: position 188 of record JBCBZT010000064.1, on the reverse strand, counting down.
TTCCAGATTTTCTGCTCGGTCGCCCCGAATGCGATAGCTGTAGGCACTTCTCAAATTATTTTGTGTCGCTGCCCAATCTGCTGGGAAAGCCTCACGGGTACGAACCTGCAACGCCAATTCATAGGTCGCGATCGCTTTTTCCAGATTTTCTGCTCGGTCGCCCCGAATGCGATCGCTGTAGGCACTTC
>JBCBZT010000073.1:0-29893 GCA_039815185.1 Cyanobacteria bacterium P01_A01_bin.123 | reverse complement strand
GCAAACGGAGGTGGAAGTGGACAACCAGGACTACCGAGCGGTGCTGCCCAACGCGAACGATTGGACCTTCATTTGTATCGAACTGGACCCGCACAGCCGCGACTTCTTCATCGAGAAAATCTCGGGGGCTCAGTGGAAAGCTGACAATGTCAATGCTATGCTTTCTCTTCGCTGTACTTATCTCAATGGCTCCCTAGCAATCTAATGTTTTTTCACATTCGGGATGCTCCCGATCTATGGTCTTTCTTAAGCTAGAGACTCAAGTTCTCAAATCAGACATGGTTTAGCACCTGAACTGTTAAAGGTAAGTATTTTTTTCATCCGAGGGAAATTACAAAGCTTTAAGCTATTAGAGCGCCAAATAGTCACCCAAACCCATTCGAGATCAACGGATAAGATCCCTGGTAGGTTTGGGCTTTGGTTTTTTATAAAGGTTTTAATCCCGGTTGAATTGCGCCATCGTCTTTGCTTGAAACAGTCAGATAACTTAATAAGGGATCGATAAGGAGAATGATAAGCTTTAGTAAAGAAAAGGATAAGTTCTTCTTTTGAAACATCCTTTTCCACTTTGAGATAAGTCTTGCCCACATCTAGATCCTCAATTCTCTCTGAGCTACAAGCTCAAACGTTTCCTCAAACTAAAAATTCAAGGTTTTGAAATTGGATGTGGTTTATTCCTTATAGTTCTTTGGTTTGGAGTTAAAAGTTGTGACTATGCATACTGTAGAAGTGAAGCCTGAAACCCGCAATCACAAAGGATTTTTCGTTCAGGAGGCAGACTATCATCTGGTCGGCATTGAAGAGTCTGGTTGGGCGTTAATCTGCATTGACGATGCCGTTTGTCACTACGTTGATCCAGATAATCTTGAGTTACCTACGACTGAAATGAATACCCTTGGATAAGCTGAAACGATCCGTTACTTCTACAGTATGGCTGTCCTAGAATGAGGTCGGCCATATTTTTTTAATTGATTGACCTATGAAGGAAACGGTGATTAAAGGACTCAACACGGTTTTAATGTGGAATTTCTTTTTCGTGTTGATAAGTTTTGCCTGGTTTGCGATCGCACTGATAGGCCATAGTTTCAACATCAACCTTGGCTTAAATGTTTGGTATCGCTTTTGGGATCCGCTATTTATGCCTGCCATTGGCATTTTGATGGCTGGGGCAATTCTGAGTGGTCTAATGGGTTGGATCACTCGTAAGCTGGATACCATCAGCGATCGCGCTTAAGCATCATGCCTTCTTGCCAATATTCTGGCCCTCAAACCTCGTCCCTATCTGAATCTGAGCTCCCCAATTTCCCTAAACGATCAGCTCAAAAACCCCTTTTATCTGGGCTCTGGGGCTTATTCAAGTCAAATTGGCGTGGCTTAGTGCTTTGTGTACCATCGCAGTAACACCCGCGCCAATCGACCGGGGTCGTGGCGGATAGCCCTGGTCTTCTCGTCTTCTTTCATTACATTTGCAATCACGATGCGACGTCCTGATGCAATTACGGTGTCACGATCGAGGTCTACCGGAATTGCGCCTTCTTTGGCATAGTGGGCTATGGCCTGGGGTGAAGGCAACCGCTTTTGCACTAGCACAGCATCAAATAGGGGACGCCCACAAGCCTCATCAATCGCCCGGATATGGTCTGACACTTTAAATTCTTGAGTCTCCCCCGGTTCAGTCATGATATTGCACACGTAAACGCTAGGGACACGGCGGTGGGCAATTGCGTCGGCTATTTCCGGTACCAATAAATTCGGAATAATGCTGGTGTACAGACTGCCTGGGCCAATAATGATTTGATCGGCTTCTTGAATCGCCTTGAGTGCTTTGGGCAAGGCTGGCGGATCGGCAGGGGTGCAGCCAATCTTCACAATCCGGCCTTTGGCAGCGGTGATATTCGATTCCCCTTCAATCTGCCGGCCATCGCTCAGTTCTGCCCATAGGCGCACGTCGCTGAGGGTCGCAGGCAGCACTTCGCCCCGTACAGCAAGAACTTTAGAACTGGCTGCGATCGCCATTTCTAAGTCACCTGCAATGTCGGTCAGGGCCGACAAAAATAAGTTGCCAAAGCTGTGCCCCGTTAACCCATTGCCTGAACTAAATCGATATTGAAACAGTTCTGTGAGCAATTTCTCTTCACTAGCTAGGGCTGCTAAACAGTTACGGATATCTCCGGGGGGCAGTATCCCCATCTCACGACGTAACCGTCCAGATGAACCACCATCGTCTGCTACCGTCACGATGGCGGTAATGTTAGCGCTATAGTGCTTTAGCCCCCGGAGGAGGGTTGAGAGCCCGGTACCACCACCTAGCACAACGATCTTAGGACCACGATAGAGTCGTCGCCGCTGCATCAAGACATCCACCAGTTCGTCTTCGCTACCCGGCATCAATACTTCAGTGATCGCGCCCAGGGTACGGGTTTGCCCCCACCAAATTAATAAAATCCCCAGGGCAATCCCCAGCGGCCCACTGATGTAGCTTGGCACGACCGTAGAAATAAATCTCAGGGTCGATCCAACAAACTGAACCGTATAAAACACAGGGGTCAGTTTGAGCCAAATGGCAGCCCCCACGGAAACCATCAAGACACCCACGGTACTCAGAAACAACCATCGCTTGACAAATAGGCCCGGAATTAACCACTTAAACCAGCGGCTAATGTGAGGCGTCGTCAAATAGATGCTCTCTTGTTGGAGCGATCGCAGGCTACGGCGTAAGCGTTTTTGCAAAGAAACCAGGGGCATTTTTCAACTTAAAAAAGGTTAAAGATTATGATGGTTAACGATGCTAGGGATTGTTATCGTAATCCTAAGTTGAATAATCGATCGGCGAAAACACAGAATAATACAAAAGCCGTTGGCTAGAAGCCCGGACAATCCAGTGCGGAGTTAGGCTAACCCCATTCGCCCCGAAAACAATGAAAATCAAACGCCAGCTTAAAGTCAGGGGATGCTCCCAGGAGGCAACCTGTCAGATAGACTAAACCCAAGGTACAACCCAGCTGTCTCAGATCCCCCATGGAGTAGAGCATGATTTCGACCTTCGCCCCATATCGACCTCTATCATTACATTGCCAGGGATGTCTGAGTTAACAACAGAATTACAGCAAGATTGCAACGACGAGCCGTTAGTCGAGCTCAAAAATATTTCCAAAACCTTTGGGGCCAGTCGAGTCTTGGACGGGCTTAACCTTACCATTTATCGAGGGGAAGCCATCGCGATTATTGGCCCCTCTGGCACTGGCAAGTCGACGATTTTACGCATCATCGCCGGACTGCTATCGCCTGATTCAGGGGAAATATATATGTCAGGCGTCCCCCGAAGCGGCCTGATTGACGATACCCCGTCACCGTTACGCACCGGTATGGTGTTTCAACAAGCCGCTCTGTTTGACTCATTGACGGTTGAAGAAAATGTTGGTTTCTCGCTGTATCAACATTCTCGTTTGCCACGACGCACGATTCATCAACTGGTTGAGCACGCCTTAGATATGGTCGGTTTACCTGGCATTAGCGATCGCTATCCGGCTCAACTCTCGGGGGGCATGCGCAAACGGGTGAGCTTTGCCCGAGCAGTCATCGCTAACCCTGACAGTCCACGCGACCACCCCGATTTACTGCTTTACGATGAACCTACGGCAGGGCTTGATCCGATTGCTTCGACCGTGATTGAGGATTTGATTCGAGACATCCAACGTCGGGATGGTTGTGGTTCCTACATTATGGTGACCCATCAGGACAGCACTATCCGCCGAACTGCCGATCGGGTACTTTTTCTACATCAGGGTAAAATCCAGTGGAACGGCAGTGTGGATCAAATTGACGGTACAGATAACCCATTGATGCGGCAGTTCTTTAGTGGTGCAGTTAAAGGCCCTATTCACGTTGTTGGCTAGGTTTATGGAGTGAGGAGTTGAGATGCGAACACGAACGCTGCGAGAAGGTTCAGTTGGTTTGCTGATTTTGATCGGGGTGGGTCTGTTTGGCATATTAGTGATCTGGCTTAGGGGGTTGAATCCCGGCAGCCGCAGCTACACCCTCCAATCTTCCCTTGAGACCACGGCAGGCTTACAGGTAGGCACTGCGGTGAACTATCGTGGGGTCGCCATTGGTCGCATTGTCAGCATCGAAGCCAAGACGAATGTTGTCGATGTCACGATCGAGATTACCCAACCTGGATTTGTCATCCCGAAGGAGTCGGTGGTCGAAACCAACCAGTCTGGTCTGATTGGCGAAACCATCATTACCATCGTCCCCCAAGCCACAATTCCCGATAGCGCAGTGGGGTTGAGTCCTTATGGTGAAGACTGTGACGCCACGCTGATTGCTTGCGATGGAGATTTCTTACCCGGTCGTGAAGGCATTAGCTATGACACATTGATTCGATCCGCTGACCAAATCTCCAAGGCCCTCTCTGATCCAGAGTTGATTGAAGACATTAAAGCGATCGCCAACAATACTAGCCAAATTACCGAGAACTTTATTGACCTGAGTGCAGAGTTGACCGTCCTGACCCAGGATCTGCGGCAGGAAATTGCTCCCCTCTCTGCTGGAGCCCAACGCACCCTAGCCGCAGCCACGGATGCTGCTGTTTCTGCAGGGGGTGCCGCCCAAGAGATTGAGTTGACGGCAGCAGAGGCCAGGGTTTTACTGGCGGCCAATCGAACCAACATCACAACCACCCTGGACAACCTCAGCGTTAGCAGCGCGCGCTTGCGCACGATTCTGGACACCGTGACGCCAGCTATCCAAGACGGTGAGTTTTTAAGCAATTTGGAAATTCTCTCGGCCAATGCTGCGATCGCTTCGGAAAATATTCGCGAGATTACCGATGCCTTCAACACCCCCGAGAATTTGATCATGTTGCAGCAAACCTTAGCGTCTGCCCGAGATGTGTTTCAAAGTGCCCAAAAGATCATGGCAGACATCGATGAACTCACGGGAGACCCAACCTTTCGCGACAATATTCGCAATTTGGTCAATGGTCTAAGTGGGTTGGTGTCTTCAACCGAGGAATTACAAAATCAGACTCAGGTGGCCCAGGTCTTGTTTCCCATTACCCAAGTGCCAGTTAGTCCGCAACCCCCTGTTGCCAACGCCGCCAAGCCTGAGGCCTTAACCATTGACCCTGAAGAGCCCGCGTCAACAGTGTTGCCAGTTATCACTCACAACGGTCAAGCTTACACATTTAGCGCTATCACGCTACCCCGAACCGAATCGGTTGAGGGGGAGTAAGGCGTGACAGTGCGGATACCGCGGTAACAGATAGTTCGGCCCCGACAACAACTACCAATGACCGTGAAAGTGCCCCAGTTTCCATCCCTGAGCCAGCCATGATATCCAATACAACAGATGCCGTCGCCGTCACGACCGTCGAAGTCAGTGGGCAACCCGGTCGCTATATTTTCTCTGTGACGTTACGCAGTGATGATACAGGCTGCGATGCCTATGCCGACTGGTGGGAGGTAATCACCTCAACGGGCGAACTACGCTATCGCCGCATTTTGGCCCACAGTCATGTGAATGAACAACCCTTTACCCGCTCTGGTGGCCCGGTTCCGATTGACCCAACTGAAGTGGTGATTGTCCGCGGCCATTTTGCAGGCGACCAGACTGATCGGCCAGGCTATGGCGCGATCGCCTTGCAAGGCAACGTTAACGAGGGCTTCCAAACCGTAGAGTTTTCTGTGCCCCTGGCACCCGAAATTGCAACCCAACCGCCTCTGCCAACCTCCTGTGCATTTTAAGCGAGCTACCCGAATCATTGAGAAACTCGATACAGTAAAGGCGTGTAAACCACATCCGATTTGAGAACTTGAGTTTCTAGCTCAGGGAAAATTGGGAATCTGGATGTGCACAAGGTTTGATTTTTCTGAGATTTTCTGAGACAGGGCAAAACTTCCCATGCGCGTAATTTTGATGACTGGAAAGGGTGGCGTTGGCAAGACTTCCGTAGCGGCAGCTACCGGATTGCGCTGTGCAGAACTGGGCTATAAAACACTCGTGCTCAGCACTGATCCAGCTCACTCTTTGGCCGATAGCTTTGACCAAGAACTGTCCCACGCCCCCTGCCAGGTGAAGCCCAATCTTTGGGGCGCTGAACTGGATGCCTTGATGGAGCTAGAAGGGAATTGGGGCGCCGTGAAACGTTACATTACTCAAGTATTGCAGGCTCGGGGTTTAGAAGGGGTCGAAGCTGAAGAACTGGCAATTTTGCCTGGGATGGATGAAATCTTCAGTCTGGTGCGGATGAAACGCCACTACGATGAGAACGAATTCGATGTATTGATCATCGACTCCGCCCCGACAGGAACCGCACTCAGGCTCTTGAGCTTACCTGAAGTAGCTGGCTGGTACATGCGGCGGTTTTATAAGCCTTTGCAGACCGTTTCAGCAGTGTTGCGCCCCATTGTGGAACCGCTATTTCGTCCAGTGGCGGGGTTTTCGCTACCCAATAAAGAAGTGATGGATGCCCCCTACGAGTTTTACGAACAGCTTGAAGCACTGGAAAAAGTGTTGACTGATCCCACCGTCACCTCGGTGCGCTTGGTAACGAACCCTGAGCGCATGGTGATCAAAGAATCCCTGCGTGCCCATGCCTATCTAAGTTTGTACAATGTCGGCACCGATCTGGTGGTCGCTAACCGGATTATTCCAGACTCGGTGACCGATCCTTTCTTTCAGCGGTGGAAGGAAAACCAAGAGCAGTATCGCCAAGAAATTCATGAGAACTTCCACCCGCTGCCGGTGAAGGAAGTGCCCCTCTATTCTGAAGAGATGTGCGGCCTTGAAGCCCTAGAGCGCCTGAAGACAACTCTATATGGGGAGGAAGATCCAGCCCAGGTGTACTACAAGGAAACCACCCTGCGTGTGGTGCAAGATGCCGAGCAATATAGTCTGGAAGTTTACCTGCCAGGGATTGCAAAAGATAAAATCGAGCTCAGCAAAACCGCTGACGAATTAAATATCCGGATTGGCAACCACCGTCGTAACTTGGTGCTACCTCAAGCTTTGGCTGCCCTGAAACCAGCAGGCGCCAAGATGGAGGATGACTATCTTAAGATTCGGTTTGGCCAATAAACTGTTCTAAACCACAGCCGTATGGGTACGGTAAAGCTTTTCCAGGGTACGCCGTAGCAACGCCAGGTTTTTAGGGTCATTTTGGGCTTCTAAGTATTGGGTGGCGACTTCTAAATCGGCGATCGCATCGTCGATCGCGGCCTGCTTTTGATAAGCGGCGCTGCGATAGCAATAGGGAAGAGCAATGTTTTGCCGATTGCGCTCGATGGCAGCGCTGTAGTCTGCGATCGCGTCCCGGAGTGCCCCCTGTTTTTGACGAGCACTCCCCCGATAAAAATAGGGAATGGGAGAGGAAGGCTGGCACTGAATTGCCTGGTCAAAATCGTCAATGGCGGCAAAGTAGTTGCCCTGCTCTAGATGGAAATATCCCCGGTTACAGTAAGCGGCAAAACTACAAGGCTCATGGTGAATGGCTTGGGAAAAGGACGCGATCGCCTGTTCAATCTGTCCTAATTGAGCATAGATGACCCCACAGTTGGTATAGGCCACCCCGTCTTGTGGGTCGAGCTGAATCACTTGATTAAAGTCGAGCAGTGCCCCTTTGAGATCGCCCAGGTCATAGCGGGTAATGCCCCGGTTAAAGTAAGCACAGACATCCTGCGAGTCTAGGGTGGGGGCGTCAAACCGTTGGGTGAGTTGCTGCACAACATTACGATCGTCGGTGTGGAGCTTTAAACCCAAACGCGGAAATACGCTGTTAACCGTTTGCATCGGTTCAACGCCGAGGACGGCAAAGCGGCGATCGCACACTAAAAAGTTTTCATCAGTGCCCAAAATTTTGAACTTAAACTGATCGGGAAACTCTTGTTTGAGCGGTAGCAGCTGATTTAGAGCCTGTTTAAGCAACTGCTTTTGGGTCGATTCGATTTTCCAGCGTTGGCTAATGGCAGCCAGGAGGCGACCTTCCCGGCGATCGCCAACATGACACCAGCCAATTTCTAACACCCCTTCCCGCACAAGCAGCTGACGAAACTGGTTCACCATCAATTCATCTAGCTCACAAGATTCGGCCCAAGGCCAAACTACAATTAAACGCTCTTGGGTTTGGGCTATGGCATGTTCCAGCGATCGCCGACTGCCTGAGGCCGCCTGACCCCTTACATTGGATCCCACTTGAAAATCAACAATCCACTGGTTTGTGGGTTGACGTGTAGATTGGACACTGGATTGGGGGTCTACCTGGGTCAACTGCTGCTGCACTTTATCCAGCTGAGCTTCAGTCAACTCAATCCGGAAGTTGAGCGAGGTAATTTGATCTGCTAAAGGATTTTGTCGGGACGGCTCTGGCAACGCACCCTGGAGTGAGCCTTCCGCAGGCATCCCCGACAATTGCTGCAACAGCTGCTGGATTTCTTGTTGTTGCCCGCTTAGGGCTTGATTGACCTGGGCCAAGTAATCAATTTGCGCTTGCAGGCGACTGACATAATCAGTGACCGATTGTTGAACGGTGCTCTGCAGTTGATGGGGGCTCTCTCCCTGATTTAAGCGCAACTCCAAAGCAATCAGGTCATTGTTAAGCCGATCAATTTGGCGCTGAAAGTTTTGTTGGGTCTGGGCGGCTATCTCCACCTGGGGCGATGCAGTCTGGGGCGTCAATATTTTAGTCGTGGGTTGCCCCATCGCTGCAGATTGCAAATTTTGCAGCGCTTCCTTCAAACTTGCTTGCTGCTGACTAAACGCCTGCAACCGATCGCTCAAGACCATAAAATCCCGTCGGGGCACTAAATCTGAGACTGTCTTAATCAGTTCATGCACCTCTTCTTTAATCAACCCGGGATCACTCTGGGGTTGTGCCTGACGCAGCCGCCGTTCAAAGTGGCTGACACTATTTTGCAAAGTAGACAAATTAGTTTTGGTATCAGCACCCAAATTTTCCAAGGACACGCGCATCTGCATCATTTCAGTTTTGAGATGGGAAATAGAGCCCTCAGCCGCTTCCATGCGGGGAACTTTAGAGAGTCGCTGGACTTGGTTGGTCAGCGTGTTTAGCGAACTGCACAAATCGTTGTACTGAGCCTGTAGGCCCCCCATGTCCTCGTAAAACTGGCTCAAATCTGGCGCTTCAATGGCTTGCATCCGCTGTTCAAGGTGTTGGCGGCTTTTATCAATCTCCCGGGAGAAGCGCAAAATCGCGCGATCGCTGTGGGCCATCACTGATCGCTGGAAATCCGTTAGCGATTCTGGTGTTGGCATACCCGCGACCCGCTCTTGCAGCACGCTGACATCATCTAATAGCCGCTGATTTTCTCCAATCTGGCCCTCTGTCGCCTGGTCTACTTGCTGTTCTAAGCGACGGCGGTTGAGCATCCCCATCGCCACCAACACGGTCAACGGTGCAGATGCAAAGAGTAATTGCTGAGTCACGACTGAAGCCGCTGTCCCTGCCCCAGAGCCCAGCAGAAGGGCATATTCTGTCCAGTTTCGCCAACGATGCTGTGTCACGATGTCCCCTTAAGATTGATAGTGAATTTTGAGCTAAGCAAGCCAGCCGTTTTCCGGGGGCAAGGATAAGACCGGGGGCAGTCTGGCTGAAAATTACGATGAGCGATTAATTCAAAGTTCAGTCAGATCCAACGGAAATCAGGAAAACCCTCCGTAGTTCGTCATCTATCTTTCCCTATACAATCCAAGGGCAATTTTCAGCGCTGCGACCCAATGCCTATTAATACCTGGTTTCCCCTGGCCGTCTATTACAAGGATTTACCAGAGGCCCCTCAACACAAGGCGGCAATGCTAACAGCTGTCCTCCAGCTTGAACAGGCCGTGGGCAAACGCCGTAATTTTCCAGAAATGGCCTGGACAGGGGATCTTCATGGCGTCGAGCAAATCCATACGGATCCGCGCTTTGACTGGATTGTCGGACAAGTCGAGGCCCATACCGTCATTTACCTGCAGGCGTTAGGCTTCGATCTCAGCCAGGTTGAACTGTATATTCAGCGGGCTTGGCCCGTGATCTCGCGACACCAACAGGAAGTGGGGCTGCACTGTCACAATACGGCCCACATTAGCGCCGTGTATTACGTGGCGGTGCCAGAGTCGGGGACGGATCAGTCAGGCTGTTTGACTTTCATTGATGATGCCCGGATGAATGAGGTAAGCCCTGGCTTGGGGAGCGAAAATACGAATATCATCACCAGTTGGAACGACCTAAATCAAGATCAAGCCCTCTATCTGCCAACGGAAGGGCGGCTGATCATTTTCCCAGCCAAACAGCGCCATGGGGTAACGATGAACCACGCAGAGGAGCTGCGGGTGTCTTTATCGTTTGATATTGTGTTGACGGCGGCAGCAGGGACGGCGGCAGGAAGCTATGAGTTTTTAACACCACCACCTGGCCAGTGGCGGCGATTCTCAGAATAGTATTGTGGATCCACACCAACTTACGTTCGTAGGCTGCTGTATCCCAGCCGTCAGCATCAGCGTAAATCGGTAAACCAGGGCGGTTTAAGTTGTACAGATTAAACGTGCCAATAGCGAACTGGGTGCGGTTAGCCATGGGGTGGGGATAGACGTTTGTTAGAAGATCAAAAAAATACTCAGCAAGAACCTGTTTGGACACTTACTGAGTTTAATTGAAGCAATTAAGTTAAATATGAAGCGTTCCCTTAGAGCACTCGGAAGATGAAGGGATAACGATAAGCTTCCTCAGGATTACGCAGAGCTTTGATAATAGCCAAGATCGGCATCAAAATCTGCACAACGAACAAAATACCTAACAGGGGATAACCAATCAGTAGCAGCGTCAACAACCCAAACACGATCCCATAGGCCCAGACGTTGAGGTGAAAGTTGAGAGCCTCCTGGGCACTGTCTTTAACTACCGAATCGTCTGAGATAAACCAGATGGCCAAGGGTATACCAGCTGAGACAATCAAGGCACTCAGAAATATCGAACCATGGCTCAATGCCGACAAAAATTTGCGCTTGTCAGAATCATAGGTGCTTTGCATTCTGGGCCATCCTCCTGTGGTTGAGTATTGGGCAATGGGGAGTTTTACAACTAAATCTAGATTCATCATAGTAGGCTCTCCGGTGTCATACTATGCCAGGTATCCGAACCTCATCTCCTGTGCCTATGACTTCTGAAGATGCCCGCCAATATGCGCCAGCGACCCAGCGTAATCGAGAGTCCATTTTGGCTGTGCTGCAGCAGGTTTTACCGACCGAACGGTTCCAAGGTAAAACGGTGCTGGAAATTTCCAGCGGTACAGGGGAGCACAGCGTTTTCTTTGCCCCTCTGATGCCTTATCTGAATTGGCTCCCCTCTGACCCCAACCCATTGGCGCGTGACAGCATTGTCGCATGGCAAACAGCTTGTCCTGAAAACAACTGCTATCCACCCGTTAATTTAGACGCCAGCGCTAACCCCTGGTCAATTGAGCAAGATCCACTGCCAGAACCGTTGCAGCAAAGTGATTTTGACCGCAGCATGATTGCAGCCATCGTCAATATCAACATGATTCACATTGCCCCATGGACAGCCTGTGAAGGACTGATGGCCGGAGCCGCTCGGCTGTTGCCATCTGGCGGCATTCTCTACCTCTATGGCCCTTTCTTTCAGCAAACTGCACCCACTGCGCCGAGCAATTTAGCCTTCGATCAAAGCTTAAAAGCGCGGGATGAACGCTGGGGGATTCGTCAGTTAGAAGTCGTGGTGGATCTGGCGCGATCGCAGCAATTACGCCATCAGCAAACCATCCCTATGCCCGCCAACAATCTATCCGTTATTTTTCAGAAAGAATAAATCAAGGATTCAATTGATCAGTCAAACGAGTAGCCGAACAGTTCTATCTCTTCCTGATAGACTTCCATAACCAGGTTGATAGACTCATGATCATAGTATTGACGATAATCTTCGCCCGTACCTTTAATTTCATGGGCAAGCTCAAGCTGTGGAATATGCATCGATCGACACACTTTTTGAAAATCTTCGACCAGACTTTCAAACCGACCAATATAATCTAGAGGAATCGAACCACTAAAATCCTTGAGCCAATAGGTCTGTGGTCTCAACATACCTTTCCCTGAATATCGCTTAAGAAACTCATTCAATGAAAGATGTTGAGTAACCCGATCATTCTTTTTATGAATATCATCTCGTATCACGTTCTTGTACCACGAGTAGGCTCGTGACCAAGGGTTTCGAATAAAAGTGAATTTATAGTAGCATTTGTATTGTTCCTTCGTAACAGTCAGCTTGTTTCGCGGATTCATACCAGAACGATATTGATGACGTATTCTTTCTATAACTTCAGAAAGATTTTCCGGAGATGAAAAAAGATTTGAGTTGACTAGAGGCTGTTCAATCAGCCTAATACTTCGATGATCTTGACCGCCCCTGCCAGTATGGCCTTTAAAGTGCCCTAGTGCATTTTCAATACTCGTTCCTGCACATTTTGGGATATGGACAAAAATGCACTGATATTCATGCGAAATCATCTTCTTGCTGACCTTATGATCTTTTATGAGTGATGAAATTGCATTAGCATTAGTCTTGTTTTCAAGGCAATCATCCCTGGGTGGCTAGCTCTTCTTGCAGCATTTCTTGATAGATCCTAGCTAACTGTGGCGTCACTACATTATCTTCAATGCCGTAGCCTAAGCTCGTCCAAGTGCCTGAGAGCATCTCAAATACATGGTCAACTTCTCCCTGGCTCAATAGCTCTGCAATATCGATACCGCCCCAGGCATTATCATCAGCTAACCAGCGATAAACTACCTGATCTTGAAACTCGGGTTCAAAGCTGTACTCTTGCCAAAAGCCAATCCAAGATGGCGGCTTGGGGTGGTAACGTTTAGCCTTATCGAGCCAGGTTTTATCTAAAAACTGATAGCGTCCTGCGGCGGTGGAACAATTGCCGGCATTGGGGCCCGAGGCAATATCAACACAAATCTCAGGATGCTGACTCAAATCTTTCACATGTTGCCCCCCATAAATGACATGATAGGGCTCAGCGGTGTTCGATTCACTCGCTGAGATCGTGCGCATCAACGCCCGAATATGAGGATCGCCGCCCTGCATCTCTAAAGGAGCCGGTTTAGTCGCCCAGCCGGATTGAAAGGACGATGAATCGTAGCCTTGATCTGGCATCCATTGAGTGATTATCCAGGAAACGCCCAGCATCATTAGCGCCGTAATCAGCAAGGGACCATGATCCGCACGGCGACGCTCAGCAGAAACCGAAAGCGTTGAATTGGGCCGGTCGGGGGGAAGAGAAGAGGCCACGGATACTGATCAAAACGAACGTGCACTTAGACAGATTTTGGAGCCCAAAGGTTCCTCAAACTATAAAACCCAAAGGTCTATGTCAGTAACCTGATTGGGCAATGCAGATATATTAGCGCACCATGAAAAAAGCCTCATCATGTAAAGTTTTTCTGGAGAAAACCCGAAACACGGCTTCCTTCCCCATTTGTTTCAACGCTGCGGATTGAGAGCTATTCTGAGCACAGTGATACCTAATGTTGAAGAAACATCTAATCTCCGATCGGGATACCGGGGTTTATGTCATGATGCATAGTGTGGCAGATATTTCTGCTGACGTGTTGTAGACCTCATATTAGATCACAGGAAACTTGGTTATGGTGCTTCAATTAGGAGATACGGTACCTAACTTCACCCAACAAACCTCCGAGGGTGAAATCAACTTTTACGATTGGGCAGGCGATAGCTGGGTTGTGTTATTTTCTCACCCAGCAGACTATACCCCCGTGTGCACCACCGAGCTGGGGAACGTGGCTAAACTCAAGCCCGAGTTTGAAAAGCGGGGTGCGAAGGTGATTGCACTCAGCGTTGACGGCACTGAGTCTCACCAGGGTTGGATTAGTGATATCAACGAAACCCAAAGTACGACGGTTAACTATCCCATCATTGCCGACGAAGATAAAAAGGTCTCTGACCTGTACGGCATGATTCATCCCAATGCCAATGCTAAAGTCACCGTGCGTACGGTGTTTGTGATTGACCCTAACAAAAAGCTGCGGTTAACCATCACCTATCCGCCTAGCACGGGTCGCAACTTCCATGAGATTTTGCGGGTAATTGATTCGCTGCAGCTGACCGACAACTACAGTGTCGCCACACCTGTAGATTGGCAAGAAGGTGAAGATGTGGTGGTGTCTCCTGCCATTCCTACCGAGGAAGCGAAGCAGAAGTTCCCAAAAGGCGTCACCGAAATCAAGCCTTATCTGCGCATGACGCCTCAACCCAACAAGTAAGCCTAGTTCATTAGTTAATTACCACTCAAACAAAAGGGACGCAACAACTCGCGTCCCTTTCGTCTCATCAACCCCAAATCGCACTATCCCCGATTGCGCTCTAGCAAGAGCATCATCATCAGGCTGAGTAATACTTGGGTTTCTTCTCTTTCAGTGAGATGATCGATTTGTTTAATATTAAAAATTCTCGACATAAAAGTAGGGCGCTTAGAAAGACGCATCACGATACTTTCATCAGGGCGCTGTACTAGAAAAGCTGGGTTAAACACATAGCCAGTGAACAGCCCTACAATAGGGATTTCAGCAAACACACTGTCCATTAACTTGATCCAGGGATTTTCTTCATGGATGGTGAAAACGACATCATTACCATCGTAGATGTCGTAGCGAGCCCGCCAGATGGAACGGAGGCCATGGCGCTTGACTGAGCCAATATCGCCCCGTTGAGCATCTAAAAAGTGATAACGGGCAGAGAAATCGATAATCCGATCAGCCTTGATTTCATAGAGTAGTTGCGACCGTTGGGCATCGGCAAAAATACCAATGGCTTCTTTGAGTTTGAATAGCTTTTGACGAATATAGAATAGTGTGTTTTCGTTCGCGTCTTTGACAGACATTTGGGGTGCCAAAGACCAAAACTTAAACGTTAGCTCAAGGGGATATTGCATCACAATTTACAGGAGAATTGACAACAAATAGATTTGGACGGAGTTTAGAGGTTTGGGAACCCCACAAATCGGGGCAAGCCACGATTTAATTTAGTAATTCCCCGATAGAAACGCGATCGCCCATGGATGCAACAAAGTGCAACCAGTCTCTCTTTCACATCCAGAGCTGTGGGTTTTCCTCAAGCGAAGGCCCAAGGTTTCAAATCGGGTGTGATTTATGAGTTGCCAGCAAGGCCAGAATCAAGGCTGGATCTATCGAGAACGGGTGCCCCCAACGGCAGCGGGGCAGTCTGTATTGAATTACTACAGCGATCGCTATGGCCATTCCAGTCGCGCAGAATGGCACGCCAGAATTTTAGCGGGGCAGATTTTGTTAGAGGGGCAAGTCATTAACCCAGACACGCCCTTGAAGCGGGGACAACACCTGGCTTATCATCGCCTCCCCTGGTCGGAACCAGAGGTACCCCTAGATTTTGAGATCCTCTATGAAGACTCAGATGTGCTGGCAGTCTCCAAACCGGCTGGGTTGCCTGTGTTACCCGGGGGCGGCTTTTTGCAGCATACCCTGCTGCATCAGCTAAAACAGCATTACCCTACAGACACTCCGGTGCCTATCCATCGTCTGGGGCGGGGCACTTCTGGGGTGTTGTTATTGGCGCGATCGCCCCTAGCAAAGGCCCACCTGAGTCAACAGATGCGGCAATCTAGTGTAGCGCCATCGATCTCGGAACGAACATTACAGAAAACCTATCGGGCGTTGGTGGGGCCATCAATTGGTGCCCGGGATTTAGGCGATCGCTTCACGCTCACCACACCCATCGGTAAACTGCCCCATCCGCTACTGGGGTATGTCTATGGCTCAACACCAGCGGGATTGCCCGCATATAGTGAGGGGCAAGTTTTGGCGCGATCGCCCCAACAGACCCTAGTGGAAGTCACGATTCGCACCGGACGCCCCCACCAAATTCGGATTCATTTAGCAGCCGCAGGGTATCCCTTAATTGGCGATCCGCTGTACACCGTGGGTGGTATTCCTCGCTTGACTCCCCCGGCGGGTGGCACGAAGCTGCCTGTCCCAGGAGACATCGGCTATTACCTGCACGCCTGTCATCTCCGCTTTCTGCACCCCAGGCTAGAGAAATCGATCGCGATCGCTTGTGAGCCTCCCCCGATTTTGAGATGAGGGTCATGGCTAACTTTGAGGTGATGTCTCACGTTTAAGTCAACGGTCTAAGGTCATCAAGGTGCCCTTGACCAAGAGTAGTTTACCTGTACCATAGAAATACAAGGTACAAATGTACCCATTTGTCCTGTTGTTTTGTGGCTCAGTTTGGTGTTAATACCCCCATTAGAAGGCATTTCGCGATGGCTAAAATTCCTGAAAAGTCTCTAAATCCCTATACATTGGGTCGCCTATGTCACTGGTTGATCACGATTGCAGGCATTGGCTTTTTTGCCGCCCTATTTGATCCCATGGTCGATGCTTTTTATCTCAACAGGGAGGTTCAGCCCAAGCCTGCTCCCACCGAGAATTTAGCGCCGGTTGAATCTAACTTGCAGCAAGTGGCACAGTTAGTCTCAGCCCAAACTCACCTGCGCTATACCATTACCGATCATCAATGGGTGGCTCTACAGGCAACCCAAGCGATGCCACCGGAAGCATTTATCGTTGGACAAGAAGGCGATGGTCATCCACTTGTGCTGTGTCGTGCCGTTCACCTAGGCATTAATCGCCCCGGTAAGGTCGTCAATGGCTACTGCAATATCGCTGTTTTTGAAGCCGATCCCCCCATTGAGCTCTACAAACACGACTATGAAGTGCTAGTGACAGCTCACCCCAAGCATCCCGACGCAACTAATTTGGCCTGGATTTCACGTCAAGAACATGCCCAGTCGCGAGAAGCTTATCTACTCTTTAGCGACCACTCAGCGGTTATCTGTCGTACTTCCCATTTCGTGGATGAGCAATTTCTAGGCATCCATCCGGGCATGATTGATCGCGATCGCTGCATGTATCCCTATGCTGAAGACGTTTTTGCAGCTGAAGATTATGAGGTACTGACGGTACAAGTAGAACGGTAGTTATTGCCTCACCTTCGGACAGGGGACAGCCGTTGCCGTCGCCGTGGTGCAGTCGTCAATCAAGCAGGGTTGGTGATAGATCGCTTCGGTTTCTAAGGGGGGTGGGGTTTGCCCAAAAACCATTTCGCAACTGTAGTCTTCGAAGTTGGGGGTCATGGTGAGGGGAATGCCGAAATCCTGAGTGAAAAAGTTTTGGGTTGGTAGCTTACACATATTGATACACAACCCAACGCAGTGGCTTTGTTCTAGATAACGACATTTTTTGATGTGGACGCCGCTTTTTTGCACCGTCACTGTGCCCTCTGCGTCGGTGACTTCGACGTCGGTGACTTCGCAGGGGCCAACCAGCCATTCAAACAACACGGTGGCAAACCAGGCATTGAGTTCGCACACGAGTTGGGTAGGGCTGAACAGCGTGCGAATTAACCAAAGCACAGGGGCAGGCACCAATGATTTGAGAACGACGGCGACGAGAGCCTGCTGTTCTTGGGCGTTGCGTCCCTGCATGATCTGCTTCGAGAGCGTTACAAATCCGTCATACCCCTTGGGCCAAGTCCGTTTGCCGAGGGCATTGGCAATCTTGCGGCTAAATAACCAAATAAACAACTGGGCAAACCAGTTGTCGTGGTAAACCTGTTTTTCGGGGGTGTAAGCAATCATGGGTTGTCAATGCCGTCGTCACGTCGCAGTTACAGACGGGGAAAATCTACTTAATCGACTCTACAGCGATTTTTCTAAAAAAGTGAATAAGTTCTGGCGGGTGAGAAAGAGATCGCTTTAGTGAACGACATAGTCTGAATCCAGGAGATTTCCACCATGGCCCCCACATTCATCGCTTGCTTCACCATCACCACTCCGCTACACCTTCTGGTGGCTTTGATTCATAAAGCGATCGCGCCCCGGACGACTCTGGTTGACGATGGATCTACCCTCTACACCTTAGGCTGGCATCAGTTTGATAAAGGTCAAATTGAGTTAGCCCTGGAAACGTTTCAAAAGTTATTGATGGGTGCCCAGCAAATCAATGACGGCGCAAAGATGGAAATGGCTTTGAACGGAATCGGGTTTATCTACCAAGACTGTGAACTCCAACAAGCGGCTGAAGCCCAAATCACAACCCCAGCCGAGATTGAAGATTTTGAGTCGCCTTCTACCCCGGAAGCGCTGTTGGGCATTGCCAATCATTACCATGTAACGGCCAACTATGAGC
This sequence comes from Cyanobacteria bacterium P01_A01_bin.123, assembly GCA_039815185.1. Classification (GTDB taxonomy): domain Bacteria; phylum Cyanobacteriota; class Cyanobacteriia; order Phormidesmidales; family Phormidesmidaceae; genus JBCBZT01. The sequence goes on along the minus strand of JBCBZT010000073.1, from coordinate 11,635 downwards.
AAGCCCTGACTTATTACGAGCGAGCCTTGTACCAGGCTACCCAGCAACAACGCGTTACCCAAATGGGGCTTTGTTTGAACGGCCTGGGATTGATCTATCGCAAGCTCCAAAATTACGAACGCAGCCACACTTACAGCCAGGCAGCCGTAGAAATGTTTGAAGAATCTGGCGATCGCACCTATCGAGCAGCAGCACTACACAACCTGGGTATCACCTGCTATCGTCTCCAACGTCATGGCCAAGCGCTGCACCACTTTGAGCAAGCCTTGAGCTTGCGAAACAGCCTAAAAGACTTACTTGGTGAATCAATGACCTTAGCCTGTATGGGGCAAGTCTATGTTCATCGGCAGGAATTTCTGTTTGCGCTGGGATGCTATCAGGCTGCGTTGGAAGCTTGTCGTGAGTTTGGCCAACAAGTCAATGTGGTACGAGAAGAGAGTATCTTGCTGGGACAAATTGCCAGAGTATGCGAACACACTAATCACAAGGATTTAGCGATCAATTACTATCTAGAGGCACTAGAAAAGTTACAGCATGATGAAACAAGCTATGGAACCGCAATGATTTTGAATCGGTTGGGACGCTTACATGAAGGGTTAGGTCATCACGCAATCGCACTGCATTATTACCACGAAGCACTGGGGAAGTGTAAAACATCTAAAAACCTATCCGAAGACTTTAACTATGCAGACTTCATTCAAGGGGAATAAGGCGTCCTTAAGGGAAATTCGGTGCTAAAACCAACGGGGCTTCCTATGATTTACCTTGATAGCAGAATAAAGATGTCGAATTCAAAATGTTTACTTAGCCCCGTCTTATGACTACTCTCCGGTTTTTCAGTCTATTAATCTCAGCGTTAGCGCTATCGGTTATCCCATCAGCATTGCCTAGCCCTGCGAAATCGAATCGCCTTGATATTAACGATCAGGAGATGTTGAGCCCAGCGCCACAGATCAAACAAGCCAATGCTGGAGATGCAGGGCATTATCAGTTAGTTGTCCAAGCCGTTGAGGCTGACGAAATCACGAATGCTGAAGTCACAGACAATGAGCCGCCTGAAGCGATTCAGACTCAACTCCTCAATTTGGCAGCCCGCATCAGAGCCATCGAAGAACCACTACTCGAAGGGGTTAGATTATTTCAAGACGATCAGTATGAACGCTCTGCACAAACATTTCAATCGGCTAATGGAATCATTAGAAGCCTGATTGACGAAATCCACCAATTGCGGCTCCAAGTTGAATCAAGTGATGACATTGAAGCTAACCAAATTGAAATAACTTTAAGGAGAATTAGCGATTTAGAATCAGGTCTCAATCGACTTGACGGCGTGACATTATTTTTCAATGATTTTGTATCTTGGGCATTAGAAGTCAATCAAATTACTGAACTGTTTCAATCAGGGATTGATGATTTCAATGGGGAGCAGTATCAGTCTGCGCTGACAAAATTTGAATCCTCAGGAGAGAGACTTGATGCATCACTGCTCACGCTCCGTTCACTCGAAAGCGATCTGCAAGCTCTTAGTGAAGATGAAAGCTTAGCTACCCTTGGGAGATCAGTTGATTTTCAACAGGCGACAGACCTTCTACTGATCATTCAGACTTTGATTCCGATTGCAGCAAATCTAACGGATCTCACTATTGGTATTGAACAGGTTGAACAGACTTTTACTGCCGGACAGCAGCGCTATAATTTTGGAGATTTTGAAGGTGCTGTTGGATTGTGGCAATCCGCTCAATCCCAAGTTTCTCCTTTGCTCGTAAGTATCAATGCAGTCGGGCAAGATTTACAAATATTGCAGCAAGATTTTGAAGGTCTAGACAGCGAAGTACGAACACAATTGCCAGATATAGATCAATACACAGCTGATATAGAAGTTATGCAAGGTACGGCTGGATTGATTGCTGAGCAAATTGAAATTATTCAACCGTTAATTGGCGGTATTGAAAGCTATTTTAATAATGATTTTCGTGAGGCAGAAAATCCATTTCAGGATGCGCTTGAAATCTTTGAACGCAGTGGCAATACCTCAGGAGAAGCCTTCACGCTAAGGGGGTTGGGGGTGATTTACACATGGTTGGGCGATTATCAGCAAGCGGTCTCTTCCCTCTCTAGCTCCTTAGAACTCTACGAAGAACTAGAAGATCTTGAAGAGCAGATCTACTCCTTAGAGGCGTTAGGCTCTGCATACACGTTGCTCGGCCAATCTGCTAAGGGAGCTGAACTATTTAATCAAGGTTTAGATCTGGCGATCAATCTCGAAGATGATGATTTAGAAGCCACCATGCTGGGTAATCTTGGCATCTCTCAAATCTATCTGGATAATCCGCAACAGGCGATCGCCCCGTTATCTGAAGCGCTAGAGATATTTCGACAGGGCAATAATATTGTCAGGCAAGCAAACGCCTTAGAATATCTAGGTTTGGCTCATCTCAAGATCGGCCAATATCAACAATCAATCACGTTAAATCAGCAATCGATTGAACTCAAACAACCCTTGCGCGATCGCTTTGGCATTGCCCGTTCCCTGCTCAATATTGGTGATGCCCATGCGGGCTTAGCAGATTATGAGCAAGCGATCGAATCCTACTATACGGCCTTAGTTCTATTTCAGGAAATTGAGGTGCCCTTAGGCGAAGGGGAAGTCCTGGGGAAAATCGGGCAGGCCCTACTCAATCTTGATAAGCCAGAACTGGCGATTGTTTTTCTCAAGCATTCGGTCGAAGTTCGCGAGTCTATTCGTGGCAACACTCGCGAACTCCCTTTAGATGTGCAACTCACCTTTGTCGAAACCTTTGAAGCCGACTACCGTACCCTGGCTGACCTCCTGCTCCAGCAAGATCGGATCTTAGAAGCCCAGCAAGTGCTCGACTTGTTAAAAGTGCAAGAACTCAACAACTATCTGCGCGGAGTTCGTGGCGGTGAGAGTACATTCACAATCCTGCGTCCCGAACAGGTCATTCTAGAACGCTACGACGAACTGCAAAACACCGCCATCGAAATCGGCCAAGAACTGGCCCAACTGCGTCAAATTGAAGCCACCCAGCGATCGCCGGAACAAACCCAGCGAATTGATCAGCTTGTCATGCTACAGCAAGAGATCAATGCCCAATTCAACGCCTTCCTCGACAGTGAGGATATTCAAGGGTTGCTGGATCAACTCAGCCGCACCGCCCAGCGACAAAACCTCAATTTAGAAGATTTATCTGCCCTCCAAGACGATCTGGGACAACTCAACGCCGCCATCCTCTATCCCTTGATTTTGGAAGATCGCCTCGAACTGGTGATCACCACCCCCAACTCACCCCCCCTACGTCGAACCGTTGAAATTGACCGCTCAGACCTCAACCGCGCCATCTCAGATTTTCGCCAAGCCCTGCGTTCCCCCAGTCGTAACGCCGAAACTCCCGCCCAAATTCTCTATGACTGGTTAATCCGCCCCCTTGAAGCGGATTTGCAACAGGCTGGTGTAGACACAATCATCTATGCCCCTGATGGTCAACTGCGCTATGTTCCCCTAGCAGCCCTGCACGATGGCGACCAATGGCTGATTCAGCGCTACCAGGTCAACAACATTACGGCCCGCTCGCTACAAGATTTAGAGACTCAACCCACTGCCGCCGTTGACGTTTTGGCCGCCGCCTTTGCTGATAACACAGTGAACTACGCCATTGAAGTAGACGGCGAGACTCAAAACTTTCCAGGCTTGCCCTTTGCGGGCCGAGAGGTGGAATTACTGGCCTCCACGGTTCCCATGGCAACCCCCTTGATTGACGAGCAGTTTAGCCTCGCGGCTGTGCGACCTCAAATGAACGATCACAGCATTGTCCACTTCGCTACCCATGCCGCCTTCGTGCCAGGAGAGCCAGAATCGTCATTCATCGTGTTTGGCAATGGCGACACCCCCACCCTTGCCGATATCAAAGACTGGAATTTGAGCAATGTGGATTTGGTGGTACTCAGCGCCTGTGAAACGGGGCTAGGCGGCGCATTTGGCAATGGTGAAGAAATCTTGGGCTTGGGCTATCAGTTTCAAAGGGCCGGGGCACGGGCCGTGGTTGCCTCTTTGTGGAAAGTGAGCGATGGCGGTACACAGGTGCTAATGAACGCGTTTTACACAGCGCTAGATCGAGGCATGGGCAAAGCAGAAGCCCTGCAATGGGCACAAACCGCACTGATTAACGGTGACGAAACTGTCCTCAGCGGTGAACGGGCAGGCATCGCCATTCGCCTGGAAGACGGCAGAAACGCCACAGAAGCTAGCAATGCGCTAAGCCATCCCTATTACTGGGCACCGTTTGTGTTGATCGGCAATGGCTTGTAATCCCCGAGAACAACAAAATCGAAGGCGTGAAGTAAGCGTGTTCCGTTGCGCTCTTAGGTGGGGCAACGACGCAGTCGCCAGTTACGACTCAATCTCAATTGAAAGCTAGCTGCTTGAGTGTCGTGGCTGACAGTTCAATGTCGGGGAAAGCTAAAAGACTGACCGTATCTGTATTCCACACTGTATCAATGCCGTAGTCTGCCGTACCCGCTTCACCTTTAGGTGCTCGGAAGACCCTCATCTCACGGGCGTCCAAGTCAAATACCCAGTATTCGAGGATACCAGCTTGAGCGTAGATCAACCGTTTAGCTTTGATATCGCGTTCGGGGTTGCTGTTGGCAATTTCGATCAGGAGGTAAGTCTCTTGTGGAGTGGGGTGCGATGTCGCGTAGTCATTCTCTGACAGCTTCACCACGGCAATATCAGGGATGGGTTCTGAGTTTTCAGAAAGTGCTATCGGCATGACCTTCTCAAGGTGTGCCCTTTGCCCCAACACCGAGATTAGATATCTCAGTAACCGTCTGATGGCGGCTTCATGGATCGGATCGGGGACGGGCACAGTAACGATATCTCCATCTAATAGTTCAAGCCGTCCATCACCCAAAAATCCTGCTCTAACAGCGGCGTGATACTGCTGGGTCGTCCATCGGTATCGGGGTAACGATGCAGATTTAGTTAGGGTTGATGGGGTTGCAGTCATGGCTGCTCGTCCTCATTGAGTCCGGATGTTGTGATGAAAGAACCGCTCCCATTGTTGCTCGAAACAAATTATGGGCGTTGTGAGTTGTTTCGTCTATCACTATTTTGAACTAACACCTGATTAATCAGGGGTTGCTGAGAGTGAAAAAAGTAGGGAAAGGAAGCCGCAACCCCGGCAGCACTTCAATCTGCTGCTCCAATTAGGGTAAACGCAGCCCAGTTGCGGGGTTCTGGATGATTCTCCAACGTTATTAACATTGCCTGTCGTAGCGCTTGGGCTTTGGGCTGCCCTGCCTGGAGCTGATTGTAAAATTCCGTCATTAGCGCTGCCGTAGGTGCATCAGGCACGGCCCAGAGGGAAACGATGACGCTTGGAACCCCAGCCGTAATCAAGGAACGAGACAGGCCAACTACCCCATCTCCGGTAATCCGCCCGAGGCCCGTATCACAGGCGCTAAGAATCGCCAGTTGGGCCTGTAAATCCATCTCCAAAATTTCGCTGGCGGTGAGCAGGCCGTCTTCGCCATCACCAGGTGTCAGGGCGATCGCCCCAGGCACGTCGAATATGCCAGAAGATTGCGGGTCGCCATATTCAAGCAGACCATGGGTTGCTAGGTGGATCAGTTGAACCTCAGGCATTTGCTGCTTAACCTGGGCTTCGGTCGCCTGGGTGCCAATCAATGGCGATGTATTTAGAAAGCCGCCAATGGCTAATGCTTCCATTTCGGTTCCGGGTAAAGGCGCAAGCTGAATTTCTTGGAGGCCATTTTCTGCTGGAATCCAAACTTCAGGCATGACAGGATTCCCCACAATCAAGGCGTCTGCCAATGGCTGGCCTCTGGTTGCGACTTGCTCCTCCCTGGCAGCTAAGCCCAAGACCTGAATTGAGGGGGCAGTTAAAACCGTATGCTTTTCGATCAGGTATGTGCCGTTGGCATCTTGCAAAGCGGCAAAGGGCACTAGAAACAAGCTGCCCTGAGGAACGAATACTACATTGGCCTCGGGATCGGTGGGCAACAGGTCTGCAATCGGATCGATCAAAAGCTGATGCAAGTCTTTGAGGTATTCGGAGCTATTATTGCTGCCTGTTTCTTCAACTACGCTAATGCCCCGCCGTGAGTCGGTCACCAGTACATCGAGAGCAGATGGGGAGCCGCCACGGTAGATCGGGGTGTCAAGGGTTGCGATCGCGCCTTGGAAACCATTCAAGCCATCTAGCTCTAACGCACGAAAAGTAACCTCGCCGGAAGGCTGGACGACCCAGATGTAAAGATCTTGCTGGTCAATCAGCGCATATTCGACCAGAGTAGCATTTTGGCGGCGAGCAATGGTCTGGATCTCGGCAAGAGTCGGAAAGGTTGTCGGGGCTTCAGTACTGCTGTCATCCTGACGTAGGGCTAGTTGCAGGGCAAAAGCTTGGGCACGCCCCCGTTCACTGATAGCCAGGGCTGCACTGGGATTTCCCTGGGCGGTTAAAGTCTGCATTAGCAGCTCATAAGCGGTTGTTTGGGTATCGGCTAGGGAGATCAGTTGGATATCAGATAGATCCGCCCGTAGCGCCTCGTAGGTTGTAATCGACTGCGTCAACGCTGTTTCCGCCTCGGCCAGTTGATTCGTTCTGAGAAAAGTCAATCCCAAATTGTTAAGGGAAATGGCTTCCCCCTGGCGATCGCCCACTTCTCGATCGATGGCGATCGCCTGTTGATGCAATTCAATCGCCTGCTGGTGTTGCCCCAGGGCGTTGTAGACCAACCCCAGATTGCTGAGGGCATCGGCTTCTCCCAGACGGCTTCCCAGTTCTCGGCTAATGGCTAGGTTTTGCTGATGAAACTCAATCGCCTGGGCGTATTCACCCAGCACTTCATAAACAATACCCAGGTTGCCCAGGGCCGTGGCTTCCCCGCCGCGATCGCCTAATTCACCTGCTAGCGCTAAAAACTGCTGGTAAAATTCAATGGCCTGCTGATAGTCACCCAAGGCGTAATACACATTGCCTAAATTCCCGAGGGAGTCAGATTCTCCTTGGCGGCTGCCGATTTCTCGGTCGATTGCCAATGACTGCTGATGAAACTCAATCGCCCGTTGATATTGCCCAATCGCGTTGTAGGTAATGCCCAAATTGCCCAAGGAATTGGCCTCTCCCTGGCGATCGCCTACTTCTCGATCGATTGCCAGAGATTGCTGATGAAACTCAATCGCCCGTTGAAACTGCCCCAAGGCATCGTACGCGTTGCCCAAATTGCCCAACGTGCTGGCTTCACCCTGACGATCGCCAATGGCCTGTTTAATCGCTAACGACTGCTGATAAACCTCAATTGCCTCTGGGTATTGCCCTAAGGAACTGTAGGTCAGCCCCAAATTGTTGAGCGACCCGGCTTCTCCCTGACGATTGTCGAGCTCGCGTTCAATTGCTAATGCCTGCTGATGATGATCAATGGCTTCTGGATACTGCCCGAGGGCATCGTAGGCCAACCCCAAACTATTGAGGGCATCGGCTTCACTGCGGCGACTTTCTGCTGGAAATGCATCGCGAACGCTATTGTCGCGAGCAATGGCTAACTGTTGCCGATGGAAGTCAATGGCCTGCTGATAGTCACCCAAGGCACTATGGGCCAGCCCCAGGTTGCTTAAAGCAATAAGCTCATTAGGGCGATCGCCTAGCTCCCGAACAATCTCTAAGGCTTGGCTATAGTAGACGATTGCCTGTTGATTTTGCCCCAAGGCTCCATACGCCACGCCCAAGTTACTGAGTGAATAAGCAATACCCTGAGGGGCTTCTAGGATTTGGTAAAGGGCCAGAGATTGCTGCCAAGCCTGCAATGCCGCTTCAATTTGCCCAGCACTACGCAAGTCTAAACCCAGTTCAAAGATGCGAAAGGCTTCTAGCCCCAGCGCATCGCGATCGCTAACTGATGTAATGGTCAACTGATAATTGCCCCGGCCAGTATTGGCGAAGGCATTGGCAAACACACGATATTGCCCGGTCTCAGGCAATACCAACGTCAGCGTCGAATTAGTATCATCCAGGCTAGTGTCGTCGTTTTCACCCAGCGTTTGCCCACCACTATCGACCCAAATCAGATAAGTATCGAAGGCACTGCTGGTCATTTGAATGGTAAAAACCTGTCCGGCTTCCCCTTCAAAGGCATAAACATCGTAGAGACTACCATCGCTCAGGATTTCATCCCCGACTGTCAGCGTCCCTTCAACCTCAATCAGCACCGTATCCGCTGGAGTTTGCGGCGTATTGGATGACGCCATCAACGGCATTCCGCTCAGTATGGCCAGTCCGGCGACTAGAAACCGCCACCCGCGCCCTTGCATACGACCTAACCTCGCAGTAGTGTCTCCCGTATTCTTTATTCGCGCTCAGAGACCAAAATTCCGGGCCTGTTTCAGATCGCGATAAACGTCATTCCATTGCCCCAATCAAGGCAAATGCAGCCCAATTGCTACGAGGATCTTCGACTTATCCTATAGATCGCTCTCAGCTAATAAGTCACCCACCGCCGCCGATCGCTCCTCTGCCTCCGCCATCACCTTGGCAAAATCATGCAAAATCTCACCGGGATGCTTTTCTAGTACCTTAGTCGAGAGAGAAATCCGGCGCTGCACATCATCAAGACTGACGATAACGGCTTTGATCGAATCGCCAATGTGAATCAGATTTGGCAGCGAATCCACATAGTTTTTGCTGATTTGTTTGATGTGCAGCAAGCCAGTGACGCCATCGAACTCCACGAAAATACCGAAAGGCTTGATGTTAACCACAGTGCCTTCGATTAGCTGCCCTTGCTCTAACCGACTCATCGTAGTCGTGCGGGCAGCAATCCGCTGGGATAACACTAACTTTTTGTCATCTGGCCGCACATCCAAAAAGGCAACCGTCAGTGTCGATCCAATTAGGCTCGCAAGGTCTTCGGGGACTGGGGAGAGATGCGATCGCGGTACAAAGCCCCGCAACCCATGGACATCTACTACCACGCCGCCTTTATTGTTCCCCGTCACTTTGACCGTCAGAGTTTCGTTATTGTCCTGCTGGTCTTTCAGCTCTTCCCACAGCGTTTTGAGTTCCAGTTGACGGATGGAGAGGACTACCTGGCCTTCTTCATCTTGATCGCGGGTGATGAGAAACTGGCGCTCTGAGTCTAGCGGCAAGATCTCGGGCAAATCGGCCGGGTCAAACTGCTTGAGCGCCACCTCATTCAGGGGCAAAAAGGCCGCCGCTTTGCCGCCGATATCGACATAGACGCCATCAGAGCCATGGCTAAACACCTTGCCTGAGACGACGCTGCCCTTCTGGAATTGGTAATCGTGTTGCTCTAGGGCTTTAGCAAAATCTTCTGCGGAAAAGGTCAAAGTCGCCTCCGTGGCTTCAGGCTGAAAAAAAGGATAATACGCTGGCACTGGGTTTAAAAACGCCGGGCTCTCCATTCTATCGAGACTTTGAATCCTTTGGGGTTATAGATTTTCAACAAACAACTGCTTGACATGCTCCCATGCATCCGCTGCGGCCTCCGGTTGATAGCTTTCCCGGCGATCGCAGAAAAAGCCGTGCCCCGCCCCGGCGTAACGGAAAATCCGGTGGGTAATCTGATGGGTTTTCAACGCTGCCTCAATCTCATCTACCTGCTGATTGGGAATCAGCGCATCTTCCTGGCCAAAAAAGCCATACAGCACGCCGGTAATTTGAGGCGTCAGAGTAATCGTCGGGTCACCGCCCCCCGGCTTCAGTGTCGTAATGCCCGCACCATAAAACGATGCCGTTGCCTTCACACCCGGTATCGTTGCCGCCAAATAGGCCACATGTCCCCCAAAGCAAAACCCGATACAGCCCACCCCGCCAGTTTTGGTATTTGCCATTGCCTGGGTATAGGTAATGCAGCCCTGGACATCACTTAACAACTCATCGGCCTGAGTCTCAACCTTATATTTGCGTCCCAATGCCACATCTTCTGGCCCATAGCCCACTTCAAAATTAGCCACCTGACGGTGATAAATTGCAGGCGCGATCGCCACATACCCCTGCCGCGCCAAGCGCGCCGTTACCTCACGAATATGGACATTCACCCCAAAAATCTCCTGAATCACCACCACCACTGGAAAGGGGCCTTTCCCAACGGGTTCAGCTAAATACGCCGGGATCTGAACCGCACCACTGTGAACCTGAACCGTTGAAGTGCGAATGTCTAAAGAGGGTGTCATGGTTTATGAGTTTTACGCTCTCACGCCTCTTAGCCTAATCCGCTTCACCAATCAATGTAAACGCAGCCCAGTCTAGTGGGTTAGGGTGCTGAGCGCGGGTGGCAAGCATGGCTTGCCGTAGGGCTTGGGCTTTGTCTTGGCCTTGATCGAGCTGGCGATAAAATTCTGTCATCAGGCTGGCGGTGGGTGCATCGGGGACTGCCCAGAGGGATACGACTACGCTCGGTACCCCGGCTACCATCAAAGACCGAGATAGGCCGATCACCCCGTCTCCAGTGATGCGGCCTTGCCCGGTGTCGCAGGCACTGAGAATGACCAGATCAGCTTCAAGATCGAGGTCTAAAATTTCGGCGGCAGTCAGCAAGCCATCACTGTCTTGGGTGGGTGCTAGGGCCACAGCACCTGGAAAGTCTTGTTGGTAGAGGGCTTGGGGATCGCCCCAGTCGAGCAATCCGTGGGTGGCGAGGTGAATGGTGTGGGCCTGCTGCATTTTTTCGACAACGGCAGGTTCGGTGGCTTGGTCACCAATGAGAGCCGTGGTGTTAAGTAAGGCTGCGATCGCCCTAGCTTCTCGTTCTGCACCGGGAAGATCCGCGAGCACCGGGGCGGATTCTCCCGCTGGGGCAGGTAAGACGGGCATGGTGGGATTACCCACCACTAAGGCAGACCCGTCTTGTCGATCGGGGGCTCGACTGCTGGCCTGACGTAAATTATCGGTTAGGCCCAAGACTTGAATTGATGGCCCACTGAGGAGGGTGTGGCGATCAATCAAATAGCTACCATCAGACGCTTGTAGTGCTGGAAAGGGAACCAGAAACAGGGCCTGATGGGGGATAATCGTGACCCGCGCTGCTGGGTCGGTGGGCAGCAAATCGGCAATGGGGTCAATCAACAACCGATGGAGTTGCTGGAGATTTTCGGAGGCGCTAGGAACGTTAGGTTCACTGAATGGATTAGCAGCTATGACACCGATAGCACGACCTCGGGCACCGATAGACTCACGGCTTAGCGTCACCAGGTCTACCAGGGGCCGATCTAAAAGCGTCAGATCCCCTTGTCTCAGGGTGATTTCTCCAGTGGGTTTTACCACCCAGATATAAAGCTGAGGGGCGAGACTTTCGTCTACATCTGGCCGACCGTCAACCCAAGAATACTGCACCAAAGTCGTATTTTGGCTAGCTGCAATCTGCTGAATCTCTTCTAGTAACGGGGGTTCTGCAAGCATCGGGTTAGCTGTATCACTCACGCGGGCAGTAATCCGCTCAATCGGGATAGGGAGAATCCTCACGAATCCCCCCTCCCACACCACCCTGCAAGCGGGTCCGCACAGGGCGGTTCAGCATCACGGAGCAAACTCTAACCTGAGTTGTCAACTATAGCCCTGGGCTTTCATCCACAGGTCTC
>JBCBZT010000078.1:0-25869 GCA_039815185.1 Cyanobacteria bacterium P01_A01_bin.123 | reverse complement strand
AGGCTTTTGGTTACTGCCGTTTAACCCCGCTTCAGGCGTTGATGGCCAGTCGCAAACCTGGGGGCTATGCTGTCACTCCACTACCGGGAGGAAGGGACTTTCACCCTTATCAGACATCAGTTATCAAGGTTCTCGACCTTGTCCTCCTTCCCCAGAACTGGTTTCAGAGGAACGTGTCGCACTCAAAAGTTGCCTATAAGTTCTGTATATAAGGGTGTTATCACCCAAAAGTGACGCATAAGATCCGGAAATGTGGATCTTATCTACTAGATTTGACGCTGAATATATATTTATATTGCCAATCCAGGGCAAAAATGAGAGATTGCCATGAGCAATATTTCAGTAATCACTTCGGAAATCTTTGTTGCCTATTCGCAGTGTCCTCGCAAAGCTTTTTTGCTTATGTTTTCTGAGGACAAGGGGGAGCCTCATAATTATCCGCTAATTCTGGAAGAACGTCGTGAAAACAATCGATCCCAGTATTTAGAAAAGTTCCTAGAATACCACCCTGAAGCCAGAGCGTATGACACAAAAGGTTTCAAGAAGCATGAGTTTCTGGTTGATGCAACACTGAGGTCGGAGCAATTGGAAGCGTACTGTGCTGTCTTGACTAAAGTGGATACTAGTTCGACAAATCGTCGAATCAGGTACGAGCCAACAATCGTCACGGGTACTTGCAGTATTACCTCTGAGCAGAAAGTAGAACTACTATTCGTTGGCTTGGTGCTAGGCCAGATTCAGAAGCAGGTACCTGCTCTAGGACGAATAGTAGGCATGGATGGGAAAGCCCATCGAGTTCAATTAGAAAATGGTTATAAAGGCATCAAAACATCTTTGAAAATGCTTGAAAGTTGGTGCAATGCTCAATCAACTGAAACTCCCAGTTTAGTTTTGAACAAACATTGCCCATCCTGTCAATTTCAGCATATCTGTCAGGAGCAAGCAGAGAAGGAAAACAATCTCAGTTTATTAGATCGAATGACGCCCAAGGCGATTCAAAAATATAATAGTCGCGGTATTTTCACGGTTCAACAACTGTCTTACTTGTTCAGACCTCGTCGAAGACGAAAAAAGCAGAAGACTTCAGAGCCAGTGAAACACAGCTTGGAACTACAGGCATTGGCAATTCGGGAGCAAAAGGTCTATATTCAAGAATTGCCAAAGTTAACTCGGCAATCAGTAGAGCTGTTTCTAGACATAGAGGGAATTCCCGATAAGCGGTTTTATTACCTGATGGGACTGTTAGTGTGTGAAGGAGAAAATTGTATCCAAAAATCCTTCTGGACAGATACCCCGGAGCATGAGGAAACAATCTGGAAACAATTACTTGCGAAGATTAACGAGTATCCTGAGGTGCCAATTTATCATTATGGAAATTACGAGGTGAAGGCAATCAATCAATTAGCCAAGAGATATTCAACTGATATTGATCAGATCACGAAACGTCTGATTAATATAAATTCATGTATTTATGGAAAGATCTACTTTCCCACATTTTCCAACTCTTTAAAGGAAATTGCAAATTCTATAGGCTTTTCATGGTCAGAATCAGGCGTATCTGGGCTGCAAAGTCTTGCTTGGAGATACCAGTGGGAGAAAAGCCACCATGAAAAATTGAAGCAAAAACTTATCGAATATAATCTGGAGGATTGCTTTGCGTTACAACATGTTTTCAATTTCATGTTGAAACTTTCAAACAAAGAAAATAGACCAGATTCATCCGAGGTTGTTGACGCAAATAAAACTAGTGATAATTCAAATTTTTTATTTAAGAAAAACGATTTTGTCTTAGAAGAACTTAACTACATTAATAAGTGTGCCTATTTCGATTACCAAAGGGAAAAGATATTTTTCAGAAACAAAAAGGAGAGAGGCTCAAATAAAAATGCTAACAAAAAGTTGAAAAGAGTACGTCAAGACCACAAAGTGAATAAGTATGTGGAACTCGCCCTACCCAGTAAATGTCCAAAATGTGGCCATACTAAAATCTACAGGGGCGGCAGAGTGCACAAAACGGTAATCGATTTAAAGTACTTTAAATATGGAATAAAAAAATGGACAACAAAATTCTCTACTCATAGAGCTTGGTGTCAATCTTGTAAATATCGGTGGAGATCAGACGAATTTAAGGCAATCAAAAATAGATATGGGCATCGAGTTTATGCGTATATGGTTTATCAGCGAGTTGCAATGAAGCAATCTCAGAATGATATTTATGAAAATCTAAAAGATATATTTGGATTTTATATTTTTCCAGGTTGGGACAAATCTATGATTTCAATGGCAAATGATTATAGTAAGACTTATGATCTGATCTTAGAAAAACTTAATGCAGGTAAGCTTATTCATGCAGACGAAACAACAGTAGACATTCAAAGAGAGGAAGGTTATGTCTGGGTATTTACCAGTTTTGAAGAAGTTTTTTATATCTATTCTCCAAGTAGAGAAGGGAAAATTCTAGGTAAGATAGCAAACTTTGATGGTGTATTAATTTCTGATTTTTACAGTGCTTATAATTCTGTTAAATGCCTTCAACAAAAATGCCTTATCCATCTTATCAGAGATATGAATGATGATTTATACAAGAATCCATTCGACGAAGAATACAAAACGCTTGTAAAAAATCTTGGGATTCTTCTTAAGATGATCGTAGAGACAATAGACGAGTATGGACTCAAAAAAAGAAACCTAAAAAAGCACAAGTATGATGTAGATAATTTTTATAAAAAGATGGAGTCTTTTTCTTTTGGTTCCGATCTTTTTGAGAAATATAAATCTCGTTTAATCAAAAATAGGATAAAACTATTTGAATTCTTAAACCATGATGATATTCCATGGAATAATAATAATGCTGAGCATGCGATTAAAGCATTCGCAAGTTATAGAAATATTGTAGGCGGAAGATTTACAGAAAATGGAGTCAAAAGATATTTAGTGCTGCTAAGTATTTACCAGACTTGCAAATATAAAAACGTTAGCTTTTTGGATTTTTTGTTCTCGGGTGAAACCGACATTGATAGGTTTAAACGATATCGCCGATCTCACTTCTGCTAGAAGTTAACTATAGAAAACTCAATTCTCATTATCTTTGCTCATATAAGCTATTTGCTCTCCTTGAGTTTGATTCTACTCAATGTTGATATTTTTTTACCAACTTCTCAGACTATTTCGAAAGGGTTCTGTTCTGATTTTTTGCGCTAATATAGCGGATCTCTATTTGGTGAGGTACAGTGTTGAAGCTAAAAACCTTGTCAGTCAATGATTTTGATGCACTTCATTTGAGTGGGAACTGCTATAAAGGTTTCAGAGTTTTATAGAGTATGTTTCGTTACTCAGCCAAAGTGAAAAATCAGGATGAAATAATTGGTGTTTTGCTTACCGTTATGAGAGTCAAAATTTGGTTCTGTTGCAGCTACATAACCATTCAAATGCCGCGGACGTTTGAAAGTTGCAGATGGTTGAGTCCTAGGCTACTGGTCGCCGCTGATTTGAGCCGTTAGACATCACGTCCCCGTCGACGTTTTTGCAGATCCTGTCCTCTCCCCCCGGATCCTTTTGCCAACTGCCATGACTCCAGATCCACCGCCAAAAGAACAATTGCTGTGGGGTAATTGCTAATAAATTTGTTTGGGCTAAGTGTGAATGATCCGTTTTCTTAAATGAAAACTGTTTAGTATTACGGGATCTTGCCGTAACAGATCCCGTAATACTAAACGCCGAGATCCCTAGGCGATCACCTGCTGGAAACTGGGGCGTTGGTTGATGGAGTCCCACCAGCTTTTCAATTTCGGCGTTTGAGCAGTCACTGAATTCATCTCAGGAGTCTTGGAAAGATAGAACATCACAGGCATCAAATAGAAATCTGCTAGGGTGATCATGTCGCCCAACAGGAACAGATTACAACTTGTGATGGATTCGATCGCCTCTAAGGCCGTTGTAACCTTAGGAACAGCAGTTTGAATAGCTGTCTCATCCGATTCACCTCCTTGACTGGGTACGATCAGGCGCTGGATAGTGATCACGCTGATAGAAGGCCCATACAGGTAGCTATCCACAATCGACATAATCTGACGCATATATGCCTGAGCCATCGGATCTTTAGGCGTGAAGGCATGATCAGCCACTGTAGCATCCAGATATTCAGCGATCGCGCTGGTTTCATAAAGAATCTGATCATCCACTTTCAGAGTAGGAACCTTACCAAAAGGATTGAGCCCAAGGTACTCAGACGTTCTATCTGAGAAGATGTCCACACCCTGAAGCTCATAAGAGGTGTTGGTCTCTTCTAGGATCATGCGAACGGTGCGGACATATGTGCTGATAGTCGGACCGTAAACAGTAAGTTGAGCCATGAATCAGGACTTCCGGTGCTAGAGTTCAGACTAAGCCTACCTGGAGTGGGCTCCCAATCTCAATAAGTGTCTAGTTATAGCCGTCGCCAGTGACCTTAGGACAAGGCTGCGACGCCATTTGGCTCTGTGCCATGAGTTGTATCTTTACTAGGTGTCCTAACCTAAATGGCACAAGCTATATTCACTCCAACGGAGCCTATCCGAATCTATGTAGAGTTTTGATGCGTTGATGCAAAGATAGATTACCTGGCTCCGGTGAGCGGGACTGTTAGGCCATGCATTTCACAGTCTGAGCATGTCAGGAACTCAAAGCTGAAACTTATCCCGTACCGACATTGCTGAATCAAATAGCTGGCTGCAGTCACCCTTATGATGGGCGATTATCCATCTGCGCCACTTCGAGGTCATGAGAGAACAGTCTCCTTACTTTGAGTAATCACCTCTACAGTGTGTCCTTTTGCAAGCAACCACCCAGGATAGTAGTGAGCGGCATTTGGCTGCGCATTAGCAATCTGACTGGTTAACTCAGCGTAGATCTTTTGCAGTTCTCCAGAGCCATCCTCCGAACCTTCATCAACTCTCTTCCCATCCGCATCAGTGTATGTAGGCAATCCCGAAGGGGCTGAGACACCTGCTCCAGTCAGAAAGACGATTGCATATGCTTGAGCAGTCAGCCGATTGAGTGTGCCAGGATCCATGACGGATACAATAAGCCGTGAGGTATGTAAGTCCTTTCCTCATGCTAGGCACAAAACCTTGCGATCGCGAGAGTTTTGCCTCTGCTAAGTTTGAAATGCTGCATCTCCGGTGGGCATTGCGTAACATCTCACTGCAGCGGACTTGGACGCCTATGCACTGGATTTCGTTCGATTGACTCCGAGGGTCAAGTCAAAAGGAAGAGTGCGATCGCAACCCCTGTCACAACCACAACCAGACCAATGAGCCATAGCCGCCCGCCAAAGGACTTGGATGGCAGAGAAATGACAACATCAACCTCTGGGATTACGTAAACCGAAAAAAATGTATCCCACACACCTGCTGTAACAGTGTTGATCGGCTTCAGTGGTACCCTTTGGATAGATTTTGGGAAAATCCAATTGGATCCCTTGATTTCCACTGTTCCCACCAAGTGACTATTCTGAGTTGCAGGGACCACATTAAAGGTATAACTTGTCGCAAGACTGCTGAACTGACGTCGGATAATCCGCGTTTTGTAACCAGCCGCAATCTGAATTTCTCGCATCCAGGTTTCCTATGCAAACATCGTACTGAACCTGATTTTAAGCTTCATTCTTGACATTGTAAGTCTGACTCAAGCAATTGTTATATTGAACGGAACAGCTCTGGCTAACTCAGCCGACGAGCTTTACGAACCTCACGCAAGGCATCAAGGGTATCAAGCATTGGAGTCAGTATTTAAAAACTTATGCAGTCGATATGTCGTAACGCCACACCGGAAGACTACGAACGTGTTTTGTCGATCAATCGGGAATCGTTACCGGGAGTAGCCTTACTGGAACGTGACTACTTCGAAGTTCTAATTAAAATATGTGAGCATTTTAGAGTCATTGAAGTCGATAGTGTGGTTGCTGGATATATTTTTGCGATGAATCAAGATGCGTCTTACGATGCAGAAGAGTTCCAATGGTTTGGTCACCACTTAAGTGAGAATTTCTTGTACATCGACCAGGTTGCAATAGGACAAGAATGGAGAAACAACGGTTTTGGGAGGGTACTCTACAAAAACCTTGAAGAACACGCTGCCAAACGTTCTGCTAGCATCCTTTGTCCTATTTTGAGTTCTTTAAACCTTCAATGATGGTCCTCAGCGCAGTATTGGCAAGTTCTTCAACTGGGGCATGCCCCATGGTTATAAATTGCTGATCAATCAACAACATAGCTAAGCCATGACACAGTGACCAATTAATTTGGGCTAATTCCTTCGGATCACCGCCTCCAATTAGCCCAGCATTTTGACACTTTATTAAGACCTCTACTAGACAGTCAAAGCTTTTAACCGCCGTTTCATAAAGCGGCGGATAGAGCGTGCGATTGCTAAGAGAGGCATCAAACATTACCCGGTAATGGACGGGATTTTCGACCGCATAAAAAATGTAAGCCACGCCAAGCGCCTGCAATCGCTCTAGAGGTTGAGAAGACGATTTGGCCAAGGTTGCCTGGATGTGAACAGACAATGCCTGAAATCCTTCTTGAGCGAGTACCGCTAACAAGACCGCTTTATTTTCAAAGTGACGATAGGGGGCCATGCGTGAAACGCCAACCCGTTGAGCAATTTCCCGCAACGTCAAACTTTCAATGCCTTGTTCTGCAATCAACTGGAGAGCAGCATCAATGACGGCTTGTCGCAAATCACCGTGGTGATAGCGTCCTTGCTTTTTCGGGTTAGACATAGATCTCTTTACAGATATTACTAGAAGTTTACCTTGTCAACTTTTGAATTTTGATATATGTTGACAAGGTATACATTCAAGTGCTCAAATGGGTGGCGCTAAACCTCCCTAAGCTGTTTGATCTGCTCACAACACTAAGCGTTGGTCAGTATGGCGTATCCTCAAAAAATATTGTCAATTCAGATTGCAAGTGAAGCCCAACAAGCGCTGGAAAAGTTCTTGACGCCTTCCAAGAAGCCGCTCTCTGAATTAGAGTTGGGAGTTCTGGCACAAGCTACCTCATTTGCAGTTCCTTTTGAGTCAATCAACCTCAATGCATTCTGCTGGGGTACTGGCCCAACTGTGCTTCTAGTGCATGGTTGGGGGGGCTATGGCTTACAACTCGGTCACTTTATCGAACCCCTGTTGAACGCAGGTTATCGAGTCCTGGCATTCGATGCCCCTGCCCATGGCAGTACCGTGGGGATTAAAACCAGCGGTTTAGAAATTGCTCAGGCGATCGCGACCATAGCCCAACACCAAGCCCCGATCACGCGAGTCATCGCTCACTCTATCGGTGCAGCTAGCACAACCCTAGCCTTGAGTGACGGCATGCAGATCGATAAGGTGGTTTATCTTGGCCCCATGTGCTGGTTGTCAAACGCGGCCAAACTGTTTGCCAGACGAGCCAGACTTTCTACAGACGTTAGAGAAGCATTTCTAAACCTGTTTGAGACACAGTTCGGTCAGGATATTTGGCAACGATTTTCAGTCGATCAAATCGCCAGCAAGCTATCGGTTCCAGCCCTGCTGTTCCACGATCGCCATGACCGTGACGTCTCGATTGAAGAAGGCCATGCCATTGCTCAAGCTTGGTCAGGAGCTCGTTTGATTGAAACCTCAGGCTTAGGCCATCGACGCATTTTGCGCAATGAGTGGGTGATTCAACAAGCTGTCGATTTCATCGCCGTTTAGTGTTGTAGGGGTCTTTGGGATAAATCGAACCATTAGGCATTCACACCGACAGCTTCAGATAAGCTGCCTGCCAAGGCAATCGGCTGATACAAAGTATCTCGTTGCTGATGGGGTCTACCTAGGGACGCGATCGCATTTTGCAAATCGGCTACCCCCATGCAGGTGCCGCCCTGGGCTCCCGCCATCGAGGTAATGTGCTCTTCCATCAGGGTGCCGCCAATATCGTTGCAGCCCCAATTTAGGGCTTCTCTAGCACCCTCTAGACCCAGCTTGACCCAGCTGGGCTGGTGATGCACAATCCAATTGCCCAAATAAATTCGCGCCACTGCCATTAGCAACAGAGCATCGGCTAGCACAGGTTGATCGCGCCCAACTCTGCGTCTCAGGGGTTTGGGCGCTTCTTGACCGACAAACGGCAGCAAAATAAATTCGCTAATGCCGGGATAGCCTTGGGCGTGGGCACGTTGCTGGAGCGATCGCAGCTGGTCTAAATGGTGGGCTTGCTGGGTGGGGGTTTCAATGTGCCCCGAGAGCATTGTGCTCGTAGTATGGAGTCCCTCACTGTGGGCGATCGCCACAATGTCTAGCCAAGTTGCCGTATCCAGCTTTTCAGGGCACAGAACTTTGCGGACTGAGTCGTCAAGCACTTCTGCCGCCGTACCCGGTAGGGAACCCACCCCAGCCGCTTGCAAAGCAACAATCACGCTACGGTAATCCAACCCATCTTGGCGGGCAATAAACTGCACTTCCTGGGGTGAAAAGGCGTGGAGGTGTAGCTTAGGAAAAGCCGCTTTTAAGGTTTGCAGCAGCTTGCAATAGAACTTTAAGCTGCTACCGTCGATTTTTGCTTCAGGGTTAAGTCCACCCTGCATGCAGATCTCGGTTGCCCCACGGGCAACCCCATCAGCCGCCTTTTGCAGCATCGTGTCCCAATCAAGCCAGTAAGCCCCGGGTTGATCGGCATCCCGTCGGAACGCACAAAAGCTACAGTGCTGTTCGCAGATGTTGGTGTAGTTGATGTTGCGGTTAACCACATAGGTCACCGTGTCGCCCGCTTGCCGCTGTCTTAAGGTATCAGCGGCGGCTTGAATAGATGCGATCGCCTCCGGGTCTTTCTGTGTCAACAACGCAACAGCCTCGGCGACACCAATGTCTTTGCCAGATAAGGCACGATGCAAAATGAGATCAAGCGTGTCAGCCATAGGCAACCGAATGGGTTTACTCCTATTCTCATTCTGTCAGGTTTAACACAGACCAGGACACGTCAAAAGATTGATGTTTGCAGTGATGACCTGAACCGCCAATCTCAGAGCTCAGACACTCTCGACACAACCTTAATTCCCTGGTAGCGGATTTTGAGCAGCAAAATTATAAACGACAGCACTAAGGTAATGCTGTTTGCACAAATTACAGGCACATCATGCATATAGGTTCCGTAGATCAGCCAAAGCAAAATGCCCAAGCATAGGGTAACCAGCATGCCCCAGGACAGATCAGCTGCAGATTTAGAACGCCAAATTTTGATGAGCTGGGGCAAGTAGGCCAGCGTCGTCAAAGTTCCGGCAACGAGTCCCAACGTGGTCGTAAAGTCCATTAGATACCCTACACCGAGGAGAATGTACAAGAGAATCACCCAGCATATTGCTTGCGGGTGAACTTAAGTGAGCACGATCGAGCACTTTTTGCACGTTCTCGTACAAACTAGCACAAACCAAACTTAAGGCTTTGCTATAAATCTAAATATTTCATGAACTGCCGCAATGTTTCATGTCTCAGTTCTTGCAGCTAATAGCCAAACTTCAAACGCTACAGCCTAGGTTTTCTAAGGCTTTTCCCATTAAGAAGCTGATCCTCGCCCTATGGGCTCATAACCTTTTCTGATGATGGCTCAGGTCACGATGTAGAGAAACAAATGGAATAATCAAGGACAGAGCTAATCATTGGTTTCCGCGGATTGACGCTGAACTGGGTCAATT
The DNA here is from genome assembly GCA_039815185.1 of Cyanobacteria bacterium P01_A01_bin.123. Taxonomy (GTDB): domain Bacteria; phylum Cyanobacteriota; class Cyanobacteriia; order Phormidesmidales; family Phormidesmidaceae; genus JBCBZT01. The sequence continues at coordinate 16,176 of JBCBZT010000078.1, read as the reverse complement.
TTCTGTTAAAACCTTCAATAACAAGGGTTAGCGGGTAAACAGTCGGTGCACTTAGCTGAATTAAAACTTAGCCGAATTAAAAAATTAAGTTAATGGTTTAAATAAATTGGAATAAACGGGTTGAACTATGAGCGACTGTGTCTAACTCGGAGGGAAAGCGGACGCCCCAGCAGCCCCAGCTTCATTCGCTTTGAAAAAAGCAAGAGCAGGAGGTCGCCTACTTCATCAGCATTGACGAGCAGACATTGCCCCATGCAACGCTAGAGCTGAGGGCTGGGACCAATCCCCCACTCGTGCTTAAGAAAACGCTTGTACATGGTTTCGCGCATCATCATTTGCTCGTAGAGCTTGACTAAAAACTCCTGAGCCTGTTCTTGATTCATCCGCGCGACTTGGGTTTCAAAGGATCGCAAACTAAATTGCTGTTCCATGGAAAGTTCAATCGGGTCGTGCATAGCTTAACTCCATTTGAGAGAAGGTATAACAGCCAAAGGCAGTGTCGAAACAGCTGCCAGAACTCAATCTGGGGAGCTGTGGGATAACCTGAATCGATGTGAACTCGTCAAGCCACTCCCCAGTTGTTTACAGAATATAACAAATTATTGACAAATTGACCATCTGCCAAATTCGTTATTCCAGGAGTATAACTACTGAAAATAGCAGTGTCATTACCTGCAAAGGTACCCAGGGGTAAACTTTCCGAAGTTTTATCAATTAAATTTAGGTGGTAATGCTCATTACAAACAAAACCCAATCTTCTTCGGGATCTCTGTTTGTGCCTAGAAAAGGGGCTATAAGCTCTATGGAAAAGGCTTTTGCGCTACACCGACGATGAGCCTGGGGGCAATTTCTCGATGTGGAAAGGTTGATGAATTAATGGTGAAGGGAGAAATTTCTGGCATATCGTAGGTCGCAATTCATAAGCGGGATCAATGCTGATGATGAGTAAAAATAAACAAAACAGGAGTAACCCAGACCGGGTTACTCCTGTTTAATTGACCTATTTTCGAAGAAAATTAGCCGTGTTTAAGCGATCGCTGCCATTGTTACATCGTTGTTAGCGAGTAACTGCTGTAGTTCTTCGGCATCGACAGTTTCCTTCTCAACCAGCATGTCGGCTAGCTGATTCAGGACAGACCGATTTTCAACCAGTACCTTCTTAGCACGGGTGTAGGCCTGCTCTACAAGTTGACTGACTTCATCGTCAATCACAGCAGCGGTCTCTTCAGAGAAGTCGCGCTCGGAAGCAATGTCGCGTCCTAAGAACATGTTGCCTTGCTGACGGCCTAAAGCGACTGGGCCAAGGCGATCGCTCATGCCAAAGCGGGTCACCATTTGCCGCGCTACCCGCGCTACCTGCTGCAAGTCATTTGATGCACCGGTGGTGACTTCTTCATTGCCGTAGATAATTTCTTCAGCAATCCGTCCTCCCAAAGCAACCGCCATCTGGTTTTGCAGATAGGCGCGGGAGTAAAGCCCAGACTCCATGCGATCTTCGCTAGGGGTGAACCAAGTTAGGCCACCAGCTCGACCCCGAGGAATGATACTAATTTTCTGGACGGGATCGTAATCGGGCATCAAGGCACCCACAAGGGCATGACCTGCCTCGTGATAGGCCACCAGCTCCTTACGGCGTTCGCTCATGACCCGATCTTTCTTCTCAGGGCCCGCCAAGACACGATCGATGGCGTCGTTGACCTCATCCATAGAGATTTCAGTCAGGTTGCGCCGAGCTGCCAAAATCGCTGCTTCATTCAGCAGATTAGACAAATCGGCTCCAGTGAAGCCAGGGGTACGACGGGCAATCTTGTCGAGATCAACATCCTTGGCAAAGGTTTTACCGCGGGCGTGGACATTGAGAATTTCCAAACGACCCGCATAGTCAGGCCGATCAACGACAACTTGACGGTCAAAGCGTCCTGGGCGTAGCAGGGCTGCATCTAACACGTCAGGACGGTTGGTCGCAGCAATGATAATAATGCCCGTGTTGCCTTCAAACCCATCCATCTCAGTCAACAGCTGGTTCAAAGTTTGCTCACGCTCATCATTGCCGCCACCGAGACCGGCACCCCGCTGACGCCCAACGGCATCAATCTCATCGATGAACACGATGCAAGGTGCGTTCGATTTTGCTTGTTCAAACAGGTCACGGACGCGGGAAGCGCCAACCCCAACAAACATTTCAACAAATTCAGAACCTGAGATTGAGAAGAAGGGCACCCCAGCTTCCCCGGCAACCGCACGGGCAAGCAGTGTTTTACCCGTACCAGGGGGGCCAACCAACAAAACCCCTTTGGGGATCTTGGCACCAACGGCAGTGAAGCGATCGGCATTCTTTAGGAAGTCAACGACCTCTGCCAATTCCAGCTTGGCTTGCTCGATCCCGGCTACATCGCCGAAAGTCACTTGAGTCTGGGGCTCCATCTGAACTCTGGCCTTGGATTTGCCGAAGTTCATCGCTTGACTACCAGGGCCACTCTGGGCACGGCGCAAGACAAAGAATAAAACAACCAACAGCAATATTGGGATCAGCAAGGTGCTGAAGACCCGTACCCAAACGCTGTCGTCACCTTGGGGGGTAACCACAATATCGACATTGTTTTGCTCGAGGATACCAACCAAACCCGGATCACTGGGTAGGTTAACCGTCACGCGACTGCCGCCATCGGGGTCAGTAAACTGAGCTCGAGTTCGGTCAGCGCTAATACTGACGCGCTCAATCCGATTGTTTTGAACCGCATCGATAAATTTGCTGTAGCGCCAAGCCTGGGACTCTTGACCCCCACCGTTATCAAAGACAGCCGTTGCCAGGGCAATTACCACGACAATTAGCAGCGCGTACAGTCCTGCATTTCTCCACCGTTTGTTCACCGGGGTTTAGCCTCCTAAATCTTGTCTGTTGAGAACGCTATGTTCTCTCATGTGAGTGCTCTGTTAACTTAAAAAAAACTAGATATTAATTTATGTTAACTCAAATTCAGAATTCGACCTAGCTTCCTTGAAGTAAATCGGCAGTTCTTAGGATTTTTTAGATGCCCTAGTCACTACTCCCCTTAACCCCAGAGGCTCTTAGCAATCAGAAGCATAGGTTAAATCCAAATGAAGCCTAGGCGAAGGTCAGATTTCTCTTAGTCTAGTTCGGCTGAGCAAAAATGTGGTGTTCTAATCGCTTTAAACGCCTTTCGCAGGTGCTTTAGACGCTCCCTAGCAGATTTATGAGAAAGGGAGTTGAGCTGAGGATTGTCCTCAAATCGGGTTGCTGAAGATTGATAACAATCACCGGAACGGTAAAATTCGTGCCATCTTGAGATAAATCACATCCAGTACGCTCAGGGTTCTGTGATCAAACCTGTACCCCCCGAGGATTGCCTGTGGCTTCTACCTCCCTTGCTTCTGCGAAAGGACTACTGCTCGATTTAAACGGCGTATTCTACGTTGGCAATCGCATGATCACAGGGGCAAAAGACGCGATCGCCTGGTTGCGCGATCGCCAAATTCCGTTCCGCTTCGTCACCAATAACACCACAGAATCGATCGAGCGTTTATGCCAAAGTCTCAATTCCATGGGGTTGCCGATTCAGCCAGAAGAGGTCATCAGTGCGCCTTATGGCGCAGTGCTGTACCTGCGCAAACTCAACCATCCCAAGTGTTACCTGTTGCTGAGTCAAGAAGTCAAGCAAGACTTTGCCGAATTCACGACCTCAGAAGCAGAAGCTAGCGTGGTCGTGCTAGGGGATATGGGCAATGAATGGAGTTACCACACCCTTAACCGAGCCTTTCGCTTGCTGATGCGGGGGGCAACGCTCATTGCCTTGCACAAAGCCAAATACTGGCAGTGGGAAGGGGGCTTACACCTAGATATTGGTGCGTTTGTCACCGGGCTGGAATATTCCACGGGGCAAACGGCGTTGATTGTCGGCAAACCTGCGCCCTATTTTTACAGTTTGGCCCTAGAAGAACTGGGGTTACCCGCCGAAGACGTGGTGATGATTGGTGATGATATTGATGCCGATGTGGGCGGTGCCCAAGCCCTGGGGATGAAGGGAGTGCTGGTGAAAACGGGCAAATACCGAGAAGCGTTGGTGGAGCAGTCTGATATTAACCCCGACGCTGTAATAGAGTCCATTGGCGCGATCGCGCAACTATTTGAATAAGCTATCTCCGCCTTTTGCTGACTGATAGGGACGGCATTGATCAGCACTTTATGATTGCGCTCCGTACATCGGATTCCAAACATCAGCCGGATTTTCGGCATAGACGTTAGCGTGAACCATCCAGCCAAATACGGTGGGTAAGAATTCACCGCCGATAGCGGTACAAGCCGATTCAGTCGCAATCGGGCTCTCTGGCCCAAACAGCGGCTGTCCGTTTTGCACTTGTGCCCATTGGTCAGCATCCCAAATCGGATCAGGAATACAAATGTTGGTGTGTAAATGCCAACGGGTAATAGAGAGGGGAACCCGTTGATTCAATTCGGCTTCGGTCGCATCGACAGGCGCGGTAAACATCACCCCGAGAAGCTTTAGGGAGCCATCTGGTTGCCGTTCGTAAAGCAAAGACCCAGGTTGGGTTGGATCAATCCGCTGATGTTCTAAAAGCGATCGCCACCCATGGACATAGTGGACAATAGTCAACTCATCCGAGTCTGGTGGAAAGGGTCTGTAGCCATCGGCTTCGGCAACGCTGATATCGGTGTAGGGGGCGATCGCAGCTCGAATCTCATCGGCCAACTGATCGGTATGGGCAATTTCGTCAGCGGTAGGCGAGGGTCGTTCTGGCGTCATCCGCATGTGGAGCGCCTGGACACCGTTGGGCGTCATCGCGCCATGGATGTCTTGGATTGCAGAATAGCCTGAGGGTTCTACATCTGGGGAGGCGATCGCAGTTAAAGCCACAGTGACAAATGCGATCGCCAATGACAGCATTACAGCCGCTCGACGTCTCCATTGGCGTCTCTGATGCCTGATAAATGGCAGCATTGAACCTCTCCATCAACTCAGTGGATGCCGTAAATACAAACAGTCAAGCAACCGGTGTATCTGTCTAAACCATCGCAAGATTGTCCAATGGCATTGTTTAGTTTGAACGACGGTTCAAAGACCTATGTCGTTCCGATTTCATCTAACCAACCAAGTTCCCCTCGCGTAACAAATAGGTCAGAAAATGTTCCGCCGCTTGCTGCATTAAGGTAGGTCGGAGGGTTTTGCGATAGCTAATGTTGAGGATGCTTTCTTGCAGGGCGTCACGTTTATAGATCAAATAAGTCCGCAGGCGACGCTGAATTTCGGATTTCACCTGGTCTATGTTGATCAAGGTTTGATCCGTTGGCGCGATCGCAGCGCCCAAGGTATCGCTCAAGTAGCCCCTTACACTTTCGGCAAAGGGCACCACATCGATTTGGGCAATGGCATCGGCGAGGGGTAAGTTGGGGGATTTTTGCACGCGATCGCCAACACGATACGCTCTTTCCCCGCCATCACCACAGTTTCGTTATCGAGTTCGCCACTGATAAAGTCAGGGTTATCCCCTGCCACAAATTCCCAAAAGCGGCTGGCGTAGCCGGGTTTGGTATAGGCTCGCAGTTCACGCACCAGTTCTGGTGAACCACTGTTGGGGCGGGCTTGTTGATAAGCCACAATGAACTGAAGCATTTTGGCAAGGGCCGGATCGGTTGTCATTGTTGAGCACCCCTTGAAAATGATGGTGGGATTGTTCAGGGTTTATTTTGGCTCATGTCATCGGATGTGGTTCAGTTTGAATTTGGTTCACATGTTGAACGATGCCTTCAAAACTTCAGCATTGGCTACGATTTGTCTCAGTTATATTCGGTTGTATCGTTTTTGGATATCTGTTAGCCGCTTATGAAGTGCCTGGGTGGGGATGGGGCATCACCTTGGCCACCCTTGCTTACTTAATTTTTGTAGGCAATGGGGGGTTGTTACTTGCGAATGTTTGGGTCTTACTGTTGTGTAGTTTGGGAATTTATCGAGACAAATGGCCCTCCACTTGGCCTGTTGCTAATCCTTACAATCCAGCCCCCCAGCGTGCGGCTATCTTCCTGTGTATCTGGTTGGGAGCCGTCATTCTAATGGTTGTGCTCAGCTCAGCCTCTGAAAACCTCCAGCGGCATGGTTCATCCAAGCAGGACTGTTTGAAACAGCTAGGATTTTGGGTGCTATTGTCGACAACTTTTGGGGGAGCGCTATATTGGCTGGGCATTCTGGGATAACTGAATTCAAGTGATTGAAATCATGCCAGAATTCTCGCCTCGCACTCCTCCCTATCGTCATTGGACTCCCAAAGACTATCTACAGACCATTCGTCCTGAGATACTCAACCGATTTGACGAAGAACAACTCAATGAAGTGCAGCGAGTTCTAGATCAGGCCATCTCAAAACCAGTCCCTAAGATAGTGGACTTACGCTTTGTGATTGACCTAATTTTCTCTAAATTTTACGTCGTTCTTCTTTTAGGCAAGGATCGCCGCCGCCGCCCTCGAGCCTATAAAGTGCCTAGGAGACTCACTAAAATCAGTAATTTCGTGACCGCTGTCATTTTGCTCGTCAACTTAAATCTATTCATCAGCTCAGTTGTTTTAGTAATGGCTTACCTCGTCAAAACGGCCATTGGCATCAACCTCTCAGATGGCTTCCACATGCAGGATGTGATCCGATGCTTAAGCTGAACGGAGATTCATGATTGAGCGCTAGGATGCCATTGACGACGCGGGTCAGTCGTGATGCAGACGCAGTGGCAGTCGTATAAAAATCTTTAAAGGTAGAACGGTTTGTCAAATTACGCTAAGTTTATTATCCCAAAAGGAAGTTATGTCTACGGATATAAACGCTACCCTGGTTAAATCGGAATCATTCCGCATAGAGAACTTCGTTTCTCCCACCCATTGCCGTCGCTGCTCGCGGCATTGACCAGCCGCCGTTGTCGGCGGTATCGACCCGCAAGAGGAATCGTCAAATGCTTCATACCTTCTACCTGGATACGGAAAAAAGCGATCGCAAATCTTTTGAACTGCCGGGGGCCAAACCCCACTACACCCCAGATCGCCCTGGCCAGGTAGAGCATATTTCCTTGGATTTAGATCTGGATATTCCCAATAAATCCTACAGCGGCACCTGCAAAATTCGCCTGAATCCGGTGCGTGATGGGGTAGAGAAGTTAACCCTGGATGCGGTCAACTTGCAGATTGAGTCGGTCAAGGTGGGCAGTGCCAAACAAGCCTTTGAAGCCGATGATGAGCAACTGCACATTTGTCTCAAGCAACCGACCAAAGCGGGCAAGACCATCACAATCGCGATCGCGTATAAAGTTGCGAACCCCCAACGCGGACTCTATTTCATTGGCCCTGACGAGCATTACCCCGACAAATCCGTCCAGGTGTGGACCCAAGGTGAAGATGAAGATTCCCGTTATTGGTTTCCCTGTTTCGATTATCCTGGGCAGCTCGCGACTTCAGAGATTCGGGTGCGGGTACCTCAGGCCTACATCGCCATTTCTAATGGCAGCTTGGCGTCTACAACAGAAGACGGCGACGCCAAAATTTTCCACTGGGTGCAGCAACAGGTTCATCCCACCTACCTGATGACTTTAGCCGTGGGAGACTTTGCCGTGGTGGAAGATCAGTGGCGTAAGATCCCGGTGACCTACTACGTCGATCAAGCCCGCCAAGACGATGCCCAGCGCACCATGGGCAAAACGCCTCAAATGATGGCGTTTCTGAGTCAAAAATACGGCTATGACTACGCTTATCCCAAATACGCCCAGGTTTGCGTGGACGACTTCATCTTTGGCGGTATGGAAAACACTTCCACCACCCTGCTGACCGATCGCTGCCTGATTGACGAACGGGCGGCCCTGGATAATCGCTTCGCTGAAAGCCTTGTGGTGCATGAACTGGCCCACCAGTGGTTTGGGGATTTACTGGTGATTGCCCACTGGTCCCATGCCTGGGTGAAAGAGGGCATGGCCACCTACTCTGAGGTGATGTGGACAGATCATGAATACGGTTCTGAAGAAGCGGCTTACTATCGCCTCAAGGAAATGCGCAGCTATTTGTCAGAAGACAAAAGCCGCTATCGTCGACCAATGGTGACCCACATTTACCGTGAGGCTATTGAACTCTACGATCGCCACATTTACGAAAAAGGAGCGTGCGTCTACCACATGATCCGGACGGCGTTGGGGGATGAGCTGTTTTGGCAGGCGATTCAACATTTCGTCAACACCTATGCCCACCAAACCGTGGAAACCATCGATCTGATTCGGGCGATCGAACAAGCCACCGGACGTAATCTCCGCTTCTTGTTCGATCAATACGTGTTTCGCGGCGGACATCCCGACTATAAAGTGGCCTACAGTTGGGACAATGACAGCAATCTAGCTAAACTGACCGTTACCCAGACCCAGGCCAAGGATGGAGACAATGGTAGCGACAGCGGTCTGTTTGACCTAAAAATTCCGGTTGGGTTTGGTTACCTAGAGGGCGGTGGTAAAGATGCCGAGGTAGAACTCAAAACAATGGCGGTGCAGGTCTGCGATCGCGAACAGGCCTTCTACTTTCCCTTAGAGAAAAAGCCCCAGTTCATTAGCTTTGATGTGGGTAACCACTACACCAAAACCGTAACCCTGGAGTATCCTCTGGCTGAACTTAAGGCCCAGTTACAGTCCGATCCCGACCCAATTTCCCGGATTGAAGCGGCCAAAGCGATCGCCAAAAAAGGGAGTCTCGATGGCGTCAAAGCCCTGATTCAAGCCCTCAAAGAGGAAGCCTTTTGGGGCGTACGGGTCGAAGTGGTCGAGCAACTAGCCACGATCAAACTGGATCAAGCTGTAGACGGGATACTCAAAGCCCTCAAAGATGATCATCCCCACGTCCGCCGCGCTGGCGTCTCGGCCCTAGGCAACATCAAAACCCCAGAGAGCTACAAAGCTTTAAAGTCAATCGTAGAGAAAGGCGACCCCAGCTATTACGTTGAAGCTGATGCCGCCCGTGCATTGGGCAAAGTCGGGGCAACCCTGGCTAATAGCCAAACAGTCACGGGCAAATCGAGCAAATCCAAAGATAAAAAGGTGCTGAAACTACTTGAAACCGTGCTCAAAGAGCGGGCCGGGTGGAACGAAGTCGTACGCGGTGGTGCCATCGGTGGCCTGAGTCAATTCAAATCGTCAGAAGAGGCGCTGAATATCGTGCTGCAATACACCGAACCTGGCATACCCCAAGCCCTGCGACTGGGGGCTATTCGCGCCTTGGGCACCATTTCCACGGATCAGTCCAAGCCCAATGTGACGCGAATTTTAGAAAAGTTAGACGAGCTTTCCCGCGAGTCTTTCTTCCTGACCCAAGTGGCGGTGGTTGGGGCCTTAGCCCAAATGGAAACGATCCAGGCAATCGGCGTGCTGCAATCTCTGGCAGATTCTACCCCTGACGGGCGAGTCCGTCGCCGTGCAGAAGAAGCCGTGCAAACAGTGCAAAAAAATGCCGGATCTGATAAAGCCGTGAAGCACATTCAACAGGAATTAGACGAGCTGAAAAAGATGAATCAGGAGTTGAAGAGTCGTTTGGAGAGTTTGGAAGCTAAGCGCTAGGAACCTGCGAGGTGCAAACTGATTCGCTATTTTATCGACTGTTTCAAACCGCTCCAACCCTCTTATTCGAGTTAATCGGCGAGAGCAATCTCCAAGCGGACTCCTATGTATTTCGTTCAGTCGAACTGAAGCAAACCGCCTTTCGCATTGACGGCGTGCTTCTACCAGAACCAACTGCAGCTAACGCACCTGTCTACTTTATAGAAGTGCAGTTTCAACGGGATGAGCAACTCTATGGGCGACTATTCGCCGAGGTGATGGTATCTTTGCGTCAAAATCCTGAGGTGCAGGATTGGCGGGTAGTGGTGATCTATGGAAACCAAATTTGCGAACCTAGAGCCGCAGGTGCTCATGCGCCACTATTGGCTTTTTCTCAGGTACAAAGGCTATATCTCGATAAACTGGCAGAAGTAGATTCAACTTCGGTGGAGTTGGAATTAATAAAACTGATTGTGGAGCCAGAACCAACTGCCGTTGCTCGGGCACAGCGGTTAGTTGAGCAGATGGGGAATGCTACATCACGTCTATCTGAATCGGTGATAATAGAGCTAATTGAGACAATTGTGGTCTATAAATTTCCGCAGCTGAGTTGGCAGGAGATTGCAGCGATGTTTGGCTTGAGTGAACTAAAGCAAACCAGGGTATATCAGCAGGGGCTCGAACAAGGACTCGAACAAGGACTCGAACAAGGACTCGAACAAGGGCGTGAGAATGAAGCGCGATCGCTCGTGGTTCGTCTTTTGACTCGACGTTTTGACAGGTTGCCGGATGAGGTTCAGCCTCAGCTTAACCAGTTGCCGTTGGAAGCGCTAGAGCAGTTGAGTGAGGCGTTGTTGGATTTTTCTGGATTGGAAGATTTGCGAGAATGGTTGCAGACTCATGATCAAGGGGACAGGAAGTAAGGAATAACACGATCAGGAATGGACGCTTCCAACAGAAGCTATCGATGGTTTCTCGAATTTCAGACGCACCAATCGGTATTGACGACTGAGATCGAGGGTATTGAGGACGATGGCGATCGCGCGATTTATGCCACAGTTATCCTCGCCCGATTGATTTTGATTGGTTTCTTACAGGGTCAGGGTTGGCTCGACGGGGGCGATCGCTGGTATTTGCAAAATAAACTCGGCCAAAGTCAGCAGCGCGGCCCCAATCGGTTTTACGGCGAGTTTTTACAGTGCTTAGGGTTACAGGGATTTGCCCTCCCAGTAGAAGAACGCACCGCCTCCACCCAAACCCTGATTGGCCAAATTCCTTACCTCAGTAGCAGTTTATTCCAACCCCATCGGCTTGAGCGACGCTATTCGGCGATCGCGATCGCGGATAGCTGTTTTGAAACCATTTTGGACTGGTTTGGGGACTACCGCTGGCAGTGGCACGGGGTTACAAATGACCAAGACTTAAACGGCATTCAGCAAGGACAAAACCAGGATGCCCCTGAATTAACCCCAGTCCTGACTCTGTCGCTGCTACAGCAAAGTTTTCAATACGCCATGACTGATGCCAGTGGCCGAGCCTATGCCCTATCCCTGGAGGTGATTCAATCTCTCTGCGATCGCGTCGTGGAACAGCAGATTTTAGATCGAATCACCACCGCTAGCGGTCAATCCTTCAAAACTCTAGACGCCTTATTCAAAGACCTTAATCATCAATTAGCCTCCCGCCTCAAACACGATATTTTGCCCCGCTTTCGCATCCTTGATCCCGCCTGCGGATCAGGCGCATTGCTCATCGGCGCAATGCAAACATTAGTCCCAATTTACGAAGCCATCTCCCCCCATCTCCCCATCTCCTCACCCCCCTCCCCTCCCCAAAACCAACGCCTCGCCATCAAGCGCTGCATCTTAACCGACAACCTCTACGGCGTTGATATTTCCGAATCGGCGATCGAACTCACCCGACTCCAGCTGTTTCTTCATCTGCTCAGTGACGTCAAGCAAGAGACCGAATTGGGGCCACTACCGCTAATTGAGTTCAATCTGCTGCCGGGGAATGCGTTGATTGGTTTGATTCAAGTCGATGCAGAAGGGTTTGACCAGGTCACGCTCAAAGGCAGCGATCGCGTCGGTACCGATAGCCGAGTGCTGCAAGGCAATTTGCTACAACCCCTGATGGCCGAAGACTACCGTACCATCGTGATCGAAAAGCAAATCAGTCTAGAAGACTATCAGGCCCAAACTCGTTTGATGGCCGAAGTCACAACGCTGCCCAAATATGTGCAAAGTGAGTTTTTGCGCGACCACATTCAGGCGCTCAACCAAAAAGCCCAGCAAAAGCTCGATCAGCTTTTGCTCAATGAATTTAGCCAAAAACTAGGCATCCGCTACCGCCAAACCCAACCCGCAAATGGTCGCACCCATAAACGCATCTTAAATCTGGACGACATCCGGCAGCTACAGCCATTCCATTGGGGCTATCAGTTTCACACCATTTTGGCCAATGAGGGCGGCTTTGACGTCATTCTAGCTGACCTGCCCTGGGGCGCTTTGCGAGCTACGTCTCAGCAGTTTTTGAGCCGCTTTCGCCATCTGGCTCAGCGCAAACAACTTGATTCGAGGGCCTTTCGGCGATCGCGAAACCAACTTCTTCAAAAAGACGCCGAACTCGCTAAGCATTGGTTACTCTATCACAGCCAGTTTGCCTATGTGCGCGAGTATTTTCGTCGTGCCGAACAATACGAGCACCAGCAAACCAGCGCCGCTCATCCCTTTCAATCTGCAACGTTTCATATCGAGCGCTTATTCATCGAACGCTGTTTTCAATTGTTGAATTCGGGCGGAACAGCAGCCCTATTTTTACCCGGCAACAATGCCCAAGGACTACGCAGCGGCAACCTCAAAAATCTGTTATTGCAACACACGCAATTAGCACCCACTTTAATTTGCGCAAACCATCATCAAATTGCACCGGGGTTCAGTAAACAACAGCAGTTGGGGTTGGTGCGATTTAAAAAGGGTAATCGCAGTTCACAAGTCAACATTCGATCCTATACGACAGCTCAAGATTCACCATCGCCAGCCGAATGGGGCGGGTTACTGTAAAGGCATAAGCCCCGCGCCTCCCTAGAAATTGGTATATGTCGCTGGCCAGATTGCTTAATGCACCGAGTATCGCTGGGATGCTGAGTCCACAAGCAATCTGGCTCGCAGTCTTGTCCTACGAAACTGGCGACTGCTATGCCTGGTGTGGCGGGGACTTCGATATCTAATCAGCTAGGCTCCGGTAAACAATGGTTAGAAACTGTTCAGGGCTCAAAAAGCCTTGCCTCCAGGTGGCATCATAGTCGGCGGTTGGGAGGGTAGTGCCCCTGCTACCAACCGTTAGAAGCGAGCTCTGGCAGAGATGGGCTCTAGAGCAAGACTTGAGCACCGATAAATCACTGGTGTCGGTCAGCACTGATCCCAGTCAATCTTTTTGTTAGCGTGTCGCGATCGCAAACTTGATGGCAAAATTAGCGGGAGTTTGTCTAACATACGCAAGAGAACGATCACTCTCCTGAAAATTGCTTGGCGTGTGGAATACCGGACTATGGCGGTAGCTCCAGTTAAGACTTCATACCTTTGATGAACCTTGAATGGGCTGAAAGCCCTCCAAATCAATACTTCTAACTTCCCAGAGGAATAGTCAGATAATGTTAAAGCAGGTCAAACAACATTTGCCATTGCTGGCGATCGCGGGTGTCAGCGCCATGTCTTTAGGGATTGGGGCTGCACTGCTAAATACCGTCGGGGGGTTAGATTTAACGGGGGGCACTCAGCAAGCGCAAGGCGAAGCGCGATTAGACGGCCTTGACCCAGTCAGCGACTCGGCAGTGCTGAAGCTGGTATCTCAGTCTCCAGAGGGGCGCGGGGCTAGCTTGATGGAATTTGCCCAGGCGGGGCAGGATGGGCGCGATCGCGATCGCGCCCGATACCTGCTGGCCCTCGATTTTATTGACCAAGACCGAGGCGGGTCGGCGATTCCTTTATTAGAGGGGTTAGAAGATAGCTATGAGATCATGACCCCCTTTATCTGGTTTAAGCGGGGGCAAGCGCAACGAGCCGCAGGCCAAAAAGACCAAGCCCTAGCCACTTGGCAGCAAGCGATCGCAGAATTTCCTAACCACCCGGCAACCGCTGAAATCCTCTACGAATTGGGCCAGCAAGACCCCCAGTATCTTGATCAGCTACTCAGTGAAATTCCAGCCCATCCCCGCAGTGTTGAAGTCGCCTATGCCCGTTGGACCGAAGACGTTAACCGTGCCGATGCGATAGATGTACTGCGGATTGTGATTCGCCACGGACGACACTTGCCTGACATTGAATCCATTCTTGATCGTGTAGTAGAAGAATACGCCAGCCAACTGCAACCGGAAGATTGGGAAGCGATCGGCTTTGCCTATTGGGATATGCAAAAGTACGGCAAAGCGGGCCCCGCCTATGCTAACGCTCCCCCGAATGCACTCAATGCCTACCGCGCTGCCCGGGGTTATCAATTGGGTAAAAAGCGAGATGCGGCGATCGCGGCCTACTACCAACTCGATCAGCAATTTCCTGAGGCGATTGAAACGGGCGAGGGACTGCTCAAGTTTTCTTGGATCTTGCCTGACAAAGAAGCCATTAATGTCCTCGATCAGGTGATTGCCCGCTTCCCCGACTGGGCCGCCGAAGCCATGATGGAACGGGCTGAACGGCTGGATAATCTGAATAGCGCCACCTCTGCTGCCCAGGCGCGTCAGTCCATTTTGACCCAGTACAGCCAGTCTGAATCTGCCGCAGAATTGCGTCTTTACCGGGCTAAGCAGGCTGCCAAAGTTCAAGACTGGGAGGGGGCGATCAACTGGGCAAAACAGGCCACAGAAGAAAACAGCGATAGCGATTTGGCAGCTGAAGCTGCCTTTTGGTGGGGCAAGTGGTCTTTACAGCGAAACGATAACCAAACTGCTCAAACGGCGTTTGAAACCGCGATCGCTATCCAGCCGGAATCTTACTATGCTTGGCGTTCGGCAGTGATGCTGGGTTGGGAGGTGGGAGACTTTCCCTCCATTCGCACGGTCATACCTGAAATTGTGCTGCCCGAGGCGCGATCGCCCCTACCTGCTGGTTCAGAAGCCCTGCAAGAACTCTATCTACTGGGTCAAGACCGAGACGCCTGGAAGGTTTGGCAAACGGAGTTCACCGGCTATTTGAGCCCCACTGTTGCCGAGCAGTTTACTGATGGCTTGATGCGCATTGGGGTTGACGATACGCTGCGAGGAATTTTTCAGATCGAAACCTTAGACTGGCGCGAAAATCCCGACGACCGAGCCCAATATGCTCAACTCAAACAGCAACCCGCCTACTGGCATGCGCTCTATCCCTTTCCTTACACCCCAGTGATTGAAGCCTGGGCCAACCAGCGCCAGCTCAACCCGTTGCTAGTGACGGCGCTGATGCGGCAAGAATCCCGGTTTATGCCCAAAATTCGCTCGGTGGTTGGGGCGACAGGGTTAATGCAGGTGATGCCCAGCACTGCCGAATGGATCGACGAAAGCTGGGAAGACATGGGCGACTACAGCCTCGAAAACCCCGAAGACAACATCAAGTTTGGTACCTGGTATCTCAACTACACCCATCAAGAGTTCAACAATAATTCGCTGTTCGCGATCGCCAGCTATAACGCCGGGCCAGGCAATATTTCTGAATGGATCAGTGAAGGAGGCTTTAAGGACGCGGATGATTTTGTCGAAAAAATCCCGTTTCCCGAAACCCACGGCTATGTCCATCACGTGTTTGGCAACTACTGGAACTATCTACGGCTTTACAATCCTGAAATGGCCCAACGGGTAAGTGAGTATGCGGATGATCATGCATCTCACCTAATATCTCGATAAATTCTTGAAAACTTTTGTCGCTGTATCGTTTCCCGTTACATGCATGTTGGGATATTTCAAAAAGCACTATATCCTCGAAGTTTCCGATATGCTATTTCAAAATCAAGGAAAATGCGTCAGAAAAAATAAAATTATAACCCTAATTTCTATATGGCTAAAAAACGAATCCTTGCGAATATCACTCATTCCACAAAGATGTCATGGAAGAAATTAGCTAAATTTATAATAATACAAGACTCTAGAAAAAATTTAGAACTTGCGGAAAAAAGATACGAAAATCTAAAGACATTTATCAGTAGATCTGAAGCACAAGGAAACAAGAATACGCTTATAAAACATTGTCAAAATGTTTATGAACTAAAGGATGCCTTGGACTTTTATAGTGTTGTATTGTCGTTTATTTTGGGGTTGTCATTTACTCTGCTCATTCTTGCTCGTAACAATATTTTTCTTTTGTCTTTGCTAGAACAATCAGTTCAATTTGACTTGTCAATTAAACATGGTTTAGGTTCAAGCGGATTATCAAGTGAGAATTTTATAACCCTCGGAAATTGCATCACTATTGGTTTTTTGGGACTGTATATTATCGTTGCAGGATTTTTGACAACGGCTTCTAAAGAAGTCCGAGAATCATTCAATTATCAGCTTTATTGGTATAAGGCAGCCTTTTTATCATTGGCGATTATCTTCTTGACCTTTACGGTAACTTTTACGTTTGGTTTTT
>JBCBZT010000075.1:0-27694 GCA_039815185.1 Cyanobacteria bacterium P01_A01_bin.123 | reverse complement strand
TTTTTGGCGACTTACGGTCGCTCCCTGGCAAGGCCGTCACACCTTCGCCAAAGCATGACCTTAACCACTGTCTGCCGGACACGTCTGATCGCGCTACCGTTTCACAAAATCGTCAAAAGTGACTTTTTCAGCGAGCCCTAATTAGTCACAGAATATCTAAATTCATTTCGAGTTTCATGTTTTCGAAAACGAATTGGATTTGCTGTTAACAATTGGGTTGAGCATTTATTGCCGTAGCCACAAGGCTTTATGGCTACGGCAATCCAAATTGTTTGTATATTGGGTATCCCAGTGCTACTAGGTACATTCAACAATCTAGCCAGTGCTAGACACAGTAGGTTGGATTGAGTTAATTCAATCTAAGCTATAGCATTTATCGCGGTTGCATTCATCGCGATCGCACTGTTATATCAGATACTATTTAGCTGCCGGTATGTTCGCAAAGTTACCAACTTTTAGGAATGTGTCATTTTTAGTCTAATTTTTAGGAAAGTTGCACACTTGATTGAGTTACGATTGCTGGGATTGTAGCCTATGGATATAACCCGTAATGTCTTCAGAGTTAACGCTGTTTCGACTACCGGCAGATCGAGGAAGATGGTTACTCATTCCTCTAGGGATGGCTGTTTTACTTTGTTTGGGAAGCGTTTATTCTTGGAGCGTCTTCAGAACGCCCCTGGAAGGCGAACTCAATATCGGGGCCACTGAAAGCCTTTTGCCCTATACCTTGGCACTGGTTTTCTATTCTTTATTCGTGTCGGTCACCGGGTTTTATATTGCTAAAATTGGCACCCGGACAGTCACCGCGATTGGCGGCATATTGGTAGGCTCGGGCTACATTCTCTCTAGCTTTGCCACCAACATTGGGACGATTACTATGACCTATGGCGTCATTGCCGGGACGGGCGTGGGGATTGCCTATGGCGTACCCATGGTGATCGCGGCACGGTGGTTCCCAGACAAAAAAGGACTGGCAGTTGGATTAACCATTGTTGGATTTGGACTCTCTCCCCTAGTCACTGCCCCTCTAGCAAATAACTTAATTAATGCCTACTCTGTTAGACCTACCCTGCGGATCTTAGGCATTGCCTTTACCGTCATTGTCCTGGGGATTGCAACCATCTTGAAATGGCCCCCCAACGGCTGGTATCCCCAACAGAATTTGTCTGAACAATCGACAGCCACGCCAGCGCTTACCTATCCTGCGAATCCACTCAAAAGCCGCTCCTTTTATGGGCTATGGATATGCTACGCAATTGGTACCCTGATCGGTTTGAGCGCCATTGGCATTTCGAGTCCGGTGGGTGAGGAGATTATCAACATCGATCCGAGGCTAGCCGCTAGCAGCGTCTCTCTATTTGCGGTGTTTAATGGTGCCAGCCGTCCCCTGTTTGGTTGGTTAAGCGATCGCTTTAAACCCCATTACGTCGCGATCGCGTCCTATACGCTGGTTTTGATTGCCTGTGTGCTGATGGTTAATGTCCAAGCGGGACAGGTGGCTACCTACTTAATTGCTTTCTGTGTGTTTTGGTTTTGTTTAGGTGGATGGTTAGCCATGGCCCCCACCACGACGCTGCGCTTTTTTAATCCTGATCGTTATGCTCAAAA
This sequence comes from Cyanobacteria bacterium P01_A01_bin.123, assembly GCA_039815185.1. GTDB lineage: Bacteria > Cyanobacteriota > Cyanobacteriia > Phormidesmidales > Phormidesmidaceae > JBCBZT01. Next base: position 26,086 of record JBCBZT010000075.1, on the reverse strand, counting down.
TTATGGGCTTGTCTTTAGCGCCTATGGTGTGGGTGCCCTGTTAGGCACCCTAACGACTGGGCAAATTCGGGACTGGTTTGGCACCTATACCTATGCTTTTTACCCCATGGGGCTGTTGGCAATCATTGGCATCGTGATTGCTAGCACCCTATTGAAACGTGATCCGTCCTCGGTTGAAGGATATATCGATCGACATCGAGCGTCCAGTCGCGTCGAATCTGATCAAGCCTGACTTTAAAACTGCTACCCCCTCCTCAAACAGACCCCAAAAAGCCCCCACCAAAGGCAGGGGCAACAACATTCTTTTAGCGATCGACCTGGGGTGTGACGCCTTTTTGTCTTAAGCAGTTCAGATACTCAACTTCGCTGTCATCCAGCTTATATTCCATGTAATTGTCTTTGACATCAAAAACCTTCTCTAAAAAGTCGTTGCGTGACTCTTTCAGCGCCCGTTCTAGATTAGGCTGGCTGAGTCGCTTGGGTAAACACTCGGCAACGGCAGTCAAATCACTGCCATCAGCAGCAATGTAACGCCCCGAATCTTGGGGAGCGTCTGCATAAGCTGGATAGACCATCCCAAAGATGAATCCGATAATGCCGATGATTAGACCCGCAACCATTCGCTGAATCACTGTCCCAATTTTCTGGCAAAGAACTGACATAACGCTAGACCTCGGAGGTAAGAAGCAACGTTTTTATTGTAGCCAGATAATATTACCAATTGTAAATTTAACTTGACTTTAACCAAGCAAAAGAAACGGGATTGCGATGTCAGTCTAGAGGTATGTCTCCAAAAAATCAGCGATGCGGGGAATTTGAACCCCAAAGTTGACAACGCCTATCCATTCTGGGCTATCGCTATCGTCGACAGGACGAACCCACTCCGCAGAATTGACCCCCACGATGTAGGGTTGGTCGTCAATCCACACGAGCAAAGGCCCACCTGAGGAACCCCCAAACGTATCGCAGTCGTGGGCTAGACTGTCTTCGTACTGGTCGATAACGCTGCATCCCAGGTGAACCCCCGCCGTTTTGCCGGGGTTATCTTCGGGAAAATCGCCCGAATAGCCCACCAGGTTGATTTCGCCTTCGTAATCGTTGACTAAGCGCTCTGGGGGAATGATTTGCCAAGGGAGGGTGCCGTAGCGATCGCCCAAAGGCTGTTTTAGCTTCATAAAGGCCCAATCGTCCGGGTGGGGTGCACGGGGATCTTCTGCAAATGCCGGTCCATAAAAGACGCTGTCGACCTCAGTAATATCATCTGTAGAGACAACTGTTCCGTTGATCACGTTGGGGGCAAACACAATGCTGGGGTACACCTCGCCCGTTTCATAATCCAAAACGCAATGGGCATTGGTTAACACCACATCGGTTGCCACCAAGGTACCAGAGCAGCTTTGGGCAGAATCGCTATCGCTGTAGCTAATGATTAATCCAATTGCCGACCAAGGATAGCTACGGCTGAGCATCTCCACCCGTTCGTCGCCATCAATAATGCCCCGTCTGTTTTGAGGATGATTGGATTGCCTAAGGCTTGGGGGAATCAAGGCAGGCATTTCTGAGGCAATCCCAAGAGTGGGTAATTCTGCCAACGAAAGGGATCGCACAACGGCTGGTTCTTCAGCTTGGGCATAGGCAGAGGGCGACATTAAGGCACGCTCGCCCCACCACAGGGCGATCGCCAAACCCAGGCAAAACATTATGAGTTTTGTCAATCGAGCACGAGTCATTGGTAAATCGTTGAGTTGAAAACTTGACCTGGCGGATCAAGCCTTAGGTAGTGGCGATCACCCTGGATAGGGATTGAGGTTGGATTAAAGATGTTCATCACAAGCCATTACCAATCAGGATAAACGGTGCCCAAAAGTAGGGGTGGCTGAGCGTACCGGCATCTCCGGTGTCCCTGCCTTCGTCAACCCGAATAGCAATACCTGCCCGTTGAGCGTCCAAAACCGTTTCATCATTATTGATAAACGCAGTCTGTGCCCATCGTAGGGCTTCTGCTTTGGTCATCCCCTGCCTTAGGGCATCATAAAAGGCACCCATAAAGATTTGCGTGCCGCGATCGCTCACCTGCCACAGCGACGCTATCACCGCCTTTGCCCCGACTCGCTGCATTTGGAAGCCGAGTCCTAAAACTTCAATCCCATCGCCTAGCTGAGGACTGCCCACTGCTGTTTCGCAGGCGCTCAACACCACTAAATCAGCATCCAGTTGATTCCAATCCCGTCGGATCTGACGCAAATTTACCCGACTGCCATCGCCAAATACCAGGAAAGACTCATCCGGCTGCCCTGGCACAAACATGCCGTGGGTGGCTAGGTGAACCAGGGTATGGTCACCCAAACGACTTTCCAATTCATCTGGGGTAAAGCGATCGTTGAGCAACACTTCAGCTTCTGGAAATTGTTCTGATAGTAACGCCACTTCATCGGCGGTACCGGGCAAATTATTAAAGGCAACTTCCCCATCCCCGACTTGAAAACTAAACTGACACGCTGCACAGGCGGCAGCTAGTAGGTCAAGATTTCCAGAGGGCTGGCTGTCGAAATCTGTCACCGAAGCTGCTGTAATCTGGGTAAAGTTGAACCGCTCTGCCAACCAGTTTTCACCGTCATATAGCGCGGGTAGCGGCACATAGCGTAGTACTCCATCTGGGGCAAAGACAATCGTCTCGGCATTGGCTGCCGCCAAATCAGTTTCCAGCGGCTTAATCACCCAGTCGTAGAGTTGTTGCGCAGGCGTACGGGCATCACTGGTGGGAGACTTGAGCGCTTGACCGAAGGCCACAATCACTCGGTTTAGCTCGGTTGCACTCACCTCAACCGGATACCTCACTGGAGGGGCATTGGGGGAAATCAGCACCAACTCTAAGCGATCGTCTAGAATTAGCGGATAAAGCAGCACGCTGGTTTGGGGCAGGTTAGCCAAACTGGTTTGCAGGTCAGTGAAGTTTTCAATATCGACATTGCGTCCCCGGGTTTCGGCACGCAGTTGATCTAGCGCTGCAATAATTTGAGGTTCTTCTAGCCAATCAATAAAATTCGTGTAGAGCTGGTCTTGGTTAGCCTCTAGCGCTTCTAAGCGTGTCTGTTCTGCGGGGGTTCGATCTGTTGCATCAAGGCGTTGCAGCTGCGCCAGTTCTTGCCCCGTGAGCAAAACCTCTTGATAAAGGGCGAGAATGCTAGCTTCAGGTTGCCAATAGTCGACGCCTTGCTCAGTTTGGCCGTTGCGCTGCACGTCTTGCAAGTAGTCGTCTAGCTCTTGCACTTTCAGTAAATCAAGGATGCGCTGGGCTTCAATGATCCGATCCTGCTGTAGCAGAAGGTCAGCTAAGAGGCGATAGTCATCGGCAACGGTGTCGATGAAAGACTGTTGGAGTTCGGTGTCGAGACCGCTAATATCACCCCGAATGGATTCCCGGACTTCAACCGAGGCTTTCAAAAAGACAATCGCAAGTTCAGATTGATCCTGTTGGTCAAGCAAACGCCCCAACCGTCCTAGGGCGATGCCCTCTTCATTGCGGACGCCAAGATTTCGAAAAATCGCGATCGACTGCTGATAAAGGTCAAGCGCTTGCTCGTAATCGTCTAAAGCCTGGTGTGCAAATCCCAGATTGTTGAGCGCGCGTGCTTCTTCAAACGGGTCGCCAACCTCACGAGCGATGGTCAAATGTTGCTGATGCAAGTCAATGGACTGCTCGTACTGCCCTATGCCGTAATAGGCAAACCCTAAATTGCCTAGTACAGTCCCTTCCCGAGCCCGGTCATTGACCTCACGCTGAATGACCAGAGACTGTTGTAAAAAGTCGATCGCCCGGTCGTATTGGCCCAATCTGTAATAGCTACCGCCTAAGTTACTTAGGGTGCCAGCGGCATCTCGACGATTACCCAATTCTTGTTCAATTGCTAAGGATTGCTGATGGAAGTCGATGGCCCGTTCGTATTGACCCAGGTCATCGTACACCAGACCCAAATTGCCCAAGGCGTAACCTTCTGTGATGCGATCGCCCATTTCCCTAGCAATCACGAGACTTTGCTCATGCAAGTCAATGGCTTGTCCATACTGACCCAAGTCGTCATAGACTAGGCCTAAATTGTTTAAGGCTTGACCTTCCCCGAAGCGATCGCCAATGGCTTGATAAATGCTTAATGCCTCTTCCCAAGCAGTCAGCGCTTCTGGATACTGGCTACGGCTGTAGTGCTGAAACCCCAGTGCCAACAGGCGATCGGCCCCAGCTTTGCGGGTTTCAATGTCGACAGCTTGTCTATAGTCAGCATCGCTGATGGCTGAAATCATAAGGCTGTACTCTCCTCGCCCAGAGCTGTCATAGGCGTTAGCAATCACACGGTATGTGCCATCCTGGGGTAATTCCACAGAAATCCTTGAGTTGGTCCCACCGAGACTGTCATCATTAAAGGCAAGTTGCTCTCCATTGGGCGCTAGCAGTATTAAGTAAGTGTCAAACTCAACACTTTCCAGCCGAATTTGGATAATCTGCCCAGTTTGTCCTTCAAACGGATACGAATCGTAAAGGCTGCCATCTTGTAAGGTTGAGTCTCCCTCTGCCAAGCTCCCCTCTGTTTGCAGGATGATGCCATCCTCGTTTGTCTTCAGAGCTGCAGGGGCCAAATCGCGAACTTGCCTCTGAGTTGGAAGGGGGTTGGGTGAAAGCTCTGACCAAGATTTTTCGAGGGATGGTTTACCGTCTAGAAGCGGTAAGGTTGCTCGCTGCAGATCCGTTGGCTCTTTCGAAAATCCAGGGATCTGGGTAGCCAATATGATCACTACGGTGGCAACTGTGAGACCAAACAACCTTATCAAGCGACGCATAGGAACCCTCCAGTCCAGTGACAATACCAGCGTATATTGCCAGACCAGGTGAGCTTATTCAGATTTATAGGATTTTGCGGTCAGCATAACGGAGCTTTTTCCCCTTCCTGAGTGTGACCTGAGAATTGTCGTTCAACTGATTCAGAAAGCCTTTAGCCAACGTTCACGATCCAATCAGAGTTGATTCAGATCAAGGGCGCATGATGGAAATCAAGATGAACAAAGTTCAACCTCACCTGATTTTTAAGGAGCTGATTATGAAACGCTTTGCCCTTTCCCTGTTAACTATTGTCTTAGCCTCTGCAACCGTTGCGCCAATTGCCTACGCTGCTTCCGACTTTGATCAACTACGCCGCGAAAATTTGGAGAAAGACCAAAATAGCTTGGATCAACTCCGTGCAGAAAACCTGGAGAAGTCTGAAAAGCTCGACCAGCTACGTCGTGAAAACTTGGACAAAGACCAGTCCAATCTTGATGAGATTCGCGAAGAGAACCTAGAGAAGTCTGAAAAGCTCGACCAGCTACGTCGTGAAAACTTAGACAAAGACCAGTCCAATCTTGATGAGATTCGTGCAGAGAACCTAGAGAAGTCTGAAAAGCTCGACCAGCTACGCCGTGAAAACTTAGATAAAGACCAGTCCAGCTTAGATCAAGTCCGTGACGGAGTACTAGCAGACTAGTACCTCTATATGACAACCTGCACCTCACACCTTTTCCCTGGCAATTTGCCAGGGATTTTTTTGGCTAACGCTCTTTGCTCAGTACTTTAGAAATTCGCCTGCCTCTACTAGGGAGATTACAATAATCTCTCAGGCTAAAGAAGTTGGTCACTCCCCATTGGGCAATCAAATTTTGACCGTCAAAAATGAGCTTCTATCAGTACGAATTCACAGGACAGATTGTGACCCATAATTTGGGTACATACGTCTACACAGTTGTGTTCCTTCCCCCTGATTTACAGGACGAATTACCGCTAAACAAACACCCCCGGCTACGGATGAGCGGTGAGATTGGCGAGGTGCCTATCGAAGGGGCCTGGCAACCTTCAAAAGGGCGCTGGTATTTGATGCTATCTCGCCCGTTGATGAAAGCGGGCAACTATTCCCTCGGCGATGAGGTTGACATTCGCTTTAATGTTGTAGACCAAGATGCTGTTGAGGTACCTGATGAATTGGCACTAGCGCTTGATCGAGATAAGGCGGCATCACAAGCCTGGGACCAATTAACCCCTGGAAAGCGCCGGGGATTAGCACACCGCGTTGCATCGGCGAAAACAGCGCCAACGCGATCGCGTAGACTTGCAGAAGTGCTCAATAGTCTCAAATCAGGTTAAAACTGCTTTGGGACAGATGTTGGGAGTTCTAGCTTCTAGATTGGTTTCGATATGAATCGTTTCACTATGCGAATTTAAGGTTCTAGGTGGTCTGTTGTCCGCTCCCATCGTGCCCTAAAGCATCTGGAACAAAATTGAGCTCTGTAAGGGAGATTATCCGTGTCTTTACCCTTTGATCCGACCGCCACCCGAAAGCGCGTTGAACGGTTTTGGCAACTCGCGGCCAGTTTTGGTATGGAGCGGAATGCCTATCATAATTATCTCAATGAGATCGTCAGCGATCGCTATGCGTTGATCAATGGTCTGCAAATCCTGCGGGATGAACTCCAGTTTGCGGCAGCTAGCCCCACGGATATGAAAGCCTGCGGAGCGGATATGAGTCTGCCCAGTGTAGTAACGACATTGGCTTATACCAACTGCGGCGATCGCATCCATCAGGGAGAAGCCACCAAACGCTATCGCGATGTCGTTGCCTCTCGATTCGCCACCCTCTCTGAAATTGGCGAACTCAAACTAGAAGCCTTCTTCCCTGCTGGGGGCGGCACTGATAACGGGGCGACGCTAGCCCACGTGACTGTTGCCCATGAGTTAGATGAACAACTGAAACAGCGGGTCTACGATGGCAACCCCCAGTCGATTTCGCTAGTCGCGATTGACCTCAAAACCCATGTGGGACGGCTGCGAGAAAATGGCAAGCAGGTCTATGGCAAAACCCGTGAATCGCCCTGGCGAGAACCCCGTGCCGCCTGTGGGGCAATTGTCGGAGCCTTGACCCATTACCAGTCTGAAAATTTGATTCATCGCCGCATTCGCAGTGATTTGGGCGAGCGGAACTTTAACTATCTTTCTAATCAACGGATTTTGACTGACGATGGCATCGATATCACGATGGCCGTGGCCTCGATCATTGTGGCAGTTCGCGGCATTCGCAACACCGCCTTTGCCCTAACTCAGGAAATGGATGAGCGGGGACTCGCCCACCTCACAGCCAGCACTACGGTCAATCGCCCGTCGCGGGATGACCTCGTGATTTATCTGGCTCGCGCTACGGTATTTGATGGCAAGTTGCGGATTCAAAGTTTGGGGACTGAGGCCAAGCGTTACAGCGGCGAGCTGGTGGAATATTCTGGGGAACGGCGATTGCAGCTGCGCTATGACGATTGGGACAGTGAAAATTTGCCGATTGAAGAAGTGACCTATAAAGTTCGGGGCCATCAAGGGGCTATTGAGGCCGCTGAATAATTTGCTCTAGTACGCGCTGTTTGCTGATGGGGTTGATGCCAATCAGTCGCACATAATCTTGGGGATAGTCGTTGATGCATTGCGTTAGGGCTGCGATCGCTTCCTGGTTGTCTTCCGTTTGCAGTGCCGCACAGCTAGTCCAAGAATTGGTGCGAAATCGTCGTTGATCGACCCGTTCTATGCCAATGCCATAACCCTGAGATAAAAGGTTTTTCACCTGCTTAACGGTGTCCTGATCCAGTCGATGGGTAGTGGGGCCAGTGAAGGATAGCGATGGTGGCACAGTTGGGGGCATTGTCTTAAGAGCCTGCTGCTCTGAACCATTACTATCCGAACCATTACTGTAAGTCTTGTAAAACTGAGTATCGGTAGATTTTGGAGAGCGCTCTGTTTTAGGACGGGAATCTGTTTCTTGGAGCGCCTGATTATATTCGCGTACCAGGTGACCGTCCCGCACTCGATTTTGCTCGGCCACCATTGCTTGTCCTACTTTAATCAGATGTGCCAGTTGAAAGTCCGGTTTTGGGAACTGAGGCGGTGACGTAGTATTGACTACATTGCGAGAAACCTGATCGATGCCTACCTGGTGAATAAACTCGCGAATTTGTTCGTCATAAATGCGCGATCGCAGGGCGCTATAAAAATCAATCGCCTGCTCAGAGAAGTGATCAACTAACTGCTCAACCTGGCTTTCACTCAAGCCATCGGGAGCAAAAATACCGCCTACAATGCCAATTCGATCGGTTCGATCGGGTTGCCAATAAAACTTATTCATGCGGCCATCGCGAACCAACGGGGCATAGAGCGTGGCAAAGTCGTTACCCGTCACCACAATTGGGATGCGCTGCAGCGGTGTGTCGTCATAGCTGCCGGGGAGCTGCACATTGGTTGGATTATCGGCAATGTTCATCAGGGTGTTGTTCACCAGTTGAGTATTAACCGTGTATTGAGTCATTCGGTCAAACCGTCCGGCCCCAGCGTCCAAGTCATTGATGATCAGCACCGCCATTGTGCCCCGTACCCGTACCAATTCAGCCGCTTCCCGATAACGCAATCGAATCAACCGCGCTGGATCCCCCGCATCTGGGCTTTCCAACTCGCCCCCTGAGATCTGGACGACCTCCACACCCATGCGTTCAAATACCAATTCACACTGAAAGGTTTTACCTTCACCTTTGCGCCCATGGATACCCAGAATCAGCGGTACCCGCACCTGGGGCAAATTGAGATAGTTTTTGGTGATGTGAATGGCAAGCGTATCGAGAAAGCGAGGGGCAATGTAGTAGACCATAAAATAACGTCTTCAGAGAAGCATTTGCGTCACTGCCATTATCCTCCTTACAGTCCTGAGCTTGAACCAATCAGATGATGCTTTTGATAGCGCCTAAATCTAGAAGAGTTGACGTTACAGAAATTAAATAGGCTATCATGTATACGTGTAAATACTGAGGGCACTAGTTTCTCAGCTACTCTCTCTTATTGTTGACTTCATTACGATTTCGTCAATCAAGTTCCCGGATCAGGCTTTATCCAGCTTGAACATCCCCTTACGATGAGTGAACTCATCCTATGAGCAGCAAATGATTTAAGCTGTTCGCTGTGCTTATTTTAGCTTTTACATTGAGTGGAAATTCGTATGCGTTGTCCTTCCTGTGGAAATCAGTCAGTTGTCAAACATGCCGATTCCCCCCAATCCCCAACCGACTTCTTATGTTTGTCTTGCCATCGCCCCTTCAAACGCCCAAAGCGCCTAAAATACCCAAGATTCTGGCTAGCAGGGGCTGCTACTTTTATCCTGCTCTCCCCACTATTACTAAATTTGTCAATGCGGTTGCTATTGAGCGTACTACCTACAGATCAAGGTGAATCAGTGGAGTCGATAGTAATTCTGGGACGAGGACTTGACAATCGCACAGATAGAGCCTTAGTTGCTTCACAGCTTTGGAATGACAGACAATCATCGAATATTTTTGTGAGTGGCATGACAGATGCCCCGCCTATTATAGAGACCTTGCAAGAGATGGGGGTTCCCGAGGCCCAAGTCAAAGGTGAAAGATGCTCTCAATCCACGTGGGAGAATGGCTTATTCTCAAATACATTACTTGATGCTCAAAAGCGTATCTTGTTAGTGACCGATGAGCCACACATGGTGAGAGCCTTTTTAGTTTTCCAAGGATTTGGATTTGATGTCACTCCTTATCCCATCCCATTAGAGTCTGCGAATCTTTTCTCGTTAGAAAGCGCTAAGGTAACGCTAAGGGAATACATCGCACTGATTATTTATGGGGTCAGGGGTAGGTTCCATGCAAGATCTGCAGAAAAGCAGCAAGTGGATCGGGTTGAGGCTGATTATAAAATCGAAACTTGGCACTGTTATTTGCAGTAAATGCTGATCATCACATTAGGAGATCGATAAATCATTACACTAGCAACCCAATTTATTAAATTCCTGTAAACCTTGTCTAAAGTTGACGTGGATGGGAAAGTAAGCATGGAATAGTTTATCCTGACTCGTCAGGGTCTGAGAGCAATAAAGGTAGCGTATTCTTTCATGTTCTTTAGGGGCTAGCATCTAAACCACATCTGATTTGAAATCTTGAGTAGAGGTGCCAAGGTCTTGCGCCCCTGCAAGAGAAAATCATGGGGCTGGATGTGGATCAGGTTGATAACAAAAAGGATTTTAATGTAAGTGTTGTTAACTGCTCTAAAGTTTCATCGTAAGCAGGACTTTTCTCAAAACAACGACAAAATTAAGATCTATATCGCTTATAGTCAGGTCAAGAGTCATAGAGCGCGACTTTATCTATTTATGTTTTGCTTGTATCGAATGCCTTTAGCGACCATTTATTTGACCATATTAGTCCTAGCGTCAAATTTATTCCTGCCCGCATTAGCTCAATCACCTTTGCCACCCCCTATCTCTGATGGCGATGACCTTAGGCTTCTGGAAGGGACTTCCTCGCCGGATGCTTACGTTTTAGGAGCAGGTGACCAAATTCGGATTGATGTCTTTCGCCTTCCTGAGTACAGCGGAGACTACGAAGTCCTCGTCGATGGCACGCTCAGCTTACCTAGAATTGGTCGAATCTCTATTGCAGGATTAACGTTAGAACAGGCTGAAAGAGCTATCTCTCAGGCCTATGCGCAAAGGCTTCGCAGGCCCATTATCAATGTTTTCTTGGTCACGCCTAGGCCCCTAAGCATTGGCATCGCAGGAGAAGTCTCTCACCCAGGGGCATACACTTTACAAAGAGAAGGTACTCAATTTCCCTCTCTTGTCAGCGCATTGGAGGTTGCGGGTGGGGTGACACAGTCAGCCGATTTACGTCAGATTGTTATCCAAAGATCTACAGGAACTGGTGCTCAACAAACAATTGTCGCTGACCTATGGCGATTTCTCGAAACAGGTGATCTTCGCTACAACTTTTCCCTGCGAGATGGGGATACTGTGTTCATTCCAACGCGAGATAGTTTTGATCAAGCAGAATCTCTTCAACTGGCAGCCGCGAGCTTTGCCGCCGATGAAAGCCGTCCTTTGAATATCGCAGTTGTTGGTGAGGTGTTTCGCCCAGGGCCATACACGGTAACAGGCACAGCGCGCACTGGTGAGGCTGGCGTGCCCGGTGGCAGCGGGGGGACTAACATTCCGCCTACTGTAACGCGAGCCATTCAGGTGGCGGGTGGCATTAAGCCTGAAGCCAATATTCGTGAAATTGAGATTCGTCGTAGAACTCGTAATGGGGAAGAACAAGTCATCAACGTCAACCTTTGGCAACTGTTAGCCGACGGTGATATTACGGAGGATATTCTCCTGCAAGAGGGCGATACGGTTCACATTCCCCGCGCCGAAAATCTATTGCCTGAGGAAATCTCCGAAGTTGCGGCAGCAAGCTTCTCTCCGGATACGATCAGGATCAATGTCGTCGGAGAGGTGGCCAGTCCTGGGGTTGTTGAAGTCGCCCCAAATACGCCCCTGAGTCAGGGGGTTCTTGCGGCAGGCGGGTTTAACAACCGGGCTAGTACAGGGATTGTTGATTTAGTTCGCCTTAATCCTGACGGGACTGCCACCCGGAGCTCTGTGTCAGTTGATTTTGCCCAGGGAATTGATGAAAATATGAATCCATTGCTGCGCAACAACGACATAATAATCGTGAGGCGATCAGCCTCTGCGACGCTTGCAGACACACTAGATACCTTCATCGGCCCACTGGGTAGGGCGTTTTCTTTATTCAACATATTCAGAATTTTTGATTAATTTTTAATGTAACGGGTATTTAAGGAAGGCACCTCACATGGCATCTGAACTGCAGCTACCTCCGGCGGGCACACTTCCCCAAGAGCAGGACCAAGAAGGGGGACTCCAGTTAGGCCGCTTAGTTTCGGCCCTAAAACGCCATGTACTTTTGATCGCAGGGGTCACGACTTTAACAGCTTCGGCTGCAGTACTGAAAGCGGTAACCGATACAACCATCTATCAGTCTAGTTTTGAACTGTTAACACCAGCAGCTACCTTAGAAACTCAGATCATTTCCACACTAAACCCAGATGCACTTAGCAATCAGTCAGAGGTCGTAGACGTTGGGGTCGATGACACCCGGTTAAAGATCCTCAAAAGCCCTCGGGTAATGGAGCCCATTATCGAAGAGCTTCAGAACAGCCACCCTGAGATTAACTACAGAAAGGTAGTTGGAAATCTAGGCATTAAGCCTGACGAAACTGGAAATACCTTAATAGTTCAGTATCAGAGTGATGATCCAGAACAGGTCACTGATGTTCTAGAGGCGATCGCGGCAGCTTATCTAAGGTACAGTTTAGAAGATCGGCAAAATGATATTTACCGGGGTATTGATTTTGTCGATGAACAGTTACCTTTGGTGAGAGATCGCGTAGAGGAATTGGAAGAAGCACTTGAAAGCTTACGTCAACAATCTAATCTAATTGATCCCCTGCTGCAAGGTGAGCAGTTATCAGAGCAGATTGCAAAATTCACTGCCGAACAGCTCGACTTAAGAGTTCAAATCCGGCAGACTCAGAAGCTGTACCAAAATCTTCAACAAGAGATTGCTGAAGGTGGAGAATTTGCAGCGACCTCGGCGCTATTAGAGAGCGATCGCTACCAGAGCTTAATCAATCAGATGTTAGAGATTGATAGTCAACTGGCTGATGAACTAACATTGTATTTGGAAGATAGCCCTGAGATTGAAGTTATCCAAGAGCGCCGTGAAAACCTGGAGCCTCTGTTAGAAAGAGAAGGTATTCGAGTTCAAGAGCAACTTGAAAACTATATTCGTGAGCTACAAGATCTTGATCAAGCCTTGAGCACAGCAATTGAGATCCTAAATCAACAAATTCAAGACCTCTCTACAACGGCCCGAAAGTACAATAGTATTCAGCGTGAGCTAGAGGTTGCAACAACCAACTTAAATCAGTTTCTGACTAAGCGAGAAGCCCTAAGAATTGATGCTGCCCAACGTCAAACTCCATGGGAAATTTTAACGCCTGTTGCTGAGCCAATAGCTTCTTCGGCTAGTGCAAAGCGCAACCTTGTCCTTGGTACTGTCTTGGGCCTCCTCGTGGGCTCAGGCGCTGCTATTTTGGTTGATCGACTGCGAGGCAAGATTCATACGGTGCGTGAACTTAAGGAGGTGGTGCCTGTGCCCCTTCTAGGAACGATTCCCTATGAAAAGTTGTTAGAGGATGGTCAATCATTGATACCATTTATTAGTCAGCTGGGTCAGCTGGGGCTCAATCTAAATCTTTTTTCTTCTGAACCTAATACCTTTGGCTCCGAACCGATATCTTCGCCCTTTTTGGAATCATTTAGGATACTTTCGACTAACATTAAGTTGCTCAGACCAGATGAGCCCATTAAAACGCTAGCCATAAGCTCAGCTATTCCTAACATGGGTAAAAGCACCATTAGCTTTTATCTTGCCCATGCTGTTGCCGCAACTGGACAAAAAGTCTTACTGGTTGATACAGATTTGCGGCGACCTACGATTCATAACCTCTGTAATCTTACTAACGAAAAAGGACTATCAAACTATGCGAGCAATGAGTTTGACCTAGAAGATGTATTGACTAATCTTCCAACAGAACCGAATTTGTATGTGCTCCCTTCAGGGCCAATACCACCAGAACCCATTAAAATTCTTTCAGCACAACGCGTCAAAGATTTGTTTAATCGCATTCATGCAGAATTTGATCTGGTTATCTTTGATACACCTCCTATACTAGGATTTGCAGATGCATTGCTGGTCTCGGCACAAACACAAGGCATACTATTAACCGCTACACTGGGACAAATTAAGTTTTCGCAGCTGCAATCTACTTTAGATGATCTGAGTATCGCGAAAGTGCCCATATTGGGAATGGTGGCCAATGCATCGAAGCAAGAAAGTGAAACAAGCTACGGCTACTACCAGCACTACAATTACTATCAGCAATCTACTGTCGAGGAATCGAATGGAGCCTCGTACTTAAACAGCTCAAACGGTAAAGAGTTGAAGTCTGATTGGTATCAGGCTCCGCTCAATCTATTAAACAAAAATTTGCGCGATAAGCGTTAATAAGGTTTTGCCAAATCTCAACTCCTCTAAATCTCGATAGCTCAGGCTATAACGTAGATACCACCTGACATTTAGTACGACACGACGTCTCTGATGGGAAAGGATGCCGCTTAAACGAAACTGAAGCAGGCCTAGGAGGTTGGCGGATACAGGCAACGACATCTTAGAGTACAACAGAGCCCAGAAACCGCAGGGGAAACTCCAGAATTCGGCTTCCTCTACTGCGTTGGTTTGCTTGCAGAGATGGGTAGCACCTACTTCTCGGAATCTTCCCAATCGATTTGTAGAGTACAACAACGTCGTATCAGTAGCCCCATCTTGATGCATCCGCAACGCCCCCAACCCAACATCGACCCTACTTCTAGTGACATCGATGCGCTGGGTCAAGCTCAGCAGAGTCCCTTGGCCGTCTCTGCCAAGGCAAGACCAAGATCTAAACTCAGCCGTCGGTTTATCAATCTGATTTATCGGTTGGCTGAAGCACATGAACCCAAGGCCACCCTGGAACAAAATTTGCATTTGTGAATAAATTTTGATGTAATTCATAACCTACTCGCTTTAAACAGAAAGACTCTGTCTAATCATCAGTAGTTATACGGCTCTAGAATTAGAGACCGTGAGAATCATGACCGAAGAAGAGAAGCGTGATTTAATCGATCGCTACCTTGACGCCTACAACGCTTTCGACGTTGAAGAAATGATGTCTACCGTTCATCCCGACGTCGAATTCAAAAACGTGTCAGGCGGTGAGGTCAACGCTGCTGCCTCTGGAGCTAGCGAGTTTTACTAAATGGCCAAGCAGTCAAAGGCGTTTTTTACGTCACGGCAGCAGACAGTGACAGCGTTCGATGCGACGGGAGATGGCGCGTCAATACAAGTGGCATACGAGGGCGTGCTGGCGTCAGATCTTCCGAATGGGATGAAGGCAGGCAAGGTACTTAAGCTGAATGGGCGGTCAGAGTTTGAGTTCAAAGATGGCAGACTATCCCGGATTGTGGACTACAGTTAGCGCCGTTTTATACATCTCACTTTAGGAGGGAATATGCGAGAGTTGACCTATTATGTGGCTTGCAGCGTTGATGGCTTTATTGCCCATAACAATGGTTCTCACGAAGGTTTTTCCCAAGATAGTGAGTACTTTGCTGATATATTCGCCGCTTTTCCTGAAACTGTGCCGTCTCACCTGCGTGATGTGATGGGTGTTCACGGTGAAAATAAATGGTTTGATACGGTTCTGATGGGGCGAAAAACCTATGAAATTGGCTTAAAGGATGGTGTTACCAGTCCTTACAACCACCTAAAACAGTATCTCTTTTCACGCAACATGACAGAAAGCCCAGACGAGGCTGTCGAGCTGGTATCAAGAAATGCAGTTGAGTTGGTCGAAGGTTTAAAGGGTGAATCAGGTCAGGGAATTTGGCTTTGTGGTGGGGCCAATTTAGCCACAACGCTCTTTGCCAACCATTTAATTGATCAGCTCATTCTCAAGGTCAATCCATTTTTGATGGGTTCGGGTATTCCAATGTTTTCTGGCATGATTCAGCAAACGTCTTTGACCCTAACCCAGCGCAAGATCTATGACAATGGCGTTTTGCTACTCCACTACAGGGTGGGATAATTCACCCCGTTTGACGATTGTGTTCGGCTGCCCTGATTCGCATTCGCTCGATTAGACTGACCCGTGAAATGTGCTACCTTCGATGAGTAAAGCATCATCACGTTTGGAATTAATACCAACCAAAATCCAGAGATTGGGATAAAGAAAATTCCTGTGGTCGTAGATGCAAGCAGAATTCCACTGATTGAAACGGGAAATGTAAGATTCTGTCGATCTGCCCAGAAACATAACTGGCCCAGGATCAACAAAAACGGAGTAATCATCATGAACCAAAATGCATCCTCGCGATCAAAAATGGGTGCAAACGGGTCGGGAGCCACTACGTTAAACCAACCCGCTTGGGCGATCTCCTGCCATTGTGGAAAATATGCAGCTAGCCCAACAAGCACATGAATAATTGCAATCGCTATCCAAAATCGTCCAGCTACTCTTAACACGACATGCTCACCTAAAGAATGAAGTCATTAAACAAGAAAAATCTCATGTCCCATACGTCACCGTATGGAGCTACTCTAAGCTGAGATTCAAAGGTTGTCAATACGGTGACGTATGGTTAAGCGAAAAGCACTAGAGCCTAGGCTTGACAGAGAAGATTGGCTCAAGATGGGATTAACTGTCTTGGCAGAGAGCGGGGTGGATGCCGTCCGGGTAGAACCGTTAGCAAAACAGATGAAAGTGACCAAAGGAAGTTTCTATTGGCACTTTAAGGATCGCAGGGATTTGTTGGATGCAATCTTGGCTGAATGGGTGGAGATCGATACCAACGGCATTATCAAACGGGTGAATCAGATTAATGCCGATCCGAAGATAAAGCTACTGCGATTATTTGAACTCGCGATCGCAGATAACGGTCTTACCCCTGGTTTAGCTGATGGCAGCCTTGAGAGCGCAATTCGTGCTTGGGCAACAAAAGATTCGAAAGTGGCCGCGCTCATGGCCCAAGTTGATCAGCAACGGCTCCACTACACCAAAGATTTATTTATCGAAATTGGTTTTCCTGAGGGTGAAGCATTGGCTCGTGCTCGCTTAGCTTACTATTCGTTGGTCGGTGAGTTTACGATCGGGATAAAAACTAATCAAGCCACTCGTTTAGATGAAATCCGAATGCAACACGCTATTTTAACTTCCAGCATTTAGAACTTATTTGTACTGAAGATGTTAATAGTGAGGGCTAACGTTCCGCTTCACCCGTAGTAAACATCGCATAATACCTGCTAATCAACCGTAATTCATCAGGTGAAACCGGATCGTTAGGCGGCGATCGCATTTAGCTAAACCTGACCTCGTTTGTTTGAGTTATCAACGAACGATAGCTGCTCAGGCTATCCGTAACTGCTGAATATCCTGGATAGGGGGTGCCCCAAACATACGGGAATATTCACGGCTGAACTGGGAGGGGCTTTCGTAGCCGACCTGATAGGCTGCATGGGTCGCATCGGCGTCTTCAGCTAGCATCAGGCGACGTGCTTCTAACAGCCGCAATTGTTTTTGATACTGCAGCGGGCTCATTGAGGTGACGGCTTTGAAATGGCGATGGAAGGATGAGGCAGACATGTTAGCTTGCTCTGCCAGCTCCTCAACCCGCAGCGATCGGGCAAAGTCAGCTTTGATCAGTTCGATCACGCCGGCGATACGCTGCATGTGGCTACCGGAGGTAACAATCTGGCGAATCGCTTCGCCTTGTTCACCCATGAGCAGACGGTAGTAGATTTCACGGATAATCATCGGCGCTAGAAATGGAATATCCTGCGGCGTATCCAAGAGCTGGGTCAGTCTGAGGGCGCAATCAATCAGTGGCAGATCGACATCGCTGACGAACAAACCTCGGCATGAGCATGCTTTTGTGCCTGTCCTGGGTTGGATCTGGGCAACAATGTCGAAGAGTTGGAGGGGAGATAGTTTTAGTAGAAAGCCTAAGTATGGCTTGTCGGGCGTCGCCTCCACGATATATCCCTTGACGGGCAGTTCGACAGAAACTACCAGATATTGGGCGACACCATAGTGGTAGGTCTCCTCACCGAGCAATATCTCCTTTTTTCCCTGAACGATGATGGCGAGTGCCGGTTCATAGACGTTGCATATCGTCGTAGAGGCATCGTCTCGCATGAATTCTAGTTGGGCGATCGCGGTTGGGTGCAATCCATTCCCCCTGCCGTCTGTATGCCAAGCTGCCCGTGTTGCCAGTTCTGCACAGCGACTCGCGATACTCCTGTCGGAGTAGCGTTGCGCCATCGCGTCGTGGTTCATCGTTTTAGTCTTCATGCTGGGTTTCGATGGCTGTAATCGCTGCCTACCAATTCATTGTAGAGAATAGTCTCTCGGCCAACCTCTAGTTTGAGAGGATCAGGCAATAACCTGCCAGGTTTGGGTATTCAGAGCTAAGTTCTTCTGGCCTACGATAAACCCATGTTAAGCAAAGACTGAAAGGATAAGGCAATGACACAGAATACTCAAAAAATCGCATTAGTGACCGGATCGAGCCGAGGGTTGGGTAAAAACACCGCATTGACGCTGGCCCAGAAAGGCGTCGATGTGATTGTGACTTATCACAGCAGTGAGGTCGAAGCCAACGAGGTCGTCTCTGAAATTAAAGCGATGGGCCGCAAAGCGGTTGCCCTACAGCTGGATAGTTCTGATACCCAAACCTTTGATGGGTTTGTCGTACAGATCAATCAGGTACTCCAGGATATCTGGCAAACGGAACAGTTTAATTTTCTGATTAACAACGCCGGAATCGGCATCAATAAGCCCTTTGCTGAGACAACTGAAGAAGATTTTGACCGCTTAATGAATATTCAGCTAAAGGGCGTTTTCTTCCTAACGCAAAAACTTCTCCCGGTGATCAAAGATGGCGGACGAATCGTCAACATTTCAACGGGTCTTGCCAGATTCGCGCTACCAGGATTCTCCGCCTATGGCGCAATGAAGGGGGGAATAGAGGTACTGACCCGATACCTGGCGAAGGAACTGGGTGAAAGACAAATCGCCGTTAATACAATCGCTCCTGGCGCAATCGAAACGGATTTCGGTGGTGGCGCAGTGCGTGACAACAAAAATATGAATGACTTTATCGCCTCGCAAACAGCTTTAGGCCGCGTGGGTGTTCCAGATGATATTGGGGGTGCGATCGCATCTCTACTCTCTGAAGACAACCGCTGGATCAACGGTCAGAGGATTGAAGTCTCTGGCGGCATGTTTCTCTAAT
This sequence comes from Cyanobacteria bacterium P01_A01_bin.123, assembly GCA_039815185.1. Taxonomy (GTDB): domain Bacteria; phylum Cyanobacteriota; class Cyanobacteriia; order Phormidesmidales; family Phormidesmidaceae; genus JBCBZT01. The sequence goes on along the minus strand of JBCBZT010000075.1, from coordinate 7,286 downwards.
TCAAGCAGAGCTACACAAGCACCGATTCAACGTACATCGCATCTAGAACTTGGAGGAAAAGTAGAATGACTGATCAAACAAAACTCGGGGGCAGTTTCACGCTCCCAGGCACTTCACTGACCTTGAACCGCATGGGGTATGGTGCTATGCAGCTTGCTGGTCCAAATGTCTGGGGGCCACCGCGCGATGTCGATGCTGCCATTGCCGTTCTGCGCGAAGCTGTGGCGCTTGGCATTAATCACATTGACACCAGTGACTACTACGGTCCGCATGTCACCAACCAGATCATCCGGCAGGCACTTCACCCCTATCCAGAGGAATTGGTGATCGTCACTAAGGTTGGGGCTCGCCGGGGCGAAGACAAATCGTGGCCTGTTGCCCTCTCGGCTGAGGAACTCACCACTGCCGTTCACGACAACCTGCGTAACCTGGGTCTTGAGGCGCTTGATGTCGTTAATCTTCGGGTCGGCGGTATGAGCGAACCGATCGAAGGTTCCATCGAAGAACCGCTCACTGTTCTGGCTGACCTCAAACGTCAGGGTCTTATTCGTGATATCGGCCTAAGCAACGTGACTGCCCATCAGTTCGCGCAGGCTCAGTCGATTACCGAGATCGTCTGTGTCCAGAACTATTACAATTTGGCCCATCGAGATGACGATGCCCTGATTGACGAATTAGCGGCGAAAGGTATTGCTTATACCCCATTTTTCCCGCTAGGCGGGTTCACACCGCTGCAATCCTCAGCGTTGGAGACGGCTGCGGCCTCGCTGGAGACGACACCCATGCAGGTCGCACTCGCGTGGCTTCTACAGCACGCTCCGAATATCTTACTAATTCCTGGCACATCGTCCGTTGCTCACCTCCGCGAGAACCTCAAAGCCGCAACCCTACAGCTACCGCGGCAGACAGTTGCCGATCTGAACAAGATTGCTGATAAAGCCAATTAAGGATGATTCGCGTCACCACCCTCTCTCCTGGTGTCGTCGAGACGGAATTGGGCTCTGATATTACAGATGAGTCAGCAAAAGGTGCTTTGCAAGACTTCCGTAAAATTTCGCTCACGTCAGATGCGATTGCCCGAGCAGTCTTGTACGTCACCTCTCAACCCGATGATGTTGACGTAAATGAAGTTATTGTTCGACCCACAGCTAGTGCATTTTAACGGGAGGTGCACCTGGTTCTGATCAATACGATGATGCTTTAGTTTAGCGTTTTCAGCTATCAGTCGCGATCGCGGTTGATGGCTGGAAACTTTGCGTGAATAGGATCAAGAGGAGTAGCGTTGGTTTAGACTTGAACACGCTGCCTAACGGTTCGCTTGAGCGACTGCAAGTAATCTTGAACTCCTTAGGACTCAAGTGCATTGATAGCCAATCGGTAGAATATAACTAGATGGACAAACATCAATAGCGGCACGAAATAAAACGGTATGTACATCAGTGGCGCAGTAACGATTGGAGTCATCGCTGAACTACCAGATAACTGAATCGCAACTCCAGTACCAACTGCCTGAAGCAAATCCACAACTCCTACAATATTCCAGAACAGCAACAAGCCACGACGAAACTGACTGGTTGCAGGTAGGAAGCCAACAGCTAACGCAAGCGCAGTAATGGCGGCAAAAATATCACCATATCCGGCTCGTTCAGCAAATGCCGTTGGCAAACCATCTTCTGTAGCATTGGATACCAAGAAGGCAATGCCAATAAATCGTACAAAGTGCAAAAGCACAAGGAACCGCAGTTCCAAACTAAGCAGCCACACTCGTAGCGGAGGTAGGGTCAACCCGAGAACACAGAGCAGTAGTGTGGTACCCACTACATACCCACCAATGAGAGGAGCCGGAGAGCCAATTAATACACCTGCATGACCAGCAGCAGCAACGCTCAAAAACCACAGTAACAAGAACACCGCAACAACCTTTGGGATTTTTCGCTCTTCCATAGACTGAGAAAACATGAAAACCTCCATCAAGTAAGTGTATATACACGTTTTGCCGAAAATTTTTAGCGTGAATGACACGGCATGAGAGACTTTGCGGAGATTGAGACACGCACATGATGAGACCAGCCGACCTAATTCAGTGAGGGAGCTGAATCAGTATGTTTTCCCGCAATTTAAGTGTATATACACTCTTTTTGCGTGTCAACAGGTTAGGGGAAGCCTGTTTATCAATGGCAGCTTCAAAGCAACTTATTAGCTTTAGAGGAAAATAGCCCTCCTTGATGCCGCAATCCGAAACCCCAGCTTTTCGTAAAAGAAACAGTAAATTTGAAGGTTAATTCCTGGATTTTGGGATCTTATCTATCAAATTTGAAGGTTAATTCCGGGAATCGGGAGCGATCGCAGCAAATCCACATGCTGTGACACTGGGGCTAGGGTATTGGCCGTCATCATGCCGCTGGCTGCCACGGCAGGGAGCCCAATCCCCGGAAACGTAGAATCGCCGCAGCAAAAAAAGCCTGCTAGCGGTGTCTTCGCACCGGGAAACAGGGTTTGTCCAGCCCGAATGGCGGGGCCATAAGAGCCGCGATCGCGTCTCAAAAATCGCTCATGGGTCAAAGGTGTGCCAACCAGGGTGACTTCACAGCGATCGCGAATGTTGGGCACAATCCGCTCTAGCGCTTGCCACATCACTTCTGCCCGCTGCTGTTTGAGTTGCTGATAAGTTCCGCTGCGGCGATCGCACCCCTGCCAAAGCTCATAGGGTTCATTCCCCGGTGTGTAGACATGAATCGTGTGTTTCCCGGCTGGGGCCAAGGCAGGGTCTAGTAGCGATGGAATCGACACCAGCACAACGTTTTGGGGGGCATCAATGCCCTTTTCCCAATCGTTGACCACGATGTAGTGACAGGCTAAATCCTCCGGCAAATCCGCGCCGTCAATGCCCAAATGCAAATGCATAAAGCTGTGACATTGGGGGGTAGCTTGGCGCTGCGATCGCCACCGTTTGGGCACTGCTCGCTCAGGCAACAGCGATAGCGTGTCCCAAATAGACCCGTTAGAGATCACCGCCTGTTTAGCGTAAATCGTTTCGCCACTGCGGAGTTGAACACCCGAAGCGCGATCGCCTGAAACCAGAATTTGCTCCACATGGGCTCCCAGTTTGATATCCCCAGCAAACTTCTTTAACCCGCGCACCAGCGCATTGACTAAAGCCGCACTGCCCCCAATGGGATAGTCCAGCACGACATCCGGTCGATACCATTCGGCAAACATAAACGCCATCTCAGCAGCACTGGTGCCATTAGCGGGCAACCCCGACAGTAAAAAGCACAGCAGATCCATCCAATTACGAATAAACGGATCGCTGACCGTCCGGTCTAAAATTTGGCTAAACGACCCGGTCAACTCGCGTACCCGCCTTGCCTGCTTGAGCAGGGCGGGAGCATAACGCCCCATCGTGTTGACCGCCCCCCAGTCGTAACGTACCGCCGCGGGCGGAATCGCCACTGCTGCCGCTGCTAAGGGAGCCATGACCTGCTGTAAGTTGCGCCATTGGGCGATCGCCGCTGGCCCCTGTTTACCCCGCACTTGCTTCAGGACATCACAAAACTGATCCGCACCAACGGTGGTATCAAAGTCGCCCTCAGGCAAGCGACATCCCCAAGTGTCATAGGTTGCCCAAGCCACATCTTCATCCAACGCATCCAGCACCTGTCGCAACGGGTTTGGCGATGGCGAAGTAGACAACCCGGAATATAAAGACGGCCCCGAATCAAACCGAAACCCGCTGCGTTCAAACCCGTGGGCTGCCCCACCCGCAATCGTGTGGCTTTCGCAAATCAGTACCTCAAAGCCATAGCGGGCTAACATCGCCCCACAGCAGAGACCCCCAATGCCACTGCCGATGATGATGACGTCCGCCATGTCCTACTCAATCTCCAACCGCTGCCTGATCTCCTCCGGCTTGGCTCGAAATCCGACGAGTACGGCAGTCCCGTCTTTGACAAACAAGGGGCGTTTAAGCAGCATCACATCTTCAGCAAAGGCATCAACCCACTGATCATCGCTCCAGCTTTTTTTCTCTTCGCCAATGGCGCGGTAAGAATGGCCTGAAGTGTTCCGCATGGGTTTGCTGCCGAGGGCTTCAACCCAGCTTTTGATGGTGGTACGCTCCGGTGGTGCTTCTTTGGTATCGATAAATTCGTAGTCAACTCCGTTGTCTTGTAGCCATTGGAATGCCTTTTTGCAGGTGCCGCAGTTGGGAATGCCGTAAACTTGGAGTGCCATAGTATCGTGTTGTTTACTTTTCTTTACCATTGATAGTTTACAACCGTCGCTCAAGCTGGACCATCCGCTGATAGGCCAACCAACCCCCAATCACCATGATTGAGGTAAACACGCCCAAAAATTGCAGGTGATCGACAATATCGCCGAGGGCTTCTTCTCCTGTGGATATGGCAGCGAGGGCTTCGATCATGTGGAAAATCGGGTTAAATTGCGCGGCTTGCCGCAAAGACTCTGGAAACAGAGATGACGGTAAAAATGCCCCGCCCAAAATCAACAGCGGTACCCCAAAGGCCGCGACCAAGGCATTGACATCTTCAACCCGGCGGGCAAACTGCGCTCCCAAAACAAAGCCCAAGCCCACATAGGCTGCAATACTCACCAAAATGATGGCGAATTGAAGCAAGGGCGATCCGTTGAAGCTGCTGCCGCTACTCAGGGCGATCGCGTAAATCATTCCCGCCTGCACTAACCCAATCAGGCAGTGGGAGACAAATACCCCCAAAAAATAGGACAGGCCACTCAAGGGGGATAAAAACAAGCGCTTCAGCGTCCGCTGCTCGCGCTCTGCCACTAGAGTTGCGATACTGCCCCCCAAGCAGCTAAAAAATAAGGCTGCCCCCACTAAGGTTGGCGGCAAGGCGGCTTGCAAGGCCTCCGCTCGCGACAGTTGGGCCCGTTCTTCTAAAATCAGCCCGTTGAGGATCAGCACCAACACCGGAAAAATCACCCAAAAAATCAAACTCCGTTTTCGCCGAAGCAGTTCTATTAAGATGCGTTGGGCAACAGCAACCGTTTCACGCCAATATTTCATTACCTGAGGGAAGGGAACCTAGATAGAGATTGCTTGATGATACTAACACTAACCAGCCTCAGCAGAATAGGGATAAAAGTAATCTTATAGTGACGACTAATCTCAATCGAAATGACACAAAAACTGCTATAGCGGACAAGAAATTCAATGGGAATAATGGTGAATTTGGATACTCTAAAAAATTTATGGCAACATTGAAAATTGGTGATTTTAATTTCAAGCAAGAGGATTGTCTATGATTTTTAATGTGACAAGTGGGAATGTGAAGATCGGGGAAACCGATATGGACTATGCAGTATTTGGATGGGGTCAAAGACCTTTTGTGATTTTGCCTGGACTCAGCGATGGCCTGAAGACGGTTAGAGGGCAGGCCATAACCCTAGCAATTTACTACAGGCAATTTGCAAAAGATTTTAGAATTTACATTTTTAGTCGTAAAAATCAAATTAGAGCAGGCTATACGACAAGGGATATGGCTAAAGATCAAAAAACTGCACTGGATAAGTTGGGTATCGACAACGCATACATTATGGGAGTTTCACAAGGCGGCATGGTCGCACAGTATCTAGCTATTGATTATCCTGAAATCGTTAAAAAGCTGGTTATTGGCGTATCCATTTCAAAGCCAAATCCAACGATTATGACCGTGGTCAAAAGTTGGATGGAAATGGCTGAATCGAATGATTATAAGAGTCTAATAGTCGATACTTTAGAAAAGACCTTTACTGAAAAGCAGCTCAAGAAATATCGGCTTTTTTACCCAATCATGAGTAGGCTAGGTAAGCCAAAATCGTTTGACAGATTTTTAATTCAAGCAGAGGCCTGTATTAACCATAACGCCTATAGTTTGCTTGATCAAATTAAGTGTCCGACGCTGGTAATCGGAGGAGACAGCGACAAAGTTGTGGGTAAAAATACCTCTGAGGAAATGGCAGAAAAAATACAAGATAGAAAATTAGTAATCTATAAGGGGCTTGGACACGGTGCCTATGAAGAAACTAAGGACTTCAACCAGCAAGTGAAGAATTTTTTTATTAAATCATAATCAAAAGGGTATAGAAGCGCGATCGCGGTGAAGTTATCCCACAATCACATTTGTCGAGCGGAAAAATTGAGGGATCGATGGTGGAATGCGATCGCGCCATATCTTAAAGACTTATCCAATCGCTTACAATTGCAATACACAAGATTACCAGCGCAAAATGACACAGATCGCCTCTCTGGTCTTAGGGTTTGACGATTTTCTAACCCAATACGGAAATAATCCCCGTTATGAATTAGCGGATGGAGAACTGATCGATATGGAACCTACCGGCTCTCACGAATCTGTCGGAGGGAAAGTCGCCAGTCAGCTCAGCATTGAAATCAACCGCCAGCAGCACCCCTGGATCATTCCACGAACTTCTTTGATTCGTCCATTTTCAGAGGTGACAACAGCCCGCCGTCCAGATGTGGTCGTTCTAGATGAACCCGCACTGATACACGAGCCGCTGTGGGAACGAGAACCTGTGATTGTGTTGGGAACCTCAATCAAGTTAGTGGTGGAGGTGGTCAGTACCAACTGGGAAATCGACTACGCTCGTAAAGTCGAGGAATATGCGCTGTTTGGCATCCCTGAATATTGGATTGTGGATTATCAGGGATTAGGGGAGCGGGCTTTTATTGGTAGGTCAAAGCAGCCAACACTGACAGTCTGTCGGCTAGTGGGTGAGGACTACGAGCAGCAGCAATATCGTTTGGGACAGCAGATTGTTTCGCCGTTATTGCCACAGTTGATGTTTCGGTTGGAGGATGTGATGCCGTTGTAGGCGATCGCGCCACATTGAGAAGGAGACAATTCCTGAGACCCAATACAATCTAATTGTGAATCAGAGGAGACTTGATAGAGCTGCTGATATAACGGCAATTGCAGGCGTGTCAATCACTGCGCTATTACTGGTGCTGAGCTGGAATCATTTGCCAGATATGATTTCAGCTTTCGATGATGCACATGATTTTCAACCTTTTGGGAAAGGGCAGTTAGTCATGTATTTTGTTATCTCATATGCCTTGCATATAGGGCTTTATTGCTTAAGCCGACTTCCAAGATTATTAGTCCAGCCGGGAGCATCCCGAATGTGAAAAAACATTAGATTGCTAGGGAGCCATTGAGATAAGTACAGCGAAGAGAAAGCATAGCATTGACATTGTCAGCTTTCCACTGAGCCCCCGAGATTTTCAACCGACGGTCAATCTGTTTGAC
>JBCBZT010000023.1:0-119671 GCA_039815185.1 Cyanobacteria bacterium P01_A01_bin.123 | reverse complement strand
TCGCTTGTCCAATAAATAGTCGGCTGATCCTGCGCCCTCAAAAGAATGCCATTTACCCCGCCCATCATCTGACCAAGCTTGCCGATGCCATGCTGACCAAACTCCTGCACCATAGAAATGCCTTCAAACTCGCAGTCGGGAGTCCCCATCGTCGTGACATTCGTAAACCCCATCTCCGTCAGCCTCGCTAGAAACGTTTTTCCTGTGTTCAACGGATCTGAAAGATCAGTGGGCGACTGGTTATTGGGTGTAAAGATAGGTATATCTTTAGCAAGCAGTTCTGACGCCGCTGCGTCAAAATGATCCGCGTGCATATGACTGACCAATACTGCATCCACACCCCCTAAAATAGGCTCCACCTCAACAGGGAGATCGATAGTCGGATTTGGTGCAATTCCAACAAAAGAAGGCAGCGCCCCCTTCTCAGACAGCATCGGATCTAGAAGCAAAGTTTGACCGCTGTACGTCAGCTTCGCAGTCACGTTGCGAAAAAATTCATAGGAGATAGGAGCCATCTAAAACAGAAATGAGACATCTCCAAAATTGTATTTGGGCAATGAATACGCTACCTGAATTAATTATTAGAAAAGAATGAGAGCAGCTTGGAAGCGTATTAGATTAGCGTGATTGCCAAATTATTGATATCAGAGTACAAAATCAAAGGTGTTTGAGAGAGTCCTATTCTCAATAAGTGCGATCGCCCCTCGCTGTAGGTCGGGTTGAGGGATGAAACCCGACACTAAAATGAGCTTATTCTCCCCAAAAATCGAGCGGAAAAGTCATTTGCTGATCCGCACCCCAATCTTCATCATAAAAGCTCTTCTTAGCATATTGACAAAAATTTGAGTGTAGCCAATGTTGAGAAAGCAGGCGTTAAAGTAAGTATTCTCAGTTGACAGATCGATGCGTCGCGACGCATTCTACAAAGCGGGCGATCGCACTAAAATGGAAGAAATTTTTGATCCTCCCATTGTCGAGGCAGCGGCTATCGGCAGTTTACCAACAGTCAAACGATTGATCGCAGCAGGGGCAAATGTTAATGTCAAAGGCCAAAACAAACTAACCGCCCTCAGGCACGCCATTGACGGTTCTCATACAGAGATCGCCTTAGAGTTGATTGCAGCAGGAGCAAAAGTTAATCTCGCTGATAGGCGAGGCACAACTATGCTGATGGCAGCAGTCAAGCGTGACTTACCTGAAGTTGTGGAAGCACTTGTATTAGCAGGTGCAGATATTTCTAGAAGAACTAGATCTTCGCATGTCCATGCGCTGGGAACCGCAGCTGCTTATGGCAAGAAAAAAATGATCCGTCAGTTGGTATCTCTAGGTGCTGATATCAAGACAGATGGTCAAGAAGCTCTACTAAATGCTGCAAGCGTTGATCATCTAAAAATCATAAAATTGCTCATGGATTTAGGTGCTGAGTTAGATGCTAAAGAGGAGAACGAATATGAGCTTTTGAGGATAGCCGTTAGTTCTGCTATTTTTAAATACAATGTCGAGATGCTTACATTTTTTCTAAGGCATGGACTATGGGATGATCTTACAGAAGAACATAAGAAACAGATAATAGAAGACGCAAAAGAGCACGAAAATACTATAGTCCTGGAACTTCTAGATTTATTTTCATTTGATTGATGTTGTGATTCCCAGACTTATGGCGATCGCACTTAGTCACAATACCAAAGCTTAATTGCACCATCTCGACCACCACTCGCAAACATGCTTCCATCCGGACTAAACGACTGGCTAGGAGTTGTCCATCTGGATTAAAGGCAAATGTTGCGTTAACGACGCCCACTTCTTGCCAAAGCCCACTGGGTCAATTGAGGAAACAGGCGATTCAGCTCCGTCGCGATCGCGGCTGGCCCCACTACTATTTCACTTTGGCGCTGTTCAACAGCTTTCCAAATGGCTTGGGCAATGTCTGCTGGTTTGCTCACCCAGCTCGATTGCAAAAGTTGAGTCATTTGCTGCTGGCGATCGCTGGCTTCCTGTTCCGTTGAGCCGCGAAACATCGCTCGCTCTAAAAAATCACTATCAATCACCCCAGGATGCACAATCCCCACGTGAATACCTTGAGAACCCAGCTCAACCCGCAGCGATTCTGTTAACCCGGTCAGGGCATACTTGCTAGTGCAATAAGCTGTCATTTGGGGTAGCGGCATTTTGCCGCCAAAAGAACCCACGTTGATGATGCAACCCTTGCCCTGATCAAGCATCGTCGGCAAAATTGCCTGGATCGTATGGATACAGCCCCATAGGTTGGTATCAAGGATGCGGTGCCAGTCATCAAGGTTGGTGTTGACCGTTGGGCCAGTCAGACAAATCCCAGCATTGTTGATCAGCGTATCAATCTTTCCAAACGCTTCGATAGATTTCGCCACAAGCGTGGCGACTTGCCCAGCGTCGCCCACATCGGTGGGTACAGCTAGCGCTTGCCGACCCAGCGCCCGGATTTGTTGGGCTACCGTGTCGAGGCGATCGCCATTGCGAGCTGCTAAGGTCACATCCCAGCCCCCTTCAGCAAACTGCAAAGCTGTCGCTTTTCCGACTCCCTGGGAGGCACCTGTGATTAGAACGTGTTGAGTCATGCTCGTTTGTTGGGTTGCTTTGCGATGGGGTCTCTTGAGGAACTTAACACATTAGGCTTGCCCGGGTGGCGGGGCGAAAACGACTATAGTCAAAAGTGAAGATCCCGTTGGGCTTTATGACTTCGAGCACTTACACCATCGACTTCACCCAAGCAGACCAAGTCGGCCTACCGCGACCTCCCATCCTGTCTAGCAATGCCTCTCGCTGGAACACAATTCAATTAGCACTTCATCGCCAACCCCCCTACTGCATTCCTGAACATTGTTCTCCCCATCACGTGATTTGTATCAACACGGGTACTCCCGTTACCCTGCAACAAACCGTCGATGAACAATCAGAAACCATTAAATCAGTACCAGGCGATGTGGGTATCTATCCAGCCCACTTGTGGCAAACATTTTATTGGCATCAAGAGGCAGAGTTTTTGCAACTCTATTTAGAACCCATCTTGCTCAATCAGCTAGGCGCAGAACTCTATAAAAAAGACAGTGTTGAATTAATTCCACAATTAAAATCCTATTTTGATCCGCTGATTTATCAAATCGCGATCGCCCTTAAAACAGCGATAGAAACAGATGGAATTGGCAGTCAGCTTTATGCTGATTCAATGGCTCAGGCGCTCGCGACTCATTTGCTTTGCCGATATTCGACCCACAAACCCAGTCTGAAAAAGTATTCAGGCCAATTATCGCATCATCAGCTCCGGCAGGTGATTGATTACATTGATGAACATCTAGATCAAGATGTGAGCCTAGCTGACTTAGCTCACGTAGCCCAACTCAGCCCGTATCACTTTGCCCGTCTCTTTAAGCAATCCAAAGGTATTCCGCCCCATCAGTATCACATTCGACGTCGGATTGAACGGGCTAAACAATTGCTTTTAGCGGGAGATTTGAGCATTGCAGACGTTGCTCAATCGGTCGGGTTTGCTAGCCAAGGCCATCTTACTTATCACTTTAAGCGCGTGGTTGGGGTAACACCCAAGGTGTTTTTTCAGCAGTAGCAAGAACTGATAAAAACGCAGCAAAAGCTTTGAATACAGCCGTGTGCAGTATTTTTGATAATAGGCGTAGTCCAATCCATTCTCGCAATGAGGTTAATGATTATGCTGACTGATCAAAATCGAGCGATCGCTCTCCGCTTTGCCCATGAGGGATGGGGAACCAATTCAAACTGGGAAAAAATCTGGGACGAACTGATGGCACCAGATGTAATCCACTATTTCAACAGCCAACCAGAATTGATTGTGGGTCTAGAGGCCAACAAAGCATTCAATGCCAGTTTATTTAGGGGGTTTCCCGATATTCAGCACACGATAGAGGATGTGATTGCAGAAGACGATAAAGTGGTTTATCGCTCAACCCTAGAAGGAGCCCAGACAGGAGAATTTTTAGGCGTGCCGCCGACGGGGAAGACAGCTAAGATCAATGACTTTACCCTACTCCAAATCATCAATGGAAAAATTGTCGCGTGGTGGTACGACTGTAATTTATTAGCCGTGATGCAACAGCTTGGCCTAATGCCTAAGTCCTAATGCCTAAGTCCTAATGCCTAAGTAATGCCTTTTACCAGCTACCGCTATCACCGCCTGATGGGCTACCACCGCCAAAAGAGCCGCCGCCTGATGAGCTTGAAGTGGAAGGATACATACTGAGCGAGGAGAGCAGCAGGGTGGCGATCGCAGCGACGAGTACAGTGATGCCGCTTCGAATCCACCGATCAGAAAGTAGCCGGGGGGTACGTGTGAGCATGGGCCAACCCGTCTTACAGCATTCTTAGATACGTCTTTTGGACTCAAGATTCCCGAAATGAGGAATGGGCACACACCACTCGAAAGCCGATGGTATGGGCCTGTGAGTAGGCCTCGCTCTTCCCTCGACTGGCTGAGCGGCAACTGCCTGGATTACTAAACCAAGACCCCCCTCGCAAAACACGAGCTGACTTTTCCTTGAGGCGACGTTGACGAGACAGCTTGGGTTTTTCATGCCATAAACTTTCACACCACTCCAACACATTGCCATGCATATCTGACAGCCCAAAGGCATTGGCTATCCCGAATTCATCGACCGCTGTGGTGCACTGTCGCCATGGTCCTTTGGGGCCTAAGTCATAGGCCACTGTGGCACAGTAGTTGGCTAAGTGAGGTGTGATTGTTTCTCCCCAGTGAAATGGGGTTGTTGTTCCCGCCCGACAGACATATTCCCATTCCGCTTCTGTGGGCAATCGATAGGGGCGGTCTGTGGCTTTAGCAAGGCGATCGCAAAATTCAACTGCCTCCAACCACGACACCTGCTCTACTGGACGTCGGGCACCTTTAAATTTGGCGGGGTCTGTCTTGAGGTTTCTGTTAATTTTGGGAAATTGCGCTACCGTGCGCCATTGGGCTTGGGTAATGGGATAGCGGCTGATAAAAAAGGGCCGTAGCGTTATGGATTCAGGTGTTTTTTCACGGTGGCGCGATCGCTTCAGTTCTGTCTCAGGAGATCCCATCGAAAATGTCCCCCCCGGAATTGCCACCAAGTCTAACGGGAGAGCTTGTGCAAGGGGAGCTTTGATATTTGGCAGATGCAAAGCTTCGCGGAAGTGAGCGGCTTGCCCCAGATGACGATGATTGATCTGGCCTTGGCGATCAATCGTCACGACTTCAAAGATAAACGACTCAAAACAGTCCTCAAACAGTCTGTTGGGAGCTAAGTCTAAATGGGTTGGTCCAAACAAACCATAGGCTGCAACCTGCAGTTGGAGCCCTTGTTGTTGCAACGCTTGTCTCGCGATTTGATAGCCGTGCTCCCCTGACCCCAGCGCAGCCTCTAGCGCCACAAGCTGGGTTGCAAGGGTGCCCGATTTCAACCCCTGCTCAATGTCAGCTAGGGTTTCAAAGCGGATCCCCTGGCGCAACACATTCGTGGGATTATCTGGGTCAAAGGTTTCAGCAAGATGCCGCAAGCCGTCAGGGGTGTTGGGGTTTTTCGAGACGCAAACGCGGACGTAATCATCCGCATGGGTTGCCAGCGGTTCTAGGATGGAAAGCGGTGCTTTGGGGTTACGGGCTAAGGCAATCTGAAGACGTCGATTGCCGAGTTGAGCAAACCCCTCCAGCGTGGGAATGGGTGTATTGGGATGGCGAGCAACTTCGCATTGCACCCGTTCCTGCTCATCTTTTGCCAATTGCCCAAGTAGTTCAGCCGACATGAGTGGATTTTGAGCCAGCTGCTGACGGACGAAAGTATTGGGATCGAGAGTCAGTTGCGTGAGTAATGGGGGTGAGAGATCGGTTCTCTTGGCAATCTCGGCCCGAATCTGGCGCATGGGATCAGCCGCAAGCTGGGTCATCAGGCTTGGGTCAAGGGGCGATCGCCTCGCAACTGCCCAACGGACATGCAAATCACGATGGGCAGCTAACTGCACCACCAACGTATCTGGCGCATTAGGATGGCGGGCTACGGCACTGGCCAAATGACGCCTTTGAGCCAACTGCTCAAGCAAAAAAGCAGGCGTACTGGGATTGTAAGTAACGGCATAAGGTACTTGCTTAGCTAATTGCACCAATACATCTAGGGGCAGGCTGGGATTACCAGCCGCCACTTCTTGGATCGTTTCTTCATCATCATCGTCCCAGAAGGGATGGGATCGGGGGGGACGGGTGGTGTCTTCAGCTAGCTTGACCAGCACATCTACGGGCATTGCCGGATTAGCAGCGGCGTTCCTGCGAATGTAGAAATTACGACTTTCCCCAAATTGAAGTAGCAGATCGATAGGTGCGTGGGGATTTAAGGCAACCTCTTGGGCTAAGTTTGGACTCCGACTAGCTAAGGCCCTCAAAATCTCAGGCGGTGTTTGATGACTACGAGCCTGCTGCTTTAAGTCTGGTTGTGAATTCTGTGAGTCAGCCATGCGTTTTCAACATGTGTTTATCAGCCGCCCACTAAAGCATCACCGTTGACCCGTATAATTCCCGAAGCGCTGCTTCCCCTACGGAGAGTCCTAATGTTCAAAATTGGTGCATTTGCCATCATTTTCGATGCACAAGATCGTGTGCTCTTGTGCCATCGGACAGACTTTGACGCCTGGAATTTACCCGGTGGCGGTGTCGAAAGTGGCGAACTCCCGACCGAAGGGGTTATCCGAGAAGTCAAGGAAGAAACGGGTTTGGAGGCGGTCGTGGAACGGCTAATTGGCGTTTACGGCAAACCCGATAAAGATGAGTTAGTCTTCAGCTTTATTTGCCGTGCCGTTGGTGGACAGCTCTCTGTAACAAATGAGTCTCGTGAATGTCGATATTTCGCACTAAAAGCACTGCCAGAAAATACCCTCCTCAACCATGTTGAGAGAATTCATGATGCTGTGAATTTGGGGATTGAAACTATATTTCGCCGTCAAAATAGTGCTCTCAAAATGAGAAAACTCTAAACGGATTTAGAGAAGATACATTATCTAATCGAAGTTCTACAGGATGTATTAGCTGTTGCAGAATATACAAAGATTGCGCTTGCCAACCCCAGTATGATGCTGCCCGCCAGCAACACTTGTGTATTTGATTTATTTTTGTGAGATTTCAGAAATGTAGCCGCCTTTCATCGTAGTCAAGCATTGCTGACTGATCAAGGGATTCCCGGCAATGCGTCAATTACAAACTCAATGGAAAGGGTTAATCGGAGTAGGACTGTTGGCAATTACCACAGGAACACTGCTGTATTATTTCAAATCTGCAAACCCACGTTGGACGAGCCAAGAGTCAGCAGAATCCGCTTCAGTGGCAGAAACTCAATCAATCGATTCACTTGAAGACTATTCGCAATTGAGTCGTTCAGGACTCGTTCCAGAAGGATTTTTAGATGCGATTCGCGCTCAAAATAAAGATGCCGTTGAAGCTTATTTGCAGCGGGGTATTGATCCAAATATGACGTTTTGCGATGTTTACTCAGAAGGCTCAGAAAAGGCCCTTGAAGTTGCAGCAGATTGTAATATCTCTACGCCGCTTTTACATTACCTAAACACGTTTCCAAATATAGTCAATTCGGCAATGCTGGATCTGCTGATTGAGTATGGGGCTGATGTCAATATCCAAAATGATAGTGGTGAAACCTTGCTTCATGTACTGGCCACGCAATTGCCTGTGCCAACAGGACGGGCAAGTGAAGTTGGGGCGCGACTGATTGCCAATGGGGCAGATATCAATGCTCGCGATCGCCAAGGAAAGAGCGTCTTAGAAACAGCGCTTTGTAAAGGAAGCGCAAGTCCTGATTTCGTCAGTTATCTCATAGATAGTGGTGCAGATTTAGAGGCCATTAAGCCGACATCGAACAGTTGTGATATCCCCCTTCTCCATGCGGCCGCATGGGTGAATCATCCCGTATTCACCGAGTTTGCCTTGGCTCAAGGTATTGAAGCAAATGCCCGTAATCAGAATGGACAAACCCCCTTGCATTACCTGCGTGGTCCAGCAGCAGGTGAGATATTGCTCGTCAATGGTGCCGATTTGAATGCTAAAGACGAGTTAGGACGGACACCCCTAGAATTTGCCATCTGTGACTCGAATCCTCTGAAGTCAGAGTTGATTGCATGGTTCTTAGCTCAGGGCGCTGATACTCAGACGCTCGCACCAGAGATTAATTGTTTCAGAGGTTATTCAGCATTGTCTTCACGAACGCGCCATACATCATTCCATCAATCATCCTTGATGGATCAAGCAATTGGGGCCGACTCGCTTGAGTTGGCGCAACTCTCTATCGCCAAGGGTAGCGACATTAATCTCCGCGATAGAGGGGGTCAAACATTCCTGCATGATGCAGGAATGTTCGATTCTCCAAACGTTGCAGCACTTCTTCTGGCTGAAGGAACTGATATCAACGCCGTCGATGACGATGGATATACCCCTCTGCACATCGCTGCAATTCATCGCAATCTAGACACTGCTCAACTCTTGATTGAACAGGGGGCCGATGTCAATGCGGTTGATGAAGACGGTCATACCCCCCTGCACCGTACAGGCCAGTTCAGTTCTCCAAACATTGCAACACTTTTTCTGGCTGAAGGAGCTGACATCAATGCTGTTGATGACGACGGATATACCCCTTTGCACATCGCTGCAATTCATCGCAATCTAGACATTGCCCAGCTCTTGATTGAGCGTGGTGCCGATGTCAATGCGGTTGATGAAGACGGTCACACCCCACTCTATGAAGCTGAAAATCTAGGCTGGGATCCGGAGTTTCGAGACGTATATCCTGAAGCGAGGCAAGCTGTAGTAGATCTACTTCAACGATCTGGGGGTGAACAATAGACGTGAGCATCGAGCTCCCGGTAACCGTTGATCACTGGCAGCGAGGAATCGCGTTCCCATCGTCAGGCGATCGCTCATTTAAGGCGTTCCGAGAATGCGCTAGCCAATCATGGGGTCAAGACTCAACGACTGCACTCCAGTCATCATTCTCTACCGCCGCTTCTAGCTTGCGGCGACGTTCGGCTTCTACCTCATTTTGGGCGTCAGGCTGCTCTAATTCAGCGGTGAGTGTGGTGTCGGCCATGGCTTTGCGTAACTTCAGCTTTTTGTCTTCATAGGCATTACGCTCAGCTGCGGTCATGGTTGCTCGGGCTGCTTCACCAATGCTACTGGCCCAAGTGTCTTGGCCTGCTTGATTACCCGGTGGCACCTGGTCGTTGGCGGCAATCCACTCATCCCGCAAGGCTTCCATCGCTTGACGCTTCGGGAATTGAAAGGTCTGAACTCGGATAAATACACAGCGTTCTGTTCCCTGTTGGGCAATATGGCCTGCCAAAGAACGGCTGACATCCCGTGAGTAGCCAACATATTGGACGTCGCGATCGCCATCTAAAACCGCATACACCCCCGCGACTTTGACCTGGCTCGAACGCGATCGCCACTCTGCCACTGGCACCACCTCAGTCCCATCATTCTCAAGGGCGATCGCGGCAGTCTCGGACGTGTGTTCATCATCAGAACTGTACAGAAAATTGTGGAGGCCTTGATGGGCAGCCGGAACATTCTGATGTTCGATGGAGGGGGTATTGTCAGTTTCCATAGGCTGAGTCCCAGTTCAGTGAGTCGGTGTTTGAGATAGCCTAATCTTACCTTGAGCCGGAAGCGAACTAGGGAACGATTAATGTGACGACCCCGCTTCACCTACAGTTGATATTTCTCAAACAGCCCCAAAGGGGTGAATAAGTTCTTTGCCATGGGATATATCTGCCAGTATCCCATGACGGAATTAATGCTTCACTGAAGTCTCCTAGTAGCATGAGAATTCAACACATACTCCGATTTTTTACAGTCACTGTGATCTTACTGACGCAGCTTATATTTCTCCAGTCTTTTGCATGGACTGTGCTGCCATCTTTGAAAGATACTTTCGAGCAATTTCAATGGAGTTTGTGGTTATTAAATATTCTCTTAGTTGCCTTCATATTTTATAGATTTTCTAAGTCGATCTGGAGATCAAGAAG
The DNA here is from genome assembly GCA_039815185.1 of Cyanobacteria bacterium P01_A01_bin.123. GTDB lineage: Bacteria > Cyanobacteriota > Cyanobacteriia > Phormidesmidales > Phormidesmidaceae > JBCBZT01. The sequence goes on along the minus strand of JBCBZT010000023.1, from coordinate 109,612 downwards.
CGGCAAAACCAAAATAGAAATCGCAGCCTCACTCTCGCTTTTAATAGGTGGATTAGCTTTAGCCGCTCTAATTCTATTCGTTTTGTTTGGGGCAATTACGCTAAAGCATTTTACAGGCTTTTATTGTAGTGAAGACTTTGAAGCAGTTGAATTTCCTCGCTATGAAAAAACAGTTTACTTAATGACTACAGGATGTCGTGACGGGATTATTGCGGGTGGGCGTATCTATATCCATAAGGAGGGGATACCACTTATGAAAGAAATTTTTGAGATCAATGAAGGTTATTTTGACAGGTCAACCCTAATACAAGATGGCGATCTCCTTGAGATTTCTAGCATCACTGTAGAACCAACTGAGCGAAGCGACTCAAAGGTTTTGATTTATAATTTAAAGACCGGAAACATAAAAACGACTCATAAAAGAAAGCGTTAAAAGACTAACGAAACCTAATCTCAGTTAAGTATTGACGCCAGACACATCATGAGTATCCGACAATTTATCCCTATCTATAAAAGTGTGTGCTTAAAGCATTGCCATCCTCTTCACCTTTAGACATACCATGATGACTCGTGCAATTATTATCGGCGCAGTATTATTTTCAGGTGGATTACTTACATTTGGATATGGGTTCGTCACAGACCCATTTCTAATTCCTTTTCAAGACTATGATCAAATGCCAAAGAGCCAAAAACTCAAGTATCAATCGCAACAAAACACCTCAGCCTTCTTTAAGGATAAGGGAACGAACTTGCTAATTGCTGGCGGAAGCATATTCTCTATCAGCGTGCTCTTAAAAATGGCTAAAAAATAGGGAATATAAACTTCAGGTACTCCGAATAGGTCTCCTAAATTTCACACTGCTGTTGCTCCACAGATCACAATACTAATACCCATCCAGCAACTCTAATCCCTGGGATCCTCTACCGTTCGGATATATTGCTCCCAACTTGGGTCAAAGTCGTAAAAAGACAGTGAGAAGGCTTCCCCGTGGGGTATAACGGTTTGGGAGTCAAGATCTTGATAATCAACTGGATCTGCTGTTAAACGGAAGTTTTGAGTTTCAACCACTGTCGTAGACGTTTCTGCACAGGCAAACGGGAGTCCCCTCAAAAACAACGCACCTGCCCTAGACTAATAAGTAACATCAAAGGCCCTAATTCATGCAACGCAGACTAACCGAAGGGCCTGTGGGCTCTCAGCTGATTAAGCTCACACTGCCAATGGTGTGGGGCGTGTTTGCCATTATTGCGTTCAACCTAGTTGACACCTATTTTGTCGGTCAGCTTGGCACGGCCCAGCTTGCCGCTATGAGCTTTACGTTTCCGGTGGTGATGACGCTGGGGAGTTTGGCGATGGGATTGGGCGTTGGTGCATCATCGGTGATTGCCCGAGCCATCGGCGAAGGCGATATGAGCCGAGTACAAAGGTTCACGACTAATAGCCTGACGCTGGCACTGACGGCGGTGATGATCTTTGTCGCTCTAGGCCTTGTGACCATTGATCCGCTGTTCCAAGCACTGGGGGCGGGGCCAGAGGTGATGCCGTTTGTGAAAGACTACATGCGGATTTGGTATTTCGGCATGGTGTTTTTGGTGGTGCCCATGGTGGGCAACAGCGCCATTCGGGCCGCGGGCAACACGTTAACACCTAGCATCATCATGACGCTGGCAGCGGGCATCAATATCATCTTAGATCCGCTGCTGATTAATGGAGCACTGGGATTTCCACGGCTTGAGCTACAAGGGGCTGCGCTAGCAACCGTGATTGCCCGAGGCACCACGCTAGTCGCTGCGCTACTCGTCCTCCACTTCAAAGAAAATCTGTTGTCTATGCATGTGCCCGATTTGGAGGAAACTCTCTTTTGTTGGCGAGACATTTTAACCGTCGGTTTGCCCGCTGCTGCCTCCAGCATGATCACGCCGATTTCCATTGGGGTGATTACCAGCTTTTTAGCGGTACATGGGGCGGCAGCGGTAGCGGGTTTTGGTGTGGCCTCGCGGGTAGAATCATTTGCCTTAATCGCCGTGATGGCGCTTTCAGCTAGTATTGGCCCGTTTGTGGGGCAAAATTGGGGGGCGCACCAGTTTGGGCGGGTACGGCTAGCGCTGAATCAGAGTTTTCTCTTCTGTGTGAGTTCAGGACTATTATTGGCGATCGCGTTAGGTCTCGGGGCGCGATCGCTATCGGCAATTTTTAACCAGGATCTAGAGGTGATTGCCGTCTCCGTTCAATATCTCTGGTTGGTGCCGATCAGCTACGGTGCGGCAGGCATTATTCAAGTTGCCAATTCTGCATTTAATGCCATGGGTAAACCCGTACCGTCGATTGTGATGACGGTTGCCCGCATGTTTGTGCTCTACATCCCCCTGGCGTACATTGGCAGTCGTGTCGCTGGGCCGACGGGCATCTTTGTGGCGGCGCTGGTCTCTAATTTCGCGGTAGGGTTAGGGGCCTATTGGTGGAATCGGCGGACCTGTTATCAGCAACCCGCAGTGGGATTGGTCGTTGAGCAAGCGGGTTCTGAAAGGTAGGTGGGTAGGGACGCGATTAAGAATCCTGTGGATACGCTCCGCGAACGCGTCCCTACCCACCATCCCTGAATTTTCAATCCTAGAATGAGATCGCTGCACGGTCTCGCCAAAATTTTCCGGTCTCATGGCGGGGGGCTGCTGTTGCCAGCCAAATGGCGGTATCAGCACCTTGTTCGGGCGATCGCGGGGCAGATGCTCCGCCCATGTCTGTTTGCACCCAACCCGGACACATCGCATTCACAGCAATGCCTTTAGGTTGTAGCGACTGCGCCAGCATAATCGTTGCACCGTTCAGCGCCAGCTTTGATAGGCAATAGCTGGGTGCGGTGGCGGTCAAACCGTCGAGTGCTCCCATACCGCTTGAAACATTAATGATTCTGGCATCCTGAGATTTTTCTAACAGGGGTAAACAGGCTTGCACCATGCGAATCACGCCAAATGTGTTGGTTTGCATGGCTGTGTCCAGCATGCTGCGGGGAATCGTCAAGATGTCGACATTGCTGTCCGAATAAACGCCAGCGTTGTTAATCAAAACATCTAAGCGATCGATATTTTGGGTGAGGATTTTGACGGCCTGATCGATGGCGTGATAGTCGCTGACATCCAACTCAAGAGGAGTCACTGATCCCCCTAGTTTTTTAGCTGCTTGCTGGGCTTTCTCCAGGGAACGAGCGGTGATGATAACTTCGTAGCCTTTTGCTAACAGCCCTTGGGCGATCGCGAAGCCAATGCCACGATTACCCCCAGTTATCAAGACCCGGGTAGAGAGAGCTGCCATAGTTTTGATCTCCTGAAATGTTGGAAACTATCATGATTGAGGCACAGGCAAGGGAAACAGGCGTTGAAGTAATAGGCTCTCGAACGTGTTGTCGATCGGTCAGCTTAGATGCCATCCCCCATTCACTTCTAACACCGTGCCCGTCACAAACGAATTCGTCATCAAAAACACCGCAGCCTGGCCAATATCTGTAGGCTGACCCATGCGTTGAACCGGAACAGATGCGGCCTCCTTTTTATAGAATTCCTGACGTTCTTCTTCTGATTTAAATGACCATAAATCCGTCGCGATAGTCCCTGGACGAATGGTATTAAAGCGGCGAGGCGATAGTTCAACAGCAAGGGCTTTAGCTAGGGCTTCAACGGCGGCAAACGCAGAAGAAACAACTGTTGTTCCTGGACTAGGTCTAATCGCCAGTCCGCCTGATAAGAAGGTAATCGAGCTTTCTTCAGGCATATGGGGAATCGCGTGATAAGTCACCCGATAGGTACTCCAATATTTACCCTCCATGTAGCTTTTTGCAGCTTCAACGGATTGATCGAGAAACTTGCCTGTCGATCCGGGTGAGGCTGTAATAAACAGGTGATCGAGCGAACCAATTCGCATAAAGCAATCTCGAACTGATGTTTCACTCAAGACATCAATCACTTCAGCCTTGACAGTCCCCTCAGTAGGCTGGAGGGTTGCGAGGGCTGCATCTAGCTTGGATGCTGTGCTGCTGGTAATCACAACATGGGCTCCAGACATTGCTGCAACTTGGGCAGCACCAAGCCCCATCCCACTACTGCCCCCAACGATGACAACGGTTTTTCCGCTAAGTGTATTCATGGGTATCTTGCAAAATTGAGATTCGCCTTGGCTAAATCAACAAATTGCCGCCATCAACATCAATGACGGTTCCTGTAATGTAAGGGTTAGTCATCAGCGTTAGAGTAACAGCGGCAATGTCTTCCGGTTCACCGACGTAACCGACAGGAAGAGACGCTGCCGTAGACTGGTACAGATTCTCTCTTTGTTCATCAGGCATGCCGCTGTAGATCGGTGTTTTGACCAGTCCCGGCGAAATCACGTTGACTCGTACAGGCGCAAGCTCTACAGCCAAGGCGCGACCTAACCCCTCTACCGCAGCATTGACAGCCGCGATCGCTACTGTACCGGGTGTAGGGCGACGGCTGAGAACACCCGAAAATAGCGTGATCGAGCCAGCAGGGCTAACCATAGCCGCTTGTATAGCGCGGTAAGCGCCAAAGAATTTGCTGTTCATCGAGGCGATCGCGTCTGCTACGGGCATCGCTTTGAACCCGCCAGTTTTCACCGTGCCACCCGTCATGATCAAATGATCCACTTGGCCTTCCCTTTGGAAAAAGTCTTGCAGCGATGCCATATCAGTCACATCTACGGGATAGGCCAGCACATTGACTTCGATCTCAGCTAGCGCCTCCTCAAGCTTGTGGGCTGAGCGGCCAGAGATGACAACCTTAGCCCCCGCCGCAGCAGTTGCTTTAGCGATTGCCAGACCGATACCCGAACTGCCGCCGATCACCACCACTTTTTTATCTTTAAGTTCCATGTTTCCTTATCGTCTTGTAGAGGTTTGCTACTGATTTTCTAAAGTCAAACTAGCTACCCATCAGACCCCACTAACGCTTACTATTGCCTTGCAATTGCACCAGCTCACGCTCTGGACTGACTTCAGGCATGGGGGACATGTCTCGACAGCCGTCTTTAAAGCGGCAGAAGAAATTAACAATCAAGATGTAAAACACGGGCACCACAATCAGACTCAACACGGTGGAGACAATCATGCCGCCAAACACCGCAGTCCCGAGGGATCGACGGCTGGCAGAACCTGCCCCGGTCGCAATCACCAGTGGGAAAATGCCCAGCAGGGTAGAAATCGCCGTCATGATGATCGGTCGGAGGCGTTGCTGGGAGGCCTCTACCGCCGCTTGAGTAATCGAAAGCCCTTCATCACGCAGTTGGTTAGCAAACTCCACAATCAAAATCGCGTTTTTACTCGCCAACCCAATCAACATCACCAGACCCACTTGGCAATAGATATCATTCGGCAACCCTCGCAAGGAAACGGCCAATAACGCGCCTAAGATGGCTAGGGGAACAGCCAGCAGAATGATCACGGGGTCAATAAAGTTTTCGTACTGGGCCGAGAGCACGAGAAACACAAAGATAATCCCCAAACCAAAAATGATGGGTGCTTGCCCGCCAGACTCTAGTTCTTCTAGGGAAATGCCTGACCATTCAAAGCTCATTGTGTTGGGTAGGGTCTCATTGGCAATTCGCTCCATCGCTGCGATCGCCTGCCCTGTGCTATAGCCCGGGGCTGCCCCACCATTAATCTCAATCGAGCGAAACAGGTTGTAGTGGTTGAGGGTTTGGGGGCCTGTGGTCGACGATACAGTCACGAGCGTCTCTAAGGGAATCATCTGCCCCGTTGCCGAGCGCACATACAGCTTGCCAATATCAGCCGGGTTAGAGCGAAACGCTTGATCCGCTTGGATATAGACTCGATAAGTGCGGCCAAACGCATTGAAATCGTTGACGTAACGTGATCCTAAAAAGCTTTGCAAGGTGTTCAGAATTTCATCCACCTCCACCCGCATGGCTTTCGCCAGGCTGCGATCAATATCAATTTCGAGTTGAGGGGCATTGGCGGTGTAGGTGGTGAAGACATTTTGCAGCTCAGGGGCAGCATTGGCGCTGGCAACCAACTCATCTTTAGCTTGCAAGAAGGTTGGAATGTCATTATTGCCCCGGTCTTGCAGTTGAAAGACAAAGCCACTGATGCTGCCCAAACCCTGAATCGTCGGGGGATTGAAAGCAATCACATTAGCGTCTTTAATTTGACCGATCTGGGGCCAAACCTGATCTAAAACAGATTGAGCCGATTCGTCAGCTCTGGGGCGATCGCCCCAAGGAATCAGCGGCGAAAAAATGACGCCATTATTCGGGATATTGCCGCTAAACCCAAACCCCCCCAAGGAGAAGGTGCCTTCTACTTCGGGAATATCGAGAAATATCTGATCGACCTGGTCAATCACGTCCCCGGTATAGTTGACCGATGACCCTTCTGGGCCCTGCACCAAGCTAATCAAATAACCTTGGTCTTCATCCGGTAAAAAGGCCGTTGGCACCGACAGATAGAGCCATGCCGTTACCCCCAAGGCCGCTACGAACAAGATCAATACCGTCGTTTTCAGCCGCGTCACCCGACCGAGGGTGTAATGATACCCCCGTCGCAGGGCCTCAATCCCCCGATTAACCCAGGCAAAAAAGCGCCCTAACCAACCCCCCGGCTGCTGCCCTGACCGAATCAACAGCGCCGAAAGCGCTGGCGTCAGGCTGAGGGCATTAAACGTAGAAATGACAATCGCAAAGGCAATCGTCAGGGCAAACTGCTGATAAAGCTGTCCGGTCGTACCGGGGAAAAAGGCCACCGGAATAAACACCGCCAGCAGCACTAGGGATGTGGCAATCACCGCTCCTGTCAACTCGCGCATGGCTTCAATCGCCGCCAGGTGGGGACGCATGCCTTTTTCTTGAATTTTGCCAACGATATCTTCTACCACCACGATGGCATCATCCACCACCATGCCAGTAGCCAAAATCAGACCGAAAAGGGTGAGACTGTTGATGGAAAAATTGAACACCTTGATGAAGGCAAAGGTGCCAATCAGCGCCACTGGAATCACCACGGCTGGCACAATCGTGGCTCGCCAGTTTTGCAAAAAGAGAAAGAGGACGAGAACCACAAGCGCGATCGCCTGGAGCAACGTCGTGATCACTTCTTTGCTCGACTCCACCACAAACAGTGAGGGATCATAGGGAACCGCATAGGTCAGGCCAGGCGGAAAGTCTTGAGACAACTCTGCCATCGTGGCCTTCACCGCATTTGCGGCTTCTAGCGCATTGGTACCCGGTGTTTGCACAATCCGATAGCCAATTGCCCCCTGCTGTCGATAGCGGGCAAAGGTGCCATAGTTTTCTGCCCCCAGTTCAGCGCGCCCCACATCTCGTAGGTAGACTAACGTGCCGTCATCTTCGGTTTTCAGCACCAAGTCTTCAAATTCAGACACGTCTTCTAAACGGCCTTTAGCTCGGAGGGTCAACTGGTAAGTTTGCCCATCTGCGGCTGGCGGTTGACCAATGCTGCCGGCCCCCACCTGGAGGTTTTGCTCTTCAATGACACCGACTAAATCTTCGGCAGTAATGCTGCGGGCGGCCATCTTTGCAGGGTCGAGCCACAGTCGCATGGCGTAGCGTCGTTCACCAAAGGGCTGCAATTCAGCCACACCCTCGATTCGCTTGAGCGCATCGAGCACATAGAGGTCAGCGTAATTGCTAATAAAGTTTTCGTCGTATAGCCCCTCTTCTTCGCTGTAAAGGGCCATGCCCACCACCACACTGCTGGACTGCTTGCGCACGATCACACCCGTACGCTGCACCTCTTCGGGGAGCTGAGGCGTCGCAATGGAAGCTCGGTTAAGCACATCCACCGCCGCAATATCCAGGTTGTAGCCCTGCCTAAACGTAACGGTAATGGCACTGGTGCCGTCATCACTACTGGTGGAGTTGATGTAGCGCATCCCATTGACGCCATTAATTTCCCGCTCTAACACCGTGGTGACGGTTTCTTCGACGACCTCAGCACTGGCACCAATGTAGTTAGCCGTCACGACGACCTGCACCGGGCTGATGTCGGGATACTGCTCCACAGGCAGGGTCGGAATACTGATCGCGCCCACCATGATGATGATGATAGAGAGAACAATCGTGAGGACGGGGCGACGAATGAAGGTTTGGACGAACATGAAGGTTCCTCAAAAGGCACAGGTGATGAGGCGGTTGAGAAAATAGTTGGTCATGCGAGACCCGTAGGGAGAGTTCCACCAGCGGGAGGGATGGCAGCCTTTGGGGGCATTTAAGGAAAAGTCGAGTTCGTCGCATTTACGCCAGCGATCGCCCTCTGGATTTTTTTCACTGACGCCACTACGCCAGCCCAACGCAGCACCCCAGCGTTCAACCAACCGTTGATCTTCACCAATAGTGGTTTCTAGATCACCGCCTAGGGCCTGATAGACCTGAAGTTGCACGCTAAAGCCAAATCGTCCGTCGCTGTAGGTCGTCCAGAGTCGATCAATCACCTGAAGCTCGCCGCAAGAAAAGCCACGAATATCTCGGGGGCTCAAGTCTTCTAGGTCAGAGACGTTCGCGATCGCTGCAATCAAGCTGACGGTCTCTTTATCAGCGGCAAACCACTGTTGAGTCGCCAGTTGCTGATGCAGGGTTTCATAGCGATAAAGATCACCCACCACCATCAGGCGACGTTCTAATTGGCTAACTTGCTGGGGCAAATCGGATAGACGACTCACGTCCTGACGCAGCGTCGTCATTTCACCCGTGATCTGGCCCAGCATTTGTTGAATCGCTGAGAGCTGTTGAGATAAGGCTTGACTATCCTCAGAGGCAGATTGAGAAGCAGATTGACCAGAGGCAGACTCGGATTGCGGGTTAACTGAAGTCATGAATGGGCTCCAAGCAGGGGGGCTACAGAAAGGGAGGAGATAGACGGGAGGCGGGAGTGCTTCCATCTTCCTTACGGCGTCTCAGGCACAACAGGTGCACCATCAGACAATCTCAATACGCCTGAGGTGACGATGGTTTCTCCGACGTTTAACCCACTAATGACTTGATAGCGGTTCTCGTCAATCACGCCTAGCTGAATGGGCCGCTGAGCAACCACATACTCAACGTCAGCCGCCTCAGAAGCCTCCATCACAAACACAAAGCTTTGTCCGCCAATGCGCGAAATAGCGGTTGTGGGCACCAAAACACCTGGCTCCTCCGTCCAAATCACGGTGGCCCGCACAAACTGTTCATCACGGAGCGCACCACCAGGGTTGGGGAACGTGGCTTTGGCCAACACGGATTGGGCACCATTTTCAACCCGTTCTGCCACGAAGCTGATGCTACCGTTGACCAGCGGTTCAGTATTGGCTTCAGTGCGTAGCTCTACAGGGAGGCCCAGACGTAAATCAGGACTGCGCTCTACTGGAATCGCCAGTCGCAAATCCATCGTCTGGTTGCGCGTCAGGGTGGTGAGCAGGTCTCCAGCGCTGACATAATCGCCCACTTTGACAGGCAGATCACCCACAATGCCATCAATGGGTGCAACCACTTGATAGTCGGACAGGTCTTCAGCCGCAACGTCTGCATTAGATTCTGCTCGCCGCAGGGAGGCCGCCGATTCTTCGAGGTTAGCTTGAGCCGCCTGAATGCGCCGTTCAGCAGCGGTCAGGTCTGCGATCGCGGCGTCTCGATTACGCGTCACCTGATCCAGCGATTGTTGAGAGAGTGCCCCTGCTGCAACTAGCGCTTGAGTGCGTTCGTATTCTGTGTTTTGTAGGCTTTGCTCGGCGATCGCACTATCGCGTTCGGCCTCTGCTTCTAGCAGTTCTGCCTGAGCTGTATTGCGGGAGGCTCGGGCCACTTCGATATCTGCGATCGCGCCACTAACCACCGCTTGAGGCCGGTCTGGGCTGAGCTGAAATAGGGGGGTGCCTGCGGAAACACGATCGCCATTTTGCACCAAAATCTGCGTAATCCGCCCTTCTACCTCTGGCCGCAGCATGACTCGGTCTTGAGCTTCTAGCGCCCCCACAAACTCAGAGCGGCTCCGAACTTGACTGGTTTGCAGCTGCTGCACCTCTACGGCAATCGGCTGGGTCGCCGCTAAGGCTTCAGTCTCGTTTCCCTGCCGCAGTACCCAAGTCACAACGCCTCCTGCTAAAAGCACAGCCGACAGCAACCAAAGCCAAGGCTTGCGAATGTCAACCAACGGCGATTGTTGTTGTCCCCTAGCATTTGAAGGTCCAGAGCTTGAAGCAACGGTATTTGAAGCATGGCTTTCCATAGGAAAACTTTCCATATAAAAAAGTATTTTTGAGCTCAACCTGAGACGAGAAATCTGTTGAACTGTTAGAACTCCTTTCGGCAATTTATTGCTACCCGTGGTGTATCTTTTTCAAGATCAAAACAACACCTTAAACGGCACGGGTTAAACGCGTGCTATTTCTTCCCTGGGCCTAGAGTACTCAGAAACCCAAACTGAAGTCGCGCCGATTATTGCTATTTAGCAACACATTCCTGACTTTATTATCGCCAGTCTTCATGCCCACGATAGGTGCCAGCGTAGGGTAGAGAATCCGGTTCTTCAAGCACGGCATCTGTTGCCACCACAGCTAACACGCCATCGAGATCGCCATGGGTCAAGGCCGTGTCATAGGCTTGTACAGTCTCAACCGCAGTCTGGATTGATGTCATAGATAACCTCGCTGTCGATATAGCTTCGGCGACATCCCCACAGATTTGCGGAAATGACGTGCTAGGTGGCTGGGATTGGCAAAACCACACTCTAAAGTAATTTCGGCAATGCTCAATTCACTGTTCTGAAGCAATCGCTTGGCTTTTTCGAGCCGTTGCCGCAGTACATACTGATAGGGGGAAATCCCCATCGACTGTCGAAACAGTCGGTTGAAGTAGTACACGTTTATGCCTAATTCAGCAGCGACTGTTTCGAGTCGTAAAGATTGATCAAGGGAGGCGTGAATCACCTCTAGGGCAAGACGCAGGCGTTTTTGAGAAAGTCCCCTTTCGTCGGTCCGCAATTTGGCAGGCGTGGTGCAGTAATGGCGCAGCAGATGGATCGCAAAACAATGGGTAAGCGATTCACGATAAAGACGTCCCCCTAACCCTTCAGTTTTCATCTCACGGTAGAACGCCTGGGCGAGCTGTTCAAGCTGAGGGTCTTGGCCAACCAGCACCGGACGCAGCTCCAGAGCGTCAGGATTGAGGCATTCGGTCTGAGCTGCTGTGCGCCGCAAGAAGGCAGGCGTTAGGAGGAGCAAGATCGCTTCAACAGTCGTTTCCCAAGCGTAAAAAACCCGACAGGGAGCTGGCTTTAAGCAGAAGTTACCAATAGACCGTACACCGTTATAGTCTTGGTCATCAATGCGAATGATTGAGTCAACATTATGATTCGTTTGAAGCACTAGGCAGTGATGAGTCAACGGCGGGTGCGCGATTTCATCAGGTGGTAACACCACTTGCGACACAATCAAATCACCTGAATGGATAGATTGCTTAGACACACGCCACTCATCCTTGATCGATCCCATGAGATCCAACGGATGTACAGCGACATCATCAGAGCGCTGATGTTGCATGATTATGAGTCATACCTCGCTTATATCTTGCGTGACTGCTGTCTGTCGCGAGTACGCATTGTTTTGAGTGTCAAGGGTTTAACCATTGCACGGGTCTGACAAGCACTAAACCTGTCATTTGGCGGCAGGTTGCCGTTGTGCAGCATATTCATTAACAAAAACCCATGACAAAAACCAGATTTGCGCCAAAGCTAGCAAGGGCAAAACTTTGGTAACCAACCTGCGTCGAAGCGGATTGTAAACGAATTAGCTTTGCCGATCCTTGACTGAAATCAAGCTGCCGCCGGATGCAAAGTTATTTGTCGATCTTGCCGTGAAATCAAGCCCTCCTGCTCTAGTCGAGTTAACGCTCGTGAGAGCGTTTCAGGGGTAAAGCCCAAATCTGCCGCAATGTCTTTGAGCGGGCGATCTAAGGTGATGACACCTTCATCATCACCCTGGATTTGATAACGCAGATACCTCAATACGCGCTGATGGGAAGCACGGATATCTCGTAGTTCTAACCGAATTTCAAAAGAACGGATGGCTTGGATCAGCATTGTCAACAGGGTCTCAGCCAAGTCCGGATAGGCTGGCAAGGCTGTGACCAAAGCAGCTTTTGGATAGCGGATCACCTGTGAAGGCACTTCAGCGATCGCGGCATAAGGATAGGCATCTAAAATCAGCCCAACCGCACCAAACCCCTCGCCTGCACGGGCAACCCGGAGCGTCGTCACGCGATCTTCGTCAATGTACCGCGCTAATTTGACACGACCCCGCTTCACAACAAAAAAAGAGTCTGCTGCATCCCCTTGCTGAAAAAGCATTTGTCCGGCGAATGCCTGCCGTACAGCCGCCGTTGGTTGTAGCTCAGGAGGCAAATTATTAACGTTTGTCAGATCAAATTTAAGCTCCAATGGTCGATACCTCTTGCGATTAACGGATTTTTATCTTTGCTTAGCCGGCTAAATAAACAAGATTAGCTGGCTAAATAAATATCAAGCTTCTACTGACGGTTATCAATGCCTCTATAACTCAAGTTGGCCCATCTAGATTGCGACGAACCTGTATCAGTAGCCGTCGTAATATGATTTGCTCTTCAACGGTGAAATGAGCCGTGAGCCTAGCTTCAAGGTCTTGCCAAATTTGTTGAACCGGTTCCTCCAATGCCCAACCCGCATCGGTTAGATAGATCCGACAGATGCGAGCATCTATCGGATCCCGCTGCCGTTCCAAAAGTCCGCCCTTTTCAAGCCGATTCAGCATTTTCGTAACCGTTGGGGGTTCAACCTCCATCAGATCTGATAATTCAGACTGCGATCGCCCATCACACTCCCACAGAAGCATTAACAGGTTTTCTTGCCCAATATGGAGCTGATAGTCAGCCAACATTGATCCCAACAGACAACGATGAGCCTTAGCAACCCTTGTTATCAGGTAGCATAGGGTGTCTGACATCGTGGCATCAGGCTTGACCATAAATAAACTTAGCTGGCTAATCGAATAATAGCATCCGGTTATTGGAGCAGATCAGGCTGATGTTGTAGGGTTTACCCATCAAGCTGGGCTAACTCAGATGCAGACAACTGTATTGAAGCTGCTCTTACATTGTCTTCCAAATGTTCAATCGTGGTGGTTCCCGGAATCAGAAGGATATTAGGCGCGTGGTGTAATAGCCAAGCCAAGGCGATTTGAGTGGGATTAGCGCCGTGTGTTTGAGCAATCTGGGCCAGGTTGCCCTCGGCTTGGGCTAAAGGCGCACCCCGTTTTAATGGATGGGCCCCGAGAGATCCATAGGGAATAAAGGCAATATTTTGCGCGGTCGTGTAGTCCAAAATATCAGCGTGGCTGCGATCTAACAGGCTAAAGCGATTTTGAACAGAGGCGATAGGGGTAATTGCCTGAGCGGCTTTGAGCTGCTCTAGCGTGACGTTCGACACACCAATATGTCGAATTTTGCCTTCTCGCTGGATTTCTGCTAGCGCTTGGATGGACTCCGTAAAAGGCACTTTGGGGTCGGGGCGGTGGAGCTGATAGAGATCGATGCGATTCTCCTCAGGAGAGGCTCCGCCAACGCGCTTCAGTCGCTGCAAACTACCCTCAACCCCACGCCGCAGGCTCTCAGGGCTGCCGTCGACTCGAATATTGTCTGGGGCAGGTTTGGAAATCCCGCCTTTGGTGGCAATGACCAAATTTTCTGGATAGGGATGCAGGGCATCGGCAATGATGTCTTCATTGGCACCCGGCCCATAAGCCTCAGCCGTATCGATAAAGTTCACGCCAAGTTCAACAACACGACGCAGCAGGGCTTTGCCCCCTTCCCAATCCGCATAGGGGCCAAAATTACCGGGTTGCCCCGTAAGGCGCATCGCGCCATAGCCAAGGCGCTTAACGGTCAAGTCGCCGCCTAAGTTAAACGTTTGTGGTGCTGCTTGGATGTTCATCAGCTCAATGTCCTTTTGCGAATAGCACTTGACTATCGAAACGATTCGTTTCGTATACATATTTTCTAAACGATTCGTATCGAAAGTGTCAACCCTTTTGAAGAAGTTTCTTTACGCTGCGTATCGTATATAATCTTAGAAAAGCTCAGAGTCGCTGAAGGGCAAGGTATGCCACGACAAAAAGTAGCTGCAAAATCTAAGCCATCCGTCCGCAAGTCCACTCAAACAACAGCAAATCAGACAGCAGTCGCCCCTCCGTCTCCCATGGGGCGGCCTCGCTCAGTTGACTCTGAACAGGCAATTTTGGCGGCAGCTTGGCGGCTACTGCAAGAGAGCAGTGTGAAACAGGTCTCTATCGAGGCGATCGCCCGTGCAGCTGGGGTCGGCAAAACCACCATTTACCGCTGGTGGCCTAGCAAAGCCGCGTTGATTGTCGATGCCTTTTTAGCCCAAGTGCAAACCGTCTTACCTTTCCCCGAAACAGAAACTGCTGCCGAAGCTTTAGCACAACAGATGCAGCGACTGGTAGGAGTCTTTCGTGGCGATGTCGGACGAATTGTGGCTCAGATTATTGCGGAAGGGCAATGTGAGCCAGGGGCGTTAGAGAGCTTTCGCGATCGCTTCCTATCCCCCCGTCGCGACGCAGCTCGGCAGGTGATTATGCAGGGTATGGAGTCAGGTGAATTTGACCCAGCGCTAGATCCAGACTTGGCGATAGATATTTTGTATGGGCCCATCTACTATCGATTGTTGGTGCAGCATTTGCCGTTGGATGAGGCGTTTGCTAAGGGGCTTTTTCAACGGGCGATCGCCTGCCTCAAGCCATGCTAGGGGTTGTAGTAGTTGGTAGTTTGACTAAGATTGGCTACAGGGCAAACTCTGATGAACTGTTGGTCGTATCTTCTTAGAGATATCTAGCAATAGTAGATAAAGATGAGACTGCTATTGAGTTCCGTCTTGAAGACGAAGCAGTTGAAGCGTTCAATCATTAGTAATTATCTATGATCAACATCCGCCCTTATGAATCTGCCGACTGGTCTAGACTCTGCAAAATACATGACGCATCACGACTAGATGAACTGGGTTTAACCGTCGGTACAGATGCATTTCTTACCCTTGAGCAAACTGCCGATAACGAAGGTCTATTTGATGCCAAGGTCTTTGTGGCAGAAGTCGATAATATCGTCCAGGGGTTTGTGGCTTACGGTGATGGAGAACTCACTTGGCTCTATGTTGATCCGAAGTTTTATCGCAAAGGGGTGGGGCGAGCGCTGGTTCGTCATGCTGTGGCAGACTCAGCAACAACCCTAGAAATTGAAACACTTGAAGGCAACACACCTGCCCTAGGACTATATCTCTCTGAAGGGTTTAAGGTGATCAAGCGAGTTGAAGGCAGACTCGAGGGCAATGAAGATTTTGCTGCAGCAGGTCTCGTACTGCGACGTGAAAAGACTTAAGGCCGCAAAGAATTTCATTGTGCTACAATACACTACAAATGTTCTGATTCATGATTCGCGATGAAATTTCCGCCCTGGTAACTTTCTAATTCCCCTTTACAGCCAGCATTTGCCTCACCCATCTCGCAAGAACAGGTAAGGCAACAGTTTTGTTCGTGGATTCCCCCACCCTGTCCAGTGCCTCGACGCAATTTGCACTGAACAGATGCTTTAAACGCAGGGGATTTCCACAATGCCATTCACGGGTAAACACAAAACTGCTAGGGCAGTCATGGGGGTGACCTTTATCTTCCTGGCTGTTGAACTGCTAGACGAATTAATTTATGGGGTACTGGTTGGTGCTTGGCCCCTAATTGCTGAAGATTTACACCTTTCCTACATCCAGCTCGGGCTAGCGATGACCCTCCCTAACGTCATCGCCAGCACAATAGAGCCCATTGTGGGGATTTGGGGTGATATTGGCCCACGGCGGGCCTTGATTTTAGGGGGCGGGGTTGGCTTTGCGATCGCCACATTTTTGCTTTACCTGAGCCAAGACTTTGTCACATTGCTGGCTGGGCTAGTGCTCCTGGCACCGTCTTCCGGTAGCTTTGTCAACTTGTGCCAGGCCACTTTAATGGATCTCGAACCCAACCGTCACCAGCAAAACATGGCCCGTTGGGTGTTGGCCGGTTCCCTGGGCAATGTGATGGGGCCGTTGATGTTGACAGGCGCGATCGCGCTGCATCAAAGCTGGCGTGGTGCGTTTCTCCTAATAGGCATGGCCACAGGCCTACTGCTATCACGACTCTGGAAATACCCGATCAGCTTTGCGACGCCATCCGAAGAACGCCAGCCCAGCAGTTTTAAAGCGGGGCTCAAAAATGCCATTGCGGCATTGAGGCGATCGTCTGTATTGCGTTGGCTGACGCTGCTGCAATTTTCCGATCTGATGCTGGATGTGTTAGCCGGGTTTGTGGCCCTTTACTTTGTCAAGGTGGTGGGGGTAACTACTGCCGAGGCCAGTCTCGCGATCGCGATTTGGTTGGGCATTGGTTTACTCGGAGATTTTCTCTTAGTTCCCCTACTGGAGAGGATTCGGAGTCTGTCCTATCTGCGAGTCAGTGTTAGTCTGGTGCTATGCCTTTACCCGGCCTTTTTGCTGATGCCCAATCCCATCGCCAAGATAGTCCTTTTGGGGTGTCTAGGATTCCTCAACGCTGGCTGGTACTCAATTTTGCAGGGGCAACTGTACACGGCCATGCCCCAACAAAGTGGCACCGTTATGACCCTCAACAATCTGTTTGGTTTTGTCGGGAGTTTAGCGCCATTAGGGTTGGGGATGGTGGCCCAGCAATTTGGGCTAGAAAATGCCCTATGGATCTTGGTCGTTTCTCCAATCGCTCTGTTGATTGGGCTGTTTTGGAGGGGCTCCTGACTGCAAGGGTATTCCCCTCAAACTTCCTTAGCGTTGCCGCCACTTATGTCAGCCGCTTGCTGCTCTGCTTCTAAAGCCACTTGATGAAACGGACAGCCATAGGTACCAGGGCCACCGACCTTTTCTTCAGCTCCATCCCATCGTTTCAAAGTGACATCCGCTTCTTGATATTTGCCTGTCACTTTCTCAAGCTGCACTTCATAAACTGCAGTGGGATCCATCCGAGGATAGGTATGCTCTTGTCTGCCCCAAGAGGCACCAGCATATTTGATCATGAACCTATCAAAGAATGTCAGTTTTTCTTCATCGCTGGTAACGACTCGAATAGAACCAAAAGCAATCACACTCTTATAAGCCACAACCGTATCGCATTGGGTTGGCCCATAAGGGAAAAATTCACCATGCTCATCAAATTCAAGACAAACTTTTGAATTGAACTCTATGTTGCGTCTGAAATGTCCCTTGGCAGAGGTTTGATGCAGCCAAACTGTACCCTTTTCATACACAAAAAGCTGTGGTACCACATAGGGAAACCCCTCATCATCAACTGTGCCAACCCGAACCACAAATGTCTTTTCTAGAAAATCATGGGTTGATTCAGGTGACATCGCCCAAATTTTCTGTCTCAACTCTCCCCGAGCGCTAACCATAGCGTTCATAATTTTTTCTCAGATAAACTAACGACTCACGTGAATTATTTAATATCAACTATTACTGTCAAAACAGTGCCTAACAGTACATTTTACTGATGATTTTAAGCTTGAGAAATCTATCAAATAAGCATACGCAAGAGTGATTCAAATACTGCTCTTTAAAGCACTTGAATCACCCATCAAAACTCAGGTATCAATATTATTTCATGCCAAAGAAATCTTCAAATAATCAGAAATACTCGTATCCACTTTTGGGAAATCACAAACTTGCAAGGTTTAAAGTTCAACTCTAGCCAAGATAAGCCGATGGTTTTAGAGACAGCTGAACTTCATTTTCTAGGGCAGCCATTATTTTCAAAAGTTGGTCGCCAGATAAAAGTTAGTACTTTGCTGATGACAATTTTATGGCTGAGGAAAATACTGTTTTCTCAACGCTCCAACCTATCGACAAACCCATTTAGGTGCTGTAGGGTCAGATTAACGACAAAAGCGGGCATCCACAAGGCCCACTTTTGTATCAAACAACTGGCCCACTTCATAAAGCCACACCATGGATCTGGCAATTTTATTAGATGAGGCAATCACGACTCCGCTACACCAACAGCTCTATGAAGCTCTCCGTCAAGCTGTTTTGACTGGCAAACTAATACCTGGCGAAAGACTGCCTTCTACACGAGCACTGGCAACATCACTGGGTATTTCACGGGGTACCGCAAAGCTGAGCTACGAGCAGCTTTTAAGCGAAGGCTACATAGAAACTGTGATGGGTTCTGGCACATTTGTCTGCCAACACATTCCTGAACCGTCTCCTTTAGCCATGCCTCCGCAGCCCCATTGCTCGGGCGCTTTAGCCACGACAGGGCTATCCACCTATGCCCAAAATTTTGCCCATCGGGCATTACCCAAGCCTTCCAACCGCAACCCTGCAATCGACTTTTGCTACTGGCAACCCGCGTTTGATCACTTTCCGCTAACCATTTGGCGCAAACTCACGACCCGCCGTCTCCAGTCGCCGGATTCACTAGACTATAGCGCTGACCTACTGGGTCAAAAAGAACTGAGAGAGGCGATCGCGCATTATCTCGTGCGATCGCGCGCAGTTCATTGCGATGCTGAGCAAGTCATTATTGTGAATGGGACACAACAAGCCTTAGATCTGATCGCCCGTTTATTTATCAACCCAGGGGATTCAGTTGTCATAGAAGATCCTGGATATTTAAGTGCGCGTCGCATCTTTCACAGTCAAGGGGCAGAGGTATTACCGCTACCCGTAGACACGGCTGGCCTCATCGTTGAACCACTGCAATCGATGTCAGCTCCGATCAAGCTGGTTTACACCACACCCTCCCACCAGTTTCCGACCGGCACGATTCTCTCTCTGCCTCGACGGCTTGAACTCTTAGCCTGGGCACAGCAACGAGGGGCAATCATTATTGAAGATGACTATGACAGCGAATATCGCTACGGAGAAAGGCCGATTCCAGCCATGCAAGGGTTAGATCAGCATAATTCTGTCATTTATGTTGGGACGTTTTCTAAAGTGTTGTTTCCAGCCCTGCGTATAGGTTATCTGGTACTGCCACCAGGATTGGTCAAAATCTTTGCCCAAGCAAAGCGCTTGCTAGATCGGCATTCTCCTTCGCTCGAACAACTGGTCTTAGCTGATTTCATCAATCAAGGTCATTTAGAGCGGCACCTCCGACGCATGCGAACGTTATACGGTAAGCGCCGCCAAGCGCTGCTCAACTCTCTACAGACCAAGCTCGGAAAGCATGTTTCTATTCTTGGCGATGCCGCTGGCATTCATCTGATGGTGCAGTTGCACACCAATATCAGCGATCAAGATATTCTGACTTTTGGTGCTCAGCGAGGTCTCGGGTTGACCAGTGCAGCGTCTTTTTACTTGAAGCCGGGTGGAAAGGGCGAGTTCTTATTTGGCTATGCCAACTTAGCACCGGAGAAAATTGATCAGGGCATTGAGCAACTCGCACAAATCTTAGGGGTTTAAGGCAAGGTTTAGCGCTTGCTATGTTTGCCAGGCTTTCGTCGAACTGGTCAGAGGCAAGTCAGCCTATGATCCACCAGAATAGGGATTATTGTGGACGAGTAAAGACTGGTGAGCAAAGATCCCGGCTAAAACCCCATCCGATGCAGCCCAAGTCGCATTATGCAAAGAACGGGCCACATCACCCGCAGCAAATACCCCTGACACCGTCGTTTCTTTCAATTCATTGGTCTTAATCATGACACCAAAGGGGGCATCTTCGAGTTCACAACCCAGTTGTGCAACCAGAGGGTTTTCAATAGAAGAGCGCGTGATTAAAAACAGCGCTTTGATTGGCACAACCCGCTGATCTCGTAATTTTATACCCCTAAGATCGTCGGTTTCGCCCACCAAAGCCTCGACTGGCGTCTCTTCTAGCGTGATACCAGCCGCCACTAGGCCAGCGCGATCTTCAGCATTGAGTTGATCAGTTCCGTTTAAAAACAAAATGACCTGATCGCTCCAATCCTGCATCAGTCTAACTTGATGAAGCGAGGCTGCCCCGGTATAAAGCACGCCCCAAATGCCCCCCGCGAGTTCGTAACCATGACAATAGGGGCACTGATTTACAGTTTTGCCCCAGCGCTCAGCTACCCCCGGAATCTCAGGTAAATGATCGACAACCCCAACTGCCAAGATGATGCGGTGGCTTTGATACGTGTCTCCTGATGCCAACGTCACCGCAAAAGCACCATCTTCACGGCGTTCTGCATGGATTGCTTTGCCTTCAACGAATTCTGCAGTTGGATACTGCAATAATTGCTCACGACCAATTTGAAAGATTTGAGCCGGGGTGCGGCCGTCTTGCCCCAAAAAGCCATGAGAACCAGCGGCAAAACGATTTCTAGGTTTACCCGCGTCAATGACTAACACTCGGCGGCGGGTACGGGCAATTTGCAACGCAGCAGACAATCCTGCAAAACTGCCCCCTACAACAACTACATCAAAATTCCTTGGTTCGAGAGCTGCATCACTGGCTTGTGCGTCATCCATCATGATTTCAAGTCCTTGCTTAGGATAAAGTCCAACTATCAAAGCAGCGCCTGATAGGGCTAAAAAAGTGCGACGAGCGAGTTGAGTCCACTGCATGAAACATCTGAGTCAAGCGAATAATCCCAAGTTA
This sequence comes from Cyanobacteria bacterium P01_A01_bin.123, assembly GCA_039815185.1. Classification (GTDB taxonomy): domain Bacteria; phylum Cyanobacteriota; class Cyanobacteriia; order Phormidesmidales; family Phormidesmidaceae; genus JBCBZT01. Next base: position 88,942 of record JBCBZT010000023.1, on the reverse strand, counting down.
ATTCATTCCTGAATGAACAGTATTTCTGATTTAGATATAGTATTGATATCAAAAATGTATCAATGCAGTTATGGAAATTCGAGACCTCCGCTGTTTCATGGTTCTTGCCGAAACGTTAAATTTTCGGCAGGCGGCTGAACAGCTCCACATGTCACAGCCTCCTTTAACGCGATTAATTAGGCGACTTGAGCATGAATTAGGCGTCACCTTGTTTCAGCGCACTACCCGCAGCGTTGAACTCACTGATGCGGGTCAAGTGTTGCGAAAAGAAGCCCGAGGACTCCTCGCTCATGCTGATGAAACTGCACGACAGGTACGCCATGGTACTTCACCGGCGTCAAAGCGCTTGGGTATTGGTTATATTCCCTCAGTGCTCTACACCGTTTTGCCCAAAATTCTCAACCTTTGTCGTACCCACTTTGCAGACCTTGAGCTAGATTTGCACGAACGCAGAACTACCGCAGTTTTAGTGAACGAGTTGAACCGTGCAGAAATCGACATAGGATTTATCTTTCAGCCTATGTATTCACCGTTTGTAGAAACCAAGTGTGTTTATCGAGAACCGATGAAACTGGCTGTGCCAAAAGATCACCCCCGAGCCCATGAAACATCAGTCAAACTGACAGATTTCGCTGATGAGCTGTTCATTATGCACCCACGGGCTGAAAACCCAGCGATGTACGATGACATTTTGAGATGCTGCACCGACGCCGGATTTGCGCCACGTATTCGGCAAAAGGGTCATGATCAAAGCTGCATGGCGCTACTTATTGCTGGACAAGGGATTCACTTCATCGCATCGGGGATGGAATGCCTCGAACCAGACGGAGTCAGCCATCTTGCCATCAACAATAGAGCGCCAACCCTAGAGATTGCGATCGCGTGGCGACGTGACGACCCATCTGCAATCGTCAAAACTTTAGTTGAGGAAATCCCTGGTATTCTGCCCATACCTTAGCTCCATTCAGAATCATAACGCCAATGCCCTCGTGAACCATAGCAAGAATAGTGCGCAGATCAATCACTTCAAACTAAATCTTTGGCACAATTTTGGCCTTTGCCAACATCGCCATAATCATTGGCTCACAACTTGCCTTAGACATGATAAGAGGCTCTTGAGCTAGCTGGCGAATATGAATTTGTTCCTGGCCTGCCAATGCATGATTTTCTGAAATAACGGCAAAAAACTCATCCCGAGCGATCGCCGACGAGATTCGAAGTTTATAGCTAGAGATCGGATATCAAGAGATTGTGAATCAGCGTACAATCACCGGAACAACCCTGATTAGGTTTGTGGTCTATCCAAAGAAATAGTGATTGCCCTAGGAGTAGAGTAGTGGGAAAGTTGATACTTGGTATAGCGGCAATAGTTGTAGGCGTATTCGCGACTGGTCTTTACTACACAGAGTCATACTTCCCTTTATATCCTTCAGTGGATACAGTTTTACCCCCCAATTTTGAGCAGAACTTCCACCAGATTAGACTTGGTATGAATGCGAGTAATATCGAATCATTACTTGGACAACCCATATCTGTTTCTCAAAGAGATTTTGCGTTTGCCTATCGAGAAGAGCTTGACGAAGTTTACCAACAAACCTCTGGTGTTGTAGAGTCATGTTGGCAATATGGCTCAGACGGAGCTGCTATGTTTTGGGACTTTGCCTGGCTTTCTTATAATGTTTGTTTTAACAGCGACGACCAAGTCATTCAAACTGGTGTTAATGTATACTACGATTAGCAAGTTTGTTATCAGGCGTCAAAATTTTAGTTACGAAAAACCCTGATATTGTGCCCAATCCTTAGCATCGTTTAGAAAAGCCTTAACCGCAGGGGAAACTGATTCCAGTGATGGCACTGCAAGGGCAAGCTGTCGAAATTGGTTGGGCTTAAGCCTCAAAGTATGAAGCCCTGATAAATTAGTGGGCAACGCCATTTCGGGCACAATCGTAACGCCGATACCTTCGTGAACCATGGCAAAAATGGTTCGCAAATCAATCGCCTCAAACTGAATTTTAGGCACAATTTTGGCCTTTGCAAACATCGTTATAATCATGGGCTCACAACCTGCCTTAGACATAATGAAAGGGTCTTGAGCCAGCTGATGAATCTGAATCTGTGCTTGGTCTGCCAGGGCATGATTTTCTGAAACAACTGCAAAGAATTCATCCCGTGCGATCGCGACCGACGCTAATCCTTCACTCGGCAAAGTCACCACCCCAACATCAACTGTACGGGCATGAATCCACTGTCGCACCTCTTCATCAGTGCCTTCAAACAAGATTACATCGATGCCCGGATAACGCTGTCGAAACTGACGCAATAACCCAGGCAAAAACCGAGCCGACACACTGGGAAAACTGCCTAAGCGAACTTTGCCAGTTTCTAGGCCGACTGTAGCTGACGTTTCCTGACGGATTTGCTCTGCAGCAGTTAGCATCCTCTCGGCTTGAATCAGGACGCGTTGCCCAATGTCTGTCAACGCAATTCCGTTGCGATCGCGCTCTAGAAGAGACACTTTTAATTCTTTTTCTAACGCTGCCATAGCATGACTCACGGCTGATTGCGTCATGCCTAATGTTTCACTCGCGATTGTGAAGCTCCCTGCCTTGACAACCGCAGCAAACACTTCAACTTGAGCCAGGGTTAAATTAATTCTTTTCATATAAATTATGTCTTAGATTAATTTGACTCATCATACTACAGCAATTAAGCTCGAGTTGTTGTGCAGAATCGTTCAGCCTATGAAACCTGCGATTGCCATCTTGGGCGAATATCAGTCCACCTTTGAACCCCACATTGCCACTACAGCTGCGATCGCGCATTCCAGTTCATCCCTTGCCATTGAAGTCACAGGTCATTGGGTTTCAACTGAAGCGATTACCCCCTCGTTATTCGAGCAGTACTCCGGTATCTGGGTCGCCCCTGGTAGCCCCTATAAGAACATGGAAAAGATGCTCTGGGCCATTCAATATGCCCGTGAAAATAACGTGCCTTGTTTCGGTACCTGCGGTGGTTTTCAGCACATGATTTTGGAATATGCGCGGCATATGTTGGGTTTTCAAGAGGCTGAAAGTGAAGACAACAATCCCTATGCATCGCAACTGTTTATTACCCAACTGGCTTGCTCATTGGCGGGGCGAGAAATGCAGTTAACTTTTACGGAAGGATCTAGAATTGCAGAGATTTATGATTCTTTGACTGCCATTGAGCAGTATTACTGTAACTTTGGCGTTAATCCAGACTATGTCCCTTTGCTCAAGCAACAATCGCTCCAAATTACAGGGGCAGATCTTGAAGGAGATGTGCGGGTAATTGAATTACCGAGTCATCCTTTTTTCATCGGTACGCTATTTGTCCCCCAGGCACACTCAACGCCTGAAGTGCCCCATCCAATTGTCACAGCCTTTCTAAAAGCTGTTACGCAATATATTCACCATCCAATAGCTGCTAGCTGATACCTTCTCCTGCGATCATCTGACACAATATGGCCACCTGTTTTTGAGTGAGGAGTTTAATACACCCAGTTTTTAGGTTAAAGCTGCGATCGCTTCGACCTCTATTTTCAAATCTGGCGAAAAGAGCCCTCGAACCTGAATCAAAGCACTTGCAGGCAGGTGAATTTGATAGGCATCAAACAAGACAGATCTGAACCGATCGAGCGCCTCAAACTCAGTGACGAAGATCGTCACCTTGATTAGAGATTCAAGCCCAGTTCCCTCTGCTTCGAGGATGCTGCTGATCTGAGCAAAAACCGCTTCAGCTTGGGCTGCCAGATCTTGATTTTGTGCGGGGGTGTTGAATGCCGTCATGCCTGACAAAAAGAGTAGGCCGTTGTAGCTCACCGCATGGACATAGGGGCCAACAGGGGCATCCAGGTGGGGATAATTCTTGCGTTCAATGGGCATCTCTCTCTCTACTCCAAGTGCTTTACGGGCTACTGTTAAGCCAGCGGCAGCAATTGTCCCAAGGGTGAACATCCGCCGTCGATTTAAATTCATCATTGTCATGTCTTCTAATCCGGCAGTTAAGCATCAACGGTTAACACTGCTCATGTCGGGGTAGCGATCGCCCGCAGCAATCCCCTGTGGCGCAACCGCTTCAATCCGCTCCAGATCAGCTGGTGTCAGTTCAATATCAACGGCTGCGACGTTCTCTTCTAGATATTGGCGGCGTTTCGTGCCGGGAATTGGGACAATATCTTCGCCTTTAGCCAGCAGCCAAGCGATCGCCAGTTGACTCGCCGTGATGCCTTTTTCTGCCGCGATCGCGTTGACTTGTTCAACCACTGCCAGATTCTTCGCGAAGTTCTCTCCCTGAAAACGTGGGGAATGTCTGCGGTAATCATCCTCCGCTAAATCATCCAAACTTTTAATCGCACCCGAGAGAAAGCCCCGACCCAACGGGCTGTAAGGGACAAACCCAATCCCCAGCTCGCGCACGGTAGGGAGAATATCATCTTCTGGATCACGACTCCAAAGCGAATACTCTGTCTGGAGTGCAGCAATGGGATGAACAGCGTGGCCTCGGCGCAGCGTTGCAGGTGCGGTTTCAGACAGACCGAGGTAGCGTACCTTGCCCTGCTGCACTAACTCCGCCATCGCCCCAACAGTCTCTTCGATGGGAACCTTTGGATCAACCCGATGCAGATAATAGAGGTCAATCACATCGACACCCAACCGCTGCAGAGAGGCATCGCAGGCCTGATGAACGTATTCTGGTTGGCCGTTGACGCCGCCAAAACCACCCTCAGCGGTGCGAATGATGCCAAATTTAGTGGCGATTACTGCCTGATCGCGACGGTCTTTCAGGGCTTTCCCCACGAGCTGTTCATTAGTATAGGGACCATACATATCGGCAGTATCGAGGAAGGTGACACCCGGATCGAGAGCATGATGTAGGGTCGCGATCGCTTCAGTTTCATCGCGACCGCTATAAAACTCGGACATGCCCATGCAGCCCAGGCCAATGGCAGAGACTTCCAATTCTGAACCTAGTTTGCGCGTTTTCATCTTAATGACTCTCCAGAAACGTATGGGATTATTTCTCGTTCAGCAAAAACTTGTTTGACAATCGTCATGCCATTCAGCGCAGCCGGAAACCCGGCATAGACAGACATTTGCATCACCAATTCCACAATCTCCTCAGGCGTACAGCCCACATTCAGAGCCGCGTGAATATGCACCTTAAGCTGTGGTTGAGCGTTACCCAAAGCTGTCAGGGCAGCAACGGTCGCAATTTCTCTCGATTTCAAATCCAGCCCCGGACGCGAGTAGATATCGCCAAAGGGAAATTCAATCACGTAGCGGGCTAAATCAGGCGCGATGTTCTGCAGACTGTCAATTACCTTTTCGCCTGCTTTACCATCAATCTCTTTCAGCTTTTGCCACCCCTGCTGGTAGCGTTCGGACTCAATCATCTGTTGATTAGCAGTTATTTCCATCTCAGCCTCTTAGGTAATGGGTTTAAGGGAGATATAGTCGTAGCCACAAAGCTTTGTGCACTACGGCAAGCCAGATTGCTTGTGTATTGGGCATCCCAGCGATACTAGGTGCATTAAGCAATCCGGCCAGCGCCATAAATCATCGAGATCACCAGCGTGAGACGCCATCAACCCTGAGACCCACCTTTAAACGGGAGATCCCAGCCAAAATCATCTCGCGTCAGGGCGTGTTAGCAGCATCAGACCCCAACGCTATTGATTCACACGCTAAGCCTATGAATCGTTTTTCTGCATTTCCCTAGGCGCAAGCGCAGGGTAACGAAATGTCTGTGAGAGGTTCTCTTCGAGATCTTTATAGTGTTGAATTTTCCATTCAATCACAGCGAGGTTTTCCTGGAGCTGCTGCAAATGTTCGACAACGGTTTGTCGGTGAGTTTCCAAAAGTGCCCGTCTTGCTTGCACAGCATCCGGTCGTTCCCGAAGCAACGTGGCATACTGTTGCATCTGACGAATGGGCATCCCCGTCATTCGCAGCTTGGTTAGAAACTTAATCCAGTTAATATCTTGCGCAGAATAGCGCCTGTGACCATTCCTAGCGCGGTGGATTGGCGCAATCAGGTCGCACCGCTCGTAATAGCGCAAGGTGTGGACGCTGAGCCCGGTGGCTGCAGCCACTTGTTGGATAGTGAGTTCCTGAGCCATATCCATACCCTAGAAGTTAGAGCGCACTCTAAGTCAAGCAGTTTTTTCGATCGCCCGTGCCGATGTAAAGTTAAATCTTGACCGAGATCAACACCCTGTTTTTCCTTTATAGAAGCGGAGCTCTGTGCTTCTACTCAGGTTTTTAAATCTAGTGTGATTGATTTGACCGCTGAAGCGTTAAATAGTCAGGATTGATATTGTCTTTAAATCCACTTGCAAGAATAGCCTGTACTGAAATAGTAGAGGCACTCGTGAATTTCAATAGTACAGGTCAGGTTTGTCCCCTTGAACTGTACTACCGATTATCCTTAACCGGATGTCAGTCCACCCAATCCTCAATGATGTATGGCCCGTGTCTCTACTGATGCATCTGATATCGAGCTGATTCAAAGCTTGAGATCAGGACGCCAGGAAGCCCTCACTATCATTTATGACCGCTATGGCAGTTTGGTCTATACCGTTGCCCTAAAACTCCTGAAACGGCCAGCAGAAGCAGAAGACCTAACTCAGGAAATATTTTGTCGTTTCTGGGAGCAAGATAAATTTGACCCTAGCCGCGCGGCCTTGAGTACCTACCTTTGCATCATGACGCGATCGCGGGCGCTTAACCGACTGGCAAGCCACAGCAGTCGCCAACGGTCTCTACAGCGATTGCAGCGTTCCTTGCCCGATCGCACAAATGTTACGCCACTCGAAAAAGCCTCTTTAGCAGATCAAAAAGCTACTGTTCAACAGGCGTTAGCTCAACTCTCATCCCAACAACGCCAGATTTTAGAAATGAATTTTTATCAGGGGATTAGCCACTCAGAAATTGCCCGTCAGTTAAACATACCGCTCGGCACCGTAAAAACCAGGGCCCGTAGAGGCTTGATGGAGCTAAGGCAACACCTGGGAGGTGCGGTCGAATGAAAGATACCAATATGCCACAACCGCTTTCAGAGGCAGAAAAGCTACTAGCCGCAGGTTACGTCATCGGGGATTTAACCCCTGAAGAGGCGGAGCAACTCGCGCAACTTGCTGCTACCAATGTTCAGTTTCTCGAAGAAGTTCAGGCCCTGCAAGCCAGCTTTGACCTCATACCTCAGGCATTGTCAACAGTAGAGCCCCCAATGGCCCTGCGGGAAAAAATTACCGCCACTCCTATTCAGCCAATCACAAATCGGGCTGCTCAACCCCGATTGACAGGTTCTATTTTCAAGCTATTGGCAGGGTTAATCGCGATCGCGGCCCTACTCCTTGCCTTAGACAATCTCCGACTACGGAACCAACTCCGTATAGCGCAGCAAGCGAATGAAGACTATGTTGCAGGAATCTTACAACAGCCTAATAGCCGTCTGATTGCCCTCACGGGTAGCAGCACCGATGCAGCGGGGACACTGCTGTTCACCCCCGGTCGTTGGCAGGAAGTCATTGTTTCCCTAGGCAATCTGCCGCCTTTACCTCCCGATCAGATTTATCGGATGTGGTTAGTGCTTGAGAACGGCGAGATCATCTATTGCGGTGAATTTAATACGGATAACGATGGCTCTGTGTTCGTTAGATTCACCCCGCTAGAAACACCACCTCAGGGTGTCAAAGCGACCCAACTTTCAGTCACCATTGATGTCAAAGCGATGCCGCCCGATCCGGCAACTGCAGGGGAACAAGTGATGGAAGGTGTCATTTAGTCAACTCAGATTTGAGTCCGCTGCAGACATTGACTAATTTGGGCACGGTGACTGGAATTTCTGCAGATGGTTTAACAATTGTCGGCACTGGGATTAACCAAGAGGGGAATATCGAGGGTTGGATAGCTGATTTATAGTGCTGCCAGCAAGCTGGCAGCACCGAGTGTCGCTGGGATGCTCAGACTGCAAGCAATCTGGCTGGCAGCCTTGTTCTTGAGGATGTTAGGGAACAGCAGTCTTGGATCAGAAATTTTGAATATCTAATCTGTACCGAGAAATACATCGAGATAGTATTGAACGCCCCTATTCATAATCAGATGGCTCACCGTACTCCCAAATCCATCAACCAGCTTGCCACAACACATAACTTGGGCAATCTTGTAGACTCCCATCAGTCCAGTTCAGAAATGGTGTTGCTGCTGGCGATCCTGGTTACGCTTGGCGCTGTCGTATCACTATATGTTTTCGTCGCAGGTTATCCAATCTTTGGCGCGTTGATTGCGATCGCATCGGCAGGGCTACTCTATCTTGCGATCGCTCGTAATAGTCTCTACATCTATGAAGAAGGACTCATTCACGTTTCCGCTTGGGGGCGCTACATCACCCGATATGACCAGATTGAAACCGTTTGGCAGCGGATCGTCAAAATTCTTGATCAAAATTTGCGCCATCAAACCACCGAATATCTCTACACGATTCAAGATCGTCGGGGTAAACGGTTGATGCTGAGGCTGCCGACTGTGGGGCAATGGATACAAGCTCGGGTTTTAGAGTGCAAAATGCCTCAAATCCGTTCAGACTATCAAGCTGGCAACCCCATCTGGTTCAAGACCCTCGGCATCACGCGAGAAGGATTTCTAAAAAAGTCTCCCATGGCTCAAACCGGGCAATCTGCCTCCCTGCCGTGGTCAGCGGTTGAAGCGGTTAGATACGCAGAAGGCACAGTTACGATTTGGGCAACAGGTCCTAAACCCAAGCGCTGGGCTCAGGTTGCAGATTACGAAATTCCCAATTTCCCTATCTTTGAAACTTTATTAGCAGAAACCTGCGGTATTCAACGCGGCGGCACGCCAGCTCCCTTGTCTCCCTGGAATTGGACCAAGCAGTTTTTAACGGGTGGACTACGGTAGGCATTTCTAGCACTTCAACCCAGACCACCAGGTACCCTTGTCTATGGCAAGACTGATCGGTCAAGTTTGCCAGATACCCCCTTAAAGTAAAGTCTTATCGATCAATGTGACAGATAAGTGTAAATTTTAGGGATTATTTCTCATCACGCTTGAAGATTTTGTCCTGTGGCTCGTTTCATCCAAACTTTTTGAAGATTTGAGCTTCATTAGTAATGTGCTCGATCAGCACTAGGGTGTCTTGGTCGTGGAGACTTCTAGTGATTAGACTGGTGCTGTCTAAGTTGGGTAGCCTATGCCGTTCCGAAGCAATAACTGGTGGGATACCTTGCGCCCTCGTCGTCGCCCAGTGTATTCAAAATGGGCACGCCGATTACAGGGATGGAAATATATCGGGGCGATCGCGTTACTTGCCGTGGGTTATCGCCTACTGGTATGGCTGGTATTTCAATTTCCTGTCCCTGTCGATTTCCCCGGTTATCCCATTTGGCCTCCCGCCGCCTACAGTCAACTCATTTTGCTATTGCTTGGACTCAAATTTTGGCCAGCGGTAGCTTTGGGATCTCTGCTCAATACAGCCCTGACGGAGGGCCAAACCCTATGGATGGGTGGAATAATTACAGCCCTCAATAATACCTTGCAGGCATTACTGGGAGCATGGTTGCTCATGAGAGCAGGGTTTTCGCCACGCTTAGACCATCTGCGCGACGTCAGACTGATGATTGTTTTGGGCGCACTGGTACCATCCACGGTGAGTGCCTCCATTGGGGTGATTCAGTGTTGTTCATCAATGACAACAGATGTCGGCATCCTCGGCACTATTTGGTTTAACTGGTGGATTGGTAACGTCAGTGGCGTATTGATCCTATTTCCCGCCGTGCTGCTGCTGCCAGAGTGGCCAAAACAGTTTCAAACGACCTCCCAACGAATCAGCGGGCTAGTCTGGTTGGTCAGCTTGGGGGTACTGAGCTGGTTAGTCTTTGCGCCCCCCAATGGGATGGCCATTACGCCCTTTCCGCTGGAATATTTGCCATTTCCCTTCATTGTTTGGGGAGCCTTACAGTTAGGGTCTCCTGGGGCCGCAGCCGCAATTCTGTTGACGACGGGCTTTGCCTGTTGGGGGTTTATCCAAAACCAAGGCCCATTCTTTCATCATTTTTCTACAGAGCCAGAACAAGCGATTTTGGCGTTGGAAGCTTATATCTGCGTGCTGGTCATTACAGCTCTCGCGTTGGCCGCCAGCGTCGCCGAGCGCAAACGGGCGAGCCTAGCGCTCGAGGCAGAAAAAGAAAAGTCTGAACAACTATTGCTCAACATTTTGCCTCAACCGATTGCAACTCGGTTGAAACAACAGCAAGGCACGATCGCCGATCACTTTGCTGAAGTGACCGTCTTGTTTGCTGACATTGTTGACTTTACCCGCCTAGCTACGGAGTTGTCACCCCAAGCCACAGTGATTATGCTCAACGAGATTTTTTCCACCTTTGATGCGCTTGCGGAGAAACATGGTCTCGAAAAAATCAAAACCATTGGGGACGCTTACATGGTTGTTGGGGGGTTGCCAGAACACCGGGATGATCATGCCGCTGCGATCGCGGAGATGGCCTTAGATATGCAAACTGCCATCAAAGCCTTTAGCCAACAACAGGAGCGCCCCGTTACGATGCGCATTGGCATCAACACAGGGCCTGTAGTCGCAGGAGTAATCGGCACGAAAAAGTTTATCTACGATTTATGGGGCGATACGGTCAATATTGCCAGCCGCATGGAATCATCCGGCATCGCGGGTGAAATCCAGGTCACGCAGGCGACCTATGCAGCCCTACAAGGAAATTTTGAATTCAATCCCCGCGGCGAGATCCCGATCAAAGGCAAAGGCATGATGGAAACGTATTTGCTACGCGATCGCAAACCTATGGTCGTATCTTAAAAAGCAGGATATTGCTTATTCAGTCGGTTGCTGAATCTGATTCAAATGGGCCTGGGCATTAGAAGCCCACTCATTACGCCCCTGGGTAATGTAAAGTCCACGAGCATACTCTAGGGCTTCGATCGCGCGCTGGTATTCTGTCATTTGAATCAGTGTGAGCCCAGCACTGTAATAGGCGTCGGCATAGTTAGCGTTGGCATTGACGGTTTGCTGAAAAGATGCCAATGCATCAGAGAAGTTGCCCTGCTCATAGAGAATCAAACCCAGATTATAGTGGGCATCGGCATAATTGCTATCGCGGGCGATCGCGCCGCGAAAAGCCTGCTCTGCTTCAGTCAAACGGTTTTGCACCAAATAAATTGCCCCCAACTGATAGTAAGGTGTTGGCAAATCAGGGCTCAGCGCCCGAGCTAGATCAAAGGACACGATTGCAGCGTCCATATTGCCCTGACGTTGATGCACTAAACCCAAATTGTAATGGGCAATCCCCAATTCTGGCTCTAGGGCAATCGCCTGGTTCAAATATTCATCCGCCTGGTCAAGGTTATTGCCTTCGAGTAAAACAGCCCCCAAATTCACATAGGCCATCGCAAAGGTTGAATCGGCTTGGGTTGCTTGCCAAAAGGCACTGGCGGCTTCTTGCAGTTGATCTTGGCGGCGGTAGGTCAAGCCCAAGTTGTAGTGGGCCGGGGCCAAACTCGGATCAAGCTCAATCGCTTTCTGAAATGCTGCGAGCGCCCCCTCAACATCATTTTGCTGAATCAGATCGGTACCGCGCTGGAGTTCTGTCTCGGCTGGCGTTAGGTCTGCCGGAGGCGCTTGGGCTACAGTTAACGGTTGGGATTGGATGGGAAACGCGATCGCAATAGAGTCCCCTATCACTGCCCCACTAAGAGACAAAGACAGCGCAATTAGAACCTTTGAATATTCCATAGACGCTTTACCTCGCATCCGCTACTGGTGTCGAGGATACTGCAAAAACTCAAAATCGGAATGGCATTTGGCAGAAAATTTTGGGTAGGGGCATGGGCGATCAAACCATGGAAGTCACATGCCCTAACTCATCAGGGGCGAGGTTGCTATGCACCACCTCACCATCCCTAAACCAGATAACTCGGCGGCTTAAGCGAGCCACCTCCGCTTCATGGGTCACCATCACGACCGTAATGCCAGCCTGATTGAGCTCGGCAAAAATAGCCATCACATCTTGAGTGGTTTGGCTGTCGAGGGCACCCGTCGGTTCATCGGCTAGCAAGAGTAGGGGACGGTTGACGATGGCACGGGCGATTGCGACCCGCTGCTGTTGTCCGCCAGAAAGCTGATTGGGGCGATTTTTCAGACGATCTGCCAAACCGACCCGTTCTAAAGCCTCTGTTGCCCGTACTTGGCGTTCCGTAGCGGACACGCCAGCATAGACCATCGGCAAACTCACATTTTCAAGCGCTGTCAGCTGGGGCAATAAATGGAACTGTTGAAACACAAAGCCAATTTTGCGATTGCGCACGTGGGCGAGGGTTGATTCTTCCAACATTGCCACATTTTCACCGTCTAAGTAATAGTCTCCTGAGGTAGGTTTATCGAGGCAGCCAATCACATTCATCGCTGTCGATTTACCCGACCCCGACGGCCCCATAATCGCGCAGTATTCCCCCGGTTCTACACTCACGCTGACATCCCACAGCGCTCGCACTTCAGTATTGCCAGAGCCGTAAACTTTACAGATATGTTTTAGATCAATCAGCGCTGCCATTTTGAATTATCCGTGAACGCAGAAACGCTAAGATATTTACTGCCTCTAATTGAATCAGCTTAAGAATCGCAACATCTTTTTGAAGGGTCTAAAACGACGGGGATTGCCCCCCTAAAAATTACTTTCGTTTGCTTATACCGAAACGACTGGATCACGTATTTTTTGGATTCGGCTCATCCCTTTGGCCGGTGTTATTGCAAGATACTGCTCACAATATATTCGACTATTTTATCTGGAGAAATTGTAAAATAACCCCCTTGACCTGATTCAAAGGCTTCACGCCATGTTGAATAGCCTTCTTCATAATCTGGTAATTGTTCATTTTCGCCAACCAATTTAATTGGAGAGTTTGATAAAGCTTTGAGCTCTACTGGGGCATGGCTGATTGCATGTCCAAACCCCGTTTCTGAATGTGGATTGATAAATTTAAGACCAGCAATTGAAATACTGATAATTTCTTTCCCATGATCTTTATCGATTTTGCAAACGATGAAATAGGGATTGGGGTGATCACCATTGATCTCGAATGAATATTTTTGACCTACTTCCATTGTATGAACCTCAAACGACTAGGCACTCCTTAAGGCCACAATTGGATCCAGCTTTGCGGCTTGCCTAGCAGGGAAGACGCCGAAGAACAAACCGATGCCGCCGGAAACACTGACAGCGATCGCGATCGCGCCCATTGACACGCCCGCTTCAAACGGGCTCACGGCACTGATCAACACAATGCCCGATAGCCCTAAAGCTGTCCCCACCATGCCACCCGCAACAGAAAGAATCACGGCTTCGATGATAAACTGCACCAAAATGTCTTGCTGAGACGCCCCAATCGCCTTGCGCAGGCCGATTTCCTGGGTCCGTTCGCGCACTGATACCAGCATAATGTTCATAATGCCGATGCCGCCGACCAAGAGGGAAATGCTCGCGATCGCAGCCAGCATTAGCGTTAGCGCCCCGGTAATCGTATTGGCAATGGTCAGCAGCGTGTCCTGGCTTTGAATGAAAAAGTCGTTTTCTCCAGTTAAGTTGTGGCGGAGGCGCAGCAGGTTGGTAATTTGAAACTCAGCAGTGGACATGCTTTCTTGGTTCGTTGCCGACACTGAAATAAACGACACCTCTATGCCATAGGGTGATGTACGCCCCACAATCCGGCTCGATAGGGTCGTGATGGGAATCATCACCGCGTCGTCATAGTCAAGCCCCAGGTTTGACCCTTTAGTGGCCATCACCCCAATCACCTCAAAGCTGGTACCCTGAATCCGCACCTGCTGCCCTAATGGCAGCTCACCGTCAAATAGTCGCTCGGCTAAAGTCGCCCCCAACACCACCACTTGGGCATTACGCCTCAGGTCTAAATCCCTGAGAAATCTTCCTTGAGCCACATCAAAACTACGCACCTTCGGAAAATCAGGACTGGTGCCAACAATGCTGGTATTGGTATTGCGGTTGCGATAGGTCACCAACCCACGGGTTGTATTTTCAGGCGCGACGGCCACCACTGAAGGAACCTGTTGAGCGATCGCAGTCGCATCGGCAACTACCAAAGTCTTTGGAATATCCAGGCCGCCCAATTCCCGCGTTTCTCGATTGCCGGGGGCAATAAACAAGACATTTGGCCCTAACGATTGGAGCTGTTCATTCACATACCGTTGTGCCCCCTCACCAATACCCACCATGGCAATCACAGAGGCATTTCCAATGATAATGCCCAACATAGTCAAGCTACTCCGCAGCTTGTTGGCTGTCAGCGTTTTGACCGCCATTTTGAAGCTTTCGGAGAAATCCATGGTCAGCCTAATCTCCTGCTAGAATCCGTACGATTTGCCACTCACCGTCAATTTCTTCAAACAGCGCCCGGGGGCTTAGGGGCTGGTAAACGAATTGGTTATAAACATAGCCACGGACTTGATTAGGTAAGACAATTGCTGTCCAGCCGTCAACCGCACCGGATGCACTATCCGGGGCTTCGTCGTAGAGCTGCTCCATCGCAACTTGATCTAAGGTGACCAGTTCATTGGAGAGCTTGCCAACCACTTCAGCCTTGGTGTTAGGCGCAGATCGAACATTCACACCGTTACCGTAGACAATCACCGTTTCAAATTCGACGCCCAGCCCTTCGTCTTCCCCTAAGGTCTCTGGCGGGATATCTGACACAGGATATTGACGGTAAAAGGACGCTGAAATATTGGGACAAACCCAAACATCCTGGCCCTGCTGAGTTGATGGATAATCGGTAACTTCGCAACTACTGGGGGCAACTATTTTTTCAAGCTCTTGCCAAAACCAACCGTCTTCTTCTGCTAAATCTAGATCTTCAGGCTGCATCGGGCCGCCAAAGCCGTATATCAAGCCATCCGCAGGGATCAACGCAGTAATAAAGTTGCGATCGCGCCCTTTCACCGCTGCGGCAAAGTCATTGCGGAATTGGGCAAACTCGCTGCCTGAGTTCACCTTATCAATCACCTCAAGACGGCGATGGTCAAAATCTGTTAGGGCTTGATCAGGATCAGGCGTTGGCGTCGGGGTCTGATCTACCTCAGCCGCTTGATCCCCTGGTGTAGATTCGGCCTCTGATTCGGCTTGGGTAGCGGTCTCTGAAACCGTAGAGTCAGCAGATGGGGAATCTGGATTGCGCATGACTGCACAGCTTCCTCCCACAATCAGCGAGACTCCGACAATGCCAGCCAGCCACCAGTAGGCTTTTTTCATCACGTTGAGTTCCTCAAACGGGCTTTAGTCATTGGCATGCTATAGCTATACTCTAGCGATCTAACACAATCAGGATGTTGAAATTAGCGGCTCCAGGCAGCTTAGTTTACGCAACTTCGCATTGTCTCAGCTCTAGGCATCACGCGGTACGCAATTCGAAAGTTTTGACACTCGCGATCGCGGTCAGAATGTGGTTTAGAGTGAGATTTGGCGAATGGAAAGACAATAGCAATGATAACCAATACGGTAGTGTCCACTCAGGACTGGGGTCACCTGGCGGATCAAGCCCTGGCTGGACAAGAGATTGAACGAACAGCGGCTCAAGCTGTTTTACAAGCTCCCGACACCGAACTTTTGGCTCAACTGGCTGCGGCTTACCGAGTGCGTCACCACCATTGGGGCAATCGAGTGAGGCTGCATTTTTTGCTCAATGCTCAGAGTGGTCTTTGTCCAGAAGATTGTCACTATTGCTCCCAGTCTAAAATTTCTACCGCCGAAATTGAAAAATATCCTTTCATGGCCCGGGAGCAGATTTTAGCTGCCGCCGATCGCGCCGCTGAACTCAAGGCGGGAACCTTTTGCATGGTGATTTCGGGGCGATCGCCGTCAGAAAAAGTCTTCAACCAAGTGCTAGAGTCTGTCCACGCTGTCAAAGCTCGCCATGATCTGAAGATTTGTGCTTGTCTAGGTTTATTGAACAACGCCCAAACCCATGAACTTGCAGCCGCCGGGGTCGATCGAGTCAACCACAACTTAAATACCGCCGAAGCCTTCCACAGTGATATTTGCTCAACCCATCAGTTTAGCGATCGCGTTGATACGGTCAAAGCAGTCCAGGCAGCAGGATTAACGACTTGTTCGGGAGGCATTCTAGGCATGGGCGAATCTGATGATGACGTGATTGATTTAGCCCTCTCCTTGCGACAGCTCAATGTGACTAGTGTGCCGCTGAATTTTTTGATTCCGATTCCGGGTACGCCCTTTGAAGGTAAATCTGTGCTGACGCCACGCCAGTGCTTGCGGATTCTGTGTTTGTTTCGATTTTTACTGCCCGCTCAGGAAATTCGGATTGCAGGGGGTCGGGAAGTGCAGCTGCGATCGCTACAACCCCTCGGTCTCTATGCGGCTAACTCCATCTTCGTGGGTGACTATCTGACCACCCCTGGTCAAGCTGCTCAACAAGATTACACCATGATTCGCGACGCTGGGTTTGTGCTAGAGGCCCCTGACGGATCGGCACTAAAACTGGATGACTGATGATGTCTTTGCTAAAACAGGCTGGCCAGTCGCGATCGCGGTTTCAATAATGTCAGCAGCTTTCTGCACACCACCCGTATGCTGACAATCGGCTTGTAATGCGAGAGCTGTCTGCTTATAAGCAGAATTAGTTAACACAGCCTGAATGGCTGTCCGTAGTTTTTCAACGCTCAGGTTTTTCAAAGAGACACGTTCTCCCACCCCACTCCAAACAATCCGAGCCGAAACCCCTGGCTGATCATTAGCGACCGGAATCGCCACCATCGGCACCCCATACATCAGGCATTCCATCGTTGTATTCATGCCAGCGTGGGTGATCATCAACGTTGCCCGTTGGAGGATCTCAAGTTGGGGGGCATATTCGACCACAAATCGTTGTCTCACTTCACATTCGCCCTGACCTCATGCTCTAATTCTTGAATGTAGTAGTCGCCTAGCTCTTCGTCAGCAATCGGGACGCTTTCAAAGGCAACGGTGCCTTTCACCGTGACGCGATCGCCCACTTCAGGTGCAACGCCAGACGTGATCACCCAAATCAAGCCCGTCTCATCTTCCACCTGATACAGCCATCCCTCCAGTAAGGGTAGCCGTTGGGCAACTCGCCCCCGTAGGTAAACGGGTTCCTCAGCCGTAGCAGGTTCAGTGGGTTCAGACACCACTCCCTCTGGTTGCTGATAAATATCAGCCACAGGGGTAATGGGTCCATCTATGCCTAGTGGATTCGGCACATCTAGATTGGAAAGGGGACTAGCTTGGTTAAAACTGCATCCTCCCAAACCGAGCAAGAATACCGCAGTGCTCAGGCTCAATAGCTTTCGCAATGACTCAAGGGAATCAATAGAGATATCAATATCACGCGGCAGCTTAAAGATCGCCATAGGCGGAACCAAATCTGAGAAACTATTAACTTAAAGTTTATGCTCTTTGACTATGGCGCAGCTGCTCGACGGCAAATCCTTAGCGAATAAAATTCAAGCTGACTTGCGTGATCAGATTCAATCCCTGCAGGCACAGTATGGTCGTCCCCCTGGGCTAGCCGTTTTGATGGTAGGAGATAATCCAGCCAGTGCAGCCTATGTGCGCAATAAAGAACGTAGCTGCGATCGCATTGGGGTTGTCTCTTTTGGCCAGCACCTTCCAGCCGAGACCAGTCAAGCCGAGCTCACTGCCCTAGTTCACGCCCTCAACCAAGACACTCGGGTAGACGGTATCTTAATCCAGTTACCGCTGCCCCAGGGCTTAGACGCCACTGCCTTGCTGAATACCATCAACCCCGACAAAGATGTTGATGGCCTGCACCCAATTAGCCTAGGGCGTCTGGTACGGGGTGAATCGGGGCTAAGAAGCTGTACACCGGCAGGCATCATGCGATTGCTTGAAACCTATGATATTGACCTAATCGGCAAACAGGCCGTTGTCTTGGGCCGCAGTATTTTGGTCGGTAAACCGATGACATTGATGCTGTTGGAAGCCAACGCCACAGTCACCATTGCCCATTCTCGTTCCCAGAACTTAGCCGAGATTACGCGCAGTGCCGATATCTTAGTCACCGCAGTGGGTCGCCCCAACTTAATTACAGCTGATATGGTAAAACCGGGCAGTGTCGTGATTGATGTGGGCATCAACCGACTCACTTTAGAAACTGGAAAAGCTAGGCTCGTCGGCGATGTAGACTTTTATGGGGTTGAACCTACCGTTCAGGCAATTACCCCTGTCCCCGGTGGCGTTGGCCCTATGACTGTGACCATGCTGTTGCAAAATACAGTATGGAGCTATTGCCGCCGTCAACAGCTTCATGAGTAATGGTTGTTCAACCCAACTCAGCACCAAATTATTGAAAGCGCCTGCTATGCTGTCTCTTTGAAACTGTCCGTCATGGTTTTCACCGATTCCACCCCCCAGCCTTCTGTGTCGTCCTTTAAACTTGCCACCTACCTAAAAGCGCGCAAGCAAGCAGTCGAGCACGCCCTCGATCAAGCAATTAAGGTCGTGTACCCAGAGACGATCTATGAGTCTATGCGCTATTCCTTAATGGCTGGGGGCAAACGGTTACGCCCTATTCTTTGCCTCGCTACGGCTGAACTCACTGGGGCAACTATCGAGATGGCCATGCCTACCGCTTGTGCTTTAGAGATGGTGCACACCATGTCGTTGATTCACGACGATTTACCCGCGATGGATGACGACGACTACCGTCGGGGGCAATTAACGAACCACAAAATTTATGGGGATGACGTTGCCATTTTGGCCGGAGATGCCCTATTGGCCTACGCCTTTGAATTCATTGCCACCCAAACTCAAAACGTCCCGGCTGAACATCTCTTGAAAGTAGTGGCAGCCCTGGGTCGGGCTGTGGGAGCGGATGGGCTCGTGGGAGGGCAAGTGGTCGATTTAGAATCTGAAGGTAAAACTGATGTGACCGTAGATACGCTCAACTTTATCCATCGGCACAAAACCGCTGCTCTACTAGAGGTATCGGTCACAGCGGGCGCAATGATCGCAGGGGCACCCCCCGAAATCTTGGCAAACCTATCACGCTATGCCCAAAACATTGGCCTAGCTTTCCAAATTGTGGACGATGTCTTAGACATCACATCAACCCAAGAAGAATTAGGGAAATCCATTGGCAAAGACGAAGCCGCTCAAAAAGCGACCTATCCCAGTTTGTGGGGCATTGACGAATCGAAACGTCAGGCACACCAGTTAGTTGATCAAGCTAAGCAAGAATTAAAGTCGTTTGGTTGTCTCAACCAACCACTCTTAGCGATCGCAGATTACATTACCGCTCGTACTCATTAAGGACGACAATCACATGGGGGACATTGGTGAAATCCTGAACAATCGGGTGCTGCTAGTAGCAGGTTTTGCTTGCCTATTCGCCCAGCTCCTCAAGCTCGTGATTGAGTTTTCTCGACACGGCAAAGTTAACCTGCGGGTTCTAGTAGAAACAGGCGGCATGCCTAGCTCCCATTCTGCTTTAGTCACCGCGTTAGCCGTTGGAGTTGGGCAAAGTCTGGGCTGGAGCAGCCCAATTTTTGCAGCTACGGCTATTTTCGCCATTATCGTCATGTACGATGCTGCTGGCGTTCGGCAAGCAGCTGGCAAACAGGCCCGTGTACTCAATCAAATGGTAGATGAGCTGTTTCAGGAAAATCCAGAATTTAATGAAGACCGCCTCAAAGAGCTTTTGGGGCATACCCCGGTTCAGGTGATTGCCGGGTCGGCTCTCGGTGCCGCGATCGCCTGTCTAGCAGCCCCCGCCTATTGACTTGCTGTGCCATCAGCAAAGGCCACGCGTGGCGTTAGCACCACCACTTGGCGACTATCCACCACTACTGCCGTAAAGTTTTGGTTGCTGAGGGTTTGTAAAGTACTACCCGCCGCGACAGCATCTTCGGTTTGGCTAACCAACAAGTAGGGGCGCTGACGGTA
Organism: Cyanobacteria bacterium P01_A01_bin.123; assembly: GCA_039815185.1. GTDB lineage: Bacteria > Cyanobacteriota > Cyanobacteriia > Phormidesmidales > Phormidesmidaceae > JBCBZT01. The sequence continues at coordinate 68,925 of JBCBZT010000023.1, read as the reverse complement.
CACCACCAACCCGACGGATTGGCTGAGGGATTGCTGCACATCCAACGCCACTTCCGGACGATTGAAATAATCCACTAAGACGGCATAACCAGGGGCCAAGGGTTGAGGATCATAGGCCACAGCAGCGGCTTCAGCCGCAGTTTCCGGTGCTGGCTGAGTTGTTGCCACAACTTCACTAGCAGTCGGGGGGCGGGCAACGAAAGCCTGTAATTCTTCAACTTCAGTCATGTACTGGGCCCAGGCATTGGCTGTTTCTAGACTGGTGAATCCGCCAGCCCGCACGACCACATCATCAAGGTAGTCGCAAACCATGACAGTACTGCTGGCCGGGAGCAAATCTTGCACACGATCGCGGTCTGCCTCAGTCTCCCCCCGCACCAGTAGTAAATATTCACTAGCACTAGGCGGCGGACAGGGTGGGAAATCAGCCGTATTTCCCCCAGCTGCCATCCCAAAGGTGCCTGCCACCAATATGAACAAACCCAAAGCACTCAATCGACCTCTCACAGATCTTGCCCGCCTCCACGACTCAAATACTTTAGCTGCCTATGTTGGCATACTGTAGCTCGTTTTCAACAAGCTGGCAGACTTTGTTTAAGATCTTGATATCTGCTAGGCAACTGATTCCAATAGGCGACGATATTGGGGGTTTAATTTCTGACCCGGTGACGGTAAGCAAATGCTCTTTTGGCAATGCTTCTGATGCAAAATTGGAAAGGTTTGATTGCAGTAGAAGTTAGGGTTGGCAAATTCGATTCCACTCTGAGTCACGCGGCAGCTAAATGCCTGCACCCAGTCGGGTAAGAAGTTGCTACTGGAGCGCCCATAAATATAAACTCGATAGTCAGCACTCAACCAAGATGAGGACTGTAAGGCTTGGCGCACTAGCTTTACAGCGTGTTCTTTAGCTGGTATCTCTTTTGATTCAACTAGAATATACAACCGAGCCTCATAGGGATAGAGCTTAGCATTTAAGCCCTGGCTTTGAAGTTGGAGACGAAATTTCAAAGAATCCATCAGCACTATCCTTGCAGTATTCTAAATTAGACGATGAGATAGTTGTTTAAAAACGACAAAATCATCCTCTAATCTAGATTTCTAAGTCGATATGAATCAACCGGATAGATTAGGAAAGTTCAGAGATTTTACGGTCTTTACACCTAACTTGATGGGTCTTCATATCATGTCAATGGGATTTATACCGATTGCACAGCAAAGAGTACAGGAATCAAGAAGCCAAGGCTCGTGAATTAAGCAGATAAGACGGGGGTTCGTTCAGTTTCTTTTAAGCCACCAAAACGGCGATCTCGACTTTGGAATACTTTCAATACCTGGTGAAACTGGGCGCGGTCAAAGTCAGGCCAGTGGCAATCAGCAAAAATCATTTCTGCATAGGCGAGTTGCCATAGCAAATAGTTGCTCAGACGCTTTTCGCCGCTCGTCCGGATCAGGAGATCAGGGTCTGGTAGCCCTGCGGTATCCAAGCGATCGCTGATCATTGCTTCAGTAATATCTTCAGGATTCAACTTTCCAGTCTGCACCTGGGTCGCTAGGGCTTGAGCCGCGCGGACAATCTCATGACGGCTACCATAGTTAATGGCTAGGTTGAAATCTACCGCACTATTGTGAGCCGTTTCTGCCATCACTCGCTTCATGGTGTGGTGCAGCGACGGCGATACGCCAGAGAGATCACCCAAAATACGGATGCGGACGCCCTCTTTTTGAGCTTCTGCAAGTTCTTTTACTAACATCCGCTCAAACAGCACCATCAAAAAGTTGACTTCTTCTAGCGGGCGTCGCCAGTTTTCCGTCGAAAAAGCGTAGACCGTCAACGCGCCAATGCCCCAGTCTTTGCAGCAGCGCAGTAGGTCTTTCAAGGTTTTTGCCCCTTGACGATGCCCAGCGATTCGGGGCAGTCCTTTTTGCTTAGCCCAGCGACCATTACCATCCATAATGATCGCCACATGCTTAGGCAAACGGTTCGTGTCAAGATCGGGCGGTAGGGTTTTGAGCAGCATAGGAGTTGGGTTTCTTGAAAGTTAAGTATAGGAAGAAAGAGATTTAAGACTCAATATCAGTCGAAACTGATCGATTGTCCTACGAAAAGAACACCAGGTTACAGACCAGACCAGATCTAAACGCGATACTCATCGACTGGCCCTTAGGCGCGATCGCACCGTGAGATACGACCCACTTGATCGGGCTGCGTACTGATAGACGGTATGTCTGTCGATGACGGGGCTACAAACGGGACAAATAGCGGATTTAGATAATCCGGCGTTAACGTAGCATGCCACTGCCACAGTTGGCGCATCACTTGGTCAGCACCGTAGAACAGCGCCAACCGCTGTGTCAGACTCCAATCGCGCCAGTGGAGCACACGAAACATCCGACGCAGGGTGTGCAGCAAGCTACCCTGGATCAGTTTATTCCGCTTTCGTTCAGCCAGCGCCTTGAATAAAGTGTGCCCAATTCGTAGCGGTGATGATTCGGGAAAAATCCACGCCCCGTAACCCCAAAATTTTGTCATATGGTTAATTTCATCAATTAAGACTTCTGCCAACACAGCCTGGAGCGGCCCGGTTGTATAGGCCATCATCCAGAGATAGAGACAGGTTGCACCGTACTCCGTTGCCACCCGATGTAACCCATGACGGTATAAAGACTCTCGAGGATCCTGACTGGGGCGGTAGGCACGAGCATTATGGGGTGTTACCGTCGGCTGATGCCCTGCCAACAGTGTGTAGAGCTTCGTCAGGGTGGGCGTATGGCGGCGTTCTTCTTTCTCCCACAGTCCTAACTCCACCAATGTGTTGTTCTGATCTAGCTGCCCTCCCACAAAACGGGCCATGTGAGGATAGTTAAAGGCTAGATACTGTCGACTCGCCTGGGTATAGCCGCGGATGGGTGCTTCTGTATCGATGGTGCCCGATAGGGTAGCCAAAAAGATTTGGGGATCAATGCCAATAATTTGGTCGGGATGAATGCCCTGCCAATCAATCGCTTGCCAAGGACGCGGCGACGGATGAGCAAACTGCTGGGGCAAATCTTCTAAGCGATCGCGCAAAATGTCTTGCGTCACATAGCGCTGTACAAGCTGCCGGAGGCGCTTTTGAATCTGAAAGAGATTGGGCTGACTATAAACCGTCCCAGCAAGATCAACTTGAACTGACGGCAGCATTATCGTATTCACCATTGTGACCCTTTAGATGACTGTTCCCATCCACCCTAAGCAGACACACAGCCAATGTCAGTCGGGCAAAGTCGGCAATTGGGTCGGCAGACTTTACTAAAACTTCAACAGGGCTTGAACCGATCACGTCGGAAAAGGTCGGGTCTCGACTGGATCTGCTCTCTACACCGTTTCCACGTCCAGAACAGGCGTTTTGTTAATCAGAACAAGCCCCTTCCCGAGTTGGACATGGTTTAGCAGAGAGCGGGTAGGCTAAAGTTGAGCACGGCTTGAACGAGGATTGTGGTTTCCCTGAAGCGATCGATGGGTGTAGAGATCGTCCTAAACCTGGCAGATAAATTACTATTCGCAGCAACCGGTAAACCCCTGAATGATTTGCAGCGAACCATCGTAGATCAAGTCTGGCAGGGGCGAAAATATTTTGAAATTGCTGATGCTTATGGCTGTACTGAAGGCCATGTGAAAGATGTGGCCGCCGAGCTTTGGCATCAGCTATCGCAATCCCTGGGTGAAAAAGTCGGTAAGCATAGCTTTCGGACAGCGGTAGAACGATACCTTTATGCCACCCTGCCACCCCCACTGGCTCCCAAGTTGCACCAGGATAAGCCCGGGACAACAGTCGCCCCGCCAGCTCCTGCTACAGCCAATGATCCCAACTTTGTGGGTCGAGACGCCGCGATAGCGGCCATCAACACCTTAGTCAACCAGGGTCATAAGCTGATCGTCATCCAGGGGGAAGGCGGCATTGGCAAGACTACGCTCGCCCAACACTACTTTCAAACCCAGCAGTTTGAAGTGGTCTTAGAACTGCTGATGGCCCAAGAACCTCAGGATATTGTTGCCGTCGATCGGGTCGTGGAAGAATGGCTGCGGCAAGATTTTGACACTGAGCCGGGGCGGGAGTTTGGCGTCAGCCTGGCGCGTCTTAAACGTCAACTGCACCAACGCCCCATTGGCATTTTGATTGACAACTTAGAACCCGCCCTAGATGCTGCGGGTAAATTCATTGCCCCCCATAGCCGCTATGTGGAACTGATGCGCGTGTTGGCCGATCGTCGCATTCAATCCGTAACATTGATGACCAGCCGCGATCGCCTCTGTGAACCCAGCATCCCAACCGAACATTTTCGATTACCGGGGCTCACATCAGCAGCCTGGCAGGATTTTTACCGCCTGCGAGGCGTTGCGATTCACCGCCCTACCCTCAACGCCATGCACCAAGCCTATGGGGGTAACGCCAAAGCTATGGGACTACTTTGCGGCGCGATACAAACCGATTTTGAGGGGGATATGGTTGCCTACTGGCAAGAGTTTTACGATCATCCCTTGGGCGTGACTGACTTAAATAATTTGGTCATCAGCCAGGTCAACCGATTAGCCACCCTCGACCCTGATGCCCATCGCCTGTTTTACCGCTTGGGTTGCTACCGCTATCAAGCGATCGCCACGCTGAGCAAAGCGGCTTTATTTGCCCTCTTGTGGGACGTCCCGTCAGACAAGCAACGAGGGCTGCTTACTTCTTTGCGGAATCGTTCCTTCGTGGACTTTCACAAGGGTGAATACTGGTTACATCCGGTGATTCGGGCTGCGGCGATCGCCCGGCTGCGCCCTTCCCCCGATTGGATCATCACAAATCGCAAAGCAGCAGAATTTTGGAGCACGCGGGTCTCTCGCATCACCCAAAGGCAGGACGCCCTGCAAGCCCTAGAAGCCTATTATCACTACTGCGCCATCGCTGACTACGAAGCGGCGGCGGCGGTTTTGCTTCAAAGTCGAGATAATCGGTGGCAGCAGTTTTTACCCCTGGCCAGCAGTTTGTATCGCATGGGATTGGTCCAGCCCGTTTTGGAGGCGATCGCGGCCATTCTCGATCATCTCAATAACCCCCAACAAACCAGCGAGCTGCAAAATATCTTGGGCGATCTGCACTGGATTACGGGGCAGATTCACACTGCGATCGCAGATCAGCAGCACGTTATCCAAACAGCCCAGGCTTGTCTACAATCGCTAGCAGATCACCCAGACAATCAACGCCAGCACTATTATTTCCGGATGTTAGAGGTTGATTCACTGCTCAGTCTGGGGCTATATCACCTCGATCTTTGGGAACTCGACACTGCAGCTCAACTGTTCAACGATGTGATTGACCTGGCCCAAGGCACCCGCCATTACCGATGGGCCGAAAAAGCCACCGTCGGCCTCGCCCTGGTCAAAGCCTACCTGAGGGAAACACAAATGGCACTGACCCTAGCAGCAGAAGCCAAACACACGTTTTTAAGTGCTGCACCACCCGCACAAAGCGGTCGCTTTGCCTACTTTATTCAGCGGCTGGGGCAAACCTATGCGCTGCTGGGGGAAACGTCTACCAGTGTGGAACTTTACCAAACCGCGATCGCTTTTGCCGAAACCAGCCACTACATTCAAGTCAAGGCCAATGCTCTCAAAGGGCTAGCAGAAATTGAGCGGACTCAGGGACAATATCAAACGGCACTTGCCCTGCACCAACAAGCGATTGAGCTGCTGGAAGACATTGGCGCGAAATGTGACTTAGCAGATGCTTATTTTCAGCTTGCCCTGACTTATCAGCAAATCGGTCAAACAGATGCAGCGGGAAAGGCAGGCGATCGCGCGATCGCCTTATTCACTCAAATTCAAGCCCCTGCCCAACTCAAAAGGATTCAAAGTGGCCAACATTATTCGACAACCCTGTGATGCAGGCGTGATTCTCGCTCAGCCTTGTAAAATCCCCTGTCAGCAGCAGGCACGGCCTTGGGTGCTTGCCGCAACGATTTTGGGCTCAAGCATGGCGTTCATCAGTAGCACAGTGGTCAATGTGGCCTTACCGACGCTACAAAGCCAACTGAATGCAACGGTCTCAGATGTGCAGTGGATTGTAGAAGCGTATGCCCTGCTTTTAGGGGCGCTGATTTTAGTCGGTGGGTCGTTGGGCGATCGCTTCGGACGGCGACGTATCTTTGTGTTGGGGGTGGCTCTATTTGCGATCGCGTCGGCTGGCTGTGGCTTAGCAGCCGATATCACCCAACTTGTCTGGGCTAGAGGCATTCAGGGCATTGGCGGGGCACTTTTGATTCCGGGTAGCCTGGCCATCATTAGTGCGTCTTTTCCGGCGGCTGATCGAGGTCGGGCGATTGGTTTGTGGTCGGGCTTTACGGCAATTACTTCTGCAATTGGCCCCGTACTGGGGGGGTGGCTGATTGAGACACTATCTTGGCGTTGGATCTTTTGGATGAACGTGCCTTTAGCCCTGGTCATCCTTGGCATTAGCCTGGGGCGAGTGCCGGAAAGTCGAGACGAGGGGGCTGCGAAGCACCTGGATCGCTGGGGGGCTTTTTTAGTGGTGCTTGGCCTGGGGAGTGTTGTTTTTGGATTGCTGGAATCGGCAAATTTGGGGCTTGGCAATCCTTGGATTTTAGGGTCGATTGCAATCGGTGTGCTTCTCTTAGTCGCTTTTTTGCGGGTTGAAGCACAGACGGCTAATCCGATGATGCCGTTGTCGTTGTTTCACTCGCAAACCTTTGCTGGGGCTAATGTATTGACGTTTTTGCTGTATGCGGCTTTGGGAGGGGTGCTGTTTTTTCTGCCGTTTAACTTGATTCAGGTACAAGACTATTCAGCAACAGGGGCAGGGGCGGCTTTAGTGCCGTTTCCGGTGATTATGTTTTTCTTATCGCGTTGGTCGGGGGGCTTGGTGAGTCAGTATGGTGCGCGTAGACCGCTGATCATTGGTCCAGCGATCGCGGCAATTGGCTTCGGCCTGATGATGATTCCCCAGGTGGGCGGCAGCTACTGGATTACGTTTTTTCCGGCGATTGTGGTGCTGGGTTTGGGCATGGCCATTAGCGTTGCTCCGTTGACAACCACCGTGATGGAAGCGGTTGAAACCCGTTATGCGGGCACCGCTTCTGGCATCAATAATGCGGTTTCGCGGGTAGCGAGTTTGCTGGCGATCGCGATTTTAGGCATCGTCATGCTGACGGTATTTTCATCTAGCCTTGCAGCCCGCCTCGCACCACTGGATTTACCCTCATCAGCGCGACAGTCTTTAGCTGCCCAGTCTATTAATTTAGCTGCCACAGCAGTTCCGCCCGGCTTGAGCAATGCCATGAATCAGGCAGTGGAACAGGCGATCGCGATCGCCTTTGTTGATGGCTTTCGAGTGGTGATGGGAATTGCTGTTGCACTGGCGATCGCCAGTGCGGCAATGGCGGCTCTGATGATTGAACGACCGATGCACCAAAATCTTGCACCGACTCGGCGTTAGGGCCTATAGCTGCTAAGTCATGAAGATTGACGGCATAGTGGGCCTGACGGTAGCTCAAAAAGCGACCCTGCAATCATTGGGCGCGGTAGCATAAGGGTTATGAATACACCGACCCATGCCATTCTGAATCTTGCCATTCTGGGCCGTAAGTCTCGCCCCGAGTGGAACGGGCCAATTATTTGGGGTGGGCTCATACCTGACTTGGCGATGTTTGTCTTCTATGGTTGGGGCAAGCTCGCAACGGATATGTCCGAATCGCAGATTTGGGGTGAGGCTTACTATGAGCCTTTTTGGCAAAACCTGTTCGATTTTTGGAATTCGATTCCATTAGCGCTATTAGGGGTGGGTCTTGGGCTGTGGCTCAGCCGTCAGCAGCGATATCGAGCCCTGGGCATGGCAGCAGCACTGTGTTGTTTCAGCATCGTGATGCACTGTTTAGCAGATTTACCCGTACACCGAGAAGATGCCCATCGTCATTTCTGGCCATTAACAAACTATCGGTTTGAGAGTCCGATTTCCTATTGGGATCCAGCCCATAATGGGGATATTTTTGTAATTTTTGAGTTGGGGTTGGCATTGGTGACGAGTGTGTATGTGTTTCGGTTGTTGCAATCTCCACTCACCAAAGGCCTGCTCATTTTTAGCAATGTTTTGTTCTTAGTCGTCTTTGTTCAGTTCTACTTGATCTAAAGAGCTGGAAGAAAGGCTGTTATTTTTGGCATCTGAGGACACCGCTTGGATGATGGTGTTGCCTGTTGATGATGGCGTGCTGGCAGGTCGGTTAAAGCATCTGGGCTGATTCCATAACCTGATTGCGTAACCATTGATGTTGTGGCAGATTCGTGTTGCGTTGATGCCAAAACATTGAAACTGTGAACCCAGTTATGTCAATGGGGGGTGGCAGTAACTGTAATCCCATCGATTGGGCACACTTTTGAGCCAACCGTCTTGGGAGTAATGCCACACAGTCGGAATTTTCGATTAAAAAAGGAACCGCCATGAAGTGAGCAGTTGACCAAACCACAGTTCTCGTTTGCTGCTGTTGCGCCAGAATGAGGTCTGCTTTCCCTTGAAAATCATCTCGCATGGATACCAAAACATGCGATCGCGCGAGATAGTCTGAAAGCGATAGTTCATCGGTCGTGCGATTGTCCAATGCAGAGGAGCCGCTTTCGCGATCGCCTTGCCCACCAGCTTGTACACGACTCACCACACAAACAAATTCCTCTTGATACAAATCCTGCTTGACATGCCAGCCTTTATGCGGGAGATCAACATCAATAAATAGATCAATGCTGTCGTTGTCTAACCCCTCTAATACAGCAGCACGATCAATGTTGCTGATGCGGATCCGGATGCCGGGAGCCTGGTTTCTCAGATTCTGTAGGAGATCACCCCCTAGAGTAGCTTCAACATAATCACTGGCAGCAATCCGAAAATCCTCACGGGCTGTTCTGGCGTTAAAAGCTTCCCTTTCAAATAGCATGCTCTGAATATCTGTAAGCACCTGACGAATCGCAATCCTCATTTCACGAGCATAGGGCGTAACCTCCATGTCTCGCGACGTGCGAACCAAGATGGGATCATCCAACAGCGATCGCAATCGTTTCAGCGAATGACTCATCGAAGACTGGCTCAGGTTCAACTTCTCTGCCGCCCTAGTCACACTGGCCTCTTCAATTAAGACATCGAGCGCAAGCAACAGGTTGAGGTCGAGTTTACGGAGCCTGGTGTAGTCAATTGTCACGGCAGGAAAGTTCCAAATCGGCTGTATCAATACCAGCTATCTATCATATTTATTTGACAAATTTGCGGGTCGTTATTAGTGTACAAATACATGCTTAAACTGCTTATACCGTTTCTTATTTTATTATTTTGATCGAAGATCAAGCATGAGAAAATCAAGCTAAATCTCTCCGACTTAAACACCTAATTTTCATCCCAAATATGTTGACTTGGGTTGATACTAACCTTGAATGTTTCATCAGGTAAAAATCGGGCGTTTTGATTATTTTATGATGGGCTTTACGACACACTACAACTGTCCTTAGGGCATTGCAAAAACAGGCTGAGAGATCAATGTTCATGTTGTCATCTCTAGTTGTTCCACCAAAAGCCTAGAAGATGCATGAGTCGGTCAACACTTCTAAGGGAGCCTCAACGATGCAAGTTTTAGTGATTGGCCGTATTGCAACAGGCACACCCACCGAACAAGTCTTGCCATTGGTGAAGCCAGAAGCCGCTCAGGTCTGGGATGCTTACGCCACCGAAAAGCTCCGCGCTGTATATTACATCGCTGACATGAGCGGTGCTGTCATGGTTTGGGATATGTCCAGTCTTGAAGCAGTTGAAGCAGAGCTGCAAAAATTGCCCATGGTCAAAGCAGGTGTTCTAACCTGTGAGGTTATTTCCCTCAAGCCTTACACAGGCCTGGCAGAGTTATTTGCACAGTAAGCATTCATGATCCAGGATCTCTCTTCAATCATCAAAAGAACATAGATATGAAACGCATCATCATAGACGCTAGCCAGACCAGTTTACTCACGTTCAGCGAGACGCAAGACCCCCAACCGCTGCCTCATCAAAATTTGGTCAAGGTAACCCATTTTTCGCTTAATCGGGGAGAGATAGCAGCCGCCCAAAACGCCGAAAAAGGGAGATCGATTGGCTGGGATTACGTCGGCACCATCTTCCAATCTGCAGCCGATGGTAATGGCCCTCCAACAGGGACAAGGGTGGTTGGCTGGAGACCGGAAATGGATGCTTTTGCCGAATATGTGATCGGTGATCCTAACTATCTTGCACCGATTCCTGACAGTGTCTCAGATGCCCAAGCTGCCACCCTACCTGTCGCTGGCTTAACAGCTTTAGCAGCGATTGACAAAGGAACTCGCTTGGTTGGCAGTGCAGTACTGGTCAACGGCATCACCGGAGGCGTTGGCTCTTTTGCCTTGCAGTTAGCTAAACTCAGCGGAGCGCGGGTTGTGGCTCAAGTTCGCAAGCCGGAGCAGGTAGATTTTGCCCATACTCTGGGTGCTGATGCTGTGGTTGTGACCACCGACGGCACTGGATTGAACACTGAAGGGCCTTATCGCCTAGTTGTCGATGGGGTGGGGGGTTCGCTATTTGGTAAGTTGCTAGAAAACACAGCAAAAGGTGGAATCTTGGTCAGTTACGGCGCATCAAGTGGCTATGATCTCCAATTTTCTTCCTATCCAGCGCTTTTCGGCAACGGGGGCCAGCGTACTATCTATGGGCTCACCCTCTACACCGAGGTCGAATTGCAGCCCTCTTCTATGGCGTTAGCAAGACTGTTGCGGCTTGTCGCAGATCAAAAGTTGACAGTTCCAAACATCATTGAGGCAGATTGGTCAGAAACACCCCGCTATGCCCAGGATTTACTGGATCGAAAATTTGAAGGTAAGGCTGTTTTAGCGATTGTATAAAAACTAATTGCACTTCTAGAGTGTTATCGATCAACCCGATCAAAATTGCTCTTTACCCACAACATCACGCCGATGTGCGAACAGTTTGCAATGAAAGATATCAATCAAGCTATTCAACAGGTTCGGGATGGTAAGGCACGCTATCGAGCTGTGGTTGCAGCCTAGTTAAGGTTGCCTCCTGGACTCTAACCTTGTAGCCATTTGGCTATGATGTGAAAGTCTGGGTAAACGGGGCGAAAGTCCCTGGAGGCAATATGAAACGACGTGATCTCGACTACGTCGTGATCGTTTTGTTGGTGGGTAGCAGCATCTATGTGTTTATTACGGGCCTGATTGCAGATACGATGGGCCTGCATCACTTCGGATTTCACAGCCAGGTCGGGTACCTTTGGATGTCTTTAGCTGTGGCCCATTTGATCCAGACCTGGGTTAGGGTCAAAGCGTTTGTCCGCAATCGGTTTCGTACCAGGGCTGAAAACCCAAGCGATCGCATCAGTAAACCCCTTCCACAAACAACACTTCCCCAAACAACAGTTACTTCAGCAATCGGTCCAGCCCCGGTCAAAGCTGCCAGCCCAAAACTTACCGGGCGGCGCTATATTGTGCTGGCTATTCTCGCGATCGCGACCGGCATTGGCTTCAATCGCTTGATCACGCCACGTGAAAGCTTGGAATTATCCGACGCGGAACCAGACCTTGGCCTGCTCTATCACCGGTGGAGTCAGCCCGGATATGCAGAAACGATTGGCACTCTACTCAACTGGGGCAGTAAGCCATCCCTCTACAAGACCTATCCGAACGCACAACAGATTGATCTCCCAGATCCAGGAATCAACCCATCTACCGTAAACGGCGGCACAATACCCGATCTCGTCACCACGCTTACCCAACGGCGATCACGCCGCAACTACAACACAAACAGCACCTTATCTTTAGCCCACCTATCCCAGGTCTTACACCTGGCCCAAGGCATCACCTGGGATGAACGAGACTTCCGCACCGTACCGTCTTCTGGTGCCCTATATCCCCTGGAGATTTACCCGATTATTAATCACGTTGAAGGCTTAGAACCTGGGCTATACCACCACGCTATCGAACACCACAAACTAGAACTGGTGAAGGCTGGGGACTTACGCCAACCGCTGATTCAAGCAGGACTCAACCAAGAATTCTTAGGAGAAGCCAATGTGTGTTTTGTCGTATCCGGCATTTTTCAGCGCACCCGCTGGAAATATCATGAGCGCACCTACCGTTATGTGCTGATGGAAGCCGGGCATCTGGGCCAAAACCTTTATCTAGCAGCCACGGCGTTGGGCCTTGGCGTATGCAGCATCGGGGCATTTTTCGACGATCCGCTCAATCAGTTACTCGATATCGATGGAGCGGAGGAAGCTGCCCTATATTTGGTTACGGTTGGGAAGACAACCTGATAGGTGAAGTCCCAGTGAACAGCTAATGGCAATGTCTAATGACTTTTTTCCATGGACTGTTGCGACATCTTCAGCACCATTTTTCTGGGTAAGAAGGGAATAATCCAATTCAACAGAAAGCCCAAGCGGCGCTCGTTAATTTTCACCAGCTCACCTTTTTCCATGGCCGTGTAGCCACACTCAGCCACAGATTCTGGAGTAGCCGCGTTCTCCCATAGTTCATTGCCTTCTAAGTCTCCAGCGGCCACAAATCCTGTGGCCACCGCCCCTGGGCAGAGCACGGTTGAAGTCACATTGGTTTCAGAAAGTTCTTGGGCGATCGCCTGAGAAAATGACAGCACAAATGATTTGGTGGCATAGTAAATCGCCTGCAAAGGCCCTGGCAAAAATGCGGCGGTAGAAGCCACATGCAAAATCTTGCCGCTGTTGCGCTGCACCATTCCCTGCAAATACAAATGCGTCAGGTTCACCAGCGACACCATATTCACCTGCATCATGGCTTGGTCTTTGGCTAAGTCCCGCTCATGGAACTTGCCATAGCCGCCAAAGCCCGCATTGTTTATCAAGACATCCACTTGAACGTTGGCGGCTTCTGTGGCCGCAAAGATTTGCCGGGCCGCATCGGGTTGGGCTAAATCTGCCGCAATCACCATGGCTTGGATACCATAGGCATGCTCCAGCTCAGCTTTCAGGTCATTGAGCGCCGCCTTACGCCGGGCCACTAGCACCAAATCCCCGCCCTTGCGCGCATGTAGCCGGGCCAACTCTTTGCCAATTCCGCTCGATGCGCCAGTCACTAATGCCGTATTTGCCATGAGGGTCTCCATTGATTGAGTCATTGAGCTTAAAACACAAATTGAACGTTCATTCTAGTCGAGGCAAAAAAATTGAGATGAAAGATTAACTTCCCTTGAGCCCGTCCCAGCAAACCTGCGCGACTATTTGCCGTTGCTCATCACTAATGGCGTGGCTTCCAGCGGTCTGTAACTTGGCTACCGCAACAATTGAGCTTTGGATTAACGCTAGCAATAAGGGAATCTCCATCCGCTTGAGCTGCCCCGACTCAATTCCTTCCGCCACAAATCCCATTAAAGGGGCCAAAAGACGATTAACCTCCGTGCATACTGCCTCAGAGATCAAAGGCGAAATGGCACATTGCTCCGTAAAAGACAGTTGCAAAGGCTCTGCAAGGAAGTAGTCAAGGGCATTGTGCCATATCAACAGAAACCTCTCCTGGTAAGGCATCTGAATGTCGTAGCCTTGGAAGACGGCCACCATCATTTCTTTTTTGAGTTCAAGATAAAGTTCATTGATAATGGCGTCTTTGCTCGGAAAATAATGATAAATTGCACCCGCTGAGACTTGCGATCGCTTACTAATTTGGGACATGGGGGTAGCATGCAGCCCGTTTTCTGCCACCAACTCCATAGTGGCCGTGAAAATGCGCTGCTTTTTATCACTAGATCGAATGTTCATTCTATAATGATATTCGATATCAGATTTTTGTCAATCCGTAAGAGCTAAGCCTCCATATCAACACAAAGGTGTGCATCAAACCCTACCGAATTCATGAATCACTGCCACATCCGAAATGAGAAGGGAAGCCGTTGTTGACAGACAGAGATGACTTGCAATTCTATCAAGACCTGTCATGGAAACCCCGATACCAGCTTGGACGCCTCCAGAGAATGTCAGAAATCATGCTGGGACGCCCATTACGCCCGACCAGATATTCTTTGCTGCACCCCCTGCCACAATTGGCCCAGTCATTACCGCCGCCAGTTCGTTATCGTCTGAGCCGAAGTCCCGAACATTGCTCCAAAAGATCGGATTACCCTTGCTGGCAGCTGTTGGCATAGGGTTTGCCACCTGGTTTGCGGCGATGATGGTGTCATTTACTGGGCTGTCGATCTCAACTCCACTGATGACAGTGATCGTGCTAACGGTCGCGATCGCGGTAGGAGCATGGTCTTATTACGAAGGTGAAATCTTTAGAGCAGAATGCTCCTACGTGGGTCAGCTGGGCATCGCGCGATATACCCTCAAAGGCTCACCTACAGGCAATCCAACCGCTATGGTGATGCACTTCGCAGATGCCGTCGACCTGCGAACCACACAAACCCGCACCTACAAAAATGGACAGTACCAATACACCAGCTATCGCTACGTCTGGAAGCAGCGCAACCAGCCTAATCAAACGCTCGCAGGCGCTCACACCAGCGAATCAGGCCAACCACCCGTCCTACACCCTTATTATCTTGCCACCTCAGCCGAAATCTCTTGGACACAGTATCTCCTCAAATTCGCTAACCAGGATTTAGCAGAGAAGGGATTCATAGAATTCCCACTTCAAGGCAATCTCCAGGCTGTAAAGGTGGGCAACAACTTCCTAGAGTTTGTTACTAAGCAGGGCGATAGCCAGCGGACTGCTGTGGCGGACATGCAGAATGTTGAACTGAAGGCGGGTCACTTTAAGTTCAAACACCGGGATGCCAAGTGGTGGTCAGGCAAAGGGAAATACAGTTTTGCCTACAGCAACATGCCTAACGCCAAACTTTTTCTGCTCTGTTTACAACAGCTAGCAGGAGTGCGGTTTGGAACCTAACCGTAAAAGGTTGAAATACTTGAGTGGAGCAGTGTCTCTAGCTTTCATCCGCATTAAGGATTTGCGAAGGTTTGCGTCACCTCGACCTAGTCCTGAGCCTCAAGTAATCATCAGATGAGACGATTGCTTGAGGCGATGCTTCAAAACCCTCAAGAACCTTTTTTCTGCGTTATTTTTATTCACCAATTGTTGAGTCAGAAAGCATCGTCTGCCACATTTGCATCAGCACAATCGTTTGCTCAGGCTTCTCGGCCTCTGGGTTAATATGGTTCAACATTGTTTCGGCATTAGAAATCACCGGGATTATTTCAACCGCATCTCGTTCAACAAACATTTTTTCAATCACCCCGTCTCGCACTAGCATGGAGTAGCGCAAAGAGCGATAGCCCATCCCTTTACTAGAAAGGTTTACCATCATCCCCATCTCGCGAGTAAAGTCACCGTTTACATCAGGGATAAAGCTCACCTGATTGGCTCCTTCTTTTTCAGCCCAAGTTGCTAGCGAAAACGGATCATTTACCGAAATGCAAAAGATCTCAGCCACACCGTTCGCTCGAAATACCTTGGCATACTCGTTGTAGCCTAATAGCTGAATAGAAGAATAAGGATAGGTAAAGGCCCCCGGCACCGCAAACGCCACCACGGTTTTGTGATCAAAGAGATCTGCTGTCGAAAGCTTGTACCATCCCCCCTCAGCAAACATCCAAAAGGTTACTTGAGGAACACGCTGGCCTTTATAATCAAACACCACTTTCCTAGCTCCTTACTCGTATGCAACAGTAGAGTCAGTCGACCCTTTCTGAGCTACGAGGTTGATGCGTAGAGACACTACCCTAGGGTCAACAGTTATCCACCCTCACGCCTTCTAGCTAAGAACGAACACTCGTCTAAAAGACAAATATCCAATATATCCATAGGCATGTCGCGGCTAGCCAGAACAACTCGTCAGCTAGCAGTTCAAATACATCCAAAATGAAGAGAACTCCACGAAATAGTTGACACGTCGATTCATTCATCATGTCTCCCGTTCTCCAATTTCCTTGAAATACTGCCGTGAGTTTTATATCTGGTTTCCATCTGTGTTCAAGAATTCTGAGGGTTTACGTAGCCCCACCCGATGCTTGGGTGGGGCTACATTCAGTCTCCCTTGGAGACCTGTTTACTGAGACTAATCAAGGTCAAAGCGATCGAGGTTCATCACCTTATCCCAGGCCGCCACAAAATCGCGCACAAACTTTTGCTGCGAGTCTTCACATCCGTAAACTTCAGCGATCGCTCGCAGCTGAGAATTTGAACCAAAAATGAGGTCGACACGGGTACCGGTCCACTTCAGTTCGCCCGTTGCGCGATCGCGCCCTTCGAACATGTCTTCAGCTTCAGAGGCCGCCTTCCACGTTGTGTCAAGATCGAGCAGGTTCACGAAGAAGTCATTGGT
This sequence comes from Cyanobacteria bacterium P01_A01_bin.123, assembly GCA_039815185.1. Classification (GTDB taxonomy): domain Bacteria; phylum Cyanobacteriota; class Cyanobacteriia; order Phormidesmidales; family Phormidesmidaceae; genus JBCBZT01. The sequence continues at coordinate 52,534 of JBCBZT010000023.1, read as the reverse complement.
CAATGTCTCTGGCCTGTTGGTCAATACACCGTGCTGGGCCTGTCCAACGTTTACCTTCAAAACACGCATACCACCGATGAGAACTGTCATCTCAGGCGCGGTCAGCGTTAGCAACTGAGACCGATCCACCAGCAACTTCTCGGCAGGTATAGGGTACTTGCCTTTGAGATAGTTGCGGAACCCATCCGCGATCGGTTCGAGGACAGCGAATGATTCCACATCAGTCTGCGCCTGTGACGCATCGGTGCGTCCGGGCTTAAAGGGAACCTTGACATCGTACCAACCGGCGTTCTTCGCGGCTTGCTCAACAGCTGCACATCCACCCAGAACAATCACGTCAGCCAGTGAAACCCTCTTCCCGTCAGATTGAGCGGCGTTGAAGGTGCTTTGGATTGCCTCCAGAGTCTGCAGCACGGTGGCTAATTGTCCCGGCTGGTTAACATCCCAGTCCTTCTGCGGTGCGAGACGAATGCGTGCTCCGTTCGCCCCACCGCGCATATCAGAGCCACGGAAGGTTGAGGCCGACGCCCAGGCCGTCGAAATCAATTGGGAGATCGATAGACTTGAGGCAAGAATCTGTTCTTTCAGCGTCTCGATATCCTGCTCATCAATCAATTTATGCGTGACGGCAGGAACCGGATCTTGCCAGATAAGCTCCTCCGAAGGAACCTCAGGGCCGAGGTAACGCACGCGGGGACCCATGTCGCGGTGGGTCAGCTTGAACCACGCCCGGGCAAACGCATCTGCCAACTGGTCTGGATGCTCGAGGAAGCGCCGCGAAATGGGCTCGTAGATGGGGTCCATTCTCATGGCCATGTCTGCCGTGGTCATGATGGGAGCATGGCGCCTCGATGGATCGTGGGCATCAGGCACCGCATTGGCAGCAGCGCCTCCCTTGGGAACCCACTGGTGTGCACCAGCCGGGCTTTTTGTCAGCTCCCACTCATAGCCAAACAGGTTTTCGAAGTAGTTGTTATCCCATTTCACTGGGTTAGTCGTCCATGCGCCTTCGATGCCGCTGGTGATCGCATGAACGCCTACACCACTGCCAAAGCTGTTCTTCCAACCCAGACCTTGTTCTTCAATGCGGGCTCCCTCGGGTTCAGGACCCACAAGCGCTGCATCTCCAGCACCGTGGCATTTGCCGAAGGTGTGCCCACCGGCAACGAGTGCGACGGTTTCCTCGTCATGCATTGCCATCCGTCCGAAGGTCTCACGAATGTCTCGGCCTGAAGCGACTGGATCAGGACGGCCGTTTGGACCTTCCGGATTCACGTAGATGAGGCCCATTTGAACCGCACCCAACGGATCTTCGAGTTCGCGGTCACCACTATAGCGCTTGTCGCCCAGCCACTCAGCCTCAGAGCCCCAGTAAATATCTTCCTCGGGCTCCCAAATGTCTTCACGTCCACCGGCAAAACCAAACGTTTTGAACCCCATAGACTCCAGAGCGCAGTTGCCGGCGAGGATCATCAGGTCGGCCCAGGAGATTTTCCTGCCATATTTCTGCTTAATGGGCCAAAGCAACCGACGAGCCTTGTCAAGATTGCCATTGTCAGGCCAGCTGTTGACTGGCGCAAACCGCTGATTGCCGGTGCCCCCACCGCCGCGCCCGTCACTGATGCGGTAGGTACCAGCACTGTGCCAAGCCATCCGGATAAAGAATGGCCCATAGTGGCCATAGTCGGCTGGCCACCAATCCTGAGATGTCCTCATCAGGTTGAAGATATCTCTCTTCACGGCATCTAAATCGAGACTCTTGAACGCCTCAGCGTAATTAAACGCCTCGTCCATAGGATTAGATTTGGAGGAGTGCTGGTGGAGGATTTTCAGGTTTAACTGATTCGGCCACCAATCTTGGTTAGACGTGCCAGTGCCAGCGGTAAATTTTTGGGTCGCGCCCGTAAATGGACATCCTCCTTGACTGCTAATAGGTTGGCTGGTCATAGTACTTCCTAAGTCGCTCATAGTATCTCCTACGGAGTGTGTAGTACAAACTGTTTGACGTCGCGTCAATATGCCCCAATAGGCACGAAGAAAACTGATTAAATTGATTGCTACTAACATTGTCGACGACATTATTTAAAATAATACTAAACCTTAATTGCGCAAAAAAGCGGCTATTAAAAACTTTATTTTATAGAATTTTTCCTATATTAATGAGATGCCAACTCATAGGATTTTTTATATAAAAATATGAAATTACAGCTTCAGGCATAAATACTCATGCGGCAATTGTATTGATTTTAAGAAGGCAATTTTATCAGGATTCTAAGGAAATTAATAAAATTCATGCTCGGGATTCAAAAAAGTAGTTGTATTCCTATATGGAAAAGCTTATAGTGATTTTTGTATCCTAAAAATACGGGCAAGATTCGAGAATAGATGAGGTAAATAATGATTTGATAGCCTATTCCCCCACAAGCACTATCATTTTACCTGGGGCATTTTTGTCTAATTCTATAAGATAATTTTTGACTGAAAGCCATATCATACATAGATCATAGGCAGCCTATTGCTCCTAGACTAATGGAACGAGGAGATTTTTAATTTCCTGTATTTCTCCACTATTCCCTAAATCCTGAAATAGTTTTAATTCTTATAAGTAATTTCGTGAATTTTGTGGTGATTCTATTTTTTAGGTAGCTCTACCGCTGAAAACTACCTTTCATAGCGTTTAGCCAACCTAATTGATATTCATAGATTTGAAATTTCTGGCGCTTATACCTCATTTTTGAAGGGATATGCAAAAAATAGGTTAGCTTTTGGATCTTCTTCTGAGATTTAGCTGAAGTATATTCAGTCGGTCTCACCTGGGTAGATTTGAAATTGAACAACCCACCCTAGCCGATTAAAAAGCTGAATCAATTTATCTGTTGTAAATCGAGTAAAATGACCATTAAATAGATGCGATACCTCGGGTTGCTGGATAGCCAGCAATGTTGCAAGTTCCCTTTGCTTCAGCCTTTTCTCGATCAGGATTTCACGTAACTTATGGCCTAACTCTGCACGAAGATCTAATTCAACTTTATTATTTCCTTCTCGTGCCAAGTTAGGTGTATCTTCCGGAATAGAACCATTATTCTCATCTTTCATCGTGATCTCTTGTCTAGTTCTTGAACAACCTAATGTTTGATGGAAGACTCGCACTCAGACTCAAAACGACCTATACCAAGCCAAGATCGCTTTAATGATTGTTGAATTTAGTCTTATCTAAGAATAATTCCAAGTTAGGAATAAGACAATGAGTATGTTTGCTCATTCGTTTCTGTTCAGGCAATCTGAAGTCGCCGACTCAACTGCCTCCTCGGCGTTGGTATGCTGAGACTGTGTTTAGGGCGCAAACTTCATGGGAATCGAGCGGGTTTGCTCACCCTCAAATAAGCGGAAGATGCAGTAGAACAACCTACCCTCAATAGACTTACAGCTGGGGGCTGCTTCCTACAATTAGTTATGACGCGCTATCGTTACATCTAGGTGTAATGCGACTAACAACGCCCACACACCTGACTGTCGAGAGGTTATCTGTTGGGGATTGGAGGTTGTTTGCGACAGGTGATAGTCAATGCTATGCCTCGGTGCAACATAGCAAGATTTGGATTGTCGACAAACATCTGACCGTTGAAAATGATGTTCGTATCACTAAACCTTCAAGAACGACATCATGAACACGCTCTCGAAAAAAGTTGCTATTGTCACTGGTGCCAGTGCTGGTATTGGCTACGTAACCGCTAAACTCTTCGCTGAAGAAGGAGCTGCAGTCGTTGTTGCAGCTCGACGGCAGAAGGAACTCGATGAATTAGTTGACTCTATTCATCACTCAGGCGGTCGTGCAGTCGCTTTGGCCGGTGACGTAAAAGACGAAGTGTTTGCAAAGGCTTTGGTGGACATAGCCGTAAAAGAATTTGGCGGACTGGATATAGCATTCAACAATGCAGGGATTACCGGGCATCCTGGAGCTGTAACTGAACTCTCTCTGGATGAATGGGACACTGTGCTTGCTACAAACCTAACAAGCGCATTTCTGGGGGCAAAGTACCAACTACCCGCGATGGTTGATCGGGGGAGTGGCTCTTTGATTTTTACGTCAACCTTTGTTGGCTACACTGTGGGTATGCCTGGGATGGCTGCCTATGCAGCTAGCAAAGCCGGGCTGATCGGGCTGATGAAGGTGTTGGCTGCTGAATATGGTAGGCAAGGGGTTCGGGTTAATGCCTTACTCCCGGGGGGTACTGATACACCGATGGGGCGTGATTTTACCAGCACACCGGAAACCCTAACTCTTGTCCAAAACTTTCATGCCCTGAAGCGCATAGCAACACCGCATGAGATCGCGCTGTCAGCACTCTATTTGGCGTCAGACGCTTCAAGTTTCACCACGGGTTCAGCCATGCTGGTAGATGGTGGTTTATCAATCAACCGCATGTAGGGTAGAGCACGATGTCTGATTACGAAAGGATTACAGAGGCAATTTCCTATATCGCTGACAGAACTGCCGATCAGCCAAGCTTGGAAGAGATTGCAAATCATGTTCACCTAAGTCCCTATCATTTCCAACGCCTCTTTTGCCGTTGGGCTGGCACAACCCCAAAGCGATTTCTACAGGTTATGACCCTCGAACGGGGGAAAAAACTTCTGCACGACTCAGGATCGTTACTTGATCTCTCTAATTCCCTAGGTTTGAGCAGTAGTTCCAGGTTGCACGATCACTTTATTAGGCTTGAGGCTGTCACTCCAGGTGAGTACAAAAGCAAAGGTAAAGGGCTTGAAATCGAGTATGGCATTCATTCAAGCCCTTTTGGATCAATATTTATAGCGATGACAAAAAGAGGGGTTTGTCGAGCCGCCTTTTTAGATGCCAAGAATATCGAAGAACATCTAATGGATCTTCAGAAGATTTGGCCTCTGGCATCGCTCACAAAGAATGAGAAAGCAACGCAGCATATCATTGATGCAATGTTCGGAGGTGTGGCCATCACTGATCGACCGCTATCGCTCCACATTGCGGGTACCAATTTCCAAATTGCGGTTTGGAGAGCGCTTTTATCAATTCCCTCAGGAATCATAACTAGCTACTCACAAGTAGCAGCCGCTATAGGTCGACCACAATCATCAAGGGCAGTTGGCAATGCGATCGCCGCCAACCCAGTGGCATTTCTTATTCCTTGCCACCGCGTTATTCAACAAAGTGGCGCGTTGGGAGGATACCGATGGGGCTCAACGAGAAAACGTGCGATTCAATGGTGGGAAAACTTGCACGTTTAGCTCCGTACGGCATAATAACCTCAATGCAGCGGACTGCTGATTCTTTGTGAGGATAGAAATATGAGTTTTGATTTCTCTAGTGCCTCAGATTCAGCAACAAACTCGTTGAACTATTTCTCTGGGCGGAGCGAAGATTATGAAAAATATCGCCCAATTCATGCCGCTTCAGCGATTGACGCAATTCTGTCAGGCTTGAATTCTCAAACTCAATTAGTTGCTGCTGATATTGGAGCAGGGACAGGAATTGGGGCAAGATTGCTGGCAGATCGAGATGTTCAGGTTATGGCAATCGAACCCAATACAGATATGAGAATGGCAGCAACCCCACATGAGCGAGTTGAGTTTTTAGCTGGAACGGCTGAACAAATTCTATGGGAACAGACAAGGTGAAATATTACCAAATCCAAAATAACGTTTTGTCTGATCGTTACCTCAATAAACTGTGGCATAAAATCACTTCAAATTCTTATTTCGCTATCAATAACCTAAATCGAGATTTTGTTCAGACAAAAGGATTCTCCATCGTTTTCCAACGTGATGGGTTGCCTATAGTTGAGCAGAAATTTCCATTCCTCAAACCTTATCTAGAGATCGCAATTCAGCCGGACTGTAATGCTTTTTATCTAAACCCTTTACTGCTGAAAGAAGGTTCCCGTGTCGATCCTCATATTGATCGTTCTTTACGATCGTATTGCAAAACAATTGAACCTCCCTTCTTAGTCAGTGTGCTCTATGTACGAATACCCGAAAATATGAGCGGGGGAGAATTAATCCTCAAATCAGCCAAACGTCACGTTGGGAAAATTGTTCCTCACGCTAATTCTCTCATTTACTTTCAAGGTGATTTGACCCATGCGGTAAATCCCGTCAAAACAATCGGAAGCCGCTTAAGTTTAGTGTGTGAGCAGTATGCTCTAACCCCATCTGAAATGGAGGACATTCCTATGTTTACAGTAGAGTCAAGGGCATATTCAGGCTAAATCCTCAATTCATCCCGCCACAATACTCAATGCAACGGCCTCTGCCACCTTAATCCCATCGATTCCAGCGGACAAAATCCCCCCGGCATATCCGGCTCCTTCCCCCGCAGGATAAAGCCCTACCGTATTTAAACTTTGATAATTCTCATTCCGCTTAATACGGATGGGCGACGACGTTCTGGTTTCGATACCTGTCAAAACGGCATCATCCATCGCAAACCCACGGATCTTTTTATCAAAAGCTGGAATCGCTTCCCGAATAGCCGCGATCGCGTAGTGCGGCAAACTCGAACTTAAATCACCCAATATCACGCCCGGCTTATAGGATGGATAAACCTGTCCAAAGGCAGTAGAGGGGCGATCTGCGAGAAAATCCCCCACTAATTGCCCCGGTGCATCGTAGGTACCCCCCCCCAAGGCAAAGGCCCGTTCTTCTAAACTCCTTTGCAAAGTAATGCCCGCTAACGGCCCGTCAGGATAGTCTTCGGGGGTAATTCCCACCACAATTGCGCTGTTCGCATTAGACTCATCACGGGCATATTCACTCATGCCATTGGTCACTAACCGTCCTGGTTCTGACGCCGCCGCCACGACCTTGCCGCCAGGGCACATGCAAAAACTATAAACGGATCGACCATTCTCACAGTGGTGAACCAACTTATAATCTGCGGATCCTAAGCGAGCGTGACCCGCCTGTTCACCAAAACGGCACTGATCAATCAGCGATTGGGGATGCTCGATCCGAAAGCCGATGGAAAAGGGTTTGGGCTCAATGTACACACCGCGATCGCAGAGCATTTGAAATGTATCACGGGCGCTGTGGCCTATCGCCAACACAACCTGATTGCTGGCAATGTACTCCCCATTGTCTAAACTCACACCGCGGACCTGACCGTGATCAATATCAATATCTTCGACCCGGCATTGAAACCGAATTTCGCCGCCCAGCCCCTCGATTTTGGCGCGCAAATTCTGAACAACTTTGACCAAACGATAGGTACCAATGTGAGGTTTATTGATGTAAAGGATCTCCGGAGCAGCGCCAGCATTCACCAGCTCGGTCAATACCTTACGACCATAATATTTGGGGTCTCTGACTTGGCTGTAGAGTTTGCCATCGGAAAACGTACCCGCACCCCCTTCACCAAACTGGGCGTTCGATTCAGGGTTGAGCCGTTTTTTGAGCCAAAAACCAAAGGTATCAACGCTGCGATCGCGCACCGATTTTCCGCGCTCTAGCAAAATCGGGCGAAACCCCATTTGCGCCAGCATTAACCCTGCAAACATGCCGCAAGGCCCCGTGCCAATGACGATGGGGCGCACTCGAGGCTCTTGGGGTGCCTGGGCAACCGTGTGATAGGTCATGTCAGGCGCAAGCACAACATGGGGATCTTTTTTGAACCGTTGAAGCAGCGCTTTTTCTTTTGCCGTCTCGACATCAACGATATATACCAGGATGATTTTTCCCTTCTTGCGGGCGTCATAGCTGCGCTTGAAAATGGTGTAGCGGATCAATTCAGTCGCAGGTATATACAGCTTTTTGAGAATGGCGTCTTGGAGTGCTGATTCAGGATGATCCAGCGGTAATTTGATTTCGTTGAGGCGTAGCATACTCGACGTTGAGTCTGGGATTTGTGAGGCGATCGCGGCCCCACATTGTAACAAGTTCCTAACCGTAAAATCTTTCCCCGTGCAATCGTACTAACTGGAACATCTCCCACTAGAGCACCGTATCTAATCGAGCGGCATAGCCTGTCATTTCTACATACCCTTTCGCGCTAACGGGCTGCTCAGACACTATCCCCTCAAATGCAACGGCCCCTTCCCAGTAGGTGGTTGAGATATTCAGTTCTTGATTTAGCATCAGTGATTTGCCGTCAAGCACTAAGGCTAACTTAGGAATTTCAATGTGCCACTGGCAGGGATAGTCGGCCTGACTGTTAGGACTATGCCAGGTGTCCAGCACGTCAATTTGCCAGTCGTTATGATCAATGGCTTGGGTCGTGCCATCAGCGCTGATGTAGGTGCCGTTTGATAAGTCTGCGATCGCCCCATCATCTTTTCGTAAGCCATACAGCATCAAAGCCGAACCATCATCAAGCTGCAACGAAAACCAGTCCCATCCGACAGTGCCGGGACTCAGCGCACTGGTGGAATATTCGTGATCTTTCCAGGTCAACCCGCTGACTTCAAAAGCCTCATCCGCCACCATGATCGTGCCCTGGGCCTGCTGCTGCACAATCGAGTAGTAATAGGAGGCATTCCCCGGTTCTGGGCCTTTTTGGCTATAACCGCGATCGCCCTGCAGCACAGGCGGCAACGTTTCTGTTAGGGTCAAATCCAGGGTCACATCTCCGGCATCGGCGACTAAGTGAACTTGCCCCGGCGCGATCGCAGTGGCCGACCAATCCTCCAACCACACCCGATAGGGATCAGCTTGTGCCCCAGACAACCCCGCCGATTGGCGACTAAATCGCTCATGGGGATAAAACGCCTCGTTTTCAATATCACTAACAGTAAAGTGCGAAAAATAAATTTGATTCGATCGCCAGTCTGAAGCCTTCTCCACTGATGCTATTTCCGGCGTCAGCCCCCGCCGAAAGAACGTCAGCTGATAACCAAACGCGCGCCCCGCATCCGTTTCTAAATTCCCCGTGTAGTACCACCACTCGGTTTGATATTGATTATGGGGCCCCAAATCCTGGGGAAATTTCAATTCTGTAGGGCCGCTCACCCGCGCAAAGCCATCGTCAAGCCCGACTTCTTGACCTGACAACCACGCCACAGACGCCTGACCACTGTTGGTAATGCCGGGTCGTGGCCAAAACACCAGCAGCAAAGTCAGCACAAGTCCCAACACAACCCACGGCAGACGTTTCATTCTTTAAAATCCCCCATCCGTTCCACAAACTCAGAACCAGTCCAAAATCCAAAATCGCCTCATTCCTGTCGAATCGCCGTGGCCACTGCCATCTTGCCCAACCGCCACGCCGGGTACACCCCGGCTAATAGGGCTGCAATCACCGCCACCACCCAGGCTTGCCAAAAGTAGCCGGGTTCAATTTGCATTTGCAACGTCCAGCCAAACGAACGGACATTGATTACATAAATCAAAATCCAGGCCAAAACGTAGCCCAAAGGCATCGCAAAGAACCCCGCTAAACTGCCCATAATGCCGGTTTCAAGTAAGGTTAGCTGCCACATTTGTCGGGGCGTCATGCCATTAGCCCGCAAGATCCCGAGTTCTCGGGTGCGCTCTAGCTGGAGGCTCATCAATGCACTCAAGACACCGATAAAGGCGACAACAACCGCTAACAATCGCAGTGCCCCCGTAATCGCAAAGGTGCGGTCGAAGATTTCCAAGGACCCCTGGCGCAGATTGCGATTAGACTGGGCAACGAGATCTTGACGGCCCTTAAAGGTCTCTCGAAGACGAGCGACGACCCCATCGACTGAGACATTAGGTTTTACGAATAGCCCTAAGGAAGCAATATCAGGGTCTTGCCACAGCGCTAAGTAGAGATCGTTATCGAGCAATATCGTGCCCCGATCGGAAGAATAATCATAGAAGACAGCCAGCACTGGAAACGTCTGTGGCCCTTGGGGAGACTCTAGCGTGACCGTTTCCGGCGGTTCAAAAACGCCTGTGCGCAACATTAGCGCCTCTGAGATAATTACCCCCTCTCCAGCTTCAAGCTGCGGCCATGGATTGCGCACATCGTCACGAATCCAGGCATAGGGCCGTTGGCCATTGGAAACATCCCCATCGGCAGAAATCAAGATAGCTTGTCGATTAATTTGCATTTCGGCGCTGCTAGCAGCATCTCGATTGAAGCCAATCACATCCACCTGGGCGTCTTTGTAGGTGACGATGTGGTCGATTTCGGGCCAAGTGTAGGCTACTTCAACCACAGCCGGATCAATGCTGCCCAAGATACGGTTGGCGGTGGTGCTCGGGGGGGTGACATAAATGTCGGCCTGTAGGGTTTGGTCAAGCCACTGCACCACTGTCGTTCTAAAGGAACCCACCATCACCGACACGCCAACGATGACCGAGACCGCCACCATCAAAGACGCGATCGCGATCGAAGTGCGACTCAATGACCGATTAATATCACGCGGGGCCATTTTGCCCAGCACACCCAGCAGTCCATTGAGGATAGGAGTCAAGCCCTTCATCAACAGCACGGTGAGCGGCGGTGTCAACAGCGCTGCCGCCAGCAAAATCGCAAACAACCCACCAAAAGCGATCACTAACCCCCCATTTTCAATCCTAAGTAGACCAATTCCGCCTAGGGTAAAGAGTCCCCAGGCCAAAACCAGCCAGGGCAAAATCTTTTGGACTTTGCCTTCCAGGGTTGAACGCTTCAAACTGCTTTGGGGCGACGTCCGCATCGCTTCGATCGCGGGAATCAAGGAGGCAAAGAGGGCGGCAAAGATGCCGATGACCATACCCTTAATTAGAGTCAAGCGACTCAAGCTGATATCGCGGACGTAGACCACAAAATAGAAATCGTTGATGCTTTGGGTAATCAGCCCCACAATGCTGCGACCCAGCACTATCCCCAGCCCTAACCCCAAAATAGAGCCGACAATGCTCAGCACCAGCGACTCACCCATGATCAGCTGAAAGAGCTGTCCCTGGGTGACACCCAAACATCGTAGGGTGCCAAACAGCGATCGCCGTTGGATGACGCTAAAGGTGACGGTGTTATAAATCAAAAACATGCCCACGACCAGCGCCAGCAAACTCAATGCCGTTAGGTTGAGTTCAAATGCCGCCGTCATCTGCTGCACCGCGTTTTTCTGCGCTTGGGCAGTTTCGAGTTTGACGCCTTCTGGTAGGGCTGCGCGAATGGGGGCGAGGTCAGCCTCGCTATCGGCAATCAGGTCAATGTGGCTGAGGTGACCCTGCATACCCAAAACTTCCTGGGCTGAGGCGATGTCAGTGAACAGCACATTGCTGAGGGCATCGCGAGTCAGGGCATTCGCAGGTTGTAAAATGCCGACGACGCGAGCCGCAATCGGTTGGCCTGCTAGGGTTAACTTGAGGCGATCGCCCACTTGCACCCCATACTGGTCAGCCGTATCTTTCGCCAAAATCACCGTATCCGGTTCGGTCAAAAAAGCCGTCAGCGCCTCGATGCCCTGCTCTGAGTCACCGTCAGCATCCCCGTCTAGATAGCTGCGAAACGGCGCTTCTGCAAAGAAATCGACGCCCACTAATCGCATCGGCTGACGATCCAAATCTTCGGCAACAACATAGCCTTCTACGATTGGAGCAGAGCGGGTATAGCCCAACTGAGTCCGTAAATCTCGGTAAACAGATTCATCCACACCAATGGGAGAAATCGCCTCGATGCGGTGAGTTGTACGCCCCGCGATCGCATCCGTTGACAACTCAAACGCCCGTTGAGCTGACCCGTTGGCCAAATCAATCGACACCATCATCGCCACGCCAATGGCAATGCCCAAAATGAACAGAACGTATTGAAACGGGCGGCGACGTATCCGTCGCCAAGCGAGACGCCAGAGGGGAGTATTGGAGACAGGGAGGGGGAGAGACAGGGAGGGGGGGAGTGGCTTCGACGTGAGCTCAGCCGAACGGGGAGTGGACATATTAGGCGGCGACGGCCTCCGTGAGTTCGGCGGTGGCGTCTTCGAGATGACCTTCATGGACTCGCAGGATGCGATCGGCGTGTTTGGCAATCTCGGGGTTGTGGGTCGCCATGATCAGGGTTTTGTTGGCGTTGCGAGTCAGTTCTAGGAGTAGGGTTAAGACCGTTGCACCTGTGTCTTCATCGAGGTTGCCTGTCGGTTCATCGGCCAAAATCAGACGCGGTTCATGGACGAGGGCACGGGCAATGGCAACCCGCTGCTGTTGTCCACCGGAGAGTTTGTCGGGAAAGGCATCGGCGCGATCGCCCAAACCAACTTTTTCTAACAGCGATCGCGCTTGAGTTTCAATCGCTTTGGGTGCATTACCGGCCAACTCCTGCGGCAGCGTGATATTCTCCAACACCGTTAGAGTCGGAATCAGATTAAAAAACTGAAAGATAAAGCCAATCTGATCCCGGCGGAATAGGGTGCAAGCCCGCTCATTTAATTCAGTAATCGGAACACCATCAATCAAAACCGTCCCAGCAGTGGGGCGCTCGATGCCGCTAATCAGGTTGAGCAAGGTACTTTTGCCGCTACCGCTTTGCCCCAGTAGCACGATAAAACTGCCTTCATCAAAGGTCGTGGTCAACTCATTGAGTACCTGCCGCTGAGTCGTGCCCTCAATGAAGCCTTTGCTCAGGTGGCGCAGTTCGATAAATACCTGCGACGGTTCTCTAAACTGCTGCCAGTTGCCCGTTGATGGCTGAAACCAGCTGCGGACCTGCGAAATAATGGATGGCTTTGGGCCCATGACCGAATTGACCTTTCGTGAAGATTCTTTACGAATATTAACGCGAAAGGTATCCCTCGGCCATCTAGACAGGGACTTAATCCAAGGCAGTGAGTCGCTTGAGGATTCTCACAGCCTGATGCAGATTGTGGCTAAAACAGTCTGGGGTCGGGTTGGGCTGCAAGCCAAAGCGCTCGTGAACCTGATTCAAGTTAGTGATTGCATCGGTAACGGCAATTGTCTGAACCATAGGCTTTGAGGAGTACGCTGTTTACTAGCATATCGAAGCGTGCCTTAATAGGCTTGAATCAGTGTTTGTCTGTACAATCAGCAACCCAAAAATTCCAATGACCCGTCAACGTTCTCATCCACTGCGGCTGCATCTGGGTAAAGACCGTGAGGAAACTCGCCATGCCACTTGGCTGGAACTGTTTTTTGATCTGGTGTTTGTGTTCGCGATCGCAGAATTAGCCCATCTCCTCCATGGCGACTTAAGCTGGACAGGAATTGCAGGCTTCGCAGCGCTCTTTGTTCCGGTATGGTGGCTTTGGATCGACTTTAGCTACTACGCCGATCAGTTTGACGTTGACCGGGGGCCTTATCGTCTTGTCATGCTGGGTGTGATGTTTGGGCTGGTGGTGATGGCCCTGACCATTCACGATGCCCTACAAGGGGGTTCAGCTAACTTTGCCGCCATTTACAGCACGCTACGGTTGGTAATTATTGTTTTGTACACCCAAGCCTGGCGGTTTGTGCCCCAATCTAGAGAACTTACCGCGCGATACATCACCAGTTTCTCTATCGCGTTTTTGCTATGGCTCCTATCCATTGCAGTACCTGAACCAGCTCGATTTTGGCTGTGGGCGATCGCATTACTGATTGAAATCAGCAACGGCCCCATCACCTACCTCACCATTCGCAACGTCCCCACCCAGAAATCCCACATGGACGAGCGATTTGGCTTGTTTGTGATTATCGTGCTGGGGGAAGCCATTATTGCAGTCACCACAGGCGTGGCCCAAACTAATTGGCAGTGGCAAAGTGTCTTGACTGGCATGGGCGGCTTTTTGACCGCCGTCAGTCTGTGGTGGATGTATTTTGAACGGGCAGATGAATCGGTGATCAACTGGGCATTGCGAGGCGGTCGGTTGGCATTGCTGCGGTCTTATATCTATGGCTACAGCCACGTTCTCGTCTTTATGGGCATTGTCGCCACGGGTATTGGCATCCAGTTTGCCATTGAGGCAGCCTCTGGACATAGCTTCATTGCAGAAGCTCGCACGATTCTCTGCGGTGGAATTGCCGTTTTTCTGACTGGCGTCACAGCACTGCAATGGGCGTCGCCAAATTGTTTGCCTGAGGGGGTCATCATCGCGCGATCGCTTTTGGCATTTTTCGCACTATGCCTGATCCCCATGGGCGCAGGCTTACCGCCTTGGATGATAGTGCCACTGCTCAGTCTGACACTAGTCGCCCTGAATCGATTTGACGGTATTCCCCTGTCCACCGTCTAGGGCATGTCATCAACTCAACCCGAAAAGCCCTATGGTTGAGCCTTGCCATGCCCGACCCAACTCAACGAGCTAGGGGACTGTAACCATTGTTCTAAAAGCAATATTGATGACAGCCCCTAGCTGCAACTAATCTAGACGTTAAGCTAAATGAGCTTGAAAGCATTGAGGACTGGAGCCTATTTCCTCAATTATTTGGCCCACAGTCTACACATCTCAAAGAGGACTCATGAAGACATTTACCCTCAATGACGGCAACACAATTCCTGCTTTCGGTCTCGGCACCTGGAAGTCCCACGAAGGGGACGCCTATCAAGCCGTCAAAGAAGCCCTCCGCATTGGTTACCACCATATCGACGGCGCTTGGATCTATGGCAACGAAAAAGAGGTGGGTCGCGCCATTTGCGAATCTATTGCAGACGGTAACGTCACCCGCGAAGACGTCTTTGTCACCTCTAAACTTTGGAACAGTTTCCACGCCCCCGATGATGTTGAGGCGGGCTGTCAGGCAACGCTTACCGCCTTCGGTCTTGACTATATCGACTTGTATCTCATGCATTGGCCCGTCGCCTTTCGTCCCGGCTTAGTCATGCCGGAGGATGCAGAAGGATTTTGGCCCTTACCTGACATGCCTTTATCCAAAACCTTTGAGGCCATGCTGAAGCTCCGCGACAAAGGACTGGTGAAAAGTGTCGGGGTTTCTAATTTCAGTATCTCAAAGCTCGATCAGTTGATCACAGAGAGTGGCGCCACTCCAGCTGTCAACCAAGTGGAACTGCATCCCTACAACCCCCAAAACGAACTGCTAGCCTACTGCCAAGATCAAGGCATCCACTTGACGGCATACTCACCCCTGGGCTCTCGCGATCGCCCCGACAGCATGAAAGCCAGTGACGAGCCCCCCGTGCTAGAAAATGATCGGGTCAAGTCTGTTGCCAGCGACGAAGGGCTAACGCCTGCACAACTCCTCATCGCCTGGGCGATTCACCGGGGAACAAGTGTTATTCCTAAATCAACTAATCCAGACCGCATCGCTCAAAATCTTGTGGCTGCATCCCATGACCTTTCAACCAAAGCCCGAGCTGCGATCGACGAGGTTGATATCCGCTTTCGCTACGTCAATCCTCAAAGTTGGTTTATCCCCGGCGTGACATACCAAGGCAGTGGTTTCTGGGCATAACGGTCATCGTTAAACTAAACAGAGCAGAGGAAATTTAGGATTAAGACTTTTAGCAGTTTGATCCTAAATTTCCGGGGACGGTCGGCAGTGCCTCGAATAGAATCGTTAATTACATCGTTGGAATGGGAAAAATTGGACTAGTGTGATAGTCAAATCGTTCTATCTAGCTATCTAAATCGAAAGAGTCTTTCCTATGGCAGCTTTTGCACTCTCTAAAACAAATGCGCTTGACCCTATCAAGGATTTGTTAGATAGCCAGAAAATACGATATCTCACGGTTTCCTACTCACCAGCTTACACGCTCCAAGATATTGCGGTTGATGAGTTTTCCCTAGGTTATGAGCTAATTGAAGCAGTCCTGATCTGCACTGCTCCCAATCGATATGCGATGATTGTGGTGCCTGTTACGCGTAAAATCGAGTTAGACTCGCTACGGGTTTCTCTCAATAATCCCAACATCGATTTTGTAGGCAAAGGCCAAACTCAGAAGTTGTTTCCTGATTATGAAATAGGTACTTTACCACCGTTGGGGTGCCTGTTTAACTTAGAAGTATTTTTCACCCAAGAGTTACATATTTTTCAAGAAATTTCCTTCTGTGTTCAATCTCAAGCTCAGCGGATTCGCATGAGCTTTGAAGATTACCGATGTGTGGCTAAACCTCATCAAAATATTGAAATTAAAACCAGTGCTCGATATGAAGCCCAAGTCGTTACCGTTAAGCCTGAATCGGCTTTGGGGCAACTGCAAAAGTACGAGACCTGTATGTTAGGCTTCAGTTTGCAAGATAAGAACTTTACAACGGCCAAGCTGGCAGGAATGACTGAGTGGATTAGTCAGAATTTTTCCAACTGCCAGGTTTTAATCGGTGATCTTGCCTATCAAATTGTTTTAGAAATGCAAGGTTTTTCAGAACAGCATGCTTTAAATCGTGCAATCAGTTTTGGACGTAAAATCAGAGATGAGAAATTATCTATCTTTGATCGATATGCAGATCACTGTTGCTTCGAAATGCGATTCTTCTCTGATGTCTTGGCTGAGGAGAAATTCCAAGCTTATGCTGAAGAGATACGATGGCTATTTGAAGCTGACAAAACTTTTTCTACTGCTGTTCGTAACTTTGCTGACGTCTTTGTTAAGAGGTATCTTCAACAAGATTCCCAACGTTTTGACTATTACGTCAATCGATCATGCATATATTTGCTTGAAGAACTGGCTATCTATGCGTATGTTGCCGAACAAGAAGCATCAACATTTGTCTATCCGGATGCATCCAGTGGTTTTCAATCCATTACCCAGATTCTTCATCCAACTGCCCCTGAGCCACTCCGAAATCTAGTGCATATCAGCTTAAGGCTGAGACCCCGTTAAGGAAATCGTTAGCTTGCTGTGCCCACCAGGTTTGCCAGGCGCCCTGATCGTAGCCAAATTGTTCGCCCGTTAACGCACTCAAGGCCCCAATAAAATCGCCTTTGAGCCAAATGGGATCATCTTTGAAGCTGAGGCGATTGATTAAGGCGGCTAGGGTCTCAACATCGGCTTGACCTAATTGAGCAACGGCCCAAGCAGCAGCAGGAACGGGTTGCCAATACTTTTCTCGAGAGTTACTGGGGGTTGTCCAAGGGATAGCCAGCAGCTCAACTGGAATCTGACCGTGACCATTCAGAGCGATCGCCCAAAGCAAGTACCACTGCAGCACATCTGTCGCGGGTTCTGTAACAACATCGTCGAATAGCGTTGCATCCACCTGCGGGGGTGAGTGGCCTAAACGCTGTGATAGGGCTTCGCCAACCTCTGGCATACTGCTGATAGCAAGGGGTTTTAACGTCTGAGACAGCACATCTTGGGTGTTGCCATTGGCGTAGCTTGAGCGATTTGCCATCACCTCATCTAGCTGATTCAGCATGGCTTGCAACTGCTGGGGAGATGGGGATACAGCCTGGATAGTTGGCATTTGTGTCGAAGTTGCTTCACCAGCGCTCTCTGGAGCAGTTGGCCCTAATAAAACACCGCGCCCACCTTCATCCCTTGCCCCCACGTAGACGTTGCCAGCATAGACGGCAACATCCAGCGGTCGCAATGTCTGGAACTGCTGGGCAGCAGTCCACGCTACGCCATCTGAACTATGCCAAAGAAATCCGCCTGCCTCATTGCTGCTCACTGCCCACAGAGCATCTGAACCAGCAGCTAATGCCCTTATGGGATAACCGTTTAACGCTTCCACTGGTTCAGTCTGCTGGTCATGGGTGCGCCAGATGGCAGTGCTATCGTCTGGATTCAGATTAATCCCGTATAGCCAGCCATCATAGGTGGTTAAATCACTGACACGTTTACCCCTAGGCCAGCTGTCAATCGTTTGGAGCATCTCTTGATCCCACCGCAGGAGTTTGATACCAGCTTCTTGGCGGGCAGTGATGCCGACATACAGCTGCTCGTCTAGCACAGCTAGTTGGGTGACACGGCTAACCTGTCTGTCTGGAGTGGGGTGCTCGTAGATGACTTGCCAGGTTTGCCCCCCATCTTGCGATCGCTGCAATCTACCCGCCCAAGCACCCGTCCCTGCAAATAGCGAGTCACCTTGAGCAGCCATGGTATGAACGTGAAACGCTTCACCATTAGGGAAGAGACGCCATTGCCAGTCTTCTCCGTTAGTAACCATATACTCGCCTAAGTCAGCAGAAAACCGAGGATCTTCAAAAGGCCAGTACAGCAATCCATCCGCCACGGCTGGCTTGCCGACACTTTGACTAAAAAGATGCCGTTCGTAGCGCGTTTGCCCAGTTGCTGGCGCGTAGCTGTAAACATCTGCAGAATTATGATTGCCAAAAGCAACACTATTAGCAAACCAGAGGCGATCGCCGTAGCCAATCAAACCTGTGATATCGGGCCAAGGCCCTGGCTGAACCAAGGGCACCAGGGTATGCCCAGCCAGTACTTCTGGAGTCACAATAGGCGGTTCTACCACCGAAAGGGATGAAGCCGGGCGATTCAAACAGCGATGACAACCGCTCACCAACAGCAGTGACAAAACGAAGCACACCCAGCATTGAGCAAAACGAGAAAAACGCATTTAGAGAGGGCTTAGGATGTCGTCATTAGGGGATTGAGATCTTGTTGCAGCAGGGCGTCGAGTTCACTAGCAGGTACGGGCTTGCTAAACAAAAACCCCTGACAGCATTGACATCCTAACTGTTGCAACTGTGATAGTTGCTCCAGCGTTTCAACCCCCTCAGCTACACAAGCCATTCCAAGGCTCTTGGCAATTTCAATGGTGCCGCGAACAATACCATCGTTACGAGGATCATGCCCAAGACGATGGATAAATGACCGATCGATTTTGAGGATATCAAGGGGCAGATTCACTAAATAAGAGAGTGAGGAGAATCCAGTCCCAAAATCATCAATTGCGATGCGTATCCCTTCGGCTTTCAGGGCTTGCATAAGCTGTTTAGTCGTCGCTTCTGCTTGCAAAAAAACACTTTCCGTAATTTCTAGTTCCAAAGCGCTAGCGGGGAGTTGGTGTTTTCTTAGGGTCGTTATCACTCGATTCAGAAAAGAGGTGACGCTAGAAAATTCTTGGGCCGAGAAATTAACAGCAACGTACAATTCGGGATGACTTCTTCTAAGTCGCTTAATTGTGTCCAAGCTCTGATCCAATACCCAATCAGACAATGCTTCAATTAAACCGCTTTCTTCTGCAATTGGGATAAATTGATCTGGGTGAATAGAGCCCAATGCTGAATTTTTCCAGCGAACTAATGCTTCTAAGCCTTCGATATTGCCTGAGGTTAAGCAAATCTGGGGATGGAAGACCAAAGATAGTTCATCATTAGCGATCGCATCGCGGAGGGCGTGCTCAATGGCAATTCGTCGCTGTAGCCGAGTCGATAATTTAGCATCATAAAATTGATAGTTATTACGCCCCTGTTCCTTCGCATGATACATCGCGATATCAGCATGTTTCATCAGCGTACCGGGGGTCGTCCCATGAGCAGGAAATAGACTAATGCCAATACTTCCTCCCAAGAAAATACTGTGTCCATCAACCTGCAAAGGCGTCTCTAGCGCAGTCAGAATCGTCTGAGCGGTTTGGGCAACTGCTTGCGGGTGGTTAATCTGGGGTAACAATACGACAAATTCATCTCCGCCCAAGCGAGCCACAGTATCTGATGAGGGAAAAATTTGCTGTAGTTGCTTAGCGATCGCACACAAGAGCTTATCGCCAATCGTATGACCCAGCGTGTCATTAATATGCTTGAACCGATCTAAATCGATAAAAAGCACCGCTAGCTGCTGATCATTTGACTGGCCTGCCGCCAGTGCATCTTCAAGCTGTTGGTAAAAAAGGGCGCGATTGGGTAAATTTGTTAGGGTATCATAGCGGGCCTGGTAAGCAATTTCCTTGAGGATCATGGCGGCCTCATCTTGCACAGCAATGCGCTCAAGGGTTGCCCCCATCAGGCCACCCAGGGTTGTCAGTAGATCGAGCTGTTCTTGCCCATCTAAATCGGTACGAGAAGAGGCTGCATTCAAAATACCAATAATTTGGTTTGAGATGCGAACCGGCACGCTCCAACCCACTTTAAGGCCAAAGCTAGCCAAGATCCGATGTTCACTATATCGCTGATCGCTTAAGTCAAAGAATGTCGGTCGTCCAGTTTGATAAGTGTGCTCTAACCCTGATCCAGCCGCTGGAATGACGATATCTGTCGGGATATAGTTGTTACCCGAAAAACGAAAGATCTGAAACCCCTGTACATCATCCATCGGCACTGCATAGCTGACTCGATCGACATTTATGACTTGAGAAATTGCCTGGGAAATTGTGTCAAATACCTCAGCTTTAGTGACCGCAGCAGATAATTGACAACCGATTTCATTGAGGATGCGCAGTTGGTCGGTATAGGAACGATAACGCTCCATAGCAAATTGGGTTTGATCGTATAAAGACTGCCGCTCCAAGTTCATCGCCAGGAGCGTGGCAATCTGTTCTATCAGTTCAATGATGTCAGGATGGTCGAGGAGCATTGTTTTAGCTGCCACATTTAATGATCCGATCGTCTGCCCTAAAACGTTTAGCGGAACAGAGATGGTCATCACAATGCCTTGCTTTGCAAGTTCAGCAAGATCTAAATAGGGGCTATCTGGATGGATCTGAGTTAAATGGGGCCGCTGGGTTTTGATCACCGCTTGCAGATTGACTTGATCAAATGGGAGTTGTTCTCCCTCAGCTAAAACCTGTTTTTCACCATTGACTACGAAAACTTCAAAGGCTTTACCGTCTGATATTAAGCGCGTAACGCTAACCCGATCAGCAGGGATAAACTGGGGCAAATAGTCTGCCACAGCATGACACAGCGCCAGCTCAGACTGGGCAGTGGCAATCGCCAAAATAAATTGGCCCCAAACTTTTGCGCTCGAGGTGTTCCCTTTGATCAAGGCAGGTTCTGTCAACAGGAAAAGTCCCCTCAAACAATCGTTGGTAACACCAACATTTAAGCTTAGAGTGCCCAACTCCAGTTAGTTGATAGGGAAGCCCAAAAAAGATCAGCCAATTGTCTGAGATTCTGAGATTGCCACACCTGAGAGGACATCACAGGGGAATCAAGGCGGTGTCAAAAACGAGACCCCAATACCGCCAGTAAAAGCGGCAAGTTCCTTGACCTCATCGTCAACCACGCCCTGACCGCCAAACAGCCGTTCAAGTCGAAACTGATGGTAATTGTCAATCAGTTGAGGCAGGGGCAGAAGCGCTAAAGCCCTATCTCCATATAAGGTTTGGTGCAATTGGGGCAACCGATACCAGGGGCAACGCATATCGTGGTGATGGGCATTATGGTAGCCGAAGTTGAGATAGAGCAAATTGAACCAGGGATAGCGCGCCGACACCAGATTAGAAAAGGTATGGGCTTGTTCATAGATGCGATCGCGCTTGGGAATTTCCGCCCCCATCACCACATAGTCATAGGTATGGTGAAAGGCATCAGCGAAGCGCATCAGGTTCACAAAGCAGATATAGGCGATGCCATAGAGCATCAGTGCTTTGGGTGAGATCCAGCCCAAC
This sequence comes from Cyanobacteria bacterium P01_A01_bin.123, assembly GCA_039815185.1. Lineage (GTDB taxonomy): Bacteria > Cyanobacteriota > Cyanobacteriia > Phormidesmidales > Phormidesmidaceae > JBCBZT01. Next base: position 31,145 of record JBCBZT010000023.1, on the reverse strand, counting down.
AGGACAAACAAGCTACCCCGATAAACAAGCAAGAGCATTGTTCGCCAGCGCAAATGGACTTTGTCCGACTGTGTGAAGGCTGCTAGCATCAGCCGCCATCGCAGCATCAATTCAAACACTGGGAAATAGGCCCACTCTAAGCAGACAAACACCTGCCGTAGCGGTTGGGACAACGCCTTAAAGTAGTCGGCAATCTCAAACGGGACAAAATCGGCGTGATGAATGTGGTGATTGAGATGATGCTGCACCAAGTCTTCGTACGGAGCATAGCAAGCCCCAGTTAAGTGGGTCATCAAACGCCCAGCCCAACCATTTGCCCAACGCTGCTTGAAAAGATTGCCGTGAATCAGTTCATGGGTCGCCGCCGCCGACAATACCAGACTGTGGATTAACACCAGCATTCCTAAACCATTAAGCGTCCAAGTAGGTTGCAGCAACAAGCCAATGCCAAGCCCGTAGGTCAACACAATGTAGGTCAACAAGCTGGTATTCAAAATAGTCGGTATTGACATCTCAAGTCACCTCTTCTGCTACGGCAGCTTGGATGGCAATGTGATGTTCTGCGATCGCGCCACAGGTGGTCAGCCAAACTCCCTCAAAGGACTGGATATGATCGATCAATCGCCCCAGCATCAGCAGTCGGGCCGGACGACCGATAATCTCCGGGTGCATGGTCAGCACGAAGGCACTGCGATAGTGGTAAAGTCCCTCAAACTCTTCTCGCCAGAGTTGAAAGGCCTTTTCACAGGTTTCAATTACGCCGCTTCCTGTCGGCGGATCAACCGTAAAGGCAAACTGCTCCCAGTCATCGTTAGTCCAATGCAGCGGAATTTCGACCAGATCGCCCTTGTCTGTGCCCAGGGTATAAGGGGCATCATCATCCATCAGCGAAGAGTCGTAACGCATGCCGTGGCGGGCCAGCAGGGCTGGCGTGCTTTGCTTCATATCCCACCAGGGGGCCCGGTAACCCACCGGCTTTTCACCCGTAATTTCTTTCAGGATTTGGCAGGTCTTGACCAGGGCGGCCTCTTCTTCTAGATCATCTAAGTCAGAGGGTTTCTTGTGCAGGTAACCATGCACCCCAATCTCGTGCCCCTGATCATAAATGCGCTTGATCAAAGCCGGATATTGCTCTGCCGTGTAGCCCGGCACAAAGAAGGATGCCTTTACCCCCTTTTGGTGCAGCAGATCTAGGATGCGCGGTACCCCAACTTTAGGACCATATCGAGCCCAAGACAGCGCCGACAATCGCTCAGCGTATTTTGGGTTCACGGCCAAGATGCCTGATTCACCATCAACATCAAAGCTCAAAGCGGCAGCGCAGCGCATACCTGTGGGCCAGGGATAGGTCATAAAACAGTCTTCAATCGTCTCTCAAACCGTAGTTAAAGTCGCAAAGCATAACTGTTTTAGTTGTTACGAATAACATTTGGAAAAAGGCTAGAACTCTCGTCAGTGGGTTTTCCTCACTAGTCCGCGATCATACGCGGGTGGAGTAGCTTGAAAAGATATGCAATAGAGGTTGACCCTATGCGGTTAAACGGAAAAGTTTGTCTCATAACGGGCGCTGGCGCTGGAATTGGCCGGGCCACAGCGGCGTGTTTTGCCCGTGAAGGCGCAACCGTAGTGGCGGCTGATTTAGATGCTGATGCAGTACAAGCCACGCAGCAATCGATTCAGGCTGCGGGAGGAGAGTGTTGCAGTCTGATTGTTGATATTAGCCAGGAAGAACAGATCAAGGACGCGATCGCGACCACAGTTAACCAGTTTGGGAAACTTGATGTTATTCACAACAATGCCGGAATTTCTATCCTCAAACCGATTACTGAAATCACTGAGGCTGATCTCGACAAGCTGTTGGGTGTGAATCTCAAAGGGGTGTTCTTCGGGTGCAAACACGCCATTGCTCAGATGGTGACCCAAGGCGGAGGCATTATCATCAATACGGCATCAGAACTTGGTGTTGTAGGGCAACCGTTATATAGTGCTTACTGTGCCACCAAGGGCGGTGTGCTTGCCCTAACCCGAGCCTTAGCGACAGAGTGGGCAGCCCAAAACATTCGGGTGAATGCCATTTGCCCTGGCCCCATCGACACACCGATGATTCATGCCGAGTTTGCCATAGGCAGTAACCCAACAGCAGAAGAACAGGCCGTGATTTCCACCATCCCTGCGGGCCGCCTGGGCAAACCTGAAGAGATTGCCCGTGTGGCCTTATTTTTAGCCACAAGTGATGCCGAGTTTGTCCATGGAGCAGCCATTGTTGCAGACGGTGGCAAAACCATTATTTAAGTGTCAGTCAGCAGCCAATGTCTCTTTTTAGACCAACCCGTAAAACGGTAGGCATTTAGATGATTTACAGCATTCTCTTCAATTGAGCAGCCAGCCGTAGCCAGCACAAGCCCCCTCAGGGCAGGGCGAAAGCGATTTTGAAATTTCGCGGGTTGTTTAGCCAGGTATGCTTCTGCCCAGTTGAGGAAATCGCCTATTTGCTGATTTGACAAGAGAGATAAGAAAAAGACCATTTGCCGCCAGGCATAAGCCGTATTTTTGACTTGGATAAGTTGGGCATGCCAGTTGTCAGTTTTCATCTGCAAGCGTTTACAAATCCAGGTGAAGCAGCGGCGAGCCAAATCGGCCAATTGATCTTCTAGCGCATCGATCAGATCGAGACCCGAAAATAGCACCGCTAGATTCTGCGACGTCAGGATTTGTTGTTGCTCGATGATCATGCCGTTGATCGCTGGATCCCAGCTGCCATAACGAACACCTGCCCTTGATTCGCAGAGAGCCATAAACGGATCATGATGGTTTTTCCGGAACCACGACCGTTGCGCTGATTGGCTGTCTGGAATCGCCCGCACTTGCTGATAGTCGATGCCGTAATAGGTTGCATACAGCGTGCCTTCCAGGAAATCAGCAGCCCGCTTCGCCGCATTGAGGAACTTGTTGGAGAATGTCCCCATGAAGATATCCGCCGCAACTTCATCTACGAGCGGTAGATCGAACATCGCTGTCTTCGCAAGGGCTCGTAGTTCTTGGAGCAGCTTATTCGGGAGAATGGCATGGGGAAAAGACGTTAGGGTTAAGCGCGTTATCTCCTCAAGGGTCTGTCTCGCCAATTCTCTAGCTGAGAGGTTGTCGCTGCGAAAGCGATCGATGGCAGCCACCCAAGGCAATTCCTCAATCTGAATCTGCTTTTCTAAGTTGAGTAACAGCAGCGATCGCCGCCGTCTAAAAGCTCGGTAGAGTGAAGCATACAGCTGACGCAGCGTGGGTTCAGTAACGCCCGCAGCTCTGATCTCTGAGGTGATCTGAGGCAGCACTCGAGCTAACGTTTCACCCGAGGTGATCATGCCTCGTTCTACCAGTACTTCCACCGTCTCTCGCAGGCAGCGCTCTACCTTTCGTTGCAGCGATCGCGCCACGGATGTTCTCGCTTCAACTTGCCATTGCCTCGCCTCTACATCGGTAACGGGTTGAACAACCGGACGAATGTCATCGAGACCGTCTTTTAGGGGATAAGCTGCCAACCGTCGAATCACGATTTCAGCAATTTCCTGAAAAGTGGGTGCCTTGACTTGTTGAGTCTGCCGTTCGCGAACCGCACTGCACTGTGGCGAACCAGGTACACCCCGTTTCGTCACATAACGAGCCAAAATCAGCCTGATCCGCCCTACGTCACGACCACTCAGAGATTGAGGATCCCGCAAAATCTGCCTTAAGAATTTCCGTAGCTGGTAAAAGCTCTCTTTTTTGCGTTCGGGTTTTCCACAAAGTGTATACCGACTCCGCTGCTGCTTATACTCGTTTAGCAAGCCCTTGGCGCGGGCCTGCCAACCTCCAGGATACTGGCGGCAGGGCCAGCCCCCTTCAACAGGGAATTTGCCGTCTGGCGAGTGTACCCAACGACCCTCTCGGTCACATTGCAGATGGGGCGTATCCCCTTCAACTGTCTCTATAAACAGGCTAACCGTTCGATCATAGAGCGGTGCCCAAACATTCACCGCTTCCTTCTGGGCCAAGATGTGGGGGTTAGGTTCGATCTGCTTAAGACTGGCAACCGTATTGCCGACAGTTTGCAAGCACACCTGGGAACCCAAGCGACAGGGACGATCGGTGGGTATGGGATAGAACCGCAGCCTTGAAAACCACGGTGCTAACTGGGCTAACAGCTCCCGCGCCTGATCTGCATAGCCCTGGTGCACCAGCCAGGCAACAACGAGCAGCGCCCCCTCTTCAGGAATGGTAACCTCGTAGCAACCTGACTGGAGCAGTCGTTGCAGTCTATCGAGCCCCTCATCGGTGACGAAGTATCCATTGAGTGCGCGCCGTCCATCGGCTTCTGACTTGCCTGGTAATTCGGCCAATAAGGCTAACTCGTGTTCAAGCAGCGGCCCACCCGCCATCAACTGCCCAGTGGCAAAACCGCCTGTGACAACTTCGAGCGTCACCCAATTGGGAACACCTTCGAGCGGCGATCGCGAACCCACATCCACGGTTCCATTCAGGAGCCCGTTCAGCACTGCTGTCCATTTCACGATCCGCTGTTGGGCACGCTCGCGAGTGGCCGGGTCTTCGTGGTGTTCTGCCGTCGTTAGTGCCTTAGCAATTTGGAACAGGGGATAACCCGGGTTCACCTGTGCTGTATCTACATCAGCGCTGCTCCTAGGATTATGCTTTTGCATACTTACTTAACCAGAATTGGGTGGATCCGGGGGCTGGAGTCGAACCAGCGCCCTCTCGGTCCAAGCCGAGCGTTCTACCGTTGAACTACCCCGGAGTGATCTTCAGCGTTTAGCGAGAAGTTGCTTCCTTAGGGAAGACGTTATTCATTGAGAAAAGCTTCAGCTTCAGCTTCAAAGATTCCGACTAATTCCGGATCCATGTATCGGTAGTCATCTGGGATATCTAAAACTTCAATCCGTTTGTAAGTCACCCATTGACAGAACTCAGCCTGTAAGCGCTGTTTATGCTTCGTCTCCATGACGAAGATGACGTCTGCCCAGCGAATATCTACAACTGTGACTGTTTTTTTGGCGTTGGGGCTGGTGCCCGCTGATCGGACACTCAGCCCCGGAAGTTTACACCACACGGCTTCTGCCGTGGGACTCCGCCATTGGTTACGACTACAGATGAACAAAACATTCATGTGCAATTTCCAACTCCCAAAACTTCCTGGGATAAAACGTTTTCAATTGCTTAGCTCGGGAAACTTTTTGCGATCGCAACCAGAGCAGTTTCCATTGCTTACTAGGCTTGCGCAAAGCCCAATAACCGCATTGAGTAATGCTTGCCTTAGCAAGCCGACCTGCCTCCGGACCAGGCCCATCAGCCAAATGACCGTGCAGGAAACTATAATTTTTACGCTGCTGAGCAATCCTGATCTGCTGTTGTCGCTTAGCAACACAGCGGTTGCGCTGGGCACGTCGCCAAGCCCGTGTTCGAGATGAATTCATTGGGGTTACCTCTGTTAATTATCGGGTTCAGCAGCCGCGATAAAACAGAGTTCGATTAGACCAATGCTAGCAATCGAATTTTAGAGTGGCAAGACTGATTGTTAATGCAGTGAGGACGCTTGACGCCCGCCGAGGCGTGCTTGTTCAGTCGGGGGCAAAACATTCACAGATAACGTAGCGTAGGATCCCAACCCTTGACCAATAATCATCAGGCGAATAAAATCCCCCAACCCTTCAAGCAGGCGAGCTTGACGGAGCGGGCCACAATCCAAAGGCTGGAAGCCGATTTCTTCGGCAAGTTGCGCCACCGTTTGCTTGGCGGTAGCATCATCCCCAGCTAAAAAGACCGACACATTGTGCTGCGCTAAAGGCTGGGGCGACAGCTCAAACACTTCTTGCGCCATCGTGTTAAATGCCTTGACGACTTTCGCAGTTGGCACCTGTTCTGCAAGGGTTTCTGCCAGGGAGCAGGTGATTGGCTCGTAGGCAAAGCCTTCAGGAATATCAAAATTGTTGCAATCAATTAGCACCTTGCCATCCAGCACCGCTGTGTTAGACAAGACTACTGCCGGATCAACACCCCGAATGGTGTACAGCAAAATGTCCCCAAACGACGCTGCCTGATCATTGGTACCGCCTTGAGTATTACGACCCACTTGTGTCGCCACCTGCTGCCCCCTGTCTGCACTGCGAGACCCGAAAAAAACCTGGTGGCCTTGCTCAGCCCACAGTGCTCCTAGCGATCGCCCCATGTTACCGCTGCCTAAAATGCCAATTTTCATATTTGACTCCAGAATCAATTAAAACGTACAGGTCTGTATTTAACCTGATTTGATTAATAACAGACAGATCTGTATCATGTCAATCAGTGAAATTGTTAAGTGTGATGCCCCGGAAATCTGCTGCAACGGATAAGCCTTTGAAAGAACATATCCTGGATGTTGCAGGGAGACTTTTTTATGAACAGGGCATTCATGCAGTGGGTATTGATCGGGTGATTGCCGATGCTGGCATTGCCAAAACCAGCCTCTACCGATACTTTCCGTCTAAGGACGAGTTGATTAAAGCCTACCTAGAACAACGGAACGAAAGGTTTTGGCGAGAATTAGAACTGTTCTTAGCAGATTGCGCGCCGGAACCCGAAGCGCAGTTGAGGGGCATTATCGATTGGATTGCCCAGTTACTAGCGAAGCCTATCTGCTGTGGTTGCCCGTTTTTACTGACAGCAAGTGAATTTCCAGCGCTTGAACATCCGGCTCGGCCTGTCATTGAAGGGCACAAGCAGCAGTTACGCGATCGCTTCGCAAGCCTAGCTCAAACAGCCCAACTCAAACACCCCCAAGAACTAGCGGCGCAATTGATGATCGTGGTTGATGGTGGCTTTGCCCAACGTCGCTATCTCGAACCCAGCGTTGTGAGCAACGCCTTTACAGCACTAGCAGTGTCGCTGATTGAGTAGTCATCATTATCAAAATCGAGGGGTAAGACGACTAATGTAATGCTTCCAGCACAGCCCTGGCCGCTGGTTCAGACGAAGCCGGATTTTGTCCCGTGATTAAATGCTGATCTTGGCGCACCATCGGCGTCCAATCAGCACCCGACTCAAATTTTGCCCCCAACTCTCGCAAACGGGTTTCCAACATAAAGGGGACGACAGTTTCAAGCTCTACCCCCCGTTCTTCACTGTCGGTAAAAGCGGTGACTGCCTTTCCCTTAACCAAAGGCTCACCAGAGGCAGTTTTGACGGTGACTAAAGCAGCCGGGGCATGACAGACTGCGGCGATCACCTTCTCTTCTTCATCAAAGGCTTCAATCAGATTCGTTAGTGTCTTACTTTCTGGAAAATCCCACATGGTGCCATGGCCACCGGGTAAGAAAATCGCATCATAATCGCCGGCATCCGCTTTACTCACAGGCATCGTGTTGGCTAACGCCTGTTTAGCATCAGCATCGTCTAAAAAGCGTCGGGTCGTTTCGGTTTGGGCATCGTCTTGATCGCTTTTGGGATCAATCGGCGGCTGACCCCCTTGGATAGAGGCTAAGGTCACCTTGGCCCCAGCATCAACGAAGGCATAGTAAGGAGCGGCAAATTCTTCTAGCCAAAAGCCAGTGGACTTCCCAGTATTGCCAAGCTGGTTGTGGGATGTCAAAACCATGAGAATGCGAGGGGTAGACATGGAATGTTGCTCCTGTAGATAGTAAAAAACTGTATGCGGGGTTTAAGCCAAAGTTGTTTTGCCTAATTGCTGATACCAATCAGCATTGTCCCAAAAGCTGACAACGCTGGTAATTTTGCCTATTTCATTGATTTCAAAGATAAATAGATGGCGCAGGTCGTAAGTTTTGCCTTGATTTGGCACACCAAACGCATCTTTAAGCTGAGTACCGCCGATAAACACATCCGCATAGGCAATACGCCCAGTTTCATCTTGGCGGATGTTGAGCACCCGATTGGTCAAATTTGGAAATGCCTCAATTAACCCATTCCAGACTCCGGCACCCGCTTCTTCAACTGAGCCTTGGAGATTGAAGGGGACATATTCTACAGTCCCAGCTGGGTCAAATAGATCGACCATAGCTGAGACATCTTGATCACGATAAGCATCGAAAAACTGGGTGGCGATCGCTGTTGCTGAAGACGTTAACACTGTATTTCCCATGGTGAAGCCTCCTAAAGTGATCGGTGAATTTTGACACTCTCATTGTTGCCCAAAGAATATAAAATGAGTTCCAGTTAAATTACTTTTGCTATTTAGCAATAATCAATGGCAATAAGGGGCGATAACCATGAGTGTCTGGGATGGCGTTTCAGAATTTATCGCGGTGGTTGATTCAGGCAGTTTTTCGGCAGCAGCACAGCGACTTGGGGTCTCTACGTCTTACGTGAGTCGGCGGGTAGCCGCCTTAGAAGCACGGCTTGGCATTCGGTTGCTGGCTCGTTCCACACGCAAAGTCCGGATGACGGATACAGGAGCAGAATACTATCGTCGCTGCGCCGAATTGGCGGCAGGGTTAGAAGAGGCGAATCAAGTGGTCGTCGGTGAAACAGCAGAGGTGGTTGGGCGAATTCGCGTTTCAGCAGCCGGAGCCTTTGCCGAACGCTATGTCGCCCCTATCCTGGCGGAGTTTGCCGCACAACACCCGAAAGTTCAGATTGACATAGACTTCAACTCGCGCAATATCAACCTGATTGATGAAGGTTTTGATTTTGCGGTTCGTTACGGCGTTTTAGAAGACAGCAGCCTAATTGCCCGTCAATTGACAGGCCGTACCCTAGTCGCCTGTGCCAGCCCTGACTATCTGCAACGCTGGGGAACACCTGCCGACCCAGAAGAATTGCGAGATCACGCTTGTTTGCGCAGCAACAGCGATCGCTGGCGGTTTTCATACCCAGAAGGCCATCGGTATATCCGGGTTACAGGGCCTTGGATCAGCAACAATGGCCCTGCTCTAGCAGCAGCGGCAGTGAGGGGATTGGGAATTGTCTATTCGCCTCGGGTCAATCTAGCCCATGAACTGGATACGGGGAAATTAATGCCGATTTTAGAAGACTTTTGGGATCGCGATCGCGCCACTTGGATCGTCTACCCCAACCGCCGCCATTTGCCTTTGCGAGTCCGGCGCGTCATTGACTTTCTGCTGGATTACTTTCGCACTGAGAGTCACAATTTAGCGATGTGATCAACCTCTTGCAGAAATCGTCAAACATTGTTAAAGGGTTGATCGGGTCAAGCCCCAGGGAAGCCTGTGCGCTATCTATGAGTATTGCGTGTCGAACAAATGCCACCATACCCTATCTTTATGGAAAAGAGAGTTACAGTCTGGGCAAACATTTGTCTGACCGTCGTTTGATTCACTCCATAAGTCCTCCAATTGGGCGACTGCGCACCCGTTGATATGCCTTCAACGCCACCTTCTCAAGACGATAACACTCAACCCCCGTTATCCCAGGAAGCCGCCGCCTTTCCAGTAGTGGGCATTGGGGCTTCGGCGGGCGGATTAGAAGCCTTTACTCAACTGCTAAACCATCTGCCCGCCACCACAGGCATGGCTTTTGTATTGGTGCAGCATTTAGACCCCAACCAGCGCAGTTTACTCAGCGAGATTATTGCTCGCGCTACCCAGATGCCAGTGCAAGACGTGCAGAATGGCCTGGCGATCGCCCCCAATCAGGTTTATGTGATTCCGCCTAATACTGAGATGACGATTATTGAGGGCTGTTTTCAGCTCCAGCCCCGACCGCGATCGCGCAGCGGTAGCCGAGTAATTGATACTTTTTTTAGTGCTCTGGCCCAAGAACGAGGCAACAAGGCGATTGGGGTTGTCTTATCAGGGGGGGATGCCGACGGCACATTGGGGTTAGAGGCGATCAAAGCGGCGGGGGGCATTACCTTTGCTCAGTCGGAAGCATCGGCCCAGGTCAAAAGCATGCCACACACAGCGATCGCCACGGGGCAGGTCGATTTTATCCAGACTCCGGACATCATCGCCCAAACCCTAGTCAGTGTTAGCTGCCATCCCTATGTCAACAGTCCCAATCCGGCAAACTCAGCAGCAGTCCCCCTAGACGGACCAGATGCTTTAGGCGACATTCTCAAGTTGCTGAAGCGCACCACCAAGGTTGACTTTTCTCAATACAAACCCACGACATTGAAACGGCGAATATTGCGCCGCATGGCTCTACATCATTTGGAAAGCTTAGAAAACTATCGACAATATCTCCAGGAAAATGCGGCGGAAGTGCAGGCCCTCTACCAAGAGATTTTGATCAAAGTTACCGGCTTTTTTCGCGATGCAGCGGTATTTAGCGCTCTAAAACAGGAAGTTTTTCCGGTATTGTTACGCGATCACAACCCCGATCAGCCGCTACGCTTCTGGGTGGCGGGCTGCTCCACCGGCGAAGAGGCTTACTCTATGGCGATTTGCCTACTCGAGTACCTTGCTCATCATTCCTACAATCCACCCATTCAAATTTTTGCCACTGACATTAGCGAATCCGCGATTGAAGCCGCTCGCCTTGGGATATATTCCACTAACCAAGTGGCGGATGTCTCCCCCGAACAGCTACGGCGTTTTTTTGTGCCGATAGAAGGGGGCTACCAAATTAATAAAGTGGTGCGGGAGTTGTGTATTTTCGCCCGTCAAAACCTAATTAGCGATCCCCCCTTTTCACGGCTGGATTTGATCAGTTGCCGTAATGTCTTGATTTACTTTGGGGCAGCGCTGCAGCGAAAGGTGCTGCCGATGTTTCATTACGGCTTGAAGCCCCATGGCTTTTTATTGTTGGGGTCGTCTGAAACGGTGGGAGATTTCACCGACCTATTTACGCTGATGGATAGCAAGCATAAGCTCTATACCAAGCAGTCAACAACTCTGCGGCTGAACATTGATTTTGGTTCCGACGGCTATTCCCCTGATATCCCTTCATCTCAACCTATCATCCCTCCAGAACCCACCAGCGAAACTAATCTCTATGACCTGGCGGATCAGATTGTGCTCAATCGCTATGGCCCAGTGGGAGTAGTGGTCAATGCTAACCTCGATATTTTGCAATTTCGGGGGCAAACCGGAGCCTATCTAGAACCATCCCCAGGTCGAGCTAGCCTCAAACTGTTGAGTATGGCAAAAGAAGGATTGCGGTTGGATCTACGTACTGCTATTTACCAGGCCAAGCAAACAGTCCAGGTGGTCTGTCGAGAGCCGGTTTTATTGAAAGAGGGCGATCGCACCCGCAAGGTGCACATCGAGGTAGTCCCGTTCAAGCCGAGTACCGCCGAAACAGACTGTTACCTAGTGTTGTTTAAAGACTTATCCACGGATGAGGCTAATGAGGATGGGGCAAACACCAGTGAAATTAACCAGGTCATTGAGGGGTCAACCGAAAACCCCGAAAATAACCGTCTATATCAAGATAATCAGCGTCTCCAACAAGATTTAGAAGCCACCCGATCTCACCTGCAGTCGATTATTCAAGAACAGGAAGCCACCAATCAAAATCTGCGGGCAGCTAACGAAGAAATTCTCTCTAGCAATGAGGAGCTGCAAAGCACCAATGAAGAACTGCAAACTGCCAAAGAAGAGATTCAGGCCACCAACGAAGAACTCAGCACCATTAACGAAGAACTCTACCGCCGCAATGCTGAAACCACTCGCATCAGCGACGATTTTCAAAACTTGCTGAGCAGCATCAATATCCCTGTTCTGATGCTGGAGGGAGATTTACGCATTCGCCGGTTTACTCCCACAGCGGCAACGCTGTTTAATCTGATCCCCAGCGATGTAGGTCGCCCCTTTAGCAACATCAATCATCGGCTAGCCATCGACGATCTAGAGCAGCGCATTTTAAGCGTCATCAACACCCTCGACCAGACTACCGAGGAGGTACAAGACCAGGCGGGGCGCTGGTATGACCTGCGGATTCGCCCCTATCGGACCCTTGATAACCACATTGACGGGGCTGTGGTGGTCTTAGTAGATATTAATAGCCTCAAGCGCAATGCTGAACAACTGCGGCAGGCCAGAGACTATGCTAATGCCATTGTGCAAACGGTGCGGGAGCCCTTGATAGTGCTCGATGCTGATCTAAATGTGGTGACGGCCAACCGCCAGTTCTATCAAGTCTTTCAGGTCACCCCCAACGACACTGAGCACCGCTCTATCTTTGAATTGGGGAACGGACAGTGGAATATTCCGCAGTTGCGATCGCTGCTCCACGATCTACTGCCCGATAACCTCCAGGTTGACAATTTTGAAGTGATACACGACTTTGAAACCATTGGCCGCAAAACCATGCTGCTAAACGCCCGCAAGATGATTCAAGCCAATAGCAATGACCTGATTTTGCTAGCCATTGAAGATATCAGCGATCGCCACCACACATCTCAAAGATCCCCGCAGTAAAACTACGACCATCCTCTGGTCGCTGCGGGACATGGCCCAGCATCAATCCACGGAATAGTCGTTGGCAATCGCCCCCAATCTTTTCTTGCCCAATCTTTTCTTGATAGTCAGGAAACTAACCCATGGATCTATCAAAACATATAGATACGGTGCATCAGAGAGCATTTCGCTTACACCAGCGAGCCAACGAATCTCCGGTTCAGCCAGACCTGATGACAGCAGCCCTAAAAGACCTTAACTTTGTCCTCGAAGAATTGCAGACTGCCCAAGAAGAGCTAGTGCAGAAAAACCAGACATTAATCAATTACCACCAAAAGCTAGAAACAGAACGCCAACGCTATCAAGAGCTGTTTAACCTGGCCCCAGATGGGTACCTGGTGAGCGATACCCGAGGCGTGATTCAAGAAGCAAATGTGGCGATCGCAGACATGCTTAAGGTTTCTCAGGAGAGTTTAATCGGGAAACCCCTGGTGCTATTTTTCCCAGAAAAAGACCACTTGGCCTTTTATTCCACTTTGACAAACCTCCACCGGATCAACGCTACTAATCCCCTGCCTGTCCAGACTTGGGACACCCAGCTCTGCTCCCGCCAAGTCTCAACTATGGATGTTGCCATTACCCTGTCCTGTGGTCGCCAGGGTGACGGCACGGTCACTTCTCTGCGCTGGCTGATTCGAGACATTACCCAACGGAAGCAGGCAGAGGCCAAGATTTACTATCAAGCCTTTTACGATCAGCTTACCGGGCTACCCAATCGAGCTTTTTTCAAAACCTATCTTGCCAAGGCACTAGCCCAGGCAGAACGCCACGACACAAAGGTGGGAATCGTGTTTTTAGATCTCGACCGATTTAAGGTGATCAATGACACGCTGGGCCATGACGTGGGTGATCTGCTGCTGCAACAGACCGCTCAGCGCTTAGCAAGTTGTCTCCGTGCAGAAGACCTGCTGGTGCGCTGGGGCGGCGATGAATTTGTTCTGGTCTTGTCCTCTGCGGTCGAGGCTACGGCAATGGCACACACCTGCGATCGGATTTTAGATAGCCTCCAGCCAAGCTTTCTCATCCATCACCATGAATTGCACGTCAGTACTAGCATTGGGGTGGCATTTTTTCCCCAAGATGGGCGCGATCGCGAAATCCTGCTGCGCCACGCCGACCAGGCCCTTTACCGGGCTAAAAACGAGGGGGGGCGCACCTATCGCTTTTATCAGGCTAGTCTCAACAAACACACTGCCGAAAACTTAAGGTTGGAATATGAGCTGTATAAGGCAATAGATAACCACGAATTGAGCCTTTATTTTCAACCTCAAATTGACTACGCTACAGGCCAGATCATTGCCGTAGAAGCATTATTGCGGTGGCAACATCCTCGCCGAGGACTGCTCCTGCCAGGATGCTTTCTGTCACTAGCGGAGGGAAATGGGCAGATTGTAGCCATTGGGGAATGGGTACTGCGAGAAGGCATGCATCAGGTGCAACGGTTTCAGGCGACTGGATTTCCCAATCTCACATTGGCGATCAACCTGTCGGCCAAACAGCTGCATCAGGCTAATTTAGTAGAACGCATCTATCAAATCTTGCAAGACTTAGGCTACAATCCTGCCTTATTAGAGCTGGAAATCACAGAAACTGCTGCTATCCAACAGCTTCAGCATAGCCAAACGGTAATGGACAACCTAATACAGCTGGGGGTGAAGATCAGCCTCGACGATTTTGGGACAGGCTATTCGTCTTTACAGTTGCTCAAGCAGTTGCCTCTACATAAGCTCAAAGTCGATCGATCTTTTATTGCCGATCTGAACACCAATAGTCAAAGTCAGGCCATTGTTTCAGCGATTATAACCCTGGCCGCAGGCTTAAATTTAGAGGTTGTTGCCGAAGGCGTGGAGACCAAAGCCCAAGCTGTCGATCTACAAACCATGGGCTGTAATCATATCCAAGGATATTGGTTCAGCCCACCCCTGCCAACAACGGAAGTCATGAGACTATTATCGACCTGAAAAGGTCACTGATCTTTACGCTAGCGTGATGTCGTATTGTCAGCACCACCGGGCACGCTGGCCTAACTTTTAGGTATCGCTCTTTAGTTAAAGTCGCCAGAGAATAAAAAGTCGCCCCTTTTTTGTCTATTTCAGTATTTTAATTCAGAGGATTTATGTTGTGTAGCCACGAGGAATGGGCGTTTCAGGTTTCCTCTGGCGAGAGTCATGCAAGAGCAATTTCTTTCGTAGATCATCGTCTCATACCCTTTGAGAATAAGCCTAGCCATATTGAATGAGCCAAACCCGAGACCAGGATTGATGCGTCGGTCAGTTGCGATATTTGTTGACGTCAGATGTTTAATTTTTGACTATTGATTGAGAGAAAATCAGTTGTTTCTGGAAAACTAGAAATAGAAATTAGAAAACTTAGGTGGCTGGCGAATGCGTTGCTGACTTCCTGATCTAGCAATGGAGACAGCCGGTTTATGAGCATTTCTCAACAAATCGAAGCGGTCTACCAACGCGCCTTGTTGCTGCGTCAACGAGCCACCACTGTCCCCCTTCAAAAAGAGTTGCTCGAAGCCGCTCTTAAAGAGCTGTATTTCGTACTTGAAGAACTGCAAACCGCTGATGAAGAACTGCACCAGCAAAATCAGGAGTTGGCTGCCACTCGTCACGAAGTTGACCTAGAACGGCAGCGCTATCGCACTCTGTTTGAACTCGCCCCAGACAGCTATCTGGTGACCGACAAGACGGGTAAGATCCACCACGCCAATCGAGCAGCGGCAGCCTTATTTTCAATCCCCCAAGAGAGTCTCGTGGGCAAACCCCTGATGGTGTGGATTGACAAACCCAATCGCCTTCAATTTCAACAACGGTTGATGGATCCTAACCCGACCCAGAACTGGCAAGTTACCCTCACCCCTCGCCAGGCAGAGCCGGTGACAGTCGCGATCGCCACCACCCACCTCAAAGATCCCCGGAGTAAAGTCATCACCATTCTCTGGTCGTTGCGAGATGTGACTCAGCGCCAGTCCATGCAGTAGAAGCAGAGAACGGGCAACTCGGGGTCTAAGTGAATAGTCAATAGTTAATAACCATGACAGAGAAGCAAGGGAAGACGGCGGGGAATAACAGATTTTGCTCTAAAGATTATCTCGAAATCTATCAAGGCCATCAAGGATTAGCTCAAGCTCAAACTCGAAGTCATGCAGGCCATCGTAATGGCCCTCTATCAGGTGATGTGTAAGCCCATTGAGGTAGGGGTACTTGTCAGCGGGAATTTTTGACACGAAACTCTTCCCCACATCTGCATATTCCGCCGCCTCAAAGGGAAAGTTCAACTCCTGGAGTGTAAACCCATAAATGTGACTGTCAATGGCGTTCCACGCATGATCGGCCATCTCGAACGAAAAGCCCGCTTCCCGAAGGCATCCAAGTGTCGCGTCGACGTAGCGCAACATCGCTGGCCCCACATTCACCCGTGACACCAGCGCCATCGTCACCCAGGGGTGGCGCAGCAAAGCCCCATGGGCCGAGTTAGCCCGCCGTCGCATAGCCGTCTTCCAGTCCGCTTCAAGACTGGGCACCTCAATTTCGCTCACGACAATATCGACGATGCCATCCAAGATGTCGTCTTTGTTGGCCACATGGTTGTATAGCGACATCGCCTTGACGCCCAGCACCTGGGCCAGCTTCCGCATCGAGAGCGCCTCAATGCCACCTTCATCAGCCAGGCAGAGCGCAGAGCGCAGAACCCGTTCTCGACTCAATGGGGCAGGCGGCGTTATACCTGGATTGCTTGTCTTCGCCATTTATCTTTCTTCATATCGCTCAGAACTTACACCGTAAGCCTGGTTTTCGAATTTTGATTCGATGCACATCTTGACATGCTTACACTGTAAGTTAAGCTTACAGTGTAAGTCTACACCATAAAAGTTTGGCTCACTTCTGGGCCAAGCTTCCCCAATCGGAGAAAAAGTCATGACAGCCTTGAATAGTCTTGATCTCACCCAAACAAAACACAAAAATAGCCGCAAGATGAACGCAATCGTCCAATCCGAATATGGCTCAACGGATGTCTTGAAGTTGGCGGAAATCGATCAGCCTTTACCACAAGACAACGAGGTGCTCGTGCGGGTTCACGCCGCGTCCGTCAATGCAAGCGACTGGCATCTCATGCGAGGAACCCCATTCCTCATCCGCCTCATGTTTGGTGGGTTAAGAAAGCCTATAATCCAAACCCTTGGTGCTGATGTGGCGGGACAGGTTGAAGCAGTTGGCAAAGACGTCACCCAGTTTCAGCCTGGTGATCAAGTCTTTGGTGATTTATCTGAATGTGGCTTTGGTACATTTGCCGAGTACGTCTGTGCCACAGAAGAAGCGTTGGTGCTGAAGCCTGCTACCCTGACCTTTGAGGAAGCCGCTACCGTTCCTGCTGCAGCTGTTGCTGCCTTGCAAGCCCTACGTAATTTTGGGCAGATTCAGCCTAGGCAAACGGTGTTGATTAATGGGGCGTCTGGGGGCGTGGGTTCCTTTGCAGTGCAAATTGCTAAGGCATTGGGCGCTAAAGTAACGGGCGTATGCAGTACGCGGAAAGTAGACATGGTGCGATCGCTCGGCGCAGATCACGTCATTGATTACACTCAAACCGATATCAATCAAACGGAGCAGCAATATGACCTAATCATTGATGCTGCCGCTTATCGTTCGTTTTTTGATTATCTGTCTGCCTTAAACCCAGGGGGAACCTACGTTGTGGTTGGTGGTGCTACGGCTCCATTCTTCCAGGCTATGTTGCTTGGCCCATGGATTGCCAAGATCCGTCGCCTAAACGTGAAATGCCTAGCGATGCAACCCAATCAAGCTGATTTGATCACCGTGAAGGATCTGATCGAAGCAGGCAAAATCAAACCCTTCATTGACCGCAGCTTCAAGTTGAGTGAAGTCTCCGCAGCAATTCGCCATGTCGAACAGCGGCAGGTGCGAGGGAAAGTGGTGATTAGCATTTAACAATTAATCCGTGTAACACCAGTCTTTGCCACAGTTTGCTAGGCAGAGGCATCGACAAAAATTTAAACGAATTCATCACTCCGGATTCCAGACAGAATCCGCTAGTCCCATCTTCCCTACTTAGGGCACGCCTTTCATCTAATTTGGGCAGATAATGGTTTGCCCCCTCAACCGACTACGCATTCAAGGTCGGATGCTTTGCCAAAGGATTTCAACCATAGAGTTCACATATTCCTCTTGCTCGGGCAACTTTGCCGACATCTGTTTGAGAAAAATATACTGCATCATACTCCCCATAAACATCATGGCCAGTGTTCGAGGATTGTCAGTCTGCATGCGGCCTAAAGCCACCTCCTGACTAAAAAATTGGGTTAATGCTTTGAGGTTGCGCACTGGTGGGGATTGGTCAGATTGCCCTAAAGTTTGCGCTAGCCCTTGATTAGACAGGATCATTTGCATTTTGGGCAGATTCTCTCGGAAAAACTCAAACACCTTAGACGCCAGAATCTTGAGATTCCCTTTTAAGTCTCCTTGCCCCACAACAGCCTCCAGAAAAGGGATCCAAGGGGGCATGGTAGGCACGCCCATGGCTATCAAAAACAGATTTTCTTTAGTATTGAAGCGCTTGAAAATAGACCCCTCAGAAACACCAGCCCGTTTCGCAATCTCGAGGGTGGAGGCACCAAATCCTTTTTCAAGAAAAATAGCTTGAGCCGCCTTCAAGATTTGTTCATCGGTAATCGTACGTGTTCTGGCCATGTTCAGTGAATGATTATTGATCTGCCAATGATGGAATTCAAAATTGTCAAGCTCTAAAAGTCCTATTTTGTAGTCCTATTTTATACCGTTGCCCACATTGTGTAAGATCCCTAGTATGGCTGAACCGCTGAGCCAGAAAATGGATGGGAGCACAACGGCACGGATCATTCATTATGCTAGCCATAGCGACTTTAACTCCACATCCACAATTAAGCGAATCGGGTTGCCTGCGGCCAAATCGATCCTAACCTCACAACTTTAGCCATGGGCTTGACGGAATAGAAATATTTGCTATTAATAAGTAAGCAGTCACTCACGAATAACCTGTAGACGTGCTCATCAACTTGAAATTCTATGAAATCGACCGCACTATCACCTGCACCTATTGACGCCACGGCCTCCTCTAAGGTCAGAACGGTGATGATACTGAGACATTTGCACACAACCCTAGCAGTGGCAGAGGAGTGCATCAGAAAAATGGCCTATGCCCAGTCGCAAATTTATTGGGGATAAAACAGCAAGTTGCGATCTGAAGCACTCTAGTTTGTCTTACAACTCAATATCCAAGGCTGCTTGTCGTATCACATTAGGATGCTTGATTTAAGTTAAGCGATTCACAGCGTATATCGCGTATATCAAGGATAGTCTCAGATGGATAGCCTAATCACCCACCCAATCGTTCCAAAGTTACTCAGTGATGATCGATTAAATCACGACAAAAAAACTGAAAGCGGGGCTAGAAGCGATCGCGATGCAGACAACAAAGAAAACATTCCAGTAGACAAGCAATTATCTCAGCTATCATCGCGCGAAATTGAAGTCCTTCAGCTCATCGCTCAGGGAGGGAGCAATCAAGAAATTGGAAAGCAGCTCTTTATTGCCGAGAAAACGGTTAAAAACCACATCACTAGAATCTTTAAAAAGCTCGAAATCAAAAATCGAACCCAAGCAGCCATTATTGCTAGAAGTAATAGTCAAATAAATACTAATAATCAGCCTTTTTAGGGACTTTTGTCTCAGGTCATTTTTAATAACTCAGACTATATTTAAAACAACTCATTTTTCTGAGTTGTTGATAAAACAAACGGAGAATATTATGAAGCGTCAACTTAGTTTGTTGCTCTCAGGTGTTGTTGGTGTCATGGCATTAGCAAGTGTAGCCCTAGCCCAACACCACGCCCCAATTTCAGCCCAAAAAGCCACTGAAGGTCACATCTCAATGACCAAACAAATGGGCGGCGGAAACATGGACAAAATTGAGGAGCTCGATCTAACTCCAGAACAGGAAGAAGAAATTGACACCATTCAAGCTGGCATGTCTGAACAAATGGCCGAGATTTTGACGTTTGACCAATTGGCAGCCCTTGAGGACGCTCAAGCCAACGGTGGCAATATGCGCAGCGTATTCATGTCTCTAGACAGCAATCAGCGTTCAGAGGTAATGACTTTGATGCGAACTACTCAGGATGAAATCATGGCCGTGTTAACACCAGAACAGCGAGCACAAATTGAAGGAGAGCTTCCTCGCGATAGAAATTAGCACGCTGTAGCTGAGTCTCTTCTCTCGCAGGAAATCAAGTTAAGACACTAAACTCTCAGACTGATTGACACATCTAATTCGTCAAATCAATTTAATAGCTTAGGCAAAAGGTGTGTCAGTCAGTTCAATTTCCACTCTGAAACATATGTGTACTAGAAGTGCATCAACCCAAAATTCCTCAACCAGATGGTTGGTGAAAGCTATATTAGGCATTGCCATTCTAGGGAGCATAATTCCCCCACAGATACATTCTGAAGAAGTCACGCAGTCTGCTTTTGATACTAACTATTCTGACCGCGAGAATTCTCAAACGCCTATTTCCTCAACTCAGACGATATCAGTCCCCAATGTAAGACAACAGATTAGAATCAACCTGGATACTTCTAGCTCCAATGAAGAGCTTATTATCCTCGATATAGTTGAGACAGAATCTGGCACAGTTATTTTGAATGCCCGTCATACAATCGCTTTGAGAGAAAATACGTTTATTGGCAATATTTTAGTCAGTGTACCTGGGCCTACTCCCATCGACCTCTAGGGAGTCAGATATATGAGATAAGAAGTCAGATATACGAATTATCAGACTGCATGCTCATTGGACAACATCAGTTAACATTTCCTCAGTCGGTTGATATCCGCTCAGGTTTTCTCACAGTAGGATATATGGATGGCAATCGGCTCAGATCGGTGTCTTTCAGAATTCACAGATTACCCGGCAAAGATTGGGAGTTAGTCCGAACAAAGGGATATTCGATAGGGTCGCTTCGCAGTTGACATGGGCTACTTTATATTTGTCAGAATTTTCTTCATAAAAATTTTATTCAATTGGCTCCAGCGCTATTTCAAAGAAGCAACTCGCTATAGAAGACCATAAGCCTTATGGGACAACCGTTTCATCCCCTCTAGAACTCGGAAGCGAAAAGTTTTTGCAGCAAGGATGACAAACATTTCCGAAGTCAGATTATCCTGTCAATTCTTATCAAGCATTGAAGATATTTAGATGTTCCTAGAAGCGTCTAGGCAGATCTAGCTGGATATTCTCTTGGATCACTATCATTAGTTGCCCCTATGCTAATTCCTTCATCACATCAGGCTCAAACACCGTCAGTCAAGAGATTGATTGAGATTTGGGGAAAACGCTACGTCCCCAATCTGTCCTCAATTTCAGCAGCAGAAGATACGGTCGAGTTTCGACAACGTCTGATTGACATGGCATCCCCAGTAAGTCGAGGCATCACAGCTGCTAAAATCACCAAAAACGTGGTCGCAATCAAATGCCAAATGGCTAGTCTGCAGACCCGATCCCTTTATTCCTACCTTTCAAATGTCGTCAATCTTAGCGATGCTCGACGACTATCCGAATTTGCTTTGCTGATCTACCTGCAACTGGCAGAAATCTATCAACAGTCTTCCCTTTCTACAGCCGACCAGGTGAAGATTCTGTATACGCCCCGAGTAGATGAGCATGACGGCAGTGTTTCTTCAGCATGGGAGTCTTTGTCTATGGAAGATTGGGGGATGACCCCCATCGAACAGTTAGCCATAGATTTAGAACCGCTGCTGATCGAGTTTCAACAGCAGCATATCCTTTCAAAAAACTGGCGAACCCTGGGTTTTTTAACGACGCTGCTGAATTTTTGCAACAAGCTACTGCTTCAGAACCTATCGAAGACAGAACAGCTATTGATCTATCCCTACTTTAGATTTGTCGAAGAACAAGTCGCCCTTCCTTGGCAGCGCGTCTGCTTGGCTGCTAGTCGTCACGCGCTGGATAGCCCTCAATTTGCCATTGTCGAGCACTGTCTGCCGCAGAGTCAGGCGATCGCCCATGAAATTCATAATCAGTTGCGGGTGCAATTACCCGATCACTACAGCCGTCGCGGTCATCTTAGTAATCCGGAGGTGGCTCACTCTTCTATCCGCGATCAGCAGATGATCCAGGCTTATTTTTGGCTATCTTTCTTAGAGGAAAGCCTATCGCCCATTGAAGATGAGCTCGTCCCCTTATTCGCGATGGTGAATCCAGCGATTGGGATCAAATGGGAATTTATGGCGTTATCGAATCAGCTACTGTTTGGGCAGATTCTAACAATTCTGAGTCCTGCCCAGGCTGACTTAGTCAGTCCCTATGTGAATGGCTTTATCCATGCATTTGCCAGCAGAAAGTCTGATTTTGAGCAGGTAGTAGAAGGGGCTCAGGCTGAGGCTCAGATAAGGGCTCACATGGATCAAGAAAAAGTGATCCCATTGCCTCAAAAGCCGGAGGGGGGACAGCTTCAGGTTCAAGCAACATCTCAAATGCCTCAAGCAATTGTCGAGCGATTGCCTCAAAAGTCCGAGGAAGCTGTTCCGCACCCCAACATTGCGGCTTTGAAGGCAAAATTAGCTCAGCTAGAATCCGAAATCTCAGATATTCACAAGCAGCTCGATGTATAGATATAGAATCGGCACTCTGAATGGAGTCAAGCGTCAAGTCACAATCGACTTGAGTGCCGACTCAACCTCTGGATATTGGTACTTAAAATCAGTCGTCTGGGTGCGTTTGGGGAAGACTTGCTGCCCTTCTAAGACAACCTGGGCTCCGTCGCCAAGCAGGGCTTGAATCGCAAAGTCAGGAACCGGCAACCAAGAGGGACGATCCATCGCTTTACCCAGGGCGTTGCAAAGATCGTTCATCCTGACCGGGTTAGGGGCAGTTGCGTTATAGACGCCCTGCATGTTGTTGTCGGTCATCGCTTTGATCATCAAATCAACCAAATCATCTCGATGAATCCAGGAAAACCACTGCTTACCGCTGCCGATGGGTCCCCCAGCATAGAGACGGAAGGGCGTAATCATACGGGCGATCGCGCCCCCCATACCCAACACAATGCCAATGCGTAAAATCACCAGCCGCGTTCCGGATGTCCTCACAACCTGGGCAGCGGCTTCCCAATCTTGGCAAACCTGAGAGAGAAAATTGGCCGGATCCGGTGCGCTGGTTTCGTCAAACTTAGCCGTTTCGCTGGTGCCATAGTAGCCAATGGCAGAACCGCTCACCAGCACAGTGGGTTTGACCGCTGCTTGGGCGATCGCTTCGACAATTTTTTCCGTCCCAACTTTGCGACTCTCCAAAATGGCCCGTTTGCGCTCCGGCGTCCACCGTTCCGAAATCGGTTCTCCAGCCAGATTGATCACTGCGTCGCAACCCGAAATTGCGGTTTGCCAATCCCCAGACTGGAGCGGTGTGTAGGCGACAAATTCAAGCTTGGGGAACGAACTACTGGGAAAGACTTTTTGGGCGCGATGGCGATCGCGAGTCAACACCAAAACCGTATGGCCTTCTGTCTGGAGTCGTTTTACCAATCGGCTCCCAACAAACCCCGTTGCACCCGTAATTGCCACTTTCATGTTTGACTCCGCTCTCCATATTCCATACCGTTTGCGGTTGCATAGCGTTCCATAAACCGCATTAACCGTTCCCAATGATCGTCCCGATCTACCGCGAGGATGCACTCCACCCGCATTAGATCATCCCCTTCAGGCCCGCCAAACACAAATCGAATATCGGACGGTTCGATCGCGATTTTGCCTTCACTATCTTCCAAATTGAGGCTGCCCGCAAACCGATGGCGAAAGGTATTGAAGCGCTCGATTGATTTGAGCTGTTCAAACATCAACAGCAGCGATCGCTCCCCTGTCGTGCGATTGCGCCGCAAGCTGATATTGCTTAAAACTTCCGAAATGCCTTCATAAAACTGAATTGTGGGGATTTCGACCGCCATGATAGGTTAGTTCACCTCTGTGCATTTCAGTATACCGAATGGGTCGGATCGGTATTTGCCCGGAGGGGATGGGCAACCTGGAAATAGTGAACGTGGATGCGTAACCCCAGCAGATGGCACAATCTTCGATTGAGACCCACAGACCGCAAACTGCCCCGTCAGCGCTGGCGCGATCGCCCCAGGGACTGTCTATCGGCTTCAAGATTTTTGGCATTGCCACCAGTTTGCTGGCGCTGCTGATCTTTGTGGTGGCGACCTCAGCCAACCGTCTACGGCGGGTCAACGAAGAAATTACGGCCCTAGCCGACTATGCCCTGCCGATCACCGATTTGGTCGCAGAAGTTGATGTGCATGCCCTAGAGCAAGAGCTCCACTTCGAACGGATTCAGTATCTCTACGAAATTGAGCCGCCGCCGCTGACGCAAATTCGCAGCGAAAAGCAAAAATTTGAAAACCGGGGCGAAGCCGTCGATCAAGAACTGCGGGATGCCATTGAGTTAACCCAGTTGGCCCTGGCCCAACCCCAGATCACGACCCATCGCGATGAGTGGGCCAAAGTTGCACCCATGCTGACAGAAATTGAAGCAGAACACCAGCGATTTCAAAGCCATGCAGTCACTATCTTGGAGCACCTAGAAGCTGGGGACTTAGAAACTGCCCGTCAGCTCGGAGACCAGCTGATTGAGGAAGAAGAAAACTTCAACCAGGCAATCAACGAAATCTTTTTGGAGCTAGAAGCGTTTACCGTCCGCGCCGCTCAATCAGGGCAACGTCACCAACAAACCGTGCAAACGTTGAGTATCGTCACTGCTGCGATCGCCACTGGATTTGGCCTTTGCTATGCCTTTTTGATTACCGTTGGTCTAGTCCGCCCCGTCCGCAATCTAACTCGCAGTTTGCAAGCCGTCCGCGATGGCAACCTAGATACCCAACTGGAGGTCACCAGCCGTGATGAAGTTGGCACCCTAGCCCGAGCCTTCAACGGCATGATGCAAGAAATTCGGCTCAAAGCTCGGCTAGAAGACACCTTTGGTAAATACGTCGATCCCCGCATTGTTCGGAGTTTAATGACCGCTTCAACCGAAACTGCGATCGCCGGAGAACGCCAAGTGATGACCGTCTTTTTTGCTGACCTAGCTGGGGTCAGTACCTTTGCTGAAAGCCTGCCGCCCGATGACCTCGTACAGTTTATCAACACCTATCTAAGCCTCCTGGCTGCGCCAGTTTCAACCCACGATGGGGTGATTGACAAGTTCATCGGCACGATGGTCATGGGCTTCTGGGGGCCGCCCTTTAGCCAAGATCGAAACCACGCCGTATTGGCCTGTGAAGCCGCGATCGCTCAACGGAATTGCCTCGATAGCTTACAGCAATTGATGGCTAAGTTTGCAGGCGATCGCCCCATCCCTGACCTCCATCTCACCATCGGTATCGCCACTGGGGCGCTGGTAGTCGGCAACATGGGGTCAGATTCGGCTAAGTCTTACACCGTCATGGGCGACACCGTTAACACCGCCTCACGCCTCAAAGGCAGCAGCAAACAATATGACGTACCTATTTTGATGACCGGCGCGACCCAAACCCAGGTAGCTGAGGTCATGGAAACCCGAGAAATCGACCTAATTCAAGTGCTGGGCAAAGAAGAACCCATCCGCATCTACGAGCTACTCGGCCACAAAGGCACCACTGCCAATCCTGTCCTCACCGTCCGCGACACCTTCGAGCAAGGACTCACTGCCTACCGCAATCAACAATGGAACATTGCCCAATCTCACTTTGAAGCCTGCCTTGCACTGCTCCCCAGCGATCGCCCCGCAGCCCTATTCCTCGAGCGTTTAGAACTGCTAAGACAAAACCCACCCGGTGAAGACTGGCAAGGCATTTGGCAGCTGACGGAAAAGTAGGGAGAAGCGCAGGTTAAAAGTAACCGCTAACGACGCCCAACTCAAAATCTAAAATCCAACATTACCCACCACCCCACTCTCCATGTTCTCCCGCCTTACTCTCCCCATCGGTGTCAAAATCTTCGGTGTTGCCAGCAGCATGTTGGCCCTACTGCTCGGCGTCACCTATCTCAGCACAACTCGCATCCGACAGGTCAATGGTGAACTAATCGACATTGCCGAGTACCTGACACCCTTGACAGAGTCGGTGGCCCTGGTGAATGTTCACGTGCTTGAGCAAGAGATTCACCTCCAACGTATATTCAAAATCTATGAGATTGAGCCTCTCGATCAGGCAAAGCTACAGCAGGAGCTAGCTGCGTTTGAAGACCGAGGTCAGCTCGTCGATGAAGAACTTGAAGCCGCGATCGCCTTAGCCCAGGAGTCTGTCAATAATTCTCATCGATTGGCAGGGGTGATTGAGCTCACTCGAGTTGAAGCACTCCTGGAGGTCTTAGAAGAAGAACATCAAAAATTTCACGACCAAGGTCTTGTCGTGATTGAGCTGTTTGCCGCAGGCGACACCGCAGCGGCTGAATTACTCAATACGCAACTGGCAGATTACGAAGAAGACTTTGACCAGCGGGCCCAGCGGCTTTTACGAGAGCTGGCCGAGTTTACCGAAGCATCGGCGCTAATCGCAGAAAAGCACGAACGGCAAACGATAAGACTGAGTTGGATACTGGTCGGCAGCGCCACGGTATTGGGCATAGCCTTTGCCTCACTCGTGACAACCAGTTTAGTTCGTCCAGTCAGAAGGCTCGTTGCCAGCACCCGCGAAGTAGAGCAGGGTAATCTAGACTTGGCGCTACCGATTGCCTCTCAGGATGAAATTGGTAAACTGACCCATTCGTTTAACGACATGGTGCAGGAAATTCGTGAAAAGGAACGGCTGAAAGCAACATTTGGACAGTACGTCGATCCCCGCGTCGTCGAAACCCTAGTAGAGCAGCAGCATCAAGCTGAACACGGGTCAAAGCAAATGATGACAGTGTTTCTCTCAGACATCGCCGGATTTACCAGCATCAGCGAAATGCTAACTCCGACTGGTTTAGTGACGTTGATTAATCAATACCTCACCCTCGCCTCTGCACCGATTACTGAACACGGGGGCGTCATCAACCAGTTCCTCGGCGATGCAGTCAGTGCCTTTTGGGGGCCGCCCTTTGTCAGCGATCGCGATCATGCCAAACTCGCCTGTTACGCTGCTCTAGAACAATCCAGCCAGCTCACCAAACTGCGACGAATGCTGCCAGAGATCATGGGAATTCGCAAAGGTCTTCCAGATCTGCAGATTCGCATTGGCTTAGCTTCTGGTGAGCTCGTCGCAGGCAATATTGGGTCTGAGAGATCAAAGTCTTACACCATCGTTGGGCCAACAGTCCAATGGGCCGAACGCATGGAAGAAGCCAACCGCAATTACGGCACCCAAATCTTGATCACTGACGCCACCCAACAGTTGGTCAGCGATTTCTTTGAAACTCGCCGTATCGATCGTCTGACGCTGAATCATGGTGGAGAGGTTGTCTGGGTTTACGAACTGCTGGGAGCAGTCGGTGAATTGAGTGCTGATCGGCTGGAATTGCGCGATCGCTTTGAAGCCGCCCTCTCGACCTTTGACGAACAACGCTGGTGTGACGCTGAAGCTGAATTCAAAGCTTGCTTAAACATCAATCCTCATGACGGTGCCAGCAAATACTATCTGCAAAAGTTGCAACAACGGGTCGTGATGATTGAAAGCTAGCCGGGCAGTCCTTTAAAGTGCCCCATGGCACGCTAACGTGGTGAACGATGCAACATCATGCTAGTCAAACCATGTTTGTTCGTAAGCTACCCTTGCCCACCTACCCCCTATCCCGCTGGTTAGAGATTTGTTCTCTGCTGGGGCTGGTAATAGGAGTGGTGATGAGATTAGGGTTATACTTCAGCAATCGTTCACTCTGGTTTGATGAGGCGGCTCTCGTGCTCAACCTGATGGAGCGCGGCTACATCGACCTGCTCAACGCACTAACTTACAATCAGGCCGCGCCCCCCCTGTTTTTGTGGATTGAGAAATTTGCTCTCGAAACCTGGGGAAATAGTGAATATGCGCTGCGGCTGT
Source organism: Cyanobacteria bacterium P01_A01_bin.123 (assembly GCA_039815185.1). Taxonomy (GTDB): domain Bacteria; phylum Cyanobacteriota; class Cyanobacteriia; order Phormidesmidales; family Phormidesmidaceae; genus JBCBZT01. The sequence goes on along the minus strand of JBCBZT010000023.1, from coordinate 3,685 downwards.
TTCCGCTACTGGGGGGGCTACTCTCATTAATAGCTTGCTATCGCTTCACTCAGTCCTTTACTCAAGGGTGGGCGAGACCAATTACGATGATGCTGCTCGGCACGCTTGAGTACCTTGTTTACTTTGCAGCTGAAATCAAGCCCTATAGCTGGGACATGGCCCTCGGATTATTGCTGTTTATGACAGTGGCCTCCCTAAATACCTTAAGGCCAAGGCTGAGTCAACTGCTCACTGCAGGTAGCCTGGGGATAGTAGGCATCTGGCTATCGTACCCCAGTATCTTTATAATTGCCGGTGTAGAAGCGGCCAACTTAGTCAAGCTGTCGCTGTGGAAATCATCCTGGTCAGAACTGCGAGCGTTTCTGCTCAGACGACTGCCTCTGTATGCAGGATGGATTGCCAGCTTTAGCGGTCTTTATTTTAGGATTATACGCAACACGTTGGCGGAAACCAGTCTGGCAGAGAATTGGGCAGAACGTTATCCCAGTGGCTGGTACGACCTCCTGTGGCTGGTTGATTCCTTTGGACGTTTCTTTCACCGCCCTTTAGGGTTTGTCGCTATCACTGATGCTGTTGCAATGGTGGCCTTTGTAACCGGCTGCATACACCTATATCGGACAAATCGGCTACGGCTGATATACCTGAGCGGGCCGTTTGCAGTGACACTATGCGCTGCCTATCTGCATCAGTACCCTTTTAGGGATCGGCTGATTCTATTTTTAGTCCCTTTTGGACTTGCGATTTTGGCAGACGGCATTGTGTTTTGGCTAAGGCAATGGCACAAACGGCCTCAAGCGTTAAAAATGATCAGTGCTGTAGTCGCAGTGGGGCTGTTGGTAATGCCCCTGGGACAAGCGTTAAACAATTTTATCAGGCCAACTCGACTCCATTTTGATCATGTCAGACCAGCGATCGCGTACATTGACAACCATTGGCAGCCAGGCAATAAGCTCCATGTTTTTACATCGGCAGACCTACAGTTTCATTACTATTTCAGCCGGTTTGACTTGCCAATGGCAGATACTATGATGAATCAACTGAGTGATGTTGAATTGAACGACCTGGAAGCAGGCAATCTGGAACAGTATCAGCAAGCCTTAACGGCATTAAAGGCAGATCAGCTTGACAGAAAGCGGATATGGATAGTGCTGGCAGCACGTAAACACCCTGATAGCGAGGCTGCGATTATTCAATGGTTGAAGCAGCTGGGAAAGCCTTTGGAAACTGTAAAATATCCTGATGTTAGGGTGAGGCTATACGACTTTTCATGACGGGTTGGGTTAAGTCTATCTTCCTACACAGGCGATAATACCCGAACAATGGTGTCGGCAAATTCCTCTGGTGATTCCAACATCATTAAATGTCCTCGATTTTCCATCGTTGTCGTCGAAGTTGACGCTTGTTCAACCCACGCAGGTATGTCCCAGTCTGATCGAGATTTCTCTCCAGCAACAAGATGAATCCAATGCCCCCTTTGGATTAGCACTCTAAGTTTGTTCAAGTATTCGTCGTTACGGGTTGCCTCAACCACGGCTTTGGCCTGGGCTTTGATTGTAGAAGGCGGCTGATGATCTATCCATGCCCCGGCTATATCCAGCGCTAGCGCTGTGGGTTCAACCCCTGCGGCACCGATCCAGCTTCGAACATCCTGCCGATAACTTTCGACTATGGATGCAACCTCGCTATCTGGCTTTCTTGAGAGTTCAGCAGACCAGAAAGCATCTTTCAACGTCATGTTTCCTTCAACCGAGACGTATGAAGCCACCAATGCCGGATAAGTATAGGCAAGCAGCAATCCCACAGCACCACCTACAGAATGGCCCACAACGTGAACAGATTCAGAGCTAGAGCCTCGCAGCCAATTGGCGAGATGGTCAGCTTGATCTTGTAGCGTTAGATTTTCGGTTGGAAATGATGCAAACTCACCGTAACCCAGTAAATCCGGTGCTAAAACCTCCACATCGCCAAAAGCATCAACAATGCGAGGATCGTTAAGAGAACCTATCAGCCCATGGATCAGCAGTATCTTCATAGATGACATTAGCTTTGGCTTCGATTCTTCCGGGGTTAGATGTTCAATGACTTGTACCATATCTGACAACTCAATGCTCGGATAGTGTGCCCTCATACCGATGAGCATGATGTCAGGTGACCACTCCGCTGCTCTACCCAGATATGCCGCTGCCGCTGAAAGGGGCATGTGAGTCACTTTTACGACCCACACTCTAACCTTGACCTTTGGATTACTTTCGCATCGATATTCCAGTGCTCCAAGAGATATAGGGGCTTCTTGCCACCGAATCGTTGATGTTTTAAAACCCTGAAGCAGCAGTGGCAACAATCGATCGACAACGTCTAAATGCTGCATAAGTTCTCGTGTTCGCCCCATTGGCCCATGGCCGACTCTCCCAAACTGTAGATTTGATGGGAAATGAGCCGCAGTAAGTCAATACTTGGTGTGGATTGAAACGGATTGTTTTTAGACCCATCAATGTAATGATACTCGGCGCATTAAACAATCTGGCCTGCACAATGGCATCAGAAAATACAAGAAAGGGCGCTTCCAGGAGAGAAGCACCCTTTCTAATTAGATGATAACGAGATCATCCCGAAACTGAATCTAACCGATGATTTCGGGAGCTTCAGTGGTAGCCAAGTCGAGGGGGAAGTTGTGCGCATTGCGCTCATGCATCACTTCCATACCCAGGTTGGCCCGGTTGATCACATCAGCCCAGGTACCGATGACACGGCCTTGGCTATCCAAGATGGACTGGTTGAAGTTGAACCCGTTCAGGTTGAACGCCATCGTGCTGATGCCCAATGCCGTGAACCAGATGCCGATCACTGGCCATGCACCCAAGAAGAAGTGCAAGCTACGAGAGTTGTTGAAGCTGGCATATTGGAAGATCAAACGACCGAAGTAGCCGTGGGCTGCAACGATGTTGTAGGTCTCTTCTTCTTGGCCAAACTTGTAACCGTAGTTCTGTGACTCAGTCTCGGTGGTCTCACGCACCAACGAGGAGGTCACCAAGGAACCGTGCATCGCACTGAACAAGGAACCGCCGAAGACGCCAGCCACACCTAGCATGTGGAAGGGGTGCATCAAGATGTTGTGCTCGGCTTGGAACACCAACATGAAGTTGAAGGTTCCCGAGATTCCCAAGGGCATGCCATCGGAGAAGGAACCTTGACCCAAGGGATAGATCAAGAAGACTGCGGAGGCTGCTGCAACAGGTGCAGAGTAAGCAACACAGATCCAAGGACGCATTCCCAAACGGTAGGAGAGTTCCCACTCACGACCCATGTAGCAGAAGACGCCAATCAGGAAGTGGAAGATGACGAACTGGTAAGGACCACCGTTGTACAACCACTCATCGAGGGAAGCTGCTTCCCAGATGGGGTAGAAGTGCAGACCGATGGCGTTGGAGGAAGGTACGACTGCACCGGAGATGATGTTGTTGCCGTACATCAAGGAACCAGCAACGGGCTCACGGATGCCGTCGATGTCAACGGGGGGTGCAGCAATGAAGGCGATCACGAAGCAAGCGGTCGCAGCGAGCAGCGTGGGGATCATCAGTACGCCGAACCAGCCTACGTAGAGGCGGTTTTCGGTACTGGTGATCCAGCCGCAAAACTGTTCCCACAGGTTGGCGCTTTCGCGCTGTTGTAGGGTTGTTGTCATGAT
>JBCBZT010000066.1:0-32478 GCA_039815185.1 Cyanobacteria bacterium P01_A01_bin.123 | reverse complement strand
GCTCAGCTCTTCTGGAACACGTTTGGCAGCTGCCATCAAATCAGGGGGGGCATGATCAGCAACCGTCAATTTAAAGGGAACCGCTTCTCCCCCTCGTTTGGCACAGTCCTTAAATGCTTGGGCTAGAAGTGGCCATTGGGATTGCCAAATTTTAATCTGCGGATATTTCAGTAGCGCTTGGGCCTGATCAAGCAGTGCTACCCAGCCATCGGTTAGCTGGATATCTTGACCAATTTGCTGCAGTTGGTTTAGCGTTCGCTGTCCAATTTCAATCGTTGGTTTCGGCATCTCTCCAGTTGCAGGTAGCCGCTCTAGCGCAATTTCCAAATCTAATACCACCAGGTCAAAGCCTTGTTCAGCGAACTCCTGATGGAGCCGTTGGTTTTCATCCCAAGTGGGTAAGTATTGGGTGCGCACCTGATTATGGAGTGTCTGCATTCGGGACACAATCGGTTCCACAGACTCTGAGCTGACGCCTTCGAGATCCAGCGTTACGGTGAGTAGCTCACCAGCCTCGAACAATATTTGGTGCAGGTGACCGTCTGCTAGAGGTGGCGGCGGATCGAGGTAGCGCAGATCAGACAGTAAATCCTCTAATGCCGCCGACACTGACAAAACAGCATTCGCGGCTACCGTGACTGCGCCTCCCTTAATCGTGTGGATAAATCGGTAAAGCTCCTGGATTTGAGTCACCCAAGAGTGAACCTCAAGTTGCCGCGCAGTCTGACTATACTGCTGTAAATAGCTTTGTGTATCAACCGCAAACAGACTGCGGAGTTCCTGCTGTAGTGCCTGCTCTGCGATGGCTTCTGAGCTTTTTAGGGGGTCGATGTCTGACATTGACATGATGTGCAAAGAATTCGGTGAGGGGGTGAAGGCGTGGGAGTGAGTCGTTGTAATGCTGAGGATTTGAAGGCATGCAACTTGCAGTCGCTGGGGGATAGTGACTACGATTTGGCTGTCTCTGAAGCTCGACTCCCCAACTCATCGCTGAGGATTACCTCAGTACGGGTTTCCACAAGGGGAGCATCATCCGTGGCAGTGGGTTCTGCCGCAGCCGATGGTAAGACATGGGCGGTAGACGTACCGATGATTGCTGGTACCGAATCTGGGTCAGGCCGCAGGTGGAAGAATTGAACTTTCTGAAGTAAGACTTGAGCCAGCTGTTCCATTTGTTCGGACTGTTCTTGCGTCATATTGGCCCGTGTGGAGGTCTCACCTGCGATCGCAGCAATATCTTGAACGGCTTGCAACGTCGTTTGGGCTGCTTCAGCAATGGCTTGGCTGGATTGGGTAACCCGCTGTCCGATCTGCCCGACTTGATCCGTTGCGGTTTTAATGTGGTCGAAGGCTTCACGGGAGTGAGTTACCCCTGAGGTAAAGTCGTTCACCTGCTGGTCAATTCTTTGAATGTCATAGTTGAGTCCAGACACAACCGTTTGGATTTGGTCGGTGCGCTGTTGCAACGAGATCAAGCTCTGGTTGGTTTGAGTCGCCAGATCATTAACCTGAGTTGCAATGGTTTCAAATTCTCGAGTAATGCTGGCAAATTGGTCTGGATCTTGCTGCTCGGCGGAGCGAGTTGCCAACATCGACGCGTTGAGGGCCAAGACTCGGGTTTGGGACGCGATTCGCTTTTGTTCTTTGGCAAACTGAGCCGCTAATTCAACGTAATCGGTTAGCGTTTGTGTGCGCTTAATAATTTGAGTGGTTTCTTGCTGAAGCGTCCCTAGTCCTGCGGTCATGGCGGTAATTTCTTGCTGCCCTGTTTGCACAGAGGCTTGGGTGAGCTGGAAGGCTTCGTCAGCCGTCGCGGCTTGCTGGGCCGCATCTTGCGATAGATTGCTGATATTTTCCATCAACCCTTGCACTTGCCCCACAGACTGTGCCTGCTGCTGAGTATTGTCGGCCACCGAGAGCGCTAACTGCTCTAGCTTTTGGGCCCCTTGGGTCACTTGTCCAGCGCCATTCAATACGGTTCCCATGGTTTGGTCGAGCCGTTCAATCAAACGATTGAAGGTATCTGCAACCAGGCCAGTTACCTGAGGACTGACTTCAGCCTCTATCGTTAAATCCCCTTCTTCTACAGCAGAAACCACGTCTAGCAAATGGCTAACGTCCTGTTGCAGGGTTTGACTCTCTTGATTCAAAGTTGCTGTGCGGTTTGCCACCCGTTCTTCTAACTCTGCGTTTGCAGTTTCTAAGGCAGCAAACGAGGTTCGCAATTGCTGAGCCATCTGGTTAAAGGAGTTGCCTAAGACGCTGAGTTCTCCAACACCCTCAGTTTCTACAGTTTGATCCAAATCGCCGCTTGCGATCGCAGTAGCTGCTTGGCCCAAACGCTGCACTGGAACTGTAATTAAGCGAGAAGTCAGAATCCCCGCGATCGTAGCGGCAGCGAGTGCTAGCAAACATAGCAGAACGGTGGTGCGGGTATTGGCATTGATTTGAGCCATGAAGTCCTGCTCTGGAATTGCCACTGCCATGATCCAGTCGAGATTGCGATCATTTTGGATCGGTGTGACTTGTAGAAAGTGACGCTCACCATCAATTTCAAAAATGAATTGTTCAGGATTTTCAATTTGCTCAAACCCATCAAATCGATTGTCGAGATTTTCGGCAGCAGCTCGAATTAAAGCATTACTACTGTCGGTTATTGCCAGTCGTTGTTCTTCTGCTTCTGTCTCAATAAAGGGAGCTTCTTCACTAGAACTGGCGATAATCTCTCCCGAACGCTCAAAGATAAAAACCTCCCCCGATTCACCCACATCAACACCCTGGAGAAAGTCACTGATGTCAGCCAGGGTCAAATCGATCGCCATTACCCCCTGCAAGTCCGCGTCCACATCATAGACAGGGACAACATGGGTAATACCGAGAGACGGCGGCTCAGCAAATACGTAGACAGACGACCAAGTTGGCCTACGCGCTTCAACTGCCTCTTGATACCAGGGACGAACCCGGGGATCATATTCATGGACCTTTGTGATCTCGCCGCGATCGCCTTGATCATCCAGCTCATAAATGCGTCGATCAGGTGCACTAGTCTGATCCCGAATCCGCAGCGTTGTCAGCGATTCTGATTCCTTCCAGACCCCAATAAAATCCCCTTGCTCATTGCCAAAATAAACATAGGGCACAGCCTCGGTAATGCTAATTTGGTGCCAGAAGTATTCCGCCATCCCGTTTAGGTCGTCTAGGTCTAAGTTTCCTGCTCGGATAGCCGCTAGATTGATTTGCAGAAACTGATAGGGTGTCTCTGCAAACGTTTGAATGCGATTTTCAATGCGATTGGTTAACTCACTACTCAGCTGGTTAACCAGGTTATTGACTGCCTGCTGTCCATTCCGAATGGAAAACCACCCGGTTAAACTCACTGCCGTCACAATTGGCACCACAAAGGAAACCACCACGACAGCCCGGATACCCAGCTTCTGGCGGAATGTCTGTTTTTGCTGAGGAAGCTTCATTGGGGATTGTGATCCCTCTGATTCTGGCAGCGGGGATGCAGAGATGTGAGCAACCGTGTTGGAGTCAGGTCGAAGCGTTGTCATAAATCCTTTCCATAAGGTGAGGGAACTAAATTAGTGGTGTAGTTTGGCTAGCAAACTCGTCTAAGTAGTTTGGCTAGCAAACTCGTCTAAATAATCACGGTGGTTTCATCAGAGATAGCGGGTTTGGGTTCCTGAAGCGCTGCTGGAGCTTTTGGGGCCGGGGCTCCAGGGAGTTGGAAAAAGACCATCGTTTGCAAAAGCTTTTGCGAGAGGGTCTCCATCTGCTCAGACTGCATGCGATTGTTCTGGGTAAATTCAGCGGTTTGGGTCGCAATGTCGGTAATATTGCGCACCACTTCAGTCGCCGACTGCACCGCACTGACAATTTCCTGGCTGGCTTGGGCAACAACGGCCTCGGCGTTTACCGCTTCCACTGTCACCGTCTGGACATCTTCAAATACCCGGTTAGATTGCTCAACCCCTCGGGTAAAGTCCTCTACCAGATTCCCGACCTGCTGTACGTTGGTATCCACGGTGAACACCACACTTTGGATTTGGGTACTGCGCTGCTCCAGGGTGTTTAGGCTGGCGTTGGTTTGTTGGGCGAGTTGGCTGACCTGGCTGGCGATCGCGCTGAATTCACGGGCAGCAACTGCAAACTGACGGGGATCACGCTGTTCAGCAGCACGGGCAGCGACCAGGGAAGCGTTCAACGCTAAAGTCTGGGTCAAGGAGGCGATTTGATTTTGATCCTGCACGAACTGGTCGGCAAGGCCCACAAATTCGCCCAGGGTCTTCATTTGTTGAATGATGCGGTCACTACCGTCTTGGAGAATACCGATGCCAGTGGTCAGATTAGTAATGGCACCCTGGCCCTGTTCTACGGTTTTCTGCAGGATTTGTAGAGAAGCGCGGATAGTTTCGACTCGATGGGCAGCATCCTGGGCCAGGTCTTGCACCCGGTCAGTAAGCTGGAGAACTTGGTTTACCCCGTCAGCCTGCTGTTCGGCGTTGGCGGCAATCAGGCTAGCTTGAGATTTTTGCTGGTTGGCCCCTTCAGACACCTGTTGTGCGGTTTCGATGGCCTGTTGCAACACCTCTACAAGCCGCTCAATCAGGCGGTTAAAGGTATCAGCGACTAGACCCGTGGTGCGATCGCTCACCTGCGCCTGGGTCGTTAAGTTGCCATCTTCTACCTCAGATACGACGTCTAACAGGTGGCTAACTTCTGTCTGCAACACCTCACTTTCCAGGGCCAGGGAGACCAGGTTGGCCACGGAGCTGACAAAGGTTTGCTCTTGAGGTTTCCACTCCCTAGGCTCACCCGCTTGTTCACAACGCACGATGCCGAGGAAGTTACCTGAGGCCTGAATGGGCAATTCTAGTAACGAGACCGTATTAGGGTCTATGTAGCCGTTGGCGACCAGTTCCTGGACAGCGCTGTGGTGACGAACATTGCTGATGGCGAGCGTTTGGTCTTTGGCGATCGCCTCGAAGTAAGCAGGCGCTGCTGCCACTGGCAGTTGCTGTTCAGCCACCGACGGTTGCCCTTGGTCATAGCGACTGATGCATAACAGCAGTTCCTGCTCTGGCTTGTAGATCCAGATGCTGGCTTGCTTGACATTGAGGGTGACTGCGATCGCTTCGGTATAAGCCTGCGCCGCAGCCTGGGCATCCCCTTGAATCAAAGCGTCATTATGGGCTAGCCCGGCCAACACTTCGTTTTGCTGTCCCAACTGCTCCGCGTTCTGGCGCAGGGTTTGCAGCAGGGTTTGAATTTGCCCCGCCATGCGGTTGACGTTAGTGCCTAAAGTTGCCAGTTCGTCATTACCCCGTACTGACACGCGGGCATGCAACTTGCCTTGGCCCAACAGCTCCACTGTATTAGCGGCCTCTTCTATCGGTTTAGTAGCCTGTTTCGCCAGCAAAATCCCCAACAGTACCGCTGCCATCCCAGTAATCACCGTCCCCAGGAGAATCGTCTGTAGTAGCTGCTGCTGCCCTTCAAAGGCTTCCTCTGTGGTTTTAGAGGCAACTACGCTCCAGTTCAGCGTCCCTAAACCTGATACTGGGGCATAGGCAATCATGGATTCCTCGCCCGCAGCGGTTCCAAGCCAGGCGATCAGCTGTTTTTGATCTCGCGCAGCCCCGAAATCGGGAATTTCCTCCGAAAGGGGTGAACCAAGCACTGATTCTTCTGGGTCGATGTCGATTGGCACACTTTGCATAATGTTGCCAGCGGAATCTGCCAGATAGTAGAACTCTGCCTCCTCCTCTTCCTCTTCCGCAGAGATTCCCGCCCTAAGCACTGAGTTACCGATAAAGTCAAGCGGGATTTGGGCGGCGGTAACCGCTTCTACATCACCCGATTCGCCGACGATTGGTGCAGCGATGTAGATTGAGAGTCGATCATTTAGGTCTCCTTCTGAGGCAATGGCCACTGGTTCGCTCACCACAGCCGTTCCCGTTTGGAGAACCCGCTTAAAATAGGCCGCATTTCCCTGATTCAGTTCTAGGGCTGAGCCTGACGACTGGACGAGCACATTACCTTCCAAGTCAAAGACACCAATGCTGGAATAGGTCCCATAGTCCTGTACAAATGCGGTGAGTTGGTCAGTAAGCTCTTCTTCTAAACGACCCTTCTCCTCGGACCCCAGGTCACTCTCGAAGATTGGAAAGGTACTGGCGATGCTGGCAACAGTATTGATGTTGGCAATACGCTCCTGCATATATTGGCGGAACTGACTGGCAGTTTGATCAACTTCTTCGAGTTGCTGCTGGGCAACCCGCTCAGTAATTGAGCTATCGGCTGAACGATAGGCAACGATACCCACAGCCAAAACTGGCAGCACTCCAAAGAGTGCCGCTAGGACTGTGGCCTTAATACCAATGCTGAGCCCCTTTCGCGGGAGGGAGTCTGGAGGCATCTTGGTTAACCCCGTGGCAACTTCTGGGTTTGCACTTGGGGGGGGATTGTTTTTTTCTGAAGTCGCTGAAGACATAATTGTCAAATTATCTTCAGCGTCAACGGCCTGGGTAGGGACATCCCATGTATTACGGCTGGGGGCGGTCATCGTATTTTTGCTCCTGAACATGTGACAAACTGAACGGCATCGGAGAAAAGGGCTTTGCAGGAGGGCGGCTGTTTCAGGGCACTAGCTGTCAAAGATCAAGTCAGCGAAGCTGCGCTCGTTGACGTTATTCCAGCGATAAATACCCTGACGGAAGGCATTCCAGTTGTCGTAAATTTCTTGAAAGGCAGGATCTTGACTGGCATACTCGGCGTACAAGTCATTGGCAGCTTGTCTTGCCCCTTGAAGAATCTCTTCGCTGTAGACAGTCAACTCAGTACCACTGCTAATTAACCGTTGCAGAGCCTCTCGATTCACCGCGTCATACTTCGAGAGCATCGTCACCTGGGCCTCAAAGGCAGCCACCTCTAGTGCTTTGCGATACTCCTCAGGTAGTCGCTCGTAAGCGTCCTGGTTAACAATCAACTCGTAAGTGGTGCCTGGTTCGTGCCAGCCAGGGTAGTAATAGTAATCGGCATATTGGTTGAGGCCGAGTTTTTCGTCTTCATACGGGCCGACCCACTCAGCAGCATCGATGTTACCCCGCTCCAGCCCTAGCAAAATCTCATTCGGGGGTAGGTTTTGAGCCTCGGCACCAATCCGTTTGAGAACCTCTCCCCCCAAACCGGGCATGCGCATCTTTAGCCCCTTTATCTCGCTCATAGAGCCCACTTTGTCGCGGAACCAACCCCCCATTTGGTTACCGGTGCTGCCCGCCGGAAAGTTAATGACGCCAAAGTCGGCGTAGATATTACGCACGAGTTCTAGTCCACCCGCTCCGTAGAGCCAGGACAGGTGCTGATGGGGGTTAAGGCCAAAGGGCAGGCTGGTGGCAAAGGCAAAGGCTCGGTTTTTGGAGGTGTAGTAGTAGCCTGCGGTATGGCCACATTCAGCAGTACTCGCTTGCACCGTGTCGAGGATCTCTAGGGGCGGGGCAATGCCGCCTGCGGGGAAGGCTGTAATGGTGAAGTTACCCTGGGTGAGTTCACCGACTCGAGTGCACATCTGCTGTGCAGTTCCAAAGACAATATCCAGGTTTTCGGGCCAGCTGGTAGCCATGCGCCACGCGATTTTAGGGCCGCTACCGCCTTCGCCGTCCTCAGTGGGGGTAAAAACTTGTTTGGGGCGGCTGCAGGCAGAAAAGAGGCCCACGCCAGCAGTCCCCAGAGCTAAATGGTTGAATAAGCGTCTACGCTTCATAGGATTGTCTATAAGTGTTTAATCGCAATGGATCGGTCAATTCGTGCACCCTGATCAGCCAACCCGCTATTGAGTTAGGCCAGCGATACCCAGCGCTGGGGCTGCCAAAGTTTCGGATCCAGCAGGTTGGGTTGAAACTGCTCAATCGTGCTATCAGTGGAGACTTGTTCCTCGCTGCAGTTACCTAACAGTCGGTCGATGACCAGGCCTAAACCCGGCAGGCCAGTACTCTCACTGAGCTGTACTGCGTTAAATACCTCCCTTAACTGGCTGGGATTCCCCTCTAAAAGATGCTGAAGGGTTACCAGCGGTACCATCTGCCCCTGATGATGGACAATGCCTAAAAGTGCTTCGTGGTAAAAAGGCAGGGCCAAAACCTGCGATCGCTCAACCAACAAAATACTGACAACAGACTTGGTGGGAAATGCTATACGACGGGTTCCGGCCTGGGTCAATATATATTGATTGTTGGGAAGAGACAGTTCTAAAAGCGGGTTATCAAGTTCCATCGGCAGCGGCCTGAATACATCAAGGGAAAGGGTGACAAGGAAGCGCGAATTGACTTGAGCCAACTCAGCAGGGTGAAATTAAAGCTGCTGCAAAACTTCAGCTAAGCGTTCTCGGCTCACTGGCTTAGTGATGTAGTCATTAGCACCAGCCCGTCGTAAACCGTATTTGATCTCTACGGGAGTTCGTTTACTAGAGCAAAACACAACGTTTTGCTTGGCCGTTTCTTGGTTGGTACGAATCTCGCGCAAAAATTTGTACCCATCTTGTTCCGGCATGACGATGTCTAAAAATAGGCAGGCATAGTCTCCAGTCGATAGCTTTTCAACGACTCCAGCCGTGCTATCGCAGGCTTCAACACGGTGCCCCATACCCTCAAGCAGGGATGACAAAAGTTGTCGATCAACGTTGCTATCATCAACAATCAGAAATTGCATTGTTTTTCTATCTCAATTAAATCTAGGCTGGTTTTACATCGAACTAATTGTGTCGTTGAATAGGTGCAAATTCTTCCAACAACATAAACAACTTCTCTTGAAAGTCTGGAATCTCTTGGGGGTTCAATGGCTTAGAGAGAAATTTGCAGCCGCTCCATTGCGATCGCCAGTTATTAGAAAGGGTCCGCTCCGCAGTCAGCATAACCAATGGAACAGAGGCTAGCGTGGGTTGGCGGCGGATTTGCTTAACTAAATCAAAACCATTCACCCCCGGCATATTAATGTCAATAAAAATGGCGGCTGGATTAGCGTGCAGTACTGTTCGCATAAAATTAGCAGGATCCTGTAATGATTTAACTGAATATCCCCAACTCTTAACTAAGTTGTGAAACTGCTTCAGCATCAGATGAGAATCATCGACAATCACAATTTGTTGTGCTTTTACGGTTTCTGGTGGCTGTAATGTGACTAATCCCTGATTGATCAGCTTGGCAAACCCTTTTGCAATTTGTAATGAGTCTTGGGCAAAGAAGGAAGCGATCTCATCAAGCGTGTGATCCTTTAATACTAAATTTTCTAAATGCTTTTTTTGTTCGCCCGTGAGATAAGAATGTTGAATCGTGTCTGTATTGACAATGGGAACACTTTGCATTGAGGGAATAATGTTTTTAAAGCTATCCCAGGCTATTTTTCGCTGCTTAGCCTCAGCCAATAAATCCTTAAGCTCAAATCCCAAGTTTAGAGATATATCAGTCAGTTCTGGTGCCGACAAAAAAATAGACTGCCCAGCACAATCGAATAGATATATGTCAAAGTCAGCTAATATCTTCAGGCGGAGTGCCTTTAAAACATCTTGTCTTCTGATCAAATTGATCTCATATAAGCTACGAAGTGGTGCAAGCAGTATAAATGGATCTTGGAGTGTAAATTTTTGTTGTAGATCTCCGATAACTCGCTGAGCATAATCACTCCGCAATCTGGGAATATAACGTTGAATCGCTGTCAGGAGCCCTAACCAAGAGAGTCGTTGGGTTCCTGAAAATATCACTTGCCCCTGAGACAATGCCAAGTGCCACTTACCGATTTCGGTAAAGTTGTGGGGAGAGGTGAATTCATGACACCAATACCCCGTTGGCATTACCTCAGAAGCTTGACAAAGCTTTTGGGGCAATTCCTGCGCTTGAAATAAAAAACTTTGAGTTGCCATCAACTTGTATAGAAATTAAAGAGCAAGCCGTCATAATCACAATGATCTAACGTTAACTCCACAGCAGTTTAATGGCTAAATGCAAATCGCATTAGCACCAAACAAGATCGTGTTATGTATTTATTTACGCTTCAAACTGAATGATTTAAAGACCTGTTCGCGGCATAATCATGATGCCTAAGCGGTAGTTGGATAAGCGTTTGCCTGGTATTTCTAGCCAAAACAAAGATAATAATTTACCCAATGACTCTCGGCTCTGGTCAATACATACAGCTAGATTTGCAAAATACGATGATAATATTCTGCATTGCACCCATGAGCCCTCAAAAATCTGAAACTTTGGTAAGTGTAGACCTGACCAGTAAGATACTGGTTTTATTCTTCGTACCTGAGTAGTTTCACTGAATCTTCAAGTGCACTTTAAATAGGTACTGCCAATATAAAATACTTGCATTAGGACGCATAAAAATCCGGACAGCTTTTTGAGAAGATGCAGAAGGAATATCCCAAGGCAAGACTTTCCCCAGCTGTAAGGGAGCTTGCTCAATTGCACAAGATTGTTGTCGTGCAGTGGCCAAGGATTTGAATCACGCCCCATTGGCTCGCCTGAGTGACACGCTGCCCGGTTGGGGAAAAGAGCATTGAATCAATTGAGTTGCCCATAAGCGTTAACAGACAACACAGCAGATAAGATTAATCCAATCGCGATCATCAGACCTCTAAGATTCTTCTCGGAAATACGCTCTAGATATTTCCCGGTGGAATATCCACCAACTAGCCCACCGATCACTAAAAATAGCGTCGGCTTCAGTAATACAACGCCTCCAGACATTAAAACAATGGCTGAGATTGTATTAATGACAACTTGCTGCAGATTCTTCAAAGAGTTTAAGACATGAATTTCTCCATAATTAAAGATTGTTAAGATTGATACCAGCATAACTCCCATCCCAGCCCCAAAGAAACCGCCGTATATAGAAGCTAAAAAAACAAACACAAAAGACCAAACCCATTGGTTCTTTAATCGCCAGCGACTTTGAGGAATAAACAAGCTCAGGGTGGCAATTAAGATCAAGCCTGGAATAATCAATTTCAGGAATTCTATAGGCGTGATCACTAGCAGGATAGAGCCTGTCATTGCCCCAATGGCAGTCGGCAAAAGAATAGATAGGCTTTCTTTTGAAGTTTGTTTGAGGCTTTTCATCCCTCCCAAAACAGAACCAATTCCACCAATTGCAAGCGCGACCATGTTAACGCCTACAGATTGTTTTAGTGGAATTCCTAAAGCTAATAGAACTGGAATGGTAATGAGAGATCCGCCTCCAGTTACTGTATTGACTGCTACAGCTACAGCCGATGAAATAATAAGAATTGCCGCTTCTATACCACTAAATTCCATCTTGATAACCTTCTGAAAAATGAATGGGATCTAGTAAACGCACCAAGATATTCATGAATCAGGAATACTTACTTCCTACTCCATGACCCGATTATTAAGCAAATTCTAGAATGCTCTAACCTAGATATTTCCTGCCTATTGCAGACACAACCTTGCTGTGAGGATATCTCTAGATAAAGCTAAGTTTGAGGAGCTTAACTCTTGTCAAAAATCAAAAAATCTTCAGCGGAGATAGATTTGATCTGTTCTCAGATCAAAACAGTCGTATTTAGTGAGATAACTTCCAGTTAATCTACTATTCCTAAACACAGATGCTGCTTGCCTTCCGCCACTCAAAATCAGACTAATGCACCAAAAATATTCAAAATGCAGCTGGGTAGATCGACTTTTGTCAATCTAGGTAAATGCAGGTTTTTTGAGCAAGTCTACCTATGCAGAAGGATTTGAGCTTGCTTCAAATTTAGAGGTAGGGCGTACGTGGATACCCTTGTCTAGATCACCCTTAGCAATACTCTACAAGACAAGTTTGCAGTAAGCGGTAAACCTTTGATGGGTGAAATGGGCAATTCGTTGAAATTTGGATAAAGACAATACAGCTGAACCCAGTAAAGCTGATCGTGCCTCGGTTAAGCACGATTTGGTGAAACCAGCGTCAGTCGCATGTCGCCATTAGCCCGCCATGCAGATGGCCTGCCCTGAGGAACGCCCGCATGGCCGCTACATCTGAGTTGCATAAAACTTGCTGCGCTGACCTAGGTCAAGAAAGGGTGGATAACCACTCTAAATTCTCTAGGCAATCAATATAGGAGTCAGCTCGTGAAAAAATTCTCGCTAATCCAGTTGGCGTTGGTGGCTTCAGTGTTGGGCGCGATCGCGCCTGCTAGTTGGGCCCAATCTGACCCAGTTACGGAGCATCTCGTTCCCCAAACGACTGCCGGTCTTGCTACCCCAATGCCAACTGCACCAACTTCTCCTGTCACCCTAGGCACTGACACAGCCCTGGTCGTGCAGTTCCCGATTGCGCTGACGCTGACGATCGATGAAGGGCAGCCCTACCCCATTTCTCTACCCTTGGTTCAAGCAATTTTGGATGACCAGGGCAACGTGATTGTACCGGCCCAAACCCCTGTGGCGATCCAGCTAAGCCCCCAGGATGGCGGTGTACAGCTAGTGGCTGAGTCCCTGGTTGTGAATGGTCAACTCATCCCTATTGTTGCGTCAGGTTCCGTCATTCCAGGAATAACAGTAACCTATGAAGACGCTAATGCCATGGCATCAGAGTCGAGTGCTGTCTTTAGCAGTTTGTTTGCCAATACGGCGGGGCTATTGACGAACGGCAATCCCAATAGCTACACCCAAGGGGGAATGTTGGGCAGTATTGTTGGCACCATTGCTGGGTTGCAATCGGCAGAAACGGCACGGGTAGTGCAGATACCTAAAGATGCGACCTATGTGCTGTCGCTGACGACTCCGGTCACGTTCTAACTTTTGACTCGCTATGTCACCCGCACGAATCAGCACCAGTCGAACCAGCTACGCCCTAGAAACTGGAGAGGCCAAACTCTGGGCCCTACTAATTGGGGTTAACCAGTATCAAGATCAGCACCTACCGCCGCTGCGCTATCCGGCAATGGACTGTCAGGGCTTGAGTCATGCGATCGCCCAAGCGACTGCCCTCTTTCCCCGAAAATCCATCGCTCTGCATTGTACAGGGCAATTGGGGTCTGCCGCGATCGCCCCCGAGGACCGATTGAGTGCTTCAGGGGGGGCTACGCCAACGACTATCGCCCCTTCCTCCCCATCGCCTTTAGCCCCGCCACCCGTCCAACCGCCTCAACTCAAAGCTGTCCAGCAAAGTCTGGCAGATCTGGTGAAACAAGCCCAACCTCAAGACACAGTACTGATCTATTTTTCAGGTCACGGGGTGTTAGATGCCGATCAGCAGCAGGCTATCCTTTGTCTGGCAGATACCCACACCGCTGAGCTAAAGGAAACGGGTCTGAGTCTGGCAGCGCTCTTAGCGACGCTGAATCAATGTCGTGCCCGCCAGCAGTTGCTGTGGCTAGATGCCTGCCACAGTGGTAGCCTCACCCTGCGCGGCGGCAAAGATGCGGCACCGACACTGCCCAACCCCACGCCCCAGCTGATCGATGTATTGCGCCAGCGTGCCCGTCAAAGCCAGGGGTTTTATGCCCTGTTGTCTTGCGATCAACAGCAGCGTTCCTGGGAGTTTCCAGAACTGGGTCACGGTGTTTTTTCCTACTTTTTAATGCGAGGATTATTGGGGGAAGCCGCTAGTGGCCAGGGGATTGTCGAGGCTGATGCCCTCTACAAGTACGTCTATTACCAAACCCTGCGCTATATCGACACGGCCAATCAACAGCTCCGATTAATTAATCAACAGCGGCGCAGTCGCGGCGATACCCACCTGCTTGCGGAGTATCCGCTGCAAACGCCCAAGCGCATTGTCGAAGGCGTTGGAGAACTGGTGTTGGGCGTCACCCCCGCCCCCGCCCTGGCCCCCGCTCCCCGCCAGGCTATCATTGTGGCAGCAGATACCCCCAGCACTGAGCTGTTAAGCCTCAGTCAACAACTCCAGCAGCAGGGGGGCTTTGCCCTCCATTACTGGTCGCCAGGGCAGAGTGCCGAGTCGGTTCAGAAAAGCCTGGACGCCGTGTTGGGTCAGACTATAGCTACGGGTTCAAGCACTGATGTGGGTGTGCCGGGGGGCACAGGTACCGTATTGTTGTACCTACAGGGGGTGCCGGAGCAAACGGAGACCGGAGAAACCTGGCTGCGTCTGGGGACAGACACTCGATTGAGTCGGTCTTGGCTGCGTCAACGACTCCGGCGATCGCCCTATGGTCAGCAAATCGTAATCCTCGACTGTCCCAAAACTCCTAACCTTGAGGATTGGCCCAATATCGAGGATTGGCCCAATATCAAGGACTGGCTAGAAGATCTTCAACTCGATGCTGACACCAGTCAGGCCATCATGGCGGCAACAGCGCCGATAGCCAATCAATTCGTCACCCTACTACTGAACAGTCTCACCCCCATTGAGCCGGAAACTGGACTATCAATTGCGGGCTGGATTGCCCAACTGCAACGCCAGGTTGCAGATACCGATCTAACGCTGCACACCTGGCTGTCGAGTCCGCGAGTGATTGATGTGCTGCTGGGGCAAACCAGTGGACGGGGCATAGCTGAGCCCACAGCCGTGGATTTAGGCCTATGTCCCTATCGCGGACTGCGGGCCTTTCAGGTGGCCGATGCGCCTTACTTCTTTGGTCGGGACGGATTGGTTCAATCCCTGATGGCAGCCCTACACCGACAGTCTTTGTTAGCGGTAGTGGGGGCCTCCGGCAGTGGCAAGTCATCGGTGGTGCAAGCAGGATTGATGGCGAAACTGCGGCAAGGACAGCAAATTCCCGGTAGCGATCGCTGGTGGTTGGGCTATCTACGCCCTGGCGAACAGCCCCTAACTGCCCTAGTGCAAGCCCTGATTGATCCGGGTACCGAGCGAGAGCAGTACTATCAGCAGCAGCAGTTGGAGGGGTTGCTGCATCAAGGCGTTGAAGGGTTCGTCCACTGGCTCAGATCACGCCCCGAGCCGATGGTGGTGTTGGTGATCGATCAATTTGAAGAACTGTTTTCTTTAGCCACAGAAGGCGATCGCCTTCTGTGGCTATCCCTATTATTAGGCGGTTTAGAACACGCCAGCGATCGCTTCAAGCTGCTGCTAACCCTGCGCTCCGACTTCGTCGCCACTGCCCTAGAAGATCCTGCACTGGCTGCCCTGCTGCCATCTGCTACGCAACTGGTCCCCCCGGTGCTAGCAACAGAGGACTATCGCCAGATCATCCTCAAACCCGCTGAGAAAGTAGGGTTGCAAGTGGAACCCGTCTTAGTGGACACGCTGTTGCGAGATCTGGGGCAAGGCATTGGCAATCTACCCCTGCTGGAGTTTGTGCTAGAGCAAATCTGGCTACAGCGAGAATCAGGCACGCTACGACTCGCAACCTATCAACAAGCCGTCGGGGGACTCCAAGGTGCCCTCGAACGCAAAGCCCAAACCGTCTATGACAACCTTGACCCCGATGCCCAAGACTGCACCCGCTGGTTATTTTTGTCCCTAACCCAGTTGGGAGACGGCACCGAAGACACCCGCCGCCGCATCCCCCGCACTGCCCTAGCCATCCCCCGCTACTCCCCGGCTTTAGTCGATCGCACCCTACAAGCCTTCACCGCCGCCAAACTAGTTGTGATCAGCACCGAGACTGACACTACCCCTGCGATCGCCCAACCCAAATCCCCCCCCTCTCCCTCTCCCCCCACCTCCCCACCTCTCCCTGCCTCTCCCTCTCCCATCACCATCGAAGTCGCCCACGAAATCCTCATCCGCCGCTGGTCAACCCTCCGCTGGTGGTTGGACGAGAACCGCAGCCGACTGCGATCGCAGCGTCAGATCGAACAAGCCGCCCAGCAGTGGCACACCGCCGGACAACAGCCGGAATATCTTTTGCAGGGTGTCCGTCTGGAGGCCGCGACCGAACTCTATGTGAATTACACCGATGAGCTGTCCCAGCCTGTACAGCAGTTCATTGAAGCCTGTATTGCCGCCCAACAGCAAGACCAGCAGCGGCAGCGGCGACAGTTGCGACGGGCTCAGATGGCGATCGCGGCGATCAGCAGCTTAGCGGTGATCGCATTGGGCCTGGGGGGATTGGCCTATCGACAACGACAACAGGCGATCGCCAATGAAATTTCGGCATTGAATTCCCTGGCTGACGCTCAGTTGCGCTCTCAGCAACCGTTGGAATCGCTAATCACCAGCATTCGAGCCGGGCAGCAGCTCCAGCGCCTCAATGGGTTTGGGCTCAGTCGCCAAACCCTGGCCAGCGGGCGATCGCATACCCTGGCAACCCTATATCAAGCCGTAACTCAGGTCAGCGAACGCAATCGTTTTTTAGGCCATTCACAAACGGTAAATCGCGCGGTGTTTAGCCCGGACGGGAGTCGTATTGCTTCTGCCAGCGATGACGGTACCGTTCGTTTGTGGAGCCGTACGGGGGAGCTGCTACAGGTGCTAGCGGGCAGCGGCGATCGCTTTACGGATGTCGCCTTCAATCCTGAAGAGAATTTGCTTGCCGCCGCTAACGCGGATGGCTCAGTGTGGCTTTGGCAGTTGGGCAAAGAAACCCCGCCGACCTTGTTTAACGCCCATAGTGATTGGATTGGTGGCCTAGCCTTTAGTCCTGATGGTCAGTCTCTCGCAACCGCCAGCCGCGACGGCACAATTCAGCTCTGGCGGGTGGCTGATCAACAGCGTTTGCAAACCCTGAGTGGGCATCAAGGTTGGGTTAATGCGGTTCAGTTTAGCCCCGATGGGCAACGGTTGGTCTCGGGTGGCGAAGATCGTACCCTGCGTCTTTGGGATGTTAACACCGGGCAGTCTTTGCAGCGTCGTTCGGACCCTGGCGATCGCGTCAATGATCTCGCCTTTAGTCCCGACGGTCAGTTCCTAGTCTCCGCGAGTGATGATCAAACCCTGGGGGTCTGGTCTTTCCTAGATGATACGTTCACCCCGCTGGATAACGGTTCTAATCGGTTTACCAGTGTTCAGGTCAGTCCAGACAGTCAGCTGATTGTAGCCGGAGACGCCAACGGTACTGTGCAGCTATGGCGTGCTAACAGTGGGGAACCCCTAACCCAGTTGCAGGGACACGGGGCGACGGTTCACAGCCTGGCATTTGCCCCTACAGGCCTTGTGACGGAGGACGCTGAATCGATACAGCAGGTCATGCTGCTGTCGGCTGGGGCCGATAACACCCTGCGCCTTTGGGCGGCACCGATCGCCCCAGATAGGCTAGAAGCTGCCGATCCCAGCAGTTATGCTGTGGCCCTGAGCCCCGATGGGCAGACCTACGCTATTGGTGGCTGGGACGGGGAGGTGATGGTGCAATCGCCCAATCAGCGTCAAACGCTGACAGGCCACGATGGGCCAGTGTTGGCGGTGGCATTTAGTCCCACGGGCAAGCTGCTAGGGACGGGGGGGGACGACACCATGATTCGGCTGTGGGATTGGCAGTCGGGTGGTGCTAGTCGCGTTTTGGCGGGACATCGCGATCGCATCACCAGCCTTAGCTTTAGCCCCGATGAACAACAGCTGATTTCCGGTAGTGCCGACCAAAGCGCCATCGTTTGGGATATTGCCACAGCGCAACCCCTGCATACGCTAGAGGGCCACCAAGACAGTCTCACTAGCGTGGCTTGGAGCCCTAAAGGAATGGTGTTGGCCACGGGCAGTGATGACACCACGATCAAGCTGTGGCACCCGGATGGGTCTCTGTTGCACACCCTGGCGGGGCATGACCTGGCGATCGCCGATCTAGCCTTTAGCCCCGATGGTTCGATGCTGGCTTCTGCCAGTTGGGATTACACCATTCAGCTCTGGCGGGTTGCCGATGGTACCCGGTTACGCACCCTTAGCGGTCATCAGGATGGCGTTGTGCGGTTGCGGTTTAGCGGCGACGGGCAGACCCTCGTGTCTGAAGATCGCAACGGCGTCACCAAAGTGTGGCAGCCCACCACAGGGGATTTAATCAGCACCTTTGATCCAGCCCCAGCAACCCTAACCCCCCAACTTTTGGCTGGGGATGGTGTGGCGCTGCCACCGCCTTTGGCCCTTTGGCAGTCCTTGAATGATCCGAATGCTTTGGAACGGCTACTGACTCAGGGCTGCGAACATTTACAGGATTATCTAGCCACTAATGAGGCGTTGAATCCCCGCGATCGTATGCTTTGCGATCAGTAACGTCATGTCGCGGTAGGCATAAGGCTTTGTGCGCTACTGCTCGCTGGTGGAATCAGCATTCTGGCGATACTCGGTACATTAAGGCCGTACCTAGTCGAGCAGGCATGGTGGCTGGGATTGGCCAAACTTATGGAATTGCCCTCTGATTTCGGGTTTTTGGCTGTAGCAACTCGCTTATGGCACTTCGTAGCAGCTTCGCTTCAGTCACCCCTTACAGAGTGTTTCAGCTTGAGTTAGGACAGTGACAACAGCCGCTTCTCGCTTGTCAGGGGGATATCCGTGTTTTTTCAGGAGCCTTTTGATCTGAACCCTTAGATTGGCCCGCACATTCTCTCGCTGAGTCCAGTCAATGGTGACATTTCTACGAACAGCGATGACCAGTTCACGGGCAATCTTCTTGAGAGTCTCATCACCGAGAACTCGGACGGCACTATCGTTGACTTCAAGCGCGTCATAGAAAGCGAGTTCATCTTCAGTGAGCCCTAAGTTAACACCGCGCCGTTTGGCTTCACGTATTTCTTCGGCAAGTTTGATGAGTTCTTGAATGACCTCAGCGGAAGTAATGGCCCGGTTTTGATAGCGGCGAATAGAGGCTTCCAGCATCTCTGAGAAAGTGCGGGACTGGACTACGTTCTGGCGCGATCGCGTCTTGATCTCATCGTTCAACAGCTTCCGCAGTACTTCCAAGGCCAGATTTTGCTGGGGGAGCTGGCGCACCTCTTCCAGGAACTGCTCAGAGAGAATAGAGAATTCCGGTTTATCAAGACCGGCACTTTCAAAAATATCGATGACCTGATCAGAGGCAACCGAGCGAGAGACAATCTGACGCACAGCTGCGTCTAGCTCAGCACGGCTTTTACCCCCCTCGACCGTATGTTTGGTCAGTCCTGCTTTCACCGCCTGGAAGAAACCGACATCCTCTCGTATGGCAATTGCGTTATCTTCGGCAGCGCAAAGGGCAAACGCTTTGGAGAGTTCCGTCACAGCCTGAATGTAGCGCTGGGAGCCTTTCTCCTCAACAGATTCGGGGCGCAGTATCCAGTCCATGGCATTGCGCAGGATGGTGAGACGCTCTGGGGGAGACGCCGTATGAAATGCTCGGTAGTCGAAGCCATGGAACACCCCTGCCACGACTTCGTATTTCTCCTGCATCAGGGCGATCGCTTGGTTCATGGGAATGCCCGCTTGGCCGCGATCGCGCTCGGTGTAGTCTTTTAGCGCTTCCTTCAGGTCTTCGGCAATACCGATATAGTCCACCACCAGGCCTCCGGCTTTCCCCCCAAAAACGCGGTTGACGCGGGCGATCGCCTGCATGAGATTGTGGCCACGCATGGGCTTATCGACATACATGGTGTGGAGGCAGGGGGCATCGAAGCCGGTGAGCCACATATCGCGGACGATAACCAGCTTGAGCGGATCGTCGGGATTACGGAGGCGTTTGCCCAGGGTTTCCCGGCGCTTTTTGGTGCGGATGTGGGACTGGTAGTTTTCGGGGTCGGAAGCGCTGCCAGTCATGATCACTTTAAGCGCACCAGCGTCATCGTCTGCAGCCTCCCAGTCGGGGCGCAGGCGCACCAGTTCTTCATAGAGGGCAACGCAGATGCGGCGGCTCATGCAGACGATCATGCCCTTGCCGTCCATAGCGGCGAGTCGGTTCTCGAAGTGCTGCACGATGTCCTGGGCCACTAGAGACAGCCGCTTGGGGGAGCCGACCATGGCTTCGAGCTGTGCCCATTTAGTTTTCAGCTTTTCTTTGGTGGTGATTTCTTCCCCTTCGGTAACCTCTTCAAAGTCGGGGTCGATATGGGGCCGTTCGTTATTGTCGAGATCAAGTCTGGCCAGACGGGCTTCGTAGTAGATCTTGACGGTGGCGTTGTCTTCGACGGCCCGCTGGATGTCGTACACGTCGATGTAGTCGCCGAAGATTTGTTTGGTGTTTTTGTCGGTGGATTCGATAGGGGTGCCGGTGAATCCGATGAAGGAGGCGTTGGGCAGGGCATCGCGCAGATATTTAGCGAAGCCGTAGGCCATGCGGGCTTCGTCGGCTCCGGTGTCTGGGTTGGTGGTAGTGACGACGCGGGCTTTGAGGCCGTATTGGGAACGATGGGCTTCGTCAGCAATGAAGACGATGTTGCGGCGATCGCTCAGCATCTCGTACTCGCCGCCTCGGTCGTCGGGGGCGAATTTCTGAATGGTGGTGAAGACGATGCCGCCGGAAGCGACCTGGAGCTTGGCTTTTAGGTCGGCGCGATCTTCGGCCTGTTGGGGTGTCTGCCGCAGTAGGTCTTGGCAGTGGGAGAAGGTGGTGAAGAGTTGGTCGTCGAGGTCGTTGCGATCCGTGAGCACTACCAGGGTGGGGTTGGCCATCTGGGGATGCTGGACGATTTTTCCGGCGTAGAAGGTCATAGAGAGGCTCTTGCCAGAACCCTGGGTATGCCAGATAACGCCCGCCCGGCGATCGCCCTCGGCAGCGGTGGCGCGCAGAGTGGCTTCGACGGCTTTGTTGACGGCGTAGTACTGGTGGTAGCCTGCCATCTTTTTGATAACGGTTTCACCATCACTCTCGAAGACGGTGAAGTAGCGGATCAGGTCGAGGGTGCGATCGGGCTGAAAGACGCCTTTGAGGAGGACTTCGAGTTCGTTGGTGGCGCTGGTGGCATAGGTGCCACTGGCTTCAGCGGCTTGGGGCTGACGGCGGGAGTCGAGGGGAATGACGTTGTCGGCGGGAGTGGGCGGATTGCGCCAGGGCATGAAGCGGGCGCGATCGGCAGTGAGGGTGCCGATGCGGGCGCTGAGGCCATCGGAGATGATTAGCGCTGCGTTGGTGGTGAAGATGCTGGGAATGTCGCGCTTGTAGGTCTGGAGCTGGTTAAAGGCTGCTTCGATGTCGGCATTTTCATCGGCAGCGTTTTTGAGTTCGATGACGACGATGGGTAAACCGTTGAGAAAGAGGACGATATCTGGGCGACGGTTGGTGTGTTCGATGACGGTGAACTGGTTGACGACGAGCCAGTCGTTGTTGTGGGGCTGGTCGAAGTCGATGAGCCAGACGAGGTCATTAACTCGTCGATCGTCGCGCTGGTATGTGACAGGGATGCCGTCGGTGAGGAGTTTGTGGAAGCGGCGATTGTTTTCAATCAGGTTTTGGCTTTCGCTGCGGATGACCTGGCGCAGGGCTTCGTCGATCGCGTCGGCGGGAACTTGAGGATTGAGGCGGGTGAGGGCAGCGTGGAGGCGATCGGTGAGGATGACGTCGCTGTAGCTGTCGCGTTCGGCGCTGGGTTCGCTAGGGGCGATGTCGCTGCCGTGAAGGCAGGTGTAGCCGAGGGAGTCGAGGTAGTAGAGGGCAGCTGCTTCGACCTCAGATTCAGTCATGCCGTTGTGGTTCATAGGGCTGTGGGGTGAGAGGACGGGAGAGACGGCAGATATCCCGATGTCAGTATTCCCACTACGTTAGTGAAGGTCAAAGCATCTGAAACTGTTTTACAGCTAACGCTTTGGTTTCTTCTTCTTTTTCTCCCGAATGGGCGCTTTATCCATGTTGTGCTAGGGGTTGTAAGTAGATTGCCACTTGTAGGTAGCTTTAGCGAACTTGTAGCCAGCCGAAGAGTTGGCCGACGGTGAGGTGTAGGGCTTCAGCGAAAGAAGGAATGGGTAGTGGGTCTTCGGGAGACTCCAGGGAGGTGAGGCGTTTGTCGGGGTCGTAGGTTTGCACGAGCCGTTCGCCGGGGTCGATGAGCCAGCCGAGCTGGCATCCATGATCGAGGCAGTGAAGAATGTTGCTGGTAACGCGGGTGGAGGATTGTTCGGGACTGAGGATTTCGATGGTCCAGTCGGGCTGGGCGTTGAAGGTGTTGGCAATGCTACCGTCTTCGTTGACGGGCAAGCGTTCCCACTGGAAGACGGCAATGTCGGGAACGATGGAGCGTCCGCCAAATGTGCAATGGAGTTCTGGAAACGCCCAGGCAATCCGACTCGCTTTGGTCACGGCGTTGATAGTGGTGACAAGTTCTCCCTGAATCGTGCTGTGTTGGCCCTGGGGCATGGGTTTTTGGATGGTGTGTCCATCGATGTATTCGCTGGCGGGTTTGGTCTCTGGCAATTGCAGAAACTCTTGGAGAGTGATGGGTTTGGAGGGCGTTTGCACCATCAGCCGTTACCTAGGATCGCTATGTTAAATTCTAGGCGCAATTTTCAGACTGTGTTCTCAGGCGACTAGCAACTCAGCGAACTCGTCGGAGCGTGACCAATAGGCGACATCCGAAAAGTCTTGTAGTTGGCGGATGTTCTCTCCTGACCAGACATCGAGGGTGTCGTCGAAGAGAGAAATGAAGCGGGTGGGCTGCTGTCCGACTTTGTAATGGGAGAAGTCGATCCAGGTAGCGAGGACGGTATCAACGCGCTGATTAGCAGCGGACTTGCTACCAGTGCTTAGGACTTCGACAAATGAGGTTCTGCGGGGATGGAAAGTCTGGAAGTCGAGGCGGCGAGAACGGCCCGAGCGCCCCGTGAGCTTTTCGTTTTGAGTAAAGCGGATATGCCTTTCCTGGAGGAAGTCGGCGATGTCGTCGGTGATGGAGCCTGTAAGGCGTGATCGCGACAAAAAACTCAGGTCAGCCGTCGCCAACGCTGATTGGGCGAGGCGAGTAATGGCCGTTGCCAGAGATTCTTGGGGGCTGACGCGCAGGAGTAGGGTGCCCCGATAGATCTCAACGCCGTGGGTGAGGCGAATATCTTGCAGGAGCTGTTCTTGCCTTTTGGAAAGTTGCTGACTGGGAGATTGAGTATCTAACCAGCGCAGCGTGTCGCCTAAGTCTGTGAGAATTTGCTGCCCGTTCTGCTCTCTCCAATAGAGGTCGATCACGTCGCCATCGGGATACAGATAAGGTGTACGAATCCGCACGAATCCGTTCACTTCGGCGCACTCGAAGAGTTGCCCGATGGTATCCGCGATTTCTTGGCAGAGGGCAGTGCTCATAAAAACAGGTCTAACTGCTGATCTGGCGGTAATGACATGGTGTCATTATGTTGGATTCCAGCTTCTTGGCAAAACTGTTGCCACACTTCTACAGGTTGGGTGGCTGGAGCGGTGATGTCGGGTGGGGCGTAGGCTGCTTTGTCTTTGAAGGTTTCTGTCCAGCGGTGCTTGTGGGTTTCACCAATACGCTGTCTGTCGGGATTGGTGTGCTCTTGGCCCAGGTCGAGGCCGTAGATGCGACCTACGGGGCGATAAATCAGGTGATAGCTCAGTTTGTTGTTGAAGGCGTTGAAGCTGCCTTGTATGAAGAGGTCATGGCCACTGTCCGTAATGACTGCGGCACGGAACTTGACCCAAAGAAGGTTGTTGTTGTCCTTTGCCCATTGGATGTCTTCGTCAATCCGTTTGGACGGCTCGGTAATTAGTTCCTCGAACTCTTCTCGAGTCAGCATCATGCCACTGCCTCCAGTGCTTGCGCGGCTTCTTTGACGCGGATTTCGCCGGAGAGGAGTTTGGGGAGGAGAGCATCACGGAGTTGGGCTAAGGTACGAGATTCGTTTTCGTTAGCCGCGATTCTAGCCTCTAATTCGTTAACCGATGATGCAAAGCGTTTCTGAATTCCTATCGGAGGAGCTAGTACGAGTAATTTAGCTAAATCTGAACCTCGGATTCCTGCTGCTGCAACTTGCTCAATTAATGATTCAATTCTGCTTCGTCCCTCATTCGACCAGAAATAATAGAAGAAAACCCACGGCTCTGCCTTTTCAGTGTTCAAGCGGCAACGAATCAGATGACCTTCAAAAGTACGAGGTTCTGTGGCTTTAGTAATGATTGAGCACTGTCCTGCACCTGACCAAACTCAGGATTGACGAGCAAATAACAGATCACCTACCTGAAGGAGAGTTTTATTGGCTTCTGACTCCGTGAGTGGTACTCGTTCCATCTCAATATTGCCGATTCGACGATGTCCGAAGAGTTCTCCCATATTCACCATGTAGGTGCCCAATCCTCTTACTCTCTTCGGTTTTGTCAAACCATTTCTTAGAGGGACAAGAAATAGGCTTTCAAAAGAAGTGATCTGCCAACCTTGCGGAATCGTGCCTAAAGCGGAATCCTCAAACACATCAGGAAAGAGGGCCGCAGTTTCAGCATCCATGCCTGAGGAGGGTTGACGACCATCGAGCTTGGCGCGGACGGGGTCGAAGTCGATGAACCAGGATTTGAAGCGCGCGCGGGCGATTCCTTCCAACGTCCGGTTCATCTGCTGGTTGAGTTCGATCTTGTCGTCGAGGGTTCCGAGAATATGGGCGATTTGTTTTTGCTCCGCGATCGGTGGAAACGGCAAGAGCTGAGCTGAAAAAGTATCACGAGACAAGCTGGGGTTGGAAGTCCCATCCTTAAGGTGATTCAGTCCAATGTATTTAACCAAGTAGTAGAAAAATTTCAGATCGAGGTCAGGAGTGTTCGGCGTGACATAGTAAGCCGTATCGATTACCCAATAGTCTGCTTCGCACCACTCGACTCCCAAAGGTCCCATTCCTTTTCTGCCAAGAATGACTCCCGGACCTTCAACTAAACCCTCGTTGTGCCAGCCGCATTGCCCATTAGTTCCATAGACAGGGACTTTACCGGGTTGTCGATTGCGCGCTACTAATGCCTTTCCATAGTTAAGCGTGACTAGCTGATCTGCACGAATCAGTGGCCAAGCAAAATCGGTATCGCCGGAAAAGCCGCGAGGAAAAGTACCAAACACATCAGGTAAATCAACTGTCATACCAACTTATTTGCTTCTTTGCTCATAGCTCCAGTTCTTTGAGGTTTTCACGAATTGTGGTGAATTGTGGCTTCTAACTTGGCACTTTCCGCAAACTGTGCTTCCCGCGTCTGCGTTGGCCGCGCCATCTTTTTATTCTGGTGCCAAAGCATCCGCCAGTTCCCCTGCAATCCCAGCCTTATCCAACTGCCCCTGCACGACCCGCAGCACCAATTCATAGGCCGCATCATCCGTCAGCGTCAGCCGATAACCATTCACCCGCAAAAACGTATCCATCACCGCAAAAGCCGTGCGCTTGTTGCCATCCACAAACGGATGATTCATCGCCAAATGGTACAGATACGCTGCCGCCTGCTCTGCGATCGTGGGATGCAACCACTGCTGACCAAACATCGCCTGCGGCTGAGCCAGCGCCGAGTCCAGCAGTCCCTCATCTCGGAGACCCGGCGTGCCGCCAAAGCTAGCGATTTGGTCATCGTGGATCATCAGCACATCCTCACGGGTCAGAAAATTAGGCGTCAGCAAGGCGGCGATACACCTCCTGTCGTTCCTGCTTAGATGCCTGGTAAGCCTGCCAGACCGGATTAACAGCCGTGCGGCGTTTGAGCTGCTCTGTGGCGTAGCTGATAACCTCTAACTGTTCCTCAGCGCTCAACTGCTCAATTTCGTGCAGGACTTTTTCCAATTGTGGACTCATAACTCCAATCCCTTGAGATTTTCGCGAATGGCTGCTTCTAGTTTGGCACTCTCGGCAAATTGCGCTTCTAGTGTCTGCGTCAGCCGCGCCATCTTCTCCTCAAATGGCTCATCGTCTTCCTCCAGTGCCTCCGCTCCCACATAGCGCCCCGGCGTCAGCACATATCCATGGGACGCAATCTCTTCCAGCGTCACGCTCTTGCAAAACCCCGGCACATCCTCATAGGTTGCCGCCCCCGGTTCACCCCGCCACACATGGTACGTCCCGGCAATGCGGGCAATCTCCTCATCCGTCAGTTCCCGATGGGTGCGATCGATCAGCACCCCCAGCTTGCGGGCATCAATAAACAGTGTCTCTCCCTCCCGGTTGCGGCAGGGCGGGTGGCCAGCGGTAGGCCGTCCCGATTTATCCCGCGCCAAAAACCATAGACAGGCCGGAATCTGCGTTGTATAAAACAACTGCCCCGGTAGCGCAATCATGCAGTCTACCCGGTCATCGGCGATCAGCGCCTTACGGATCTCCCCTTCCCCCGACTGGTTAGAACTCATCGACCCATTCGCCAAAACAAAGCCCGCCATTCCTGTGGGGGCCAGGTGATGCATCATGTGCTGCACCCAGCCATAGTTGGCATTGCCCTTCGGCGGCGTGCCGTACTGCCAACGCACATCCTCCGCCAGCTTTTTGTGCCACCAATCGCTAATGTTGAACGGCGGATTGGCGATGATGTAGTCCGCCTTCAAGTCTTTGTGCAGATCACTGGTAAAGCTGTCCGCTTGGCGATCGCCAATGTTGCCATCAATGCCGCGAATCGCCAGATTCATGAGGCACAGCCGCCGCGTCGTCGGATTTGACTCCTGCCCATAGATGGCAATGTCGCCCTTGCGCCCGCCATGGGCCTCCACAAACTTCTCCGACTGCACAAACATGCCGCCTGAGCCGCAACAGGGGTCATAAATTCGCCCTTTGTAGGGCTGCATCATCTCTACCAGCAGCTTCACCACTGCCTGGGGCGTGTAGAACTCACCGCCCCCCTTACCTTCCTTCTCTGCGAACTGTCCCAGGAAGTACTCATACACCCGCCCCAAAATGTCCTTCGAGCGGCTGGCCCCGTCCCCCAAGCCAATCTTGCTGATCAAGTCGATCAGTTCCCCCAGCCGCGTCTTATCCAAGTCTGGCCGCGCATAGCCTGTCGGCAACACTCCCTTCAACCGCTTCGGGTTCTCCTTCTCGATCGCCAGCATCGCCTCATCAATAATCTTGCCGATGGTGGGCTGCTTGGCATTGGCCTGAATGTGGCTCCACCGCGCTTCTTTCGGCACCCAAAAGACATTCTCTGCCATGTACTCATCGCGGTCTTCCGGGTCGGTGTAGTCTGTATCTGCCCGTCGTGCCAAGTTGTCATACAGCTCCTGAAACGCATCGGAGATGTACTTGAGGAAGATCAGCCCCAGCGCTACATGCTTATATTCCGCTGCATCCATGTGACCGCGCATCTTGTCGGCAGCAGCCCATAGGGTTTGCTCAAAGCCTAGATTGGCTCCATTCCCGTTTTGCTGTTTGCTGGTGTCAGACTTTCTCTTACGAGGCACTTGACTGTGTCTCCTCCAGGGGCGCGATAGGTGATGTCAGCCTAGTTTAATTGAGCTTAAGCAGGTTCAACTAAGGTTCTCAGATTTTGAATAGTTGCGGGCCGCGCAGCTATTCAAAACCTGGGGGCGATCGCAATAGAAAATCCGAGCTTGATTTCATAACTCTTAATACAAAGTTGTGCAGATAATAGGTCAGAGGCTTCCTGAACTTTCTCAACACCAATTCTCAGCCCCCCCTCAGCCTCAGGGTTGAATCTCCAACCCCCGCTCAATCCGCTCTAGCCGAATCAACGCCGAATTCATCAACCGGCCCTGATAATTCCCCAGCCGCATCTGCATTACCGCCATCCCACTCAGAGCCAACACCCCGCCCGAGAAAACCGCCAAACACAACAAGACCCATCGCCGCCAAGGCTCATCGCTCGATATCTCGATCTTGCGAATAAGCCTGTCCTCCATCCGCCCGATGCCCTGCACCTCGCCCCGCATCCCCTCGATCTCTCGCCTCAAGCTGCTTAATGCCGCATCTTGTGTCGAGATTGAGAGCGCCTGCAACCTGGAGTCCTTCAATAACTGCTCGATTTTGGGCTTCAAGGCCTGCAAGATACTGGCCAAAGCAGCGTTGTTTCTCGCCGTCTCTTGCAACGTCGAATTCTGGGCCACGAATAACTGACCCTGCTGACTGGCCGCCTCCGTCTGCTTGAGAATTGCTGTCGTCCATCCGTCAACACTGCCTCCAAAGAGATCCAACCGCTGCTCCAACGCCGCATTCCAAGCCGCCAACTCAACTAAGGGATCATCCGGCTCCAACAGGGGAAACTTCTCCAACAACCGCCGTTGCGCCGCCGATAACCCATTGATCTCCTGCTGCCGAGCGCTCCCCTGACTCATGCCAATAACCCCGTCGCCCCAAACCCGGCATAAGCCTTCCTGAGAAACTTCTCAATCCGGTCTTGGGACATCGACCTGGCCTTAAACACCTCCGCCGTCCGGGCCTCGCCCAACGTCAAATTGTTCTTATCCAGTAAATTGCGCTCCTTAATAGGCAACTTCGGGAAATCAATCGTGATTACCTTCAAAGCCTGGATTAACTCAGCTAACCCTTCCACCTGAGCCACATCCCATTCCTCACCGACCCCATGATTGCAAACCAAAACAAACGGCATCTGCTCCCCATGCCGTCCCAACGCCACCTTCAATAAATCCAACGACTCATAGGCCCCGCTGGAAATAAACCAATAGACAAACTCAATGCCATACTTCGCCGCCGTTTGAATCGCATCCTCCAACCAAGAGCCCAACGGCCTACCAACCTGAGAAGGCAACGAAATGATGACCGTCTTCGCCTTGGCTAACTCAACAATGTCATCCGCCCGCGTTTGCTGCTCATCATCGGAGAAAATGGCATATTCAAACTGCAGCTGCTGATAGCGATTGGCCACATCGGGATTGTAACGATCCGCCACAACCGGCACAAAAGGCAACTGCTTATCCAAGTAATATTGAATACAAGTGCGACAGACAAACGTCTTACCAACGCCGCCCTTGTCGCCGCCAAAAAGATGCACCCGACGCTTTACTTTCGCTGCCATTGTTCATCCTCAATGCTTTAACTGACTTAGATTAAACTCCGACTCAATCGTGTCTAAATCATTCCCAGAAATACCAACATCCGATACACCCGCAGCCTCGTCTTTAGTTGCCTCCATCTTAGACACAAACTTGTCAGCTGAACGCGGCTTTAGCTTTCCCTTAGATTCCGAAACTTTCGCCTTTCGCTTACCTGCGACTTTGGGATGATTAGCAAACTCAAAATAATATTGCCGGATACTTTCAGGGCTAATCTTTTCATTCGATTCACTGGCACTCATCAGGATTTCAGCAATTTGCTCCCAAGTTGCTTTATAGTGTCTTGACCGCTTAATTGCCTCAAACGATTGCAATACCGTTTCACGCAAATTTAATTCAGATTGCCAAGACTCATCAATTGCACCGAGTTTTTCTTGAAAGGCACCAACCGCTTTACGGGAGAACTTAGGCATGAGCTTATCCTCAACTTATGGTTTTAATATACTCAAAAATAACAATTGAATATCCGCCCCCTTGGATTACCCTATCTGTAAATCGGATCCAGGTAGGGCAGCGGTAACAATGGTATTTTAGAAGTCTAACGTTTGGGTCGGGAACCGCCGCCATCTACCCTGGGCGAAGAGAAGAGCAAGCCAGAGAAAAAAGGACTTTTTTCATTGGCTTGCGGGGGACACCCCCCGGCCCCGAAAGCATCACAAATCCACACAACGTGAGCGCGTAAAAAAAGATTTCAGCCCAATTCACAGCAACGGGAAACAATTGCCAAGATTGAAACGTTCCCTCACGTGGATGACCTCAATGAACAAGAAGGCACCCGAAAACCGTCGCACCCATCAAGTCAAAGTCCTGTTCACCGCCACCGAACATCAACAACTGCTCGCCGCCAGTAACTCCGCCGGACGCCTCCCTGGTACCTACTGCCGATTGAAATCCCTAGACCAAGATCAACAACTCAACCTTGTTCCCCAAGACCTGAAATATTTGGATGGTCAACTGGGACGCCTGGGCGGCAACCTCAACCAACTCGCCCACCACCTGAACAGCGGCAACGTCATGGGCAGCGTTGACGCGATCTCATTGCACCACACTCTCACCCAACTCCACACCCTGATCCTGGATACCCAGACGATGATTCGGAGTGCTACGAAACGATGATTGGTAAGAGTCATGTGGGCCGTGGATTTTATGGCTGCTTCCGCTACGTCTTGGGCGAAGACGAACCGACCAAAGCCGCCCACATTATTGGCGGCAACATGGCAGGCAACAGTGCTAGGGAACTCAGTAGTGAAGTGAAACTTTATCGCCAAATGCGACCGGAGATAGAACAGCCCGTCTGGCATGTGCCCCTGGCCTTCCATCCTGACGAAAGGCTCAACGATGCTCAGATGCAAGAGGCCTGTACCCATTTCCTGAAAGTGTTTGGCGTGGATCTAGACCACCATCAACACCTGATCGTGCGTCACCACGACGAACCGCAAGGCCATGCCCACGTGATCGTTAATCGCATTTCTGACCAGGGCAAACTGCTCGACCTGCATCGCGACTGGCCCCGCGTCAAAGTGGCTACCCGGCGAGTGGAAAAAGACTTGGGCCTGAGACTGACCGTTGAACAAGGTGAAGCCGACAAGGAGATCTTAAGAGCCAGAATCGCTCAAACTGCCCAAGACCATCCCCAACTCGACTGCTTTTGTCAAAGCCTAGAAGTTCAAGGCATCATCCCCCGCTTTGCCTACCGCCGGGGCCAACTGCACGGCATCGTCTATCGCTACAGCGGCATGGAAATCAACGGCTCCAAACTAGGACGCGACTATAGCTTTCAGGGATTGCAAAACCACCACGGTATTGTTTACCAAGCCGATCGCGATGACCCCCTAATCCGCCGCCGCTACGTCACCCGCAACGGCACTCCTGCCAGTGACGACACCAAAACCTCCCTGCGACAGCAGATTAGCCTGATTGCTCAGTCTCGACCGACCCTTTCCACCTTTTGCCAGCAGCTCACCGCCCAAGACATTCATCCCCAGTTTGCCCTGCGACGGGGAAAGCTGAGTAAGCTCGACTACTACTATCAGGGACAAAAAGTCAGCGGTGCCCAATTGGGAGATGAGTTTACCTTCAAAGGCGTTCAGCACCACCTGGGCATCGACTACCAACCAGAACGAGATGATGCTCTGGTGCAAGCCCAATATATGAAACAATTTGGCCAGCCACCCTCGATCGCTCCAGAACTTGCCCGCCTCGATCCACCTCTCATCCCCCAACGTCAATCCCCGGAAGTCCAGCAACGTCAACCTCAACGGCGACAGCGCAAGTCACAAAAAGGAATTGAAAGATAAAACGGTATTGAGTTTGTTTTGGAGGCAACTGCTACAACCTTCCTATCAAAGCAACTGGCTTGGATGCTAGAGTCCCTGTTGGCTTACAATCCAATGGCTGTGATGGATGGCAAGGTTGACCCTGAAGCAGATGGATGGATAACGTTCAACAGTCTATCAACGCAGAAGCGACACGAATACTCAGAAGCCTTGAGCAATTGCCATTTAAGGACTGCTGCCCACTCACTAGAGAATTTAATGCACTCCCTCCTCGACCTGGTATCTATGCCGTCAAGCACCGGGGCCAAGGCATTCTCTACATTAGGTAAATCAGGTAACTTCAGAAGTCGGTTTAGAAGTGGCCACAAAGCCTTAGGCTGGGCATTTCTCGACCGATTGGATCCTGATGATGTGCGGATTGCAGTAGAGCCCCTGTCCTTCCAATGGGTTCGGCTATCATTGCAGATAGAACAAAGCATCATCCGAGCGCTTTTACCCCCTTACAATATTCGCATTGTGCCAGCAGAGTAAGCCAGAAATATGACTGACCCCAATTCCCAAACAGGTTTAATGGCTTCACTGCCGGAGGAAATCCAATCGGCCCTGATGACCTATGCTCGTGCGTCAGAGTTGTCCCCTCAATCAGTTATCGAGTACATGATTGCTCGTTTTCTGGAAGTGGATGCGACCCAGCTAGAGCCCCAGCCGCCCGCTAACGATGCGCCTGACCTGCTTGCCCACTTACCGCTGCGCCTGCAAGCTGAGATTCAGCAGTATGCCAGTGCCATAGAAGTGCCCTCTGAATTTGTCATTGAGCTGTCGATTGCCCACTTTTTAGATCCCGACTCAGTCACCTTCGATGATTGTCAAATTAGCGTAGCCCCCCACTTAATTGCCCTGTTGAAACAGCACCACCAGCATCAAACCGCAACCGCTGCATAACAGCCCTTGGTTTGTCCCCTTGGCTATGCAAAGGCAATACACTACGCTTCTTTGAAAAAAATATAGGACAGAGCTTTAGAGGTAACAACTCCTAGTGAGATCTAGATTCTTCGAGGTGTTAACGTTCCGCTTCACCCGCTGATAGTAACCTTTCGCGACTGACCAATATCCTTGATGCGGTCGGTGTGCAAGCGGCTTGTGTACGCCCGGCACGGGCGTGAACTAATGGGGTGCAAGTCCCCTGTCGGAGAACCAGTGTCCAAATGCTCGAAAATCATCGGCGCCGAGAGACAACAACGACTAGCTTAAGGCAAGGGCGGTCCCGCGAGGGAGGGTCTGGAGGAAGCCAGCAGCAAAGCTGTGAGCCGACGAACAGAAACGTCATAGCAGGCCGGGACTCCTGGGTAAGTTGGCACAACACAACGAAGCCCATTGGTTCAGGGAGCACGGTAAATGACGCG
>JBCBZT010000067.1:0-32241 GCA_039815185.1 Cyanobacteria bacterium P01_A01_bin.123 | reverse complement strand
GCGGTGATTTTGACGGCGATTGTGATTGGCTTTTCAATCCAGGCCTTGATGCTGGTGGGCGTGATGAAGCTATCTCGCGATAATCCCACCCTGGAGACCCGCGAGATCGAGAAGAGCAATACGCCATGAGTTTGATTACCCCCACTGGGATTGCCCCGGCCATCACCATCGCCTGGATTGCCCTGCCGTTTTTGGCAGGATTCAGCATCTATCTCTTGCCCAAGCTTGCTCGTCCCCTTGCGCTTTTGGTGGCGATCGCGTCCTTTGGCTATGGCCTCCAGCGAATCTTTGCACCGTTGTCGCTAGAGCTACAGCTGTTAGATCACTTTGGCGTCACTTTGCTGGTTGATCCATCAAGTGGCTACTTCATTTTGACCAATGCGTTAGTCACGGCAGCGGTGGTTCTCTACTGTTGGCAGCAGGGTAAAACGGCCTTTTTCTACACGCAGGCGATCATATTGCACGGCAGCGTCAATTCTGTTTTTATCTGTGCGGATTTTATTAGTCTGTATGTGGCTTTAGAGGTGATTGGCATTGCCGCCTTCCTGTTGATTGCTTATCCCCGAACGGATCGGTCGATTTGGGTGGGTTTGCGCTATCTATTTGTCAGTAATACGGCCATGCTGTTTTACCTGATCGGTGCCGTGCTGGTCTATCAAACGCACCAGTCGTTTGCATTTGCCGGGTTGCAGGGGGCACCCACCGAAGCGATCGCGCTAATTATGTTGGGCTTGCTGACGAAGGGCGGCATTTTTGTATCGGGGTTATGGCTACCCCTGACCCACTCCGAATCGGAGACGCCGGTATCGGCTTTGCTTTCAGGGGTGGTGGTTAACACGGGGGTCTTTCCGTTGGTGCGATGTGCCTTGATGGTAGAAGACATTGGGCCAACCCTACGGATCTTTAGCGTGAGCACCGCTTTGCTTGGCGTTACCTATGCCATTTTTGAAAAAGACACCAAGCGCATGCTGGCCTCAAGCACCATTTCACAGTTGGGTTTTGTGCTGGCAGCCCCTGCTGCGGCTGGGTTTTATGCCCTCGCCCACGGATTGGCTAAAGCGGCGCTGTTTTTAACGGCTGGTAACCTACCGAGCCGCAATTTTCAGACCCTGCGTCAGTCTCCCCTGTCACGCCCCCTTTGGATCGCGTTGGCGATCGCCGGTCTTTCGATTTCAGGCTTTCCACTGCTGGCGGGGTTCGGGGCTAAGACGTTGACCCTAGGGCAGTTAGTCCCCTGGCAGGCAAACGTGATGAACGTGGCGGCGGTAGGCACCGCGATCGCCTTTGCTAAATTCATCTTTTTACCCTTTAACCAAAGTCGCCCAGACCAACCGGAATTATCTGACATTAAATCTGACATTAAATCTGTTAAGCCTGGATTGTGGTGGGCAATGACGTTATTGCTGGGGGCGCTGATTTTGGGGAATGGACTGCATTATGACGTTTATTATAAGGTTGCCAATCTCGTTAAAGCGTTGATTATCACCGGGATTGGGTGGCTGATTTATGTTTTCATTATCCAAAAAGTTACACTCAAATTGCCCCGTATGTTAGAGCAATTTGAGCATCTAATTGGGGTGATGAGCCTAATGTTGACGCTACTCTTTTGGATGGTGATGGCATGATTGGTTTTTTAGATATCGTATTGCGATTAACCATTTGGTTTTTACTCACTGCTGATGCCAGTTTAGCCAATATTATTATCGGGGTTTGTGTGGCCTTGCTCTTGCCGCGGAGCCACGTCACCCCAAGCCTATTAAAAGACTGGTTAAGGGCACTTTGGGAGGTAATTGTGGCAATTCCCCAAGCCTATTTTGAAGCCTTAGAAATCATGATTCGTCCCCATGCTCAGGAAGACGTCACCATGCAGCGGGTGAAGCCAAAGCGGACCCCGGGGCTGATTTTTCTAGACATTTTTATAATTACCTTTACGCCAAAAACGATCGTTTTGAAATATCACGAAGACGGCTGGTATGAGGTGCATCGGGTGCGGCGGCGATGATGGGATGGCGAGATGATGAGATAGTGGGGCTCAAAAGATATGAGTTGGATATTGATTGCGATGATCTTGGCATTGCTGATTCCCATTTATGAAGCTTGTCAAGATGAAGATATTTGGCAAAAGATGTTGGCTTTTGCCAGCATTGCCACCAAAACATCGATGATGATTTTAGTGGTGTCGGTCTTGCGCGATGACTGGATGATTGGGGTGGTAGGAGTGCTGATTTTGAGTGTCGGGAATGCAGCTTTAATGCTGCTAGCCCATATCATAAGGCGGGTCAACGAAGTATGATAAATCACCTAAGCTATTTTTGTATTGGCGTCGGCATTGTTTTCTGGTTTTGGGGGACATTGCCGCTGCTGGGTCACCGTTCGGTTTTATTCAAACTCCATAGCCTTTCAGTTGCCGATACTTTGGGGTCCATGGGTATTATTGTGGGCCTTTTACTCAAAATTCCCCGAGAGTGGCCGCTATTGGTTTTAGCCTTAATTTCGCTGGCGATTTGGAATACGGTGTTGGGATATGTGCTGGCCTACTGCTCTAGTAGTAGTGGAGGGGATAATGCTTGAAACCTTAACGGCTGAAAATCTATACATCTTAGTGATTACGGCTCTGCTACCCTTGACTGCTTGCCTTTTGGTTTTGCAGGTCAACCCTTACCAGGCACTGGTGATTCGTGGCATTTTAGGGGCGATCGCGGCGCTAGTTTATGCCCTCTTTGGCGCAGCCGATGTCGCCCTAACCGAAGCCCTCGTCGGCACGATGCTGTCGATTACCCTCTATGCCGTAGCCGTGCGTTCATCCATGAGTCTACGACTTGGCATACTCGTAAGTGAGGCCCAGGCAATCGCTAATGATGACCTCCCTACCCCTGTTCCGGCTGCTGTTGCCCTGCTGCCGTCCTTACGCAAGATGCTCAGCAACTATCATATGCGGCTTGAGCAAATCCCCTATCCCAGTCCTCAAGCGCTGCAAGCTGCCTTAGTAGCCAAAGATATCCACGCCACCTGCGTTCTAGTCTCCCAGAACGCTACCGAGGAAGCCCATGCCGTGGTACATCACACCACCAGCAGCGATCGCGCCGCCTACCATATCCAAACCCGAGTCCGCCGTCTTTACGAGATTATGCAATCTGCCTTGCCGTCAACGGTTGATGTCGATCTGATCGATGTCAATATTCTGAATTCCGCTCCATCCGAGGCCTTCCCACCTGCGCTTGGTTCACCTAATTCCTTTGGGAGGCAGTCGTCATGAAATGGATTTACATCGCGGCTGGCATTGCCCTGTATATCAAAATGATTGTTTTTCCAAATCCCGCTGTGGATGTGGCTGAACTTCCGATTGTTGAGTCCATTGTGCAAGATAGCGGCGTGGCCAATGCCGTTTCCGGCATCATTTTTAGAAACCGCCTTTACGACACCATCTTTGAGGTGGTGGTATTTACAATCGCCATTATGGGGGCAAAGTTTTTACTGGCTAATGAGCAACCCTCCTGCACCATTTATCAATTTACCGACCATCCCTCAATTGTGCTGGCCCGTTTAGGGGCAATGATTGCGGCCTTGGTCAGCATTGAACTCGCCATTCGCGGGCACTTAAGCCCTGGTGGTGGGTTTGCCGCTGGGGTCGCTGGGGGCACGGCGATTGGTCTAATTGCGATTACCTCCTCATCCCAGGTGATGGAAGCGATCTATCAACGCTGGCATGCCGCCACTTGGGAAAAAGTTTCTGTCTTGATCTTTATTGTGTTGGCGGTGCTGACGTTGATTGGGTTGGAATTGCCCCAGGGAGAATTGGGCACCCTGGTCAGCGGTGGCTGGATTCCCCTACTGAATATTTTGGTTGCCCTTAAGGTGGCCTTAGGATCTTGGGCTGCAATTTTGGTGTTTATTCGGTATCGAGGGCTATTGTGATCCCAATGGGATATCATGCCTAATGGCTTCAGTGCAGTCGGGGGCCAGACGTTGAATCCCTATGGTCCTGGAGAGTTTGACGTCGGGGGC
The DNA here is from genome assembly GCA_039815185.1 of Cyanobacteria bacterium P01_A01_bin.123. Lineage (GTDB taxonomy): Bacteria > Cyanobacteriota > Cyanobacteriia > Phormidesmidales > Phormidesmidaceae > JBCBZT01. Next base: position 28,236 of record JBCBZT010000067.1, on the reverse strand, counting down.
TCTAGCTCTGGCCCAGCAGCAGCGATCGCGGCAAATCTGGCTGCAATCTCCATTGGTACTGAAACTTCGGGGTCTATCTTGAGCCCGGCGAGCAACAATTCTCTAGTGGGGATTAAGCCAACCGTGGGCCTCATTAGCCGAGATGGCATCATTCCGATTTCTGCAACTCAGGATACAGCGGGGCCAATTACGCGCACTGTAGAAGATGCTGCGATTTTACTCGGTGCGCTAACGGGGATAGATCCGACTGATCCGGCAACGGCTGCCAGTGAAGGCCAGTTCTTTGACGACTACACGCCCTTTCTCAATTCGGACGGCTTAGTGGGAGCGAGGCTGGGCGTGCTGCGAGATCCGTTTTTCTCACAGTTCCTCTCTGAAGATGAGCTCACCTTAGCAGAGCAAGCATTTGACGACCTTGAGCGGTTGGGAGCCGAACTGGTCGATCCTGTTTCCTAACAACATTGCAGCATTCGCGGGTGCACGACCGGGCTATCCCAGCATTACTGTGCCAGCTGGGTACACAAGTGAAGGAGAACCATTTGGGTTAACCTTCTTGAGCGATGCCTTTAGCGAACCCGAGCTAATCGAACTGGCCTATGCCTATAAACAAGGGACGCTACGGCGTTTGCCGCCAGCCAGTACGCCTGCCATTGCAGGCGATCGCGTTACGGTGCCTGAGTCTGAGATGCAAAATGCACTGCTGGCGGTGGGCCTCATGACCATCGGGGTGACACTACGCAAGCGACTATCTGACGCTGATAATCATCCCTGAAGAGTCGGCATGCAGGCTAAAAAGCTTGCCTGATAAGGGATTAAAATACAGCATGACTGGGGGCTGGTGCTGCATACTGCCGCCAAATCTGACCGTAGATGATTTTGTGCGTTTTCCAAGGTTTATGGTGGCCGCCACTCCAGTGAATCAGGTTAATGTCGTTTAAGTCTTTCTTCAAAGACCAGGCAAGCCAACGCATGTTGCCATAGCCACAGCGATTCCAACTGCGATCAAGCTGAATATAGTCTTTGAACATCACATTCAAAAGGGTTTCATCGCCTCGATTTAACATGCCGTAGTGGTATTCGGCATCCCAAGTTAGGTAGTGGTGAAATCGGCGATTGGTTTCGGCTGTCCAATAGGTGTAATCCGTGAACAATACCCCACTGTTGAAAGACTGTTTGAAGCTTAATATTTCAGGGATAGCTTTCACTGGGTTGCCAAAGTGGAAAATAGCCGGGTAGAAGTGGGGGACTGCTGCGAAGTAGTTTTGTGGCGTAAATGTCACGGTTTCAAACAGTGTGGTCACATCACCTAAAACCACTACATCCGCATCCAGATAAAGGACTTTCGTTACATCTTCAAAGATGTCGTTGAGAAACATGCGAGCATACTGCATGTAGCGGGAGATGCGGCGGGTTGGGCTCATGGGTTCAAACTTGCCGCAGATGTAGTCTTCCATAAATTTGGGTGGGGTGAAGGGCCGCACTCGCCACTGAAACACCGGGTTTGGAAAGAAGCGTTGAATCTGCGCCTTGAAGACCCCCTCTTCTTCTGGTGGAACGGCGATATTGAAGCGAATGTGATCAGACTTGGCGGTATTTTGGGCGATGGAGTTCATGGCAGCTAGCAGCGCCACCACAATTCCCTGATTCAATGCAAAGGCAATGTCGTAGTAGTGCATGGTTTGGCGAGGGGACATAGAGATTCTGGTAGATGCAGGAAAAAAGAACTAAGAAAACAGCGCACTGTTATATTTTACTAAACGGTTTAGTAAAATATCGGCAATTTAGTCATCAAACCTTATTAATTTGACATCTGCAGCCGCAGACTCAAAGGCTGACTTGGCTTTAAGCAACTCCTAGCGATCGCAAGCCTATGAATAAAAATAGAAGATAGGTGCATGCCTAGCCAATGGACTATTCACGCCAAAATTCAGGCTGATTGAGTGCATCCGCACAGACGACTTTTCCAGAAACAATGCCAAGCAGGTTTGGGCGCAGCGCTTGAACCATCCAAGCGGTTGCCTGCTCTTCTAGAATCGGGTGGGGGGTTTCAAATCCGAGCCGGCCTGCGGGCTTAAAGCCATGGCGTGGGTAATACGTTGGGTGACCCAACACGAAGACCAGCTCTACACCTGCTTGTGACAACAGCTGAAATCCTCGTTCAATCAGCTGAGTACCAATGCCTTGTTTTTGAGCCTCCGGTATGACGGCTAAGGGGGCTAGCAGTGATATGGATGCTGTATTGTGGGTTTCTGTTAGCCGCGCTGCGGTAAATAAAATATGTCCCACGGCGCGATCGCCTTCCCAGGCCAGCAAAGACAAAGCGGGCTGAGCACTCGAATCGTCTAAAAGTGCGCTTACCAGATCAACTTCTTCGTTGCTATCAAAAGCGGCGCGCTCTACTGATAACACGTCATCTAGCTCGGATTTTGAAGCTTCTCGTATTTCTATGCTCATGTTTGGGGCGATCGCACTAGGGAGTAATACTAACCTTAGAATTGACAGCTGAAGGCGAGGTGAATCGGACAAGTTTGATCTATTCCAGTTTTGGAATGATTGGACTGATGCGTCGCATCCTACAAGATCGGGCGATCGCACTAAAAAAGCCAATGGCCTTGGCCATCGGCTTTTTCAGCATCGGGGCTTTAAGCTGGGCGACCCCACTATTCAAGCAGTCTTTGAAAAAATCTTGAACATAGCCTTCTAGAACAGGTTTGCCTAAATCTAGAACTTGCTCAAGGACGAGTTTGCCTAGCTCTACACCCGTCGAGACCGCTAACCATTCCAACATGCCGATTTCAGGGGCAACTCAATATGCTTCTAAATATGACACCTAAACCATGGTTACATCCAGGCCATAGCTAAAAGATATTAGTGGGAGCGGCCACAGACACTAAACCTCAGCATCTTGTGTAGCGAATTTATACCCCCTTTTCCTTGAGAACGTAAGCGTACCAGGCATAGCCATCTGCGTTTTCTACACCCTTCTTTACACCTAAGTCATGTCCACAAATATCCCGCATATACTGGTGATCCTTCGTATTTGCAAATTTGTGGGTTGCTTCATGCAGGATAATTCGACCGCCATTAAGCGCATTCAATTTAAACAGAAAATGTACAAAATTTATGTGAATGCTGCTCGGTAGTACTGCGTCGCTTAAGAAGGGTATGTCAACTAATACGTGCTCCTTAATATTCTTTTTAAGTTTATTCTTCTTGCCAGTAATTAGCTCGGCACTGGCTTTTTTCAACGTTTTTTTATCGTCATATTCAGCACCATCCGCATCATCCTTCTTATTACCTTTTTCGTCCAGATACGATAGCTTCTTATGTTTCGTGTTCTCATCAATTTCTTGTACAGCAGGGTCTAAATATCCAACAATCTTTTTGTTGTTTTTTTCAGGTTTATTTTCCACTAACTTAATATTTGCTGCTAAACCCTGCTGCGTCCTTGAGAGTACTGTTTCCACCTTACGCATCGCTAACGCTAGTGGCTTTTCATCTAAATCTAGCGCGGGGCAGTCACCCACAAGATTGTCTGCGAAACACCCAGCATTCCTATTGGCCCATATAAAGTCTGTCCATTTCATCTGTTTAGGGTCATACGCCGTGCGCAATGCTTTCACCTTCGTTAATGCATTTGCGGCGATTTCTCTCGCCGCTTTCACACTCTTTTGTATCTTTTTCACCTGTTCTTCGGTTAGATCTGCGTTCTTAAACCAACCTTTGCTCTTCCGAGTCACGACTGTAATATTTCCACCCCCTTTATCCTCAGCATCTGGGCTAAGTTTACTTCTGCCATCCCTTTGGATCACGCCAGAAAGGTTTGAAGCTTGACTGCTGCTTGTGCTATCTGGCTTTTTTTGCAGTTCTTCATCATCACTGACTTTTATATTCTTGATCTGCGCTTCTTCCTCTGGGGCTAAGGTTCGCTGAATCGCCTGGCCTTGCTGCACTACATGGGTGAGTTCATGGGCAATCAGTTGCTGACCACTCTTTGTACCTGGGTTGTATTGGCCCTGCCGAAAGAAAACATCCGACCCGGTGGTGAAGGCCTTTGCCTGTATGGTTTGGTTGATTTGGTCTGACGTTGCATCCGTGTGTATGCGTACCCTGCTAAAGTCAGTGCCCATGGCTTTCCCCATGCGGTGCTGCAACCCCTGATCTAGTTTTTGGCCGCCGCCCTTGGCCCGTTCTATTTCAGAGGTGACATCTTCAGATGCTGCTCCCCCTTCCTTGCCAATTTGGTTCGGCGTCAGCTTAGTTTGCACATCATCTTTCTGGCTATACCGCTGGATACGCATCTGTGGCCACGCCTGTGGAGGCATTCCGTCCCCATCTAAAGACCGCTGTACAGAGGTCTCAGCCACAGGACTATGGATCATGTCCACTACGCTAGCCGCCACCCGATCGGCCTCTTGCTCGTATTTATCGCCTGCTGGCCCAACGGTGAGCTTTGCTTGCACCAGGGGGATGCTAGACGCTCGCTGCACCGCACCTTCATTAGGAAAGAATTTGCTATGAAAATCTCGCACCGGAGGGATGCTAGACGCTCGCTGCACCGCATCTTCATTGGGAAAGAATTTGCTATGAAAGTCTCGCATCGGGGGGATGCTAGACGCTCGCTGCACCGCATCTTCATTGGGAAAGAATTTGCTATGAAAGTCTTGCACCGGGGAGATGCTAGACGCTCGCTGCACCGCACCTTCCTTAGGAAAAATTGATATGTTAGCAAAGTTATAACCATGCTGCTCGGCATGTTTGAGCTTCGCTTCCGCACTTGGTCCATCACTTGCTACGGCACCAGTATATGAATTGGCCGCGTCATCCGTCTCTAGATCTGGCGAGGCAAACAGACTGGTTTGTACCTGTGGTATTGGAAGCTGCTGGTCTTCTGAGCGCTGCTTTCGTTGATAAACCATGGGATGATGCCTCGCTATCTAGTAGTTTTACGGCTAGGAGAACACTTGAAGTACGAAAGGGTGGCAATGCACCTAATGTATATGCCCCCCTTTTGATGTCTTTGGCTCAATAGACCTCTTGCATAAATCGAAAACCACAACGCAATTACAGGGGTTTCAGCCTTCAGATCGGGGTTCGTGCAAGGAGTCTATGATTGTTTTCCCTCCGCTGTTGTCCCCACTATTGCAAAAATCTCCAGCACAAAAAATCCCTAAACAGTAGTGTGTTTTCAACCGAAAGTTCAGGAAATGTAGTGTGTTTTCAACCGAAAGTTCAGGAAATGTAGTATTCAACCCTGGTTTACGCTCAAAGATGGTTTGAGTCGCAAGCATTGGGTGAGCGAGATGACGGGTTAGGAAATCAGAGCAGATTGGGAAACTGTCGAACTCACGGTGGGAAGGCTGGACGATTTGAGCCGCTGGGTCGTCTCATCCCTGATGGTCTTGGCCTTGGATGGCCTGGTTCAGCACTGTTTCGATGTCGTCGAGCTTCAGTTGCTTGGTTAACCCCAGCAGCGGTGGAGTCAAGTCGTCAAGTCGTCAATCACATCACAAGAAATCAGTGAAATGCTGAGATCCTTAGCTGATCCTTCGATCGCGGAACATTCACAACGGTTTTTCAAAACGGGTAAGGGTGAATATAGTGAGGGAGATCAGTTTCTCGGCATTCGGGTTCCCTTTCTTAGGACACAGGCCAAAAAATATAAAAATACGCCACTTGAAGAAATACAACCCCTATTGAGATCTGCCTTCCATGAAGTGCGATTGTTTGCACTCTTATTACTAGTTCAGAAATTTGCTAAAGCTGATGAAGGCGAACGAGTAAAAATTTGTCAGCTATATTTAAGCAACATTAGCTTCGTCAACAATTGGGATTTAGTAGACAGTTCTGCCCACCAGATTTTAGGGGCTTATCTAGAGGATAAAGATAGGCATCCACTCTATGAATTGTCTAAATCTGATAACCTTTGGGCAAGACGAATTGCAATCATGTCAACTTTTCATTTTATTAAGAACAATCAATTTTACGATGCGATCGCCCTATCAAAGCAACTGCTTACCGATACAGAAGACTTAATCCATAAAGCGGTGGGTTGGATGCTGAGAGAAATTGGGAAACGCAATTTAGAAATTTTAGAAACTTTCTTAACAGCACACGCCAAAGAAATGCCTCGCACAATGCTACGTTATGCCATTGAGAAACTTCCTGAAGCCAAGCGAAAAGACTATTTAAGTGGCTCTTTTTCTAGCGCTGGCTAGATTGCTGAATGTACCAAGTATTGCTACTGACTACTAATCTGAAGCGTCATGGTGTCAGTGATGAAATTCTGCAAGAAGCGCTTGGTGAAGTTACTCAGCATTGTAGGATTGCCCTTCTAGAACAAGTTTGCCTAAATCTAGAACTTGCTCAAGGACGAGGTTGCCTAGCTCCACACCCGTCGAGACCGCTAACCATTCCAACATGCCGATTTCAGAGGCAACTCAATATGCCTCTAATATCACACTTAAACCTTGGCAGTAGCCAGATCTATACCGTCAAAGCAGGTTAACCGGACAAGTTTGATTGACTAGCCGACATACCCTCGCCTGAGGCATCTACTTTTTCGTGTTAGCGACATTGCGATTATATTCGCCCTATTCGATGTGCAACAGGCTGTGCAAACGTCCAAATCCTTGAGATAGCTACATTTGCGATCGCTGAAGATGACCAGCAATTTTCAAGCAACATGAATATCCTGAAATCAGTACGCCACACCTTTGGCTTTCGGTGCAAGGGTAGCGATCAAAATGACAACTGGAAGAGGTCAATCATACGAGTCAGCGCTGCCTGAATCGTCATGGCTCATGCACCTCTACAGGAATGCCGATAGCGGATAAATTCAGCGCCATAAGTGTCTGAAAGGTGCTCATCAGCCAGGGCAACTTCTGGACTCCCCTGACAGCGAATCGTGCGGTTGAGACAAATGACGCGATCGCAGCTACGCTGCACCATATCCAGATCGTGGGAAATCTGTAAAATAGCCCAGCCCTGCTCCCGCTTAAGTTGATTGAGGAGGCGATAAAACTCCCCTTCACTACGGGCATCCAAGCCCGCGGGTGCTTCATCCAGGATCAATAAACGCCGGGGACGGACCAAGCAGTAAGCCAGCAGAACTCGCTTGGTTTCTCCTCCTGAAAGGCTACTGAGCAACTGGTCGTGAAGGTGCCAGGCCTCGACCTGATTTAGGGCTTGGCGGATGGCTTGGCGACGCGGTCTCCGCCCGACCCAAGGCAATTGCAGGCCTAGATGATCCCAGCCTAACCCCACAAGTTCTTCGACCGTGATAGGAATGCGGCGATCGAACAAAAAGCTTTGGGGTAGATAGGCAATTTGCTGACGAATTTGAGGCGCCAACTGACCAGTTGGACTCAGGGGTTGGCCCAAAACAAACACATTCCCCTGTTGATGGGGCAAAATTCCCAACAATGCCTGGACTAACGTACTTTTGCCTGCGCCGTTCGGTCCGACAATCGCCGTGTCGGTACCTTGGGCCAATGTAAACGAGACGTTTTGCACCGCTGCATAGGTTTCTCGATAAACCGTCAGCCCTTCAGCTATCAAAACTGGCGCTTTCAATGAATACCCCACCCGCTCACTCTGTCTCACCAAAGGCTGCTTCTAGGCTGCTCCCCAAACCTAACGCGATCGCCGATGCTAAGATCGTAGCGGTCGCGTAAATCCGCTTCGGCGTAGATTGTTGTTTAAACATCATCTCGCCACAAAATGAGAATGGTTATCGTTCCAGTCTATGCTACACCACATTTTTGTGAATCATGGTGCTTGGGTTCAAAAAAATTACCTCATGCAGCGGAGTCCGATATCAATCATCCTTGCCACAGTGGCGAAACCCCAAGGATGCAAATGATTTTACGCTCTGTTCAGGAGCGGTGGGTCAGAAGGCTTGCCAGAAAAGCGTTTATAGCGATCGGTGAGGCAGTGACCCACCCTACGCAAAATTACAGCTACTGATTTAATCCTGGTGCGATCGCCCCCGCAATGCTTCTACAAATTCTTGATGTTCCGAAGACGCCGACCCCTGCTGCAATGTAGTCAATACCGCTGCCATATCTCCCGTTAGCAAGGCAGCGACAGCCAGCCATAACCCAGGGAACTGCTGACTGCAAACTATGCCCTGTTTATTGGGTAACCGATATGCGCCAAAGAAACAGTGTTGACTCCTCTTCTGAATTAGCCAAATGAATAACCTCATCCGGTTGCCAATCGGCCATGTCAAACTGATGGGAAATAATTCTTGTCCCAGGGCGCAGTTGGGCAAACAATTGGGGGCGTAGTCGCAAATTCAGGTGAGGTAGCAGATAGAGAATGACGACCGTTGCCTCCGTGAAGTCGCTTTCAAACAGGTCTTGGCAGATAAAAGCAAGGTGCTGCGCCACCCCGACTGCCTTAGCATTTTGCTGGGCATCGTGAATCCGGATTGGGTCAATATCAATCCCTACCCCTCGGCATCCAAAGGTGCGGGCCGCCTCAATCAAAAATCGCCCATCACCACTGCCAAGGTCGTAAACCACATCGTGGGGTTGAAGATCGGCAAGATCTAGCATCGCGCTTAGAGCGTCACGGGGCGTCGGAATAAAGCCAATGTCGGGCCTATGTAATGGAGAAGAAGTCAACTTTTACCCTCCATCAATCACGGGCGATCGCAGGTCGATGTTGCCGCCACGGCTGTGCCGTTTCAATCTGAGCCGCTAGTGACAACAGCAGCGCATCGGCAGCGGGGCGTCCGATCAACTGCACGCCTATGGGTAAACCGTTATGTGCAAATCCAGTAGGCAAGGACAGGGCGGGTTGGCCACTGGCGTTAAAAGGCGGACAGGGCGCGATCCAGCGAATGATCTGATCCAGGGTCTTTGCCGATCGCAGCTTTTGCCACTCGCCGATGCGGATTGGCGGGTGTAAATAGGTGGGCATCAACACCACATCATACGGATCGCAGACAGCCACAATTTTGCGGGCCACGGCTTGAAGCCGACTCAGCGATCGCAAATAGGAACCGCTACGAATTCGACGCGCCCGCCATAGCAACCAGCGGTTCATTTTCTCTAATGCAATCCAAGGCACATTCGCTTGATCGATCACGCATTGCCACACCACAATAAATGGCTCAATCAGCTCAGTCAGGTCAGGAAAGGCCATTGGTTCGACTTTGTGGCCGAGGGCAGATAGGGTTTGGGCCGTGGTTTCCACCGCTTGTTTGCAGTCGGGATGGGCGTCACCAATGGGCGCAATCGTGGTCGTGTAGCCAATGCGCAATGGGCCTGGTGGGCGTTGGGTAGCAGCTAAAAATGAAGCATCCGGATCCGGTAGCCAATAGGGATCGCCCAAGACGTAGCCGGAAAGTTCATCTAATAGAGCAGCGACATCAGCTACGGTATGACCTAATGGGCCATTCGTGGCAACACCGTGGAGCGATTCTCCCCCTGGCGCATTGCTGATACGCCCCTTAGAGGGCTTTAGCCCCACTAATCCACAGCAAAATGCAGGGCCGCGCACTGACCCCCCGCCATCCGAACCTTGGGCGATCGCGCACAATCCGGCTGCTAACGCTGAGGCGGCACCGCCGCTAGATCCACCAGGGGTATGGTCTAGGTGCCAGGGATTGCGGGCCGGGGGAAATCCAGGCGGCTCAGTATATGGCAAGCTACCCAACTGGGACGTAGCCGTCTTGCCCAAGATGACAAACCCAGCGCGCTTGATCGGCACAACAATCCCATCGTCTTGCTCGGCAATTCGATTGCGAGCGGCTTTGATCCCGTAGCAGCAGGGCTCTCCAGCCACTGGGTTGAGGTCTTTCACCGAAATCGGCACGCCAAAGAACTGGGGCAGAGTGTTGAGGTCGTCAACCGTGGTCAGCAACTCGGTTTTGGCTTTGGCGTCGGCGATCGCCGCTTCGCCCATTACTGTGAAATAGCTCCCTAGCTTTGGGTTGAGGTGGCCAATGCGATCCAAATACAGTGTGGTTAGCTCCAGGGGCGACACCGCTCCTGCACGGATTAACTGAGCTTGATCGAGGGCTGATGTAAACGCCAAATCAACATTATCCATAGATTCAAAAGACTCAAGTGATTCAGACTATAAAGCAATAAACACTATGCCAAAACCGAAACCATAGCCTATCGTTGCTTTCTCTAGCAATGTAGCCAAAGCTATGTTAAAAAGCAGTGCATGATTAGAGCAATTTCCTAAAATAGGAGTAGAGATTTTTTGCTGGTGGCGAGATATCCCCACTGTAAATTGCAAAGATTAACCGATAGTTTGTCTATAGCAGAAGTAACGCCCTAGCTTCGTGAGTCATGTCTATATCTGAGCTGTATGCCTCCGAAGAGGCGCAAGAAATTTTACAAATCGCGATCGCCAAACAAACTGAATCTGGCGAACTCTCCCGTGGGCAACTCTCAGAAATTGCCAGCGAATTAGGCATTTCAGACGATGATCTGTGGGCTGCCGAACAAGAATGGATCAATCACAAAGGTGAAATGCAGGAACAAGCCACCTTTAATCAGTATCGCCGTCAGCGGTTTCAGCATCATCTGATTCGTTACCTAGTCACTAATGGCTTCCTTGTCCTGATTGACCTGCTGCTCGGCGGCGGTATTCAGCTTTCACTATTCATCCTGTTGGTTTGGGGCATTGGGCTAGCACTCCATGCTTGGCAGACGTTTTGGCCTAGCCGCTTCCGCTACGACGAAGATTTTCAAAAATGGCAGCGAAAAAAGCGACTCCGTCAGTCTGTCAGTAATTTTATGAATCGGTTCCTCGGCGTATAGCATCAGACGCTTTTTGAATGAATGTGAACTGCAATGACAAAGCGTTGCAGTTTGGTGCGCTCTCAGCGGTTATGGGGAAAAATTGGAGCAAGGAGTTGAAATCCCGCTGCAACTTTTAGCCTATCAATAACTAACCTTTGGGAGAAAACCGATGAACCTCCGTACAATCGTGTTTTCAGGACTCATGACATGTCTACTAGGCATGGTTTTGGGGATTGGTTTAGCTGAGATTAGCCGCGCCGAAACGCCCTCCAACGTACATAGCAGCTATGGGCTTGCAGGTGCGATTGTAGGGCTGGCCGTTGGTGCTGCCCAAGAGGCATTACGCCAGCGTGCTCATGAAGAATTTGACGACGCCTAGGGAAAATTCTGAGTCTCACGCCTCATCATCCCTGACGAAATCCAAGCGCTCTCCATCTAAGAAGCACCCCAAAGCTCTAATAGCTGCTCCGATCGGGTAGCCCCTTCTGTGTCTTCCTGCTGGCGGTAGAGGTTGTAAGCTGACCGCAACTGAGTCACGGCTTCAGTATCAAAGCCTTGACCGCGCAAGGCCAACGCGAGGTTGTAGTGTGCCCCTGCATTGTTTGGCAACTGCCGGACTAGGCGGCGATAGGCCAATATGGCCTGGAGATATTCTTCTGCTTCTAAATGCATCTCACCGACGGCGGCCTGGGCCGGCACCAAAGTTGGATCGGCTTCGGCAGCCCGTGTGAAGTAGTGGCGGGCGCGGTCTGCCTCGCCGCGATCGCTCAAGATTTGAGCCAACCCTAACAGGGCTTGGGCGTTGGTGGCATTGAGCTCGACAGCGCGGAAAAAGGCATCATGGGCACAAGGCTCATCGGCTTCTGCTTGACAGATTTCCGCAATTCCCTGGTAAATAGTGCTGCTGGGTCGAATCTGCCCGGCCTGCTGGAATGCTTCACGGGCTTCGTCATATTGCTCCTGACGGAGGTATAGATTGCCAATCGCTTCAAATGCGCTGGCATTACCGGGTGAAACACTAACCAGTTGTTCATAGGCTTCGAGTGCGCCAGCAAAATCTTCTTGCTGAATCAAGACACTGCCCAACCCCAGGTAGGCGTCAGTTTCCGTTGGAGCCATACGAATCAGTTCTTGATAAACAGCAGTGGCTTCCTGAAGTGACCCTGCATTGACTAAGCTAAACGCAAGCCCATGGCGAAAAGGCAAGTTGCGGGGATCGAGATCAATGGCCTGACGGTAGGCCGCTGCCGCCGCCTGATAATTCCCCTGCTGAATTTGCAAATAGCCAATGCCAGAGTAAATTCTGGGGTTATCGCCATCAATTTGTGTGGCTTGCTGATAGGCTGCGATCGCGCTGGCATAGTCTCGATCATCAATCAGATCTTGGGCTTCTCTGAGCAGTTCCCCGAGACGCGCTTTTTCCTCATCAGAGAGGTCATCATCATCAGCCTGGGCTAAAAGAAGTTGGGCAATGTGTTCCTGACTCTCTATACTCAGCCCATCAAGCCCTATGCTGGTCTCGCGTTGAATTGCGCCAGTGTTTTCAACGATTCCAGGCTGTGTGGCGAAAGCACCTGATGCGCCAATACCGATGCCACCCATCAGGGTTGCTATGACCATGATTTGCCGATACACGCGCTTACTCCTCCAATGCTATGAAACTAAACCTTTGCCAGAAGCAGATTTTCTAAGCCACCCCACTGCAATTGATCAGGTATACAGCAAACTCCACAGTACTTTGTAGAGTTGCGCACCACATTGCTCCTCCGATCAAGCAATTCAGCGATACTAGGTGCTGTAACCATGTGGCCAAAACAGTACAATTCAGGGTCAGCTTATGATCATATCAACAACTGACGTGCTTCAGGATCGGGAGATCCGTGACTATTTAGGGGTGGTGACCGCTGAAGTTGTCTATGGCAGCAATGCCCTGCGAGACTTTTTCGCTGGCATTCGCGACATTATCGGTGGGCGTACCGGAGCTTACGAGCGGGTCTTTGAACGGGGTCAACGAGACGCTTTAGAAGAACTTGAGCAGCGTGCCAACCGACTTGGTGCCAACGCTATTATCGGTGTTCAGATCACCACAGGCACCATTAATATCGATGAAACGGGGGTATTGATGTTAATTACTGCAACGGGGACGGCAGTAGTCGTGGGGTAAGGAGAGAGGCAATGAGTAAAAAAACGCCTGCCCTGTCGTCAACAGGGCAGGCACTTGCAGCTCATGCTATGGAAAAGGAAACCCATTTAAGCCATGGCGGCTTGACGTTCTTTCGCTTCCTTAATCACTTCCTCAGCCACATTCTTGGGGCAAGGGGAATAGTAAGCAAACTGCATGGAGAACTGGCCACGACCAGAGGTCATGGTGCGCAGGTCACCAATATAGCCAAACATCTCACTCAGGGGTACATCAGCCTTAATGCGCACACCAGTAGGCGAAGGGGTTTGGGACTTAATCATGCCGCGACGACGGTTTAAGTCACCAATCACGTCACCCATGTAGTCATCGGGGGTGAACACGTCCACATCCATCACGGGTTCTAACAGTTGTAGACCCGCCTTGGGCAAAGACTGACGATAAGCGGCTCGGGCTGCAATTTCGAATGCGATCGCAGACGAGTCAACCGGGTGGAATCCGCCATCGGTCAGGGTGACTTTTAGATCGACGACGGGGAAACCCGCTAACGGTCCCTTCTCAACGCTAGTGGCAAAACCTTTCTCCACCGCAGGCCAGAATTCCCGAGGCACATTACCGCCAGTGACTTTAGACTCAAACCCAAATCCAGCCGTTTTCTCATTGGGTTCGATAATGTATTCAATCTTGGCGTACTGACCGGAACCGCCAGACTGCTTCTTGTGGGTGTAGCTATCTGAGAGCTGCTTGGTAATCGACTCGCGGTAGGCCACTTGAGGTTTACCCACTTCGACCTCAACCCCGTGGGTGCGCTTAAGAATGTCCACCTTAATATCCAGGTGGAGTTCTCCCATCCCTTTGAGGATGACTTCACCACTTTCTTGGTCTGTTTCCACATAAAAGGAGGGATCTTCCTGCACCATCTTGGTGAGTGCAGCCCCCATCTTTTCGTTGTCGCCCTTCTTCTTGGGGAAGGCCGCAATGGAGATGACAGGGTCAGGAAAGACCATGGGTTCCAAAGTGGCAGGCTGTTTCGGATCACAGAGGGTGTGGCCCGTTTGAATATTCTTGAGACCTACGAGGGCGACAATGTCTCCCGCTTGGGCAGAGTTAACTTCTTCTCGCGAGTCAGCGTGCATTTCCACAATGCGGCCAATCCGCTCGGTTTTGCCCGTTGCGGTATCCAGCACGGTATCGCCCTTGTTGATGGTGCCTGAGTAGAGTCGGGTAAAGGTGAGCGCACCAAAGCGATCATCCATGATCTTAAATGCCAGTGCCCGCATGGGTTTTTCAGGATCAACAATGGCAAAGCTACCGGTTTCATTCCCTTCGAGGTCAACTTCAGGTTGGGGTTTTACCTCTGTGGGGTTGGGTAGGTAATCTACCACTGCGTCCAGCACCAACTGTACGCCCTTGTTTTTGAAAGAAGACCCGCAATAGGTCGGGAAAAAGGCCAGCTCATTGGTGCCCTTACGAATGCACTGCTTGATGTCGTCAAGGGTTAGCTCTTCCCCTTCAAGATACTTCATCAATGCGTCTTCATCTTGCTCAACGGCAAGCTCGATCAGGGCCTCGCGGTATTCTTCAACTTGATCTTGCATGTCTTCAGGGACATCTTTGATCTCATAGTTCATGGGTTCGCCAGAATCATCCCAAATCCAAGCTTTGCGGGTCAACAGATCAACGACGCCAACAAAATCATTCTCGGTACCGATGGGGAGCACCATCACTAGGGGTTTAGCGGCAAGGATTTCGTCAACTTGCTTCACCACGCGATAAAAATCAGCCCCGGTACGGTCAAGTTTATTGACATAAATAATTCGGGCAACCTTGGAATCATTGGCATAACGCCAGTTGGTTTCAGATTGGGGCTCTACTCCGCCAGAACCGCAAAAGACACCAATCCCCCCATCCAATACTTTCAGGGAACGATACACCTCAATGGTGAAATCGACGTGCCCAGGGGTGTCGATAATATTGAGCTGGTGCTCTTTCCAGAAACAAGAGGTCGCTGCGGACTGAATGGTAATGCCCCGCTCTTGCTCCTGCTCCATGAAGTCGGTGGTGGCCGCACCGTCATGCACCTCACCGATTTTGTGGATTTTGCCGGTGAGCTTCAAAATGCGTTCCGTAGTCGTGGTCTTACCCGCATCAACGTGGGCAAAGATACCAATATTGCGATAGCGCGTGATGTCTTTTGTCATATCCGTTCTCTAATTCAGTGCGACAAACCGTAAGCGACCACCTTCAAGGGGGACTTTAGTAAAGTCTTAAGAAACCCACGTGGCCATTTTAGTCCTTGTTCGAGTCCAGACTGATCGGTTTTCCGAAGGGAAAAGTATCAGCTTTGAACTGAACTAGACCTTAGATTGGCTTTCGATCACGCGGAGCATAATCGGACGCTTCGATGGTCACAGCGGAGAGTACCAATCCTTTAACAATTGTAAAGGGTCTCTGCACCAACGTGTGAAGCAGCATAAAGATTTAGCCATCAGCCTCGAGCTCAGTGGGCTTGGCCTTAGGCTAAGCCAGCTAATTTAGCATGACGTAAACCTCGTCACAATGGCTGTCAGCTAATCTTATTATTTCAGGCGGATGCGATGGAAAAGCAGGGGCTTCGGACACTTATTTTGGATGAGCTTAACCTCAATAATCGTCTAGCAGGGCAACATGGGTTCTTCTACAACACGGGGGTTGTCATCATCCTCGTGTGTACAGGTGCTTCAACCATATTGGGTGGCCTACAGGGCACTTATAGTATCCCGTTGTGGATAGTGCCAACACTCTCAGCCATAGCCAGTTTAGTGGTGGGTGTTGATCGCTCACTGCAGTTGGGGGCACGGTGGATTCATCACCGCCATCTCAAAGCTTCCTATGAATCGCTGCGGATCCGACTGCTGACCCTTGATTATCTTGACGGAGAGGCGCAAGCAGCTGAAATTGAGGCGATTCGAGGGGAGCTAGTGGGGTTACCCAAAGAATGGGTCGAGCTGCCAGGGACAGAAGGCGCAAGCGATTGAGGGTTCCCCTTTGAGTTGGTGTAATTGACAACTAGGCGATCGTCTATTCTTCAGGCATGATGGGGGCAGACTGACGGTCACGCCCTTTCTCAACCCAATTTTTAATGTCATTTCGTCGTTCCGACTCATCATCTATTGTCGTTCCCAAACCTGAAGCTAAAGTTGCGGGACTGAGTACCTTTGGCGGCGTGTTTACACCTTCGATTTTGACCATCCTTGGGGTCATCATGTACCTGCGGTTTGGTTGGGTTGTGGGGCATGTGGGGTTGGTCGGGACGTTAATGATTGTCACCATCTCAACCGCGATTACATTCATTACCGGGTTGTCAATTTCAGCGATCGCGACCGATCAAGTCGTCCGGGCAGGTGGGGCGTATTACATGATCAGCCGTTCTCTGGGAATTGAGACGGGTGGGGCAGTGGGAATTCCGCTGTATTTTGCTCAGGCATTGTCGGTAGCACTTTACACCATTGGCTTTGCTGAAAGTTTAGTGGAGATTTTTCCAGGCCTCAACCAAACATTGGTGGCACTGATTACAACCGTGTTGGTCACAGTGCTGGCTTTGAAATCTGCTGAAATTGCGATTAAAGCCCAATACGTGATCATGGCTGCGATCGTCCTTTCCCTAATTTCCCTAGTCTTGGGTAGCGATGCCACGCCCACGACATTGCCTGTCACTGAAGCACCGGGATCGGTAAGTTTTTGGGCAGTTTTGGCGGTGTTTTTCCCAGCGGTCACAGGCATCATGTCTGGGGTGAATATGTCCGGGGATTTAAAGGATCCGCGACGGGCGATCCCAGTGGGGACTTTGGCCGCTATTGGCGTCGGCTACGCGATTTACATGAGCATCCCACTACTGCTGTCTGTCAGGGCTGATGCCGCCACTTTGATTGCCGAACCCCTGATTATGCGCCGCATGTCCCTGTGGGGTGGGGCGATATTGCTTGGGGTTTGGGGGGCCACGCTATCAAGTGCTTTAGGCAGTATTTTGGGGGCACCTCGGGTGCTGCAAGCACTAGCACGGGACGGCATTTTACCCAAGCGCCTGCGGTGGTTGGGTAATGGTCATGGGCCTAGTGATGAGCCCCGTTTGGGAACCTTATTTAGCTTAGGCATCGTCTTAGCCGCAGTCTCATTGGGGGATTTAGATCTGATTGCCCCGGTGCTGACCATGTTTTTCTTGACCACTTACATGGTTCTCAACGTGGTGGCCGGGATTGAGGGTTTTCTACAAAGCCCGTCTTTTCGCCCAACTTTTCGGGTGCACTGGTCGATTTCCTTGACGGGCGCGATGGGTTGCCTTGCCGTGATGTTTTTGATCAATGCCGTGGCGACAGTGGCGGCGGCTCTGATTGTCCTGGGCATTTATCTCTGGCTGGAACGGCGAGAGTTGCAAAGCACCTGGGGAGATGTACGCCAAGGTCTATGGATGACTTTGGTGCGGATTGGCCTCTATAACATGCAGAAAACCCCCGGTGCCAAAAACTGGCGGCCCCACATCTTGGTGTTTTCAGGGGCACCGACCAAGCGCTGGCATCTGATTGAATTTGCCGCCGCCTTTACCCACAATCGGGGCTTGATTACAGTCGCCAGTGTTCTGCCCAGCGGCTCGCGTAGTCTGGCCCAGCAAGAGGGGATGGAGACTACGATTCAAGACTATTTGGCTAGACAGGGGATACAGGCTATGGTGCGATTGGTGAGTGCACCAGAACCTTATGCCGGGGTCGAGAACTTGGTCGAAGCCTATGGGATCGGCCATTTGGTGCCCAACACAGTTTTGCTGGGGGATACGGAAAATCCGGACAGCCGCGATCGCTATTGTCAGCTGATTGCTAAATGCCACCAAGCCAAACGGAATGTGGTCATTTTACGCAGCCAATCTGAACTGCCCAACCCTTTGAGTGCGTTAAATCCCCTGCGATTAGCCAGACGACGCATTGACGTTTGGTGGGGGGGCTTACAAGATAATGGGGGGCTGATGTTGATTTTGGCCTATCTGCTTCGTACTAGCTTGCATTGGATGGGGGCGGATGTACGACTGAAGTTAGTGGTGCCTAATCAAAGTGCAGCCGACGCGGCCAAAGAAAATATTGAACGCTTGGCCCAGAGTTTACGCATTGGGGCAACCTCCCAAGTGATTGTGGCTGAGGGGCGATCCTTTGATGAGATCTTGCAGTCGTCATCTAAGAATGCAGATTTAGTATTTCTTGGCCTAGCTAAACCCCACGAAGGCTTTAGCAACTACTATGCCAAACTTCAAGAACGTACGGCCCAACTTCCCACAACTTTCTTTGTGCTGGCCTCGGAAGAGCTGGCGTTTGCAGAGTTGTTGCAAAAAGAATAGGACTTATGATGGGTGAGCGCACTGAGTTTCTATCTGCTGTATGAAATCTGCGATCGCGTCTTTGAATTCTGCCCTAGAAGCAGCAATGGTAGCGGCTTTTGGTGACGACCTGGCGGGCACCGATCCCATTTTGGCGGCCACCAATAATCCTAAATTTGGGGACTACCAGGCCAATGTGGCGATGTCGTTGGCCAAGCAATTGAAAAATAACCCGAGGGCGATCGCAGAACAAATCATCGCCCACCTAGATGTCAGCGATCTTTGCGACCCGCCTACGGTCGCTGGCCCCGGATTTATCAACCTCAAGTTCAAACCTGCCTTTTTAGAGACCCAGTTAAAGGCGGTTCAGCATAGCGATCGCTTGGGGGTAGACCGGATCGATCCGCCCCAGCGTGTGATTGTGGATTATCCCAGTCCTAACATTGCCAAGGAAATGCATGTTGGGCACCTGCGCCCTTCCATTATTGGCGATTGCCTAGCCAACATTCTAGAATTCGTCGGCCACGACGTCCTGAGAATCAGCCATGTGGGGGACTGGGGCACTCCCTTCGGCATGCTGATTGCTTACCTGCGCGAAGCCTATCCCAATGCCTTAGATGCCGATGCGGATCTGGAGTTGGGGGATCTGGCCAGCTTCTACCGTCAGGCAAAAAGGCGGTTTGATTCAGATTCGACCTTTCAAGAAAAGTCCCGCCAGTCTGTGGTAGAACTCCAGGCGGGGGACGAAGACACCCTGAAAGCCTGGAAAATTGTTTGTGATCTGTCGAACCAAAGCAATCAAAAATTATTCAAGCTGATGGGATTATCGTCACAGATGATTCGGGGCGAATCTTTCTATAATCCTTTCTTGCCGGGAGTCGTGAAAGAATTGGAGGAAAAAGGGCTGGCTGTAGAAGACCAAGGTGCGATGTGTGTATTTCTGGAGGGCTTCACTAACAAAGAAGGCAATCCTCTACCCATGATCATTCAGAAATCGGACAAGGGTTACAACTATGCCACCACTGACCTAGCCGCCATTCGCTATCGGGTCTACGAAGATCAGGTGCAGCGAGTGGTTTATCCGGTAGGTGCTGAGCAAACCAACCATTTCACCCAGATTTTCCAAATTGGCAAGCGGGCCGGGTGGATTACGGCCGATCACGAGTTTGTCCATGCCCCCTTTGGCATGGTGCTGGGAGAGGATGGCACAAAGCTCAAGAGTCGTTCGGGGGAAGCCGTCAAGCTCAAGGATTTGTTGGAGGAGGCATGGCTGCGGGCTGATCCTGATTTGTATGACGTGGTGTGTCAACAGAACTGGGAACCCATTGCATTCCAGTACCTTGATGTGCCTGACTGGGAAACGGCTGCGGCCCAATTGTCGGGAGACGACCCCATCGATCAAAAAGTCGACGCCCTCAAAAAACAAACCATTGAATCGTTGCAGCGCCAGGTGCCCCCCTGGTTTAAGGGCGATGCATCCATACCGTCTGTAGTCCAGCCCCTGCTAGATAAAATTCGCCAGGAATTAGGACACTGCTGGCAAGACAATCGAGGTTTAGGGACGGAGCGGACTTTTGAGGCAATTTTGGCCGATGTGCAAACCATCGGCATCGGCGCAGTCAAGTATGCTGACCTTAGCCAAAACCGTACCAGCAACTATATTTTCAGCTACGATAAAATGCTGGCTCTCCAGGGTAATACCGCCCCGTATATGCTTTATGCCTACGTGCGGGTACAGGGCATTAGTCGCAAAGGGGGCATCGATTTTGACCAGTTGGGTCGCGAAGCCGGAATTCAACTGGAAGACGACACCGAATTTACCCTGGCCAAACACATCCTCAAACTCGACGACACCCTCGACGAAGTTGCTGCCGATCTGTTACCTAACCGTCTGTGTCAATATTTGTTTGAACTCAGTCAAAAGTTTAATCAATTCTACGACCGCTGCTCGGTTTTACAAGCCGAAGAACCCCAGCGCACCTCACGGCTCATTCTTTGCGATCTGACGGCTCGCACCCTAAAACTGGGTCTCTCTTTGCTCGGAATTTCCGTGTTAGAAAGAATGTAGGCGATTCAAACAATTTGAACCGTGTCCAAATCCAGATCCATCGTTTTTCCTTCGCAGGGGCGAGGTGCTTCTCACCCCTACTCCAGGTTTCAAATTGGATGTGATTTATGCCACAAAATGGTCAGTCGTTTAGGGATTTATTGAACCTATCTTTAGTGCATCAGGATGAATCGTTAAATGGCTAATTTGAGTTTGATGGTGATGGCCCGATCTTTAGCGGTGTGTCGCTTGCCTGCCCAAGCCAAAGTACCCGATTGGGCCATGCAGGGGCAGTTTTTTGCCGTGACGCGTACGCCAGAAGAACTCTCTATTGTATGTGAGCAGGCTCAGGTACCACCGGAAGTGCTTTACGAACGGGATTGGCGATCGCTGAAAGTCTTTGGCCCCCTAGATTTCAGCTTGACGGGAATCTTAAGCGCGATCGTGGCTCCCCTGGCTAGCGCTGAGATTAGCATTTTTGCCCTCTCAACCTACGACACTGACTATGTGTTGGTTAAGGCTGAAAAACTAGATGCTGCAGTCGCCGTCTTGTCAGCAGCTGGACATACGGTTAAATCATTTACCTCACCTGAATAGTAATCGATTCCAGATTTTAAGTTATGGATTGAACTGAACCTCACAAACCCTGTTGTTCAAATAAAATCAGCGATTCTTGGGCAGGCATTTAATCACGTTGCTGACTACCATCGACAACAGTGAGCTACTCAAGATTTATGAAACTCAAATCGATTCGGCGAAGATCTCTGCAAGACGTTTCGATTGTGGTTTGGAAGCGATCGCTGCAAGGTGTGCTTAACTACTACGACAGCAAGCGTGGTAGGTTGATTAGCTTTTTCCCAAAGCTTTTTGCTTTCTTCATCGTGGTCAACATCGCCTGCTATTGGATGGCTCTGCTCACAGCCTATCCTCAAAATGTCTTTGGCGAAAAATGGATTGAGTATTACCTGATGCAGTTCCCCGTAGGTGTGATGGGGGCCTTGTTCGATAGCCTCTCATTCTTCATCACCATTTACATCGCTCGCCGCGCCATCCACACGACTTCAACTCTGAAATATGTGGCTCACCTCAGCGTCGATTTAATAATTGCGTTTTTGGCGACTTGGTGGGTGTTGTTTGTGTTTACGGTGTCAGGTTGGTTTGTGGATTTAGTGCTGAGCAGCCCAGAAACAATCTCTGAGCGTGCCAACTTGTATGAGCAGCGTGTCACTAGTGCAATTAGCAATCCCACCAACAAAAATAACCTCAAAAACATCTACTTTGGCTTAGTCATGGGATTCTCAGCCTTACTGCCCACGCTGACCCACTTGGGTCTTTCTCTGCAAGCTTTTCTGCGCGTCGCCTACCGCCGCTGGCAATTGCGTCAAGCCAATTAGTCGGCGGTTATGCACAGCATCCCTTAAACCTCACCCCAGTGCGGATCAAGCCGCTTCTTGAGCGGATGATATAGCTTGAAATACCCCACAGAACCAACCTGACGCAGCAGGGCTTTGGTCGGGGTATCGGCACCCATACAGCGTTGGCAGACGGGATTTTTAACCTGCAATCGATTGAATCCCTGCCGGAGGCCACAGGCCGCAGTGCCGTTAAAAATGGCTGGTAAGGGGGTGTCTCGTACGTTACCTAAGGGAATACGGCCTTCGTAGTCTTTGCAGCAAGGCACAACCGTACCGTCATAGAGAATGCCTGCCTGTTGGGATGCACCGTTACAATAGCCAAACTGGGCCGGCGTCACTTGGGACGATTCGACATTGCCCCAGCTATCCAGGGGAAAGGTTTCTAAAAATAGGCGGGGGTGGAGTTCGATCAGCTGCCACCGACCGGATTTGTGGCGATCGATGCGTTGTTGTAATTCGCGATCGCTGGGACGATCTGCTTGATCAGCCAAAAACGCCTGGGCCCAGCGCCAAAGTTCTGCGCGAATCTGGTCTTTGCCTTCGACGATGTGCAGCGGTTTATGGGGCACCAAAAAGGGGTTGGGTGTGGTGTCGAGCAACTTGATGTGAACCCGAGTCGAAGACTGGGCTGCTGAATTCGCCTTGACGTACCGTAGAATGCCGTCGAAATAGTGGGTCGGTTGCAGGCGTGGGGGCGCTCCACGCAAGATAAAGCTTTCGGCATCTGGCGTTTGCAGCGAAATCGTGACTTTGGGAATGCCAGAGTGAACCAGTTTATCAATATGATCGGGGCGCAGGTCAAAGGTGCTGCCGTTGGTGGTCAGGTGTAACGCTAGGCCGCGATCGCTGGCCATCATGATCGCCTCAAAAATATGCGGGTAGATCAGCGGCTCCCCCATCAGGTGAAAGGTAATAATACGAGCCAGCCGATGGACGGCCACCTGATCTAAAACCTTTTCTAGCAAGGCCAAATCCATATGACCGCGTTTGCGTTCCATAATCGCGTCGGGGCAAAATTCACATTTGAAATTGCACACGTTGGTGACTTCAATATGCAGACGGTCGAGACGAAAGGTCATAAAGTTAGCCAAAACTGAGAGAAACTTGTCGCCCAATCTAGCACCCATCTCGATCAGCGAAATGAGATAGGGATTAATCTATCTATCTAAAAATAGGTTTATCGTCCGCTCACTGCCCCATTAAAAACGTGTTTGAATGACCTGAGGGCAATCCCTGATGGGTGTAAATTTTGATAGCCTTTGAGCAGCGATCGCCAGCCAGCCTTTTTGTTTCCTTGAGCCACCTGTATGGAGTCTTCTGCCGAGCCATCATCATCACCTGATCTTGCCAATCTTGAGCGCCATCTGCGATTGCTGCTACCTGCTGACCTCTACGCGGCTGCCTGGATTGACCCGTCCGCTGATACGTTGATGCGGGCATTTGAGCACTTACGCACACTGCAACATATGTTGATCAACTATGTGCCTTCCAATGTGGTCAACCATCCGCCAGTCCCTGGAAAGTCACGGTATCGTTGGCAGTCAGGTAGCCTCCTGTTTACCGACTTAGCTGGATTTACCCCCCTACTAGAAGCCAAAGCCGCAGAGGGCATTCGGGGGGCAGAAGCCCTGTTGACCCTGCTCAACCAATACTTTGCTCAAATGATTGAAATCATTAGCAAGTCGGGGGGCAATCTGTTGGAGTTTACTGGGGATGCATTGTTGGTGCAGTTTACTTCGCCGCGCCCCGACCACGAGTTGGGGCAAGCGATTCACGCCGGCTTGCGAATGCAGCGGGCCATGGCAGACTTTGCTGAAATTGAGACCGTTCAGGGATCACGCACGCTTAAGATGCGGGTTGGCATCCATTCTGGGCAGTTTGTCACCGCAGACATCGGTACACCCATGCGGATGACCCATGTGCTCCTAGGGCATGCAGTGCAAGTGGCCAAACAAGCCGAAGGATTAGGCGAAGTAGGGCATGTTTCGGTGACGCAAACCATCTGCGATCGCATTGATCAGCAATTCCGCCTCAAACCCGGTAACCCTGATCACTGGCTTGTCGTTGATGATTTCAGCACCCAAAACCTAGGAGAATATGACATCACCCTCAAACGTCGTCGTTCAGCTAGCACAATCCTATTTGATCGCAGTGTGCCTAGTCTGCTGTCAGAAATTTCAGCGGCGATTAACCGGGTTGAACCCCTAATTAGCTATTTACCCCGTTCAGTTTTGAAGCTGTTGATCAACAGTGCAGCCCAACGTAAGATTCCCCCAGCCTTCCCGACCATTCCGGTGGTGTTCATTAACTTAATTGGGCTGCCGGAAGCCGTTGATGATGCCCTGCCGGCAGAAACTGAAGCGATTGTTCAGTGTTTTGCCAAGGCGTTTTCGCTGATCAATGGCGCAGTCGAACTGCGCGATGGCATTTTACAAAAGGTGAGCTATCACTCTATTGGCTCTGAAATGCTGATTCATTTTGGTGTGCTCAATCCTGACCCGAGCGATCCGTTGCGCACGGCTGAGGCGCTGCTGGCGATTCGCCAACTGATTGATGATTTGCCCGCCCCGACTGTTCAAGGTAAACCCATTGAACTGACCTATCGGATTGGCTTGAGCTATGGGCCTGTGTTTGCGGCTGAGATTGGCGAAACTCGGGGTCGACGAGAGTTCAATATTCTCGGCGATACGGTTAATATCGCCGCGCGATTGATGAGTCGCGCCCCCGAGAATCAAATTCTGATGAATCAAGCCGCTTATCAACAGATCAAAGCAGGTTATCACTGCGAACCAATCGGCGAGCTCTCCCTCAAAGGAAAATCCCATCCTGAACCCGTGTTTACATTAGAAGGTAAGCATTAGCATCTGTAGAGAGAATTGTATGACTACTCTGGCGGATCAAATCTCACCTTCAGCAGTTGATTTTTCAAGATTACAGCAAGCCTATGCGCCGATGTTGAATCTTGTTGATGCCTTACTGGGTGTGACTCCAAACTGTGATCCAATTTTAGAAATATGGCCAATCGGTTTTCGCACTTATAATTTACTTGTTCCTAATCTTTTGAACTTGCCAGTATCTCTTCTCAGGAAACAGGCAAATAAGGCGCTTTTAGGGCTGGCCATGTATACTGCGAGCCAAACGGCTCATTGCGCCTACTGCACTGCTCATACTTGCTCATTTGCATTGCGTCGTGGATTATCAGTTGACGTTTTTTCAGGCAAAATTAGTCCGAGAGAAAAATTAGTTGTTGCCCTAGCTGAAGGCTTATCCAGTATTCCAGCTAATGTACCTGATGACCTCATTCTAAACTTAAAATCTCATTTTTCTGAGACAGAAATAGAATGGCTTGCGCTCTCAATTGGCTTGATGGGCTTTTTAAACAAATTCATGGATGCCGTAGGGGTTGAACTAGAAATTGGCGCGATGAATGATGTGTTGCATATCCTCCAACCCCATGGCTGGTCACCAGGCAAACATAGCACGGCAGAAAATCTCGCTCATGTTTCAGCAACAAAGGTTGTAAAAGATAACTTCAAGACATATGTGCGTGTCTTGAAGCAAGCACCTGGTGCCATTCGCATTGAACGTCAGTGGACAAAAGGCATACCTGATAGCCCAAGTCAGGTTAAAGCTTATCTTCAAGAAAGGATAGGTTACACTTTTCCACTGCTTGATCATGTTAGACAAAAGCGAGTCGTTCGAGCCCTCACGACAGTTCTACGTGACAATCTTGATGCTGAAATGAGTGTAGTTGGGCTTGGTATTAAGTCACTTTGTGGTCTTATTTTTGCGATTGTGATCAAAAACGCTTACCTAAACCATGAGTCACTCATTTTAGCGAAACGGTTTTATCCTCATCTCTCAGAAACAACGCTTAAGGCTGTAAGAGACATTGCCCATTCAGATGTTCCTAAAGAGCAATCTGAATGTCAGCAACAACTTATTGGCATCGTCAACTCATCCGAGTTTTCTAAACAAGCGGCAGCTGCTTTTGTCCTGACCCGAGCGATTTCAGATAGCCCGGCTGATGTCAGTGAAGCAATTCTAAGTGAAATTTCTCCTTTACTTTCCCCCGAAGCGTTGGTGGAGTTAATAGTATGGATATCCATTCAACAGTTGATGCATCGTCTTGAAAGTTATTATTCAGCTAAATAGTCACTCAGCATCGGCCCAGGAATCACAATAAGCGTTAGCAGTACCATAGCGAATCCTTTGAAAACGCGATCGCGCTTTTAGCATTCCACAGTTTTTCCAAGCATTCCCTAACGGGCATAGGCTGCAAAGGGTTCTTTAATAAAGCGAATGTAGAGGTGCTTAAAGGTTGAACGCAGCACCCGAGGTAGGCCAAAATCAATCGGCATTAACTGTTCAGGCAGTTGCCAGTTACTCACTCGCAGTTCAGAGGGGTGCAAATTGGGAAACGCGATCGCGTCTAAATCACCACACAACCCCAATCGTTGAGATTGCGCAATAGTTGGCACTGTTCGTGGATCAACGCCCAAAATATCAACCACCGCTCGGTCAAGCGCAAACACATCTTGAGCCGCAGCTAGCAAGCCTAAAGGGCGTGGTTCACCACCGCTCGGCCCGTTACCTTCGTGACCCATAATACCGTCAAGAATCGTGAGTTCTGGATTGAGAATTTGGGCCGTTTGCACCAGCATGGTGCCAAAGCGATCGCGATCTTTCCCCGCTTCCATATGCCACCAGGCTTTCATCTTGCCAGGAACACAACCAAACAGATTTTTGACGCCCAGGGTCAGGGTGAGTTGCATGTGCGATTTCGCCTTGGGCAGATTGATGATCACATCCGCATCCATTGCTTCTTTTGACAGCAGAAGGTTTTCGAACTCATCGCTAGCGGTTTGGTAACGTTTGCCGTGGAGTTCTACGATGGGCAGTTCGAGTTTTTCCAGCCAAGGCAAATAACCGTTGGCCTCGGCGACCCCGTGGGCACTGCCAAAGGCAGGACTATCTCCTAAAAACGGTTCGCCTCCAGCTTGGCGAACCAGTTGGGCCACACAATAGACCACTTCGGGGCGAGTCACACATTCCTTAGTCGGGCGTGCGCCAGTTAAAAGATTGGGTTTGAGCAACACGCGATCGCCCGGTTTAACCACCGCAGCCATGCCGCCTAGCGGCGCCAGCACCGCTTCAATTGAATCGCTAAGCATCGCCAGGTTGTAACTCGTTGCCCGCAATAGACTCACCGTCGCTGTCATAGCATTCCTCTGCATGAATGAGTTGAAATGATGAACGGACCCTGAGCGGGTGAACAGCACACGCAGCCTGGGCCCAATTGCCTTCTAGCCTACCGGAGAAATCCCGCACCTGAAAGCGGATGTGCCTAATTTAAGCGTTACTGTAAGGGGAATTCTTTTGAACTCAATATGCTTGACCTTTGGACTAAAACTAGCGGCACGCTGATTAACGTCGCTACGGTGCTGATTGGTACTGGCATCGGGCTTTTACTCAGAAACCGCTTGCCCCAAGCTATGCGCCAAATTATTACCCAGGCCATTGGTCTGTTGACCTTATATATAGGTGTCACGATGGCCAACAGCTTAGCTAGCGTCAAGGGGGGAAATATCGACGGCATTATTCTGGGACTGCTGGCACTGGTGATTGGGGGCATTTTGGGTGAATGGGCGCAGATCGAGCAACGGTTAAATCAGTTAGGCGATCGCTTAAAAAAGCAATTTCGTGGCGGGGGGCGCTTTACTGAAGGATTTGTCGCTGCCAGCCTACTATTTTGCGTTGGCCCATTGACTGTGATTGGTAGCCTCAACAATGGACTTAATGGAGACAACACCTTACTCACGATCAAATCCACCATGGATGGGTTTGCCGCTGCTGCCCTTACTGGCAGCTATGGCATGGGCGTCGGCTTTTCAGCATTGGTCGTGCTGGTGTTCCAAGGCGGTATTTCCCTGCTAGCGGGTGGCCTGGTTCAGGTTTTACCCGACCCAGCCAATAACCCTAGCATTCTGCTGGCCACTGGGGTAGGCGGCATCATGATTTTGGGATTGGGGTTAAATCTACTCGAGATTGCCAAGGTACGAGTTGCCTCATTTTTACCGGCGTTAGTCTTGGCTCCACTGATATACGCGATCGCGGTGTGGCTCAGCTAGATTAAGAATTAGGATATGTTCCTTAACAATGAGCGAGTCTATCGAGAACGGCTCAACCTGTTCAGAGTGAAGACTTAAGGACGTCAGCAATTATTCTCTGAGCCACAACAGATCTACAAACCTTAAGGAAAAGTGTAGACAACGAAACAAAACTTGATAAATTCCGAGTCTCTGTTAACATAAGAACACGCAATCGTTACAAACGGTAAAGCGGAATACATATCAACTGTAGTTACCTACTGCACTTATTTTTCAATCATGACAACAACCCTACAACAGCGCGAAAGCGCCAACCTGTGGGAACAGTTTTGCGGCTGGATCACCAGTACCGAAAACCGCCTCTACGTAGGCTGGTTCGGCGTACTGATGATCCCCACGCTGCTCGCTGCGACCGCT
>JBCBZT010000010.1:0-199316 GCA_039815185.1 Cyanobacteria bacterium P01_A01_bin.123 | reverse complement strand
GAGACCTGTGGATGAAAGCCCAGGGCTATAGTTGACAACTCAGGTTAGAGTTTGCTCCGTGATGCTGAACCGCCCTGTGCGGACCCGCTTGCAGGGTGGTGTGGGAGGGGGGATTCGTGAGGATTCTCCCTATCCCGATTGCCGATCTGCTTCTGCTTGAGTGAGAAATGCATCGAAGCGTTGATTAAACTCATCAAACCGCCGATTGGACTCCTCAGAGCGTTGATTTGCCAATTTCCGATCCGCTCTAGCGTCTTCCAACAGATTGTCAAATCTCTGCGCCGCTTCAGCATGCTTTTGATCTGAGCGTTGCCTATCCGCCCGAGCATCTTCAGAGATGCCCTGCGTCATCTGCTCGCCTTGCTGGGTAATGCTTTCTCGCAGTTGTGTAATTTGCACACCCTGCTGAGCGATGTTTTCACGCAGTTCAGTGATTGCGCTGGCATTCCCCCGGATGGTTTGTGCATTGCTGGCGACTAGGGCTCTCAGTTCCTCATCTGTCATGGGTTGTCATTCCCCTCGTTGCTTAGACTCCAAATGGCGCGATCGCTGTGGCGTTGGCTACTAAGCGTTGTTTGAGTTCATTGTTGGTCATCGTTGCAATTGCCCCCGCATTCTCCAACAATCCTAGTACATTCGCTCAGGCTTTCAAAGTTAGTAACTGTTGATTGAACGGTTCGCGATCGCCCCTTCCATAACTCCAACAGAGACGATCGCCTTGCCCTTTCACTCCCACACCATAGCCTCCCCATCAGTTTCTTGAATTGGGCCACACAGCCAATGCCCCCGGTAACAGCGATTCACCAACTCTGGAATTTCCCACTGCAATAGATGAGTGAGGAGATAGAGCGTTTTTATTGCAGTGGGACAACCATCGCCATAGGTTGTAGGGCTTTTGAGCTGCACCTGGTAAGCAAAGACAGCGGCTCCTCGCCGTACGTTAGGTAGTCGTTGCCTAAAACATCAGTGCACAGATCCCAGTCTTCGAGAACAAGTGGAAGCGTCCCGTCCTCGGGTCGAGCTACCTTGATGAGGAACTGGGCTTCGTGGACACGGGCTTTGCGTTCAGCCGAGGTTTTGGCTGGGCTCCAAGGAATCGGATCATAGCCTTCCCACCCTGGCAGGGGGTCATAATCCAGTGGGAGCAAGTGAACGTGAAAGCCGTGGGGTCGATCGCGGCAGGCGAAGACGCGATCGACTTTGCGGATCTCGCCGTTGTGCAGTACCCGTTGACCTCGCATGAGTCGGTAGACCGGGGTTTCGAGCGTAACGGATTGCCGTGGTTGAAGTGTTTGAGTTTTGAGCATGTTCAAACTCCATTGTTTTTTTGAGTCCCCTGGTGCAGCCGGGGGATTTTGTCTGTGATTGGTCTTAGTCGCTTGGAATCGAGATGAATGCCCTTGAGCCTGAATACCCTGCCTGTGTCAGTCCATCTGATTTGGTGTATGGCTCGTGGGCAATGAGTTGTGCTGCTGATTAACAATGTCAACTATCGGCAGACAATTGACGTTACAATCATCAAGCTAAGTGTTGAGTAATGGCGATTGTGCAGGTTAAACGGGTGATTGAAGAAACGTGGGATTTCCCTGGGTTGGGATCTGCCATTAAACAAGCACGGGAGGCAGATCCACGGTCTCTGACGCAGCTTTGTCAGGTAGCGGATCTTAGTCGTGCCTATTGGTATCAGCTTGAAAATGAGGATTTGCGAGCCCCTGCCACTGAATCTGCTATTCGCAAAATTGAGAGGGCATTAGGGATAGACCTGGGAGTGGAATTTGATGATTAGTGCCTGGCAATAGGCGTGTGATTGCTTATAGCCCCAGGTACCAAGGGTCAACTTGCCCTACGCTGTAGCGCTGCTATCTCTTGCAGCAGGCTAAACACGGCATTGGTTAGGGTTTGGATATTAGCGCCTAATTGTTGAAACCCTGCCCTCATTTCCTGTCTCAGGTCAACGAGATCGGTGTGTAGGTCGAGCTCTGCACTGACCGCTGCGTCCCGGTCATCAGTGACGGTTTGACGTAGTTCTGCGATCGCGTTGCTGTTGGCTTGAATGGCTTTAGCATTTGACTCACAAATCTTTTCAGTGCGGGTCAAGCGAGCATCGCTTTCAAGAAAATTAGCTTGAAACTGGGCTTGTTGCTCAGCCATCTGAGTCAGCAAATTTTGGATTTGGTTGAGTTGGTCTGTCATGGTTGCGATCGCTCTCCCACTCTTTGGAGATCTTAGTACATTTGCTTGTCGGACTTGTATTCGTGGCTGCGACCGCCTTACTTTGTAATGCCTTTGTCTGCTGTCGGATACTTATCAGGGAATTGTGCTGTGACGTACTCCTGCCAATCATGCTGGGCATAGAGCGCAGGCTTCTCCAGTCTTTCGACCTTCGCGTTTTTGAGTGAGGCGACGCCCAACCCCACTTTTTGGATCAATATCCCAGCATGAACATCACATCTGGCTCAGGGCCATGTAACGCTTTCCATTCCCGTACTCGCCGTTGCAATGTCCGCAGGACCTTCGAGTACTGGCCTGGATACTGCTCTTGGAGGTACTCAAACAGGGTCGTCGGTTTTAACCTGGGTTCCCGACGCAGCATCGGTTCTAGTTCTTCGCGCCACACACCGGCTAAGGGGTCTCGGCTGGGACTGGGGGTGACCACCGATGCTCGGTTGCTGCGGTGATCTCCCCCGTCGATTCGTTGGCCTGTGCGTTCCGATATTTCCGCAATCTGCGACGAGACCAACTGGGTCAATCCCTGCTTGCGTGCGTTCATATACGCTCTCTTTTGGTATAAGTGAATGGCTTTGGGCACCGGATATAGCTCTCTTTTGGACGAGACCTACCTGTGCCCTTTTCTTTTGCTGGTGTCGCGTCAGTTAGTGGCTTGCCTTTGACGATCTCATGATGCTTGCGCCAATCACGACAACCCGCTTTTTCAACCCGCCAATGTCAGTGTCGCGCAATAAGCATCCCCCTGCCGATCTCGTTCAAATCCAAACAGCGGAACCCTGCCAACGAAAGATGCCGCCGATCAATTGGGCAAGGGGATGCCCCCTTACCCCGCGATGCATCGATGGGTGCTTGTTCCATCTGTAGCCAACCCATTGAGATCCCTGGATTGTGCCACTCATATTGTCCAAGTTGTTGCCAGTGGGTCAAAACCTGTTAGCGATAATTTGTATGTCTATGTTGAGTGAAGTCATAGCAAACTTGAGAATTCATTGAAGTTTGTTTATGCCTTTAATCAGAGAAAAGCGGAAGCATAAACTTTAGTATCAAGCTGAGAAATTAGTCTTTTTAGGGAGTACTCTAATAAATAAGAAGTGAACAGCTTCGAGTTCGAATTAGTTACTCAGTCAACGTTAGAGAGGAGGTTAGACATCGATTTAACGTTTGATATAGATTCGCAAAATATGACAGCACCCAATCAGCTTTCTGATATTTCCTATTTGTTGTAGCTGAGAGCAATGCGAAGAGTATAGTGGAGCGGATAGCTCTGGAGAACTATATTTAAGTATCTCTATGTAGGCTTCTTGAATGTGAGGAAATCATTTAGGAAAGCAGTTCTGGGTGCTGTTGTTGTTTTTATAAAATAAGTTGAACTGATTATCAACAAACTTCTTGCTCTGGCTTTGTAATGGTTTAATATTTTTATTCGTGTCACATCTACCGCGATCCTAAAAAGTAACACGAATAAAGAATGAGCACTATCTTGAATGGGTTGATGTCAGCGCTGTTGCAGTGGCAAGCAGCAAGAAAAACAGCCCCGACTCACGCGATGGATCGAAGCTGAAGGATTGACGTCTAGCTCTAGCCGATAACAATCCTTGGTTAAGAGGTTAGTTTAGCCTGTTGTGCAGAAATCGGGATTAATTTTTGGTTTTGTCTCTTGGATGGGGAGAGGAGAACTGCTAGGATGTCACCAGTTCTAATGTTCTGATCAAAAAAATATGACGGAAGCAGAACTCATAGCGTTGGTAGCCAGCAACGCCCAATCGATCAAGGCGTTGCAAGAGCAAAATGCGGCTTCTCATCAGCAGTCGATGATGGAGTTGCAAGAGAGTCGTGCGATCGCTGACAGTAATGCCCGCACCATTGGCGGTGTGATCCAAACGCTTCAAGATGATCGGGCAGACAGAGAAGAAGCAGAGTCTCAACTGCGAGTCCGCATCAATCAGGTTGCTCAACTCATTCAAGGCTATCGCTCAGAGCGCCGTAGTATCTGGGATCAGTTTCAACAAGCCTTATCAGCCCAGGTGGCCGAAATCAGCCAGCAAATCACCATCCTCAGAGAGGATGCCAATGCGGATCGCAAAGCAGCCGATGCAGATCGCAAAGCGACTGCAGAGCGGTTTGAGGCATTGATGAAGGAAATTAACGAGGTATGCAAAGTTGCTGATGCGGATCGCAAAGCGACGGCAGAACGCTTTAATGCGGTGATGCAACAGATCAACGAAGTGCGAACGGAAACCGCGCAACAGATCAACGAAGTGCGCGAGGAAACTGCGCAACAATTTGAGAGTTTGATTGAAAGCAATCGTGAGGAGCACGAGGCATTCCAAGAGAGTATGCAAACACAATTGGTTGAGATTGCGAAGCTGTGGCAACAGGTACAAGCGAGTTGATTTACTCACAACCGCCAGATTTTCAGAGTTGCCAATCTGTTTTGGATTGAGGCGACTGGGGTTGCTGTTGTTCAAGTAAAGTCTCAATGTTGACTACTCCCCGGTCTAAAGAGACGGGGATTCTCCGGAGAGAGTTTTAGCACTTCTGATAGGATCAGCTTGCGGTAGATCCCATAGTCTCAGACGCTTAGGCGAAGTCAAAACGCCTCTTGCCGGGGTGCCTTGCATCCCGGTTACGTTTGCTTTTCTGCCGATATTCCAAGAACCATTGGCGTCAGTACCATTGGCGGCACGATACAGCCCTCGCTTCACACGCTTACCAGATGGCTTCCATCCTTCGGGTTTTTCACCGTAAACGGGAATCTCATCTCGGTCTAACGCTGAAGCCTTTGAGGTATAACTTTCCTCCTGTTCAAATTGCTGGAGTAATAGATGCCAGTATCTATCAAAGTCATCAAGGTGCTTCTGGGCCAAATTCACCAACAACACCTCGACCCTCTGATCGCCTCGTCCTTGCACCAGTGAAATTCGCTGCCGCATGACGGTCATTCAGGGATTAAGTACATCAGATAATAAGATAAATGCACTGTTATCCGCATTCATCTGGTCTGAACCCATCCACAATTCGGGCAATACGAGCGATCCAACCCTGGAATCTGAATCGGCTGGCCGCAGCTAGTACACTCTAGCGGCTTAGATGAAGCGGACACTGGCTGGTTCGCAGATTTTTCGAGGCGTTGGGAAGGCCGTTTCGCCTTTGAGGAAACAGAACGCGGGTGGTTGGTCTCGGCCCAGTCCAGCCAATCCAGTTGGATACGTGCTTTAACCATCGGGCAATACCTCACATTGCAGGTAATACAGCAAGGCCATCAGCTCACTGGCTTGTAACTCCCAGAGATGCTGACGACCTTGGAATCTGGCTGATAAGAAGTGATGCACCTCGCGCAGCTGCCATCCCAGTTCACGAATCTTTTGCTGAATAGCAGGTTGCAATGCCTCCCATTGCATCTGAGAGAGCTGTGGAAAACGAGATTCATCCCCCCGCACCCCCCTATTCGGAAGAGAAAGAGTGGAAGAAGAGGCTTCAGTCAAGGGACTACACTTCATATCTCCCCCCTGGGTGTGTAATGCCTTGATTTCACAAGACTTAGGCGGATCGCGATCGGAACTGGTTCTTGAGTTGAGATCGATTGAAACTGTCTCAGCATCAGGTGTTACACACGCTTGTGGTTTCCAAAGCACTGGATACTTGTACAGCGTTGTCAGACTACAGCGAGCGATCCGAGTGATACACCTCGCCAGGTTGCCCAGGGAGAGCTGGTGTAGGGGAACCGAGAGGGTTGCTTTGAGCTGCGCCACTGCCTCAGTGATACGGCGTTGGGCATCGGTTGAGCGCTGCTGATTGATGTTGGTGCTGTTCTTGGGTTTAGGGCTGGAGCGAGTACCCAAGGGATAGTAGAGATGCCGGGTTGAATTGGCCCAGGATCGGGCACGTTTATGGATCTCATGCTGGTGGCCGCAATATTGCCGGTAGCCAGGGAGTGAGGTTGCGGTCTCGACAATGTATTGAGTGAGGTCATGGATATCCTCTATGCCCAAGAACACAATGCCGTAGCACCCAATGATCTTCAGCAAATGGTTGGTCTGCCCTGGGCCACTCCAACCTTCAGCAAGCTCTGTTTCTAAATCAGCCTGCCAACTTTCTGTTTTGGGCGATAGAGATCGCCTGCGACAAATCTGCTTGCGGGCCTCTCTGGCATGGGGAATAGCCATCTGAAGCTGTTCTAAGTCTTGCCCCGCAGCGGCACTGCCCCACTCTCTAAAAAACTGGGTGAGGCTATCGCCAATCGGGCTCAAGTTGTCATCGAGAATGCAGGAACCACTGGCGGGTTGCAGCGGGAGCCGGTGTCCCTGATACTCAGTGAAAATCTTGATGCCGTAGGTTTTGACATTGGGAAAGACTTCCAGCGTGCCGTTTTTAAGATCAAACCCCTGAGCCTTGAGACATTCACTGACGACAACCGCAAGGCCAAAGGTCGGTACGGGTTGCTCAAATGGGAAATAGAGGTGCAGTCCACCACTGCGGCTGGAGCGAATCAGTAGGGTACGGGTGATGCCGATGGTCTCCAGGGCAATGCGAATCTCTGAGACAGATTGGGGGTTGCAATAAGGACTGCCGATATCGATATCTAACAGGCCACAAGTGGTTTGGTGGCCAAAGCGAACGCCAATGAGTATGTTGGCATCTTGCCAGCGGTGCCACAGGATTCTGGGTCGCAGCGGATAATCCTGGGTTTGCCACTGGACTTTATGGGTTGTGTTGGCGGCTTGAATACTTTTCCAGGGATAACTGAAGCGGGCAGCAAGCTGACTGCCGTTTGGATCTTGAGGCAGAACAGAGGAAATGTGTGCCATCGTCTTCCTCCCTCTGGGCACGCGACAGGGTGGGCCACCTCGTGTGTCCCTTTCGTCAGTTGAGTTGACTGGAGTCTTCTAGCTAGACACGGCAGCAGATTGTCGTTTCTTTGCTTCTGCTATAGCCGCAGGTAAGCAAGAGGCATATTTTTGACACAGGCCCGCCTGTAAATCCTGCGGTTGAGTGACTAACCAATCGGCTAAACCATCACGGTATTGCTGCCACAAGGTGCCGCCATTGAGCCCTTTGCCCAGCAATGTCCCCAGATTGGTTCTCAAGCCCGTTCCGTCTGATTGGAGGAGATGGGCTGCAATCTGCGACCACGGCAGTTCTGTAAGGGGCGTATTCAATAGATCGGGTAGCTTGCCCAAGGGTTCATTTACCGCTTCAGCTTGGGATTGTCTTTGTTGCAAAGCCGTCCTCAAGGCCTTGATCGCTGTATAGGCTTCAAAGGGCGGACAAGGATGCAGTTCCACTGAACTTTGTTGGGTCTGGGCACCTCTCAGTTCGCCTGTCTCTAGCCAGAAGTGCCAAAAGCCCGATTGAATCCTTTTGAGCTGCGCGTAATGCGCAGGCGTCAACCATTGACCATAGAGCTGCTGTGCCCAGGGCACCAGGAAGGCAAAACCATTACTGCTGGCTTCTCCCGCACACAGGACTATCTTGAGCCCCTGCATTGTTTTCGCCGATTCAAACAGGTCAGAGCCATTGGGCGATTGCGTCACCAAACCCAGATAGTGACCATCACTGCGACCCGTGCGGATGTAAAGCTTGATCAGCCCTTCAAAGCTGGCAGGTACGGCTTTACAGAGGTCTCGATCTTCTTTATCGCTGAGCGTTTTGAGCGCATCTTTGGATTGATCCAAGATGGTCAATGCCTCATCAATAATTAACCGATGCGGTTGGCCAGATTGCACCAGGTGTTCAATCAGGTCGCAGAGATCATCAAGAAGGCTTTGTCGGCAAACTTGCGCAGGCGATAGGCCAGCCAACTTTGGGGGGCTTTGTCATCGGCTTTGAGCGTGAGATAAAGCGTTAGCCCAGGAGGAACACATTGAATTAGCGTGGTGGTTTTGCTGGAGCCAGAAAGCCCCACCATCACGAGATGTTCACCATCTTTCCAAGTGAGCGTACCGCGATTGATCGGGGCTTCAGCCGATGCGCTCCCAGCTGCCGTCGGGGCGCTGGACGGCGATGTCGGGGTCTGTGTTGGGACCGTTACCTCCGGCTGATGGGGCCGATTTTGATTCAGCGGAGGTTCGGGCTTTTTTAGCGTTGCCTCTACGGCCATGAGGGTTTTCTGCAACTGTTGACCCTTGAGCGCCATCGTCTTTTGATCCTCAGGGCTCAGCAATTTGGCATCAAACTGACCTGCATCAATGCCTTTGCTTTGACTGACAAATTCAGATACCCCGTAGACGGCAGCGCCACCCGCCAGGAGTACGGCCACGGCAACGCCCATGGAACCCAGATACACCACAAACAACGGCCACAGCACAAATGACACCGCAGCAGCGCCAGTAAAAGGCACCCCGACTCGCTCATAGAGAATCGCTGTTGCCCTGGATTTCAGCTCTGTTTGATAGGCTAAAGTTAACGCTTGTGCCTGCTCGACTAGCATTTCACGATCATCCATCACGCCAATCTCCGCACGAGCTGCCAGATCCAGGCATAGATGCAGCCGCCAAAGAGAATCACCAAGCCAATCATCAATTCAGACCACAGGATATGGCTAAAGAGTCCGGCTTGGAGAAACTGGCGCAGCGGCACGGATACCGGCGGGAAGAAGTTGAGAATGGCAATCAGGTCGATGGCAAAGCACAGCAGGGAGAGAATCAAGGCGGCGGTCAGTTGAGACGGGCTCACCTTAGTGCGATCTCTCATGACTAAGAGCAGTCCCCAGACTTCACCCACTTGAATGGCGGCAAAGACAAAAGCGGCAATCACGGTGGCAATGGTGCGGCCCATGGAAGCAATCAGGTTGCCAATGACGGGCAGCTTTAAGAGCACCCCTGCTGCCGCGCGATCGCCGAAGAGGAAGTCGTTGGCAAAGTCGCTGTAGGGGGTGAGGTTGGTGATGTAAATCGCCCCGAGGAATACGCCGAAGCCGAGGATCAGCGCTTTGGCTGAGCTTATCTTTAAGATAGTTGGTCGCGTTTTCTATTTACAAAATTTAGCGCCTGAAACCCTCTCACATAAAGCATTTCGAGCTTATGGCACTTCGTAGCAGCTTCGCTTCAGTCACCCCTTATAAACGATTACGCTAACCCACTTAGCGCTGGCCAGATTGCTTGTTTGCTGAGTATCCCAGCGATGCTAGGTGCACTAAGCAATCTGGCTCGCCGTAGCCCACAAAGCTTTGGGGCTACGGCAATAACAAGACAGATCTCTTGACAGCGTACTCTCTGAATTGGTTATACCTTCCTGCTTTTTGCGACAGCGCCGCCTTTTCAGGGGCACCTGAACCGGGGTGTCGGGACTTTTCACGGAACCAAAGATTACAGGCCCACTTCTCTCCTTTGATCACGGGCAGTCCGCCATGTAAACTTGCCGGGTGTCGGATGTTGGTACCGGTTTGGCAGTTGTGAAAAACCACCATTCGTCCGCGCACAGCCCATAAGTCCAGACCTAACTTCGGGAAGCAGGTGCCGCCCCCGTCTGCGACATCATTGAGGTAGAGCAAACAGGTCACCAACCGTTGCCCCCCTCGGGCCATGCAGCGTTGCCCCCGTTCGGTATGGGCTTCCCAGGCATCATAGTGGGGATTGTAGGCTTGGGTTTCGTAGTAGTGAATGGCTTGAAAAGACTCTGCATTGTCTAACGGGATCCCAATCAGATGGCTGATGCGAATGGATAATTGACTGATGACTGGGGTTTGATGGTGGGGTATCCAGCAGTTGCGCCCCGTGCGCCCCTGGCTGACAACGCCGGATTGTTCTGCGGCTACCAAGGCCCGCTGCAAGCGGGCCTCAGCTACAGTGACCAGGTCGTTGATTTCCACATCGGTGAGAAAATTCTCAAAGACGTAAATCAGCGGGTTATCGTTGACCCTTTGACCTGAGGCATACTCGCGACGGATATCCAGTGTCATCAATATGACTCTCTTGCTTGCTACGTTTGTTTTCCTGGGTTAGGGACGCAAGATGTTGATTCTCTTGTTCCGAAGCGTCAATGTTATTCATCAAGCTAAGCGTTATTCATCAAGCTAAGCTCAGTGCCATCAACTCGTCTGCCATTTCAAAGTTGGCCGTTACCGACTGCACATCATCTAAGTCTTCGAGGGCATCCATCATCTTCAGCAGCGATCGCGCCTGGTCAGCATCGGTAACGTCCACTGTATTACTCGGAATCCACCGCAAGTCAACCTGGCTGACTTGATATCCCTGTTGTCGCAGGGTATCGCTGAGGGATTCGAGATCGGCGACCGCACAGTAGACTTCTGCACCGGGCGTATCTTCATCCACTTCGGTCAGTTCGTAGGATTCTGCACCCCCTTCTAGGGAAGCTTCGAGCAGAGCGTCTTCATCCAGTTCACCTGTGATCACTACCACGCCCTTTTGGTCAAACATCCAGCCAACGCAACCCGTTTCACCCAGGTTGCCGCCGTTTTTGCTAAAAGCCGACCGCAAATCAGCGGCGGTGCGGTTGCGGTTGTCGGTGAGGGCTTCGATCAGCACCGCGATGCCCCCTGGTCCATAGCCCTCGTAGCGGATGGTTTCCAAGCTGTCGCCTGAACCAAGCTGGCCTGAGCCCTTAGCGATCGCGCGGTCGATATTATCGTTGGGCACACCAGCAGCTTTGGCCTTATCGATGGCAGTGCGCAGCTGAAAGTTGGCGGCGGGGTCAGCACTGCCGCTGCGGGCCGCCACAATGATTTCTCGCGAGAGTTTGGCAAACACTTTGCCTTTGACTGCGTCTACCCGCGCTTTTTGACGCTTGATATTGGCCCATTTACTATGACCCGCCATGGCTCTGCCGTAACCGATTGCTTCAACTGTTGACCGTATCCAGTGTACCGTTCCCCTAAAGCTGTGCGGCGCGTAGGGCCGCACCGATTAGTCCCACTTCGCTATTGAGCACCACGTGAACGGGCACCTTTTCGAGCAGCGGGCTGACCCGTCCCTTATTGGTGAAGGCAGTCATGAACGGGCCAGATTGCATCAGGGATAGGTTTTTAGCCGCAATTCCCCCGGCAATATAGAGGCCGCCGTAGGGTAGCAGTTTCAGGGCGAGGTTACCGGCCTCTGCGCCATAGGCAGCGGTAAATAACTCCATGGCTTTTTGACAGAGGCGATCGCCTGTCTCTGCTGCTCCCTTAGAAATCACCGCAGCAGGGTCAATGGTTTTGGTAGATTTGCCTGCTTCTCGCTCCCAGGCGATGATGGCCTCAGCAATCTCTGGGGTCTCGGTGGCAAATTCGCGATCGCGCAAAAATTGATAAATCGCGACAATTCCCTGCCCTGAAACCACCCGTTCTGCGGAAGCACGGGTAATTTGGTGCTTGTCAAGCAGATACTTGAGCAGCTCAAACTCCAGGGCTGAGCGTGGTGCAAAGTCGGCGTGCCCGCCTTCAGAGGGAAAGACCCGGTAGTTATCTTCTAGGTAAATCAAAAAGCCTTGACCCAGGCCGGTCCCTGCCCCAATCACGGCAATCGGAGCCTTGTCCTGGAGTTCTCCGACTTGGAGGGTATGCAGGTCGTCTTTATCTAGGCCCAGTACGCCATAACCATTGGCTTCAAAATCGTTGATCAACTGCACGGTGCTGAGGTTAAGTTCTGCCTGCAGGCGATCGCCGCTGAGTGCCCAGGCTAAATTCGTCAGGTTGGAGGAATTGTCCACCACTGGGCCAGCGATTGCAAAACAAGCATTTTTTGGGGCTGGGGGTTTCCCCGTGGCTGCTTCAGCCGCTTTCAGAAATTGTCGCACCATCGGCACCAAATCAGGAAATGCCGCACTGGAAAAGCGGTCTTCATAGCGTGATGTCATCTGTGCACAGAGTTGAGTCACGGGTTTTCCAGATTCAGTCGTGGGCATCTCTACCAAGCGCAGAATGGTCTTCGTGCCGCCAATGTCGCCAGCTAGGAGTTGGGTCATAGGAAGGGGGAATCGCTAATGGGTGGCAGGAGGGAGGAGTTAATGCTTCGTCAGAGGTTAAGGGAATGTTTTTACCACTAACATGCTTACTCTGACGCCTTACGATTTTAGACAGATAGCGGGGTAAATCGTCAGGCGCTCATGTGATTTTTCTGCGTTTAATTGTTACAACTTTCATAAAGCAATGCTTCTGTGCCCACAAAGTGATGCCCCAGTCGGCGCGATTCCTCTTGGGATAGCATGATGACTTTAATTGCTTTTTCAGTGAATCTTTCGAACATGTGGCTTAGGTATCGGAGGCTAATTGACTTGCTCCAGCACCCGGTTGAGTTTGCCGCTGCGATAGCCTTCTAGGTCGAGGGTAACGTAGGTGAAGCCGAGGTCTTGAAACTGCTTCACCAGGGTGGGTAAGTCTAGGGTCAAGACAAATTCTTTGATTTGAGCCGGGGGGAGTTCAATCCGGGCCGTGTCACCATCTGAACGCACCCGCAGTTCTTTCAGACCCAACTGACGCAGATAGCGTTCGGCGCGACCCACCCGCTGTAGTTTTTCTGCCGTAATCGCTTCACCATAGGGAAAACGGGAACTCAAGCAGGGTTGGGCGGGTTTATCCCACCAGGGTAGCCCTAGGTCTTTGGCCAGTTGGCGCACTTCGAGCTTGATTAGGCCGACCTCTGCCAACGGCGATCGCACCCCACGTTCCTTCGCTGCTTGAATGCCGGGACGATAGTCGCGCAGGTCATCGGCGTTAACCCCATCGACGACATAGGGATAGCCCCTCTCTAGGGCCAGGGGTTTGAGCGTATCGTGCAGCTCACTTTTGCAAAAATAGCAGCGATTAACTGGGTTTGACGCGTAGTTAGGATTGCTAAGCTCGTCGGTATTAACCACCTCATGACGAATACCGATCTCAGCCGCCTGCACCCGTGCATCCTCTAAATCTTCAGGCATCAGGGAAGGAGAATCTGCGGTAATCGCTAATGCGCGATCGCCCAAAACGTCGTGGGCGATCTTGGCCACCAGCGTACTGTCGATACCCCCTGAGTAGGCAATCAACGCCCGATCCATGTCGGCGAATATGGCTTGTAATTGTGTTAACTGGTCTGTCAACATCATTCCGTTATCCATTCCCGTGAACATTGCTTCTCTTCTCTATTCTAGGTAGAGAAATTTTGGATTTCAGCGTCCCTATCCCCCTAGGAATGATTCTCTTACAGAAGAAAATTCTGATAGCATTTTTTGTCAAGGAATTCAAAGGTTATCCAGGCGTCCCTAGCCCCCCAATCCTGGGGGGACAAGACTCAAAAGCTCCCAAAGTTGGGGGTTTGGGGGCCTCAAAAACCTTTAACGCCTTTGACAGTAGCTTTCCCTCAGAAATATCTTTCGGCTAAAGAATCAGCCCTACCTCACCCCCTCATCTAAGGCACCTTCCCCGGTTCTAGAGTGGCAATGTGCTGCGCGATCGCGCCGGGGTGGGTCAACCAAATATCATCACTTTGCTGGGATGTCTTTTGCGCAATGTGGGTTAAGGCGCGGCGCAGGTGGCGCAGACGAAAGGGTTGCCCCACCAGGTAGGGATGGAGGGCAATACCAAACACCAAGGGTTGCTGCTGGGACTGACTGACCATTTCGTCAAAGTTGTCGATGATCATGTCGGCAAATTCGGCGGCGCTGGCGCGTCGGACTGCGATCGCAGGAATATCGTTAATCTCTTGGGGATAGGGAACCGACAAAATTCGTCCAGCCCGCGTCTTAAACCAAATGGGTTGATCATCATGGCACCAATCGAGCAGGTAGGTGTAGCCTGCTTCCTGCAACAAATCGGGGGTGACACGGCTTTGGGCAATCCATGGCCCTAGCCAGCCCGTGGGGGGATGTCCTTCAAATTGGGTAATGGTGTCAGTGGTTTCCTGAATTAGCTTGGCTTCTTCAGTTTCAGACAAGAGACTTTGACGTTCTGAGTTGGTGCGGCCATGGGCGACGATTTCATCACCGCGATCGCGAAAGGCATCTACCACTGTTGGGCAATAGTGATAAATCTCTGAGTTAACTAAAAGTGCTACGGGCAATTTCAAAGC
Source organism: Cyanobacteria bacterium P01_A01_bin.123 (assembly GCA_039815185.1). Classification (GTDB taxonomy): domain Bacteria; phylum Cyanobacteriota; class Cyanobacteriia; order Phormidesmidales; family Phormidesmidaceae; genus JBCBZT01. The sequence goes on along the minus strand of JBCBZT010000010.1, from coordinate 185,106 downwards.
ATTGAACAAGGTCAGCAATCGCCAGACCCCAACCCGATTGCCATAATCTCGCCAAGCATAGTTAAGGATGTCAGGTTCTGGGCCACCGGGGGCCAACACAGCGCCGAGTCCTTCTCCAAAGGCAAAATGCTCGAGATTCAAGGCAATATAGACTGCCAATCGCTTACCCCCAGGCCAACTATAGTTGGGGCGTTGGGTAATGGCAGAATAGGCATATCGATCGTGGCTAGGCAACATAGGTCGGGAACACATTGATTTGTAAACGTTTTCAGGGATATCATGCCGAATCGTTCTGAACGGCATCTAGCTATGAAACTTCTCGAAAAGAAATGATTCTGTTTGATACAGTACCCATGGCTATCTTGCTGAGCTTGTCAGCCGATTATGAGTATCTCAGTTTCTGATCACAACTTAGAACCCGGCACCCTGTGGACAAAAATTTGTCACCAAACCCAACATGGCCTCAATTGCGGTGCCCTTAAACCAATTGCCACCCAGCACGAGTGGGTTGAGCACGACCAGATTCGATTTTTGGTCAGAATCTTAGACAACTTGGTGCGCAAGGAAAAAGCTCAGGTAAAGCAAAAACAGAGGAGTGACAAGCCGTTTAATCCCTTCTTGCCCTATGAAGAAGATCTCTTTGTGACCCACATTTCAGATACTCACCTGTGTTTGCTGAACAAATTTAACGTGGTTGATCACCATAGTCTGATTGTCACGCGAGCTTTTGAGGCCCAAGAATGCTGGCTGAATCAGCTTGATTTTGAAGCCCTTTGGGCTTGTCTACGGGAAATCGATGGGTTGGCCTTTTACAACGGCGGCAAAAATGCAGGGGCCAGTCAACGACACAAACATCTTCAACTGGTGCCGTTGCCCATGGTGCCTGAGGAGGGTGGACAAGCATTGCCCATTGAAACCGCGATCGCATCGGCCCAGTTCACCGCAGCCATTGGCATTGCCCCCCAGTTACCCTTTTGCCACGGCATCATGCATTTGGCTGTAAATCCTGACAATTCCCTAGCCACCTGTGCAACCCAAACCTTGACAACGTATCATCGGCTGCTGGCCGCGATCGGCTTGCCCTTCGCCGGGGAAACCCAAACAGGTGCTTACAACCTACTGATGACGCGACGTTGGATGATGCTAATTCCGCGATCGCAGGAAGACTATCAGTCAATTCCGATCAATGCCCTGGGGTTTGCAGGGTCGTTTTTAGTCAAAAACGCTGAGCAAATGGCCCGACTTAAACAGCTCAAACCCCTGAATCTGTTGAGCGCGGTGGGGTTGCCGCGATAATCCTGTTGGCGGTGTTGATCACCCTATTTCGCTTGCTAAGATTCGAGTTTTTTGGATTTAGCTGTATTTTTGGCCGTGGCTGTAGCCTTGCGTCGGGTCGGTGTTCTGCGAGCTTTTGGCCGTGATGTTGGTTTAGAGATGTCAACCAACAGCGTGGGTTGCAGGAGTTGCGATCGCAGTTGGTTGCGGTATTTTGCATCGAGGCCATCGTGTTGCAACGTTTGCCAGTGCAACCAGGCCTGATAGCGCTGCTGGGTTAGGGCAGCGGCCAGGTGGGGCATCGTCTGGCGAAACTGGGGAATGTGATCTTGCAGAAATGCTTCGAGTACCTGGCTATCTTGAATTTGACCCAGGGTTTCTTGGATGTCGGTTAATCGGGCGATCGCGGTTTTCAGCTTTTGCGGATAAAAATCGGCGAACAGCTTCAGTTGATAGCGAGTCCGCTTAGCCTGCTTGCGCAGATCATGAATGGCGTTGCAGTGGGTGGTTAGGCAAGCTTCTACCGCTGCCGGCGTCAATGTTTTATCAACTTGGGGCTGGGTTGCCTCGATTTGAGTACCAACGAGCCAACCAGGATGCAGCCAAAAATCTCCCAGGGTTGGCAATACCAGATCAGGCATGACCACGCTAATCGGAAATTGGGCCGTTGCAGTTAGATCGGGTTGCTTTAGCCAACGCTTGAGCGATCGCTTCATGTTGTCATAGCGATCGCCGTTGAGCAGCCGCGTCACCCGCTTAAATAGCTGCCGCCGCTGTTTACCCAGCTTTTTCAAAACGATAGTTAGCTGCTGCTGTTCAGCATCAGGGATCTGGGGAATATAGGCTGTCACCAAAGTGTCGCCAATCACATCGAAATCGCGCAGTTTGCCAAGCCGACGGGCGATCGCGGCAATGTCAGATTCCTGAGCTGCTTGAGGTAAGACAAGGCTGGGTTTAAACGCGGCGATCGCTGCCCGCAACCGTCGCATCGCCACCCGCATCTGATGCAAATTCTCAGGATCAGTGTCTTCAAGCACTGCCTGTTCATATTTCACCGCCTGCTTGAAATACTTACCAATGGCCTTTTCAGCTAGGTCAGCCAAGGTCTCGGATTGGTTTTTCACCGCTTGAGCAGCCACCATCAGTTTATCCCCTGGCAGATACGATCGTTTAACCTTATCTTAACCAAGTTCAGACTTTCCAATCCGCTTGCAAAAAAGGGATTCCCAATGGGATCTATTGAGGCAATGGTTCACGTACTGCTTCCCCATCAACCCAAATGCCTCCCCAAATGCCTCTAGGTAATCACCGTCGGCTGTTCCCGTCCCGTCAACTCCTTAATCTTGGCTACCTGATCGGCGAGTGCAATCAAATCAGCTAAGGCTGTTTGAGTTTCAACATCATGTTTGGCAGCATCAGGTTCATAGCTTTCCACATAGAGCCGTAAGGTTGCGCCTTGGGTCCCCGTCCCCGAGAGTCGAAAGACAATCCGCGACCCGTCAGTAAAGCCAATGCGCACCCCTTGCTTTTGGCTAATGCTGCCGTCCACTGGGTCGGTATAGCTAAAATCATCAGCGTAGTCTACGGTGTAAGCGCCAAGGGTTTGGCCTTTAAGACTGCCCAACTGCGATCGCAATCCGTCCATCAGCTGATTGGCTTTATCTTTTTCAACCCCTTCATAGTCATGGCGTGAATAGTAATTCCGGCCATAGGTTTGCCAATGATCTTGCACAATGGCTTCCACTGACTGCTGCCGCACCGCCAAAATATTCAGCCAAAACAACACCGCCCACAGACCATCTTTTTCACGCACGTGGTTAGATCCCGTGCCAAAGCTCTCTTCACCACATAAGGTTGCCCGATCCGCATCCAGCAAGTTACCAAAGAACTTCCAGCCTGTTGGGGTTTCGTAGCAGTCAATGCCCAACTTTTCTGCCACCCGATCCGCAGCTTGGCTGGTTGGCATCGATCGCGCGATCCCGGATAACCCTTGGCGATATCCTGGCACTAGCGTGGCATTGGCGGCTAGCACCGCCAAGCTGTCGCTGGGGGTGACAAAAAACTGACGGCCTAAAATCATATTGCGATCGCCGTCCCCATCAGACGCCGCCCCAAAGTCTGGTGCATCTGCCCCAAACATGACCTCAACCAAATCATGGGCATACACTAAGTTTGGGTCTGGGTGGCCACCGCCAAAATCTTCTAAGGGCACACCATTTTGAACCGTTCCTGCGCCACCATTGAGTCGCCGCTCAAAAATAGCCTTAGCGTATGGGCCAGTCACCGCATGCAGTGAGTCGATGCACATCTTGAAATTGCCGCCAGTCACAAACTGCTGAATCTGGTCAAAGTCAAACAGAGACTCCATCAGCGCAGCATAATCGGTGACGCAATCAATCACCTCTACGGTCATATTGCTGAGATGGGTAGTGCCAACGCGGTCTAGCTCCACATCGGTCGCATCTAAAATCTTGTAGCTATCAATCACCTTGCTGCGTTCAAAAATAGCGCTAGTCACCTTCTCAGGCGCTGGGCCACCATTTTCAGTGTTGTACTTCACGCCAAAATCACCCTCTGGCCCTCCAGGATTGTGACTAGCCGAGAGAATGATGCCGCCAAAAGCCTGATACTTACGGATAATGCAAGATACTGCCGGGGTTGATAAAATCCCCCCCTGACCGACCAACAACACTTTACCAAAACCATTGGCTGCCGCCATCTTCAGAATGATTTGAATTGCCTGACGGTTGTAATAGCGACCATCGCCCCCCAATACCAAGGTTTTGCCCTGAATCCCTTCTAGGCTGTCAAAGATCGACTGGATAAAATTTTCAAGATAATTTGGCTTCTGAAACACGGGCACTTGTTTGCGGAGGCCAGAAGTACCTGGCTTTTGATCCGGAAACGGCTGCGTTGAAACAGTACGAACTTCCATGTATAGAAACTTCCTAACTACAACTGCATGGCCCCGCTAAACTTGCAAAGCGTCGCAGGTCTTCCATGACGATAATAAGAGAAAGGAGCTCATTTCTCAGTAATGTCGAATTCTTTTGAGTGTCTAGCCCAGGGGAAGCCAGCTTAGCCCCATTTCCTTCGGCTAGACTGATATACTGTTTAACCGATATATGCCGACGTGGCTCAGTGGTAGAGCACTCGATTCGTAATCGAGCGGTCGCGGGTTCAAATCCCGCCGTCGGCTTTTAAGTAGAGTAGGCTGTAAACCTTTTTGTGAAAAGGTTCTGAGGTTTATGGGTAACGTGCGAGGGAATGAGGTTGGACATTTTTGGCTAGATTTAGCCCTTTTTGAGGTAAGGATTGAGATAAAAAATAAGTGCTAGCCCATTACGCAAATTCCTAGCGCAGTCACTGCAATGGCTTAGCTATAGGCTAATCATCGTCATTTTCCTTGCACTTGAACACTTGTGCTCCACACTTAAACCCTCTCGCCGACAGGATTCAACGGTTTTTCAGGAAGTCCTAATTACTGATACACAAATAGCCGCTTTGCCGCCCGAGTAAACGCGACATAGCAAAGTTGGTTGCGCTCAGTCACATTGCGATTTGCTGCCATAGAAGGCACATCGACAAATACATCTTGAAACGTTGACCCCTGACTTTTGTGAATCGTCAGGCTGTAGGCATAATCCACGGCGTGAAACCGCTGCCTCAAATCCCAAAATTCCATCCAGCGCTTTTCGCGGGCCAGTCCATCTAGGTTCGTTCTCATTTCCCGCTGCCCCGACTCGTGGAGTACCCGTAGCGTTCTGAATTTATGATCTTCCGTTTCTACGGATAAGCGCCAAATCGGCCATTCTCTATCCTGCCCCTGAGAGACTCCAAGCACCTCACATTCGGCTGAGGTGGGCAGAATGATGGAGTCATCTTCTAGGCAAGGATTCACGGCGATCAGGCGCTCACCGGAAACAAACCGTAAGGCCGTCGAGCCATAGATCGCTTTACGGATCAGTTGGTTGAGTTGAGCAACCCGCCGATTTGTGTAAGCTAGGGCACGTACCTGATCCGGATTTTCCCAGTAAGCCTCGCTGGTAAATGCCTTTAACATCAAGCTTTCCCAGGCATAACGAGGGAGGACAAAGCATCCTTCTGTGTAGTCTGCATTCGTATCACTGTGCAGTTGAGGCAACCGTTCTCGCGCCAAATTACGCCGGATGTCTTCGGCAATCACGCCGATGGCACCGCCGTAGCGTACGACTTCTGTGAGTTCTGATTTATGGTGAATTTGTCGGAAGCAAGCTGATTCTGGTTCATTGACTGGGGGTAGCTGCGCGGGGTCGCCAACAAACAAAATTTGGGTTTGTCCATAGAGGCTGGAGACGGCATTTACAAGCAGGCCCCACAATTCCTCGTTCACCATGGAGCATTCATCCACGATCACCAGATGGTAACGATCGACCTGGCTCCCCTGTTTGCGGTCGGGTAGAAATTCCTGGTTTCCCGTGTTCTCATCTATGACGGGCCTTAACCCCAGCAGGGTGCAGCAGGTCATGGCATCCACCGCTAACTGCCACTGCTCAGCCATGGTTGCAAGAACCTTGGTGGCCTTATTGCTAAAGGCTGATAGCACGACTTTGCGGTGATCACCCTGCGCCTGCAGACTGCTGATAAATTTTTGTAGCAGTGTCGTTTTGCCCGTGCCGGCATAGCCTGTCAGCAAGTAAAGCTTTTCCTGGCTATGGACAAACTCATCCAACGCATCCAGCGCCGCGACCTGTTCAGCGGTGAGGATTAAGGCGCCATCGCTAGGGTCAGTTGAGTTTGCCTGACGTTGCACCATGGACTAGCGGGGACGTTTGAAACAGACTATACGGTTTTACTCAAAGCTCTTTTATATCCAAAATTCTAAAGGCGGTTGTTTGTTTACAGCGAATGCGATCGCATTCGCAAAATGCCATGCTGCGCCGACCTCATCAAAGTTTCGGCAGAGAATCAGCGCGTTTTACGATCTATGAGCTTCATCATTATCCCGTGGCATCAGCTCATAAAGGCATCAGCTTCACAGGTATCGAATGGCTGGGTCGAAATCATTTGATCAAAAGCGGAAGGGACGACAGGTTGCTCTCATCCCTTTAGGGAAAAGCACATTCACTGCTCCAGCCCCCGCTTTCGACTCTCAAAAGCGGGGATTATTTTTTTGAGGTTCACAGTCATGCCTGTTCCATTTCTGCCCAGCGCCAAAAAGTTGTAGTATGACCTTGACATTTTGTAGTATATAAACTACATTGTATTATATTGCTCTTGAACCTTGACAACTGAATATTGCCACCTTTGGGGGGTGTAGCTTAGTCTGGCTCAAAGCAGTCGCCTGTCGAGCGAAAGATCGTGGATTCAAATCCCATCATCCCCGTATGGCGATTCACCGTCAGTGGTCAGACGGCTTGTTTTGGGGACAAGCAGCCGCTGGTTCGAATCCAGCCATCTCGACTGTTAAATTCCTGTGATGGAACGGCAGGCGATCGCTTCCTTTCAATGTTGGGTAACCAGTTCTGACACTGAGTCCCTGAAATGTCCAATTCCATCATTTCAACTGATGCATAAAACAACGACAGCACCCAGAACTGCTTTTCCAAATGATTTCCTCACATTTAAGAAGCCTGTATAGAGATACTTAAATATAGTTCCCAGGACTGTTTGCCCCACTATATTCTTCGCATTGCTCTCAGCTACAACAAATAGGAAATATAAAAAAGCTGATTGGGTGCTGTCACGTTTTGCGAATCTATCTCAGACGTTAAATCGATGTCTAACCTCCTTGCTAAGGTTGACTGAGTAACTAACTGATTCGACCTCGAAGCTGTTCACTTCTTATTTATTAGAGTACTCTCCAAAAAGACTAATTTCCAAACCTGATACTAAAGTTTATGCTTTCGCTTTTCTCTGATTAAAAGCATAAGTAAACTTCAATGAATTCTCACATTTGCGATGACTTCATTCGATACAGGAATCTAAATTGAATGGGTTCGCCGAATTCTTAGACTACTTTCTTGTTCAAGCCAATGCTTCATTCTTGCAACAGAGCTAAGCGCGGTGCTACGGACGCCAGATTCGGATCGCGCCATCTTCAGCGCCGCTACCGCTGACAAGCATGGTGCTGTCTTGGGTAAAGGCTACAGAGTTTACGCCGCCTGTACTTCCCTCTAAAGTCTGTACAACAGTGGCATCTTCGACGTTCCAAAGCTTGAGAGTTTTATCTTCAGCGCCGCTGAGTAAGGTGGTACCGTCTGGGCTGAAAGCGACCGTGTTAATGTGTCCGGCATGGCCAGTGAGCGATCGCACTAAAGACCTATTCTCGACATCCCAAAGCTTAATCTCATTATCTGCATCCCCTGTGGCAAGCAGCGTACTATCTGGACTAAAGGCAACTGCTCTCACGTTATCGGTATGACCGCTCAGGGTTTCCAGAATTTCGCCGGTTTCCAAATCCCAGAGCTTGATCGTCTTATCTTGGCTAACGCTAGCAATCGTCTTTCCATCAGGGCTAACAGCGACTGCAAAGATGCCTTCGCTATGTCCTGCCATCGTTGTAATCAGGTCGCCCGTTTCAGCATCCCAAGTCTTGATCGTGTTGTCCCAACTGCTGTTGATAAGCTTTTCACCATCTGGACTAAAGATGACAGATCGAACGGACTTTGTGTTGGCGTTGATCGTGCGTGTGAGTTCTCCAGTTTCTACATTCCACTGTCGAATAGTCGTATCTTTGCCGCTGCTGGCTATTTGCTCACCGTCTGGGCTGAAGGCTACAGAAAGGACTGCGTCTGTATGGCCTTCAAGTGTTTGTACTAGCTCGCCCGTCTCCAAATCCCATAGCTGTACAGTGTTGTCGTTACTGGCAGCGGCGAGTAGGGTTTGATCAGGGCTGAGCGCGATCGCCCAAATACCGCTGCTTTGAGTATCAAAGGTGTTTACCTCTGGCGTATCCCAGCCTTGCTCTGATACGAGCGCAATGTCGGACTGTGGCGATTCGGCCTCTGCTTGAGAGGTCGAAGACTGCGGTGTTGAGCTACAGCCTGCGTTAATCAATAGGATACAAAGTCCGCTCAGAAGGGCAATTTGGGGCTTTGCATACTTTTGCGGTTCATGAAAACGAATTAGCGGGTTGCGCCGTAGCATAACGTTACCTGGATATCTGCTCTGTAAAGAATACAGAGCAGATATCCAGCTGGATTCAAAGATTAAGCCGTTTGTGCCAAGCAATCGCCTATGCCCCAATCGCGCCTAAGACCTGTAATGTCACCTTCTGAGCATCGGTTAGTCCCCTGGCTCCAGTAATGTTCATGCCTTCGTAGGGCCGATCGCACCTCAGCGTCTTTAAACAATCACCAGTGTTAACATCCCAAAGTTTGATCGTTTCATCTTCACTGACACTGGCAAGGCAATCCCCCTGAGGGCTGAAGGCCAGCGATCGCACCACATTGGCATGGCCAACCAACGTCTTTAGACACGTGCCATCATAAACATCCCATAGTTTCACAGTTTTGTCTGCGCTACCACTCGCCAAGAGATGACCTTGCGGGCTAAACGCAACCGACCAGATCCAATTCGTATGCCCCATCAATGTTCTAAGACAGTCTCCACTCTGGGCATCCCAAAGACGTAGGGTCTTATCCGAACTACCACTCGCAATCGTGAGCGTATTAGCACTAATGGGAGTGTTGGTACTACAAGCAACAGCCCACACCATACCAGTATGTCCTGACATCACCCTCAGGCACTGACCGCTATGGGTATCCCAGAGCCAGACTTGTTTGTCAGAACAACCACTCACCAACGTTTGTCCATCCGGGCTAAAGGTCACCGATCGCACCTGACTGGGATGCTCTAGAACTGCCAAACGGTGACCGTCTTGAATATCCCATAGGTGTATGGTTCTGTCGTGCCCGCCACTGGCGAGGAGTTGACGTTTGGGGCTAAACTCAACAGACCAAACCGTATTGGTATGCCCCGGTAGTGTTCTCACACAGCGGTTGCGCCGTATGTCCCAAATTTTCACGGTTTGATCCGCACTGCTACTCGCAATCAAGCGGTTATCAGGATGAAAGGCAACAGACAAGATCCAGTTCTTGTGGCCTGTTAATGTTTGTAGACACCGTTCCCGGTCAATATCCCAGACCTTAACAGCACAGTCATCGCTGCCGCTGACGAGGGTTTGCCCATCGGGGCTAAAGGCGATCGCGCGGACGGCATTGGCGTAGCCTGTCAATGACTTCAAGCAGTGTCCCGTTTGGGTCTGCCAAATTCTCACCGTTTGGTCTTCACCGCCGCTGACCAGGGTGGTGCCGTTAGGACTAAAGGCGATCGACCAAATCCAATTGCTGTGGCCAGACAGAGTTTTGGCGCAGCGCCCCGCCTGCACCTGCCAAATTTTGATCGTCTGATCGCCGCCGCCGCTGACGAGTTCCTCACCGTCGCGACTAAAGGCCACCGAGCGCACGGCATGGGTGTGGCCCGTGAAGGTTTGGCGGCGCTGCCCTGTCTGCACATCCCAAATGCGCACGGTGTCATCGGTGCTGCCCGTGGCGATCGCCTGACCATCGGGACTAAAGGCCAGCGACCAAAAACTGTTCGTATCCTCGATGGTGTGCAAACATTCACCGCTCGCCAGTTCCCAAATGTTGAGCCGCTGATCCCACCCGGCGGACGCAATCAGGCGACCATCGGGCCTAAAGGCGACTGCTTGCACATAATTCGTATGGCCCTTCAGAGTTTGCAGACAACGGCCCTCTAAATCCCAGAGTTTGACCGTCTGATCAGAACTGCCGCTCGCAACCCTCTTGCCATCGGGGCTAAATACAACTGACCGGACCCAATTCGTGTGTCCATTCAATGTCTGCATACAGCATCCCGTGTGGACATCCCAAATTTTCACGGTTTGGTCGGCGCTGCCGCTCACCAGCCATTCACCATCGGGACTAAAGGCGATCGACCAGATCCAGCCATCGTGGCCGCGACAGCAACCGTACTCTTCGCCATTCGCCATCTGCCACAGTTGAATGACACCGCTCGTCCCGGCGGCGGCAAACAGACGACCATCGGGACTGACGGCGACGCTATGAATACCCCCAAAGGCGTCGTAAAAAGTCGTTTGCGAAAAGTGGGCCTGGGAAAAATTGGCTTGATGGAGGTTGAGGCCCTGTAAATAGGCTTGCCAGATGGTGAGCTGGGAAAAGTCACCGTGGGTCACCTCAACCTGGAGCTGACGCATGAGATTGAGAGCATTGCCCGCTGCATATCCCGACCGGGCAGGCGGTTGGCCGCGTAAAGGGTCGAGGCACTGAATCAGCATCGTCGCAATGTCGGCGGCGCTGCCTAGATGGGCAACAAGCTGTTGGGCAATGGGTTCGAGGATGAGGTTGAATTGTGTGGCTTGCACAACGTCATTCGCGGTTGTTTTGAGTAACGCATGGCTGATCAGTCGGGCCGGTTTTTGTTCCGTGATTTCAGTGACCACCTGTTCAATTAACCGTTCCGTGACGTATTCCATCACCACCGGCTGCTGGGTGTAGTGTCTGGATTGTTGCTCAATCAGCGATCGCCAGCCGAGGGATTCGAGGGCCTCTAGGAGGCGCGGTCGGGTGACCGTCGGCACCAGATCGCTCGCCAGCACGGGAATGGCGGTCCACTCACGGTTGATGGCTAACCAGTACATGATGTTTTTTTCCAGCGCCGAGAGTCGCTCAAACTGTTGATCCAGCAGGCGCTGGGTGCCGTTAAAGAGAAAGACGCCTTCGTCTAAAAAGGGGCCAATCTCACCGTCAAACAAGGCCTGAATCGACCCCGCCGCAATTTTTAACGCCAGCGGACTACAGCCATAGTGTTCGCAAAGTTGCTGTTTTTGCTGGGGGCTGCCCACCAGATCTTTGGTCTCGATGACGCCTAAGGCCGTTTGGAGGGAGCCCCGTAACTGGAGCGATCGCACCGCCAGCTCCAACCCTTCAAAGGTGGCAATTTCCGCCGGTTTTTCGCGACTGGTGATCAGCACACAGCTTTGGTGGGGCGATTCCCCCAACATGCGAAACAGGTCGCCATAGCGCTCATAGCCGACGCGATATTGGCCGGCCCGATTGCTGGCCTGAAGAATGGTCTCGACATTATCTAAAATCACCAGGCAGCGGGAGGTTTGCAGCCAGTGCCGGAGACGATTTGGCGTTGCCTCTGAGTCCTGTTGATCCGATAGAAATAGCACCAGATCCTGTAGCAAGCTATCTAGCGGGGGGGCGTTCCGCAGCGATCGCCAGACCACATAGTCAAACTCCCCCTGCATCTGCTGGGCCAGCTTGACCGACAGGGCGCTCTTACCGATGCCCCCCATGCCCAAAATCCCCACTAGCCGACAGCGATCGCCCTGTAGCCAGGTTTCCAAGGTGGCTAACTCCTCCGTCCGACCATGAAAGATCGAGACATCGGGGGCTTCGCCCCAATCCACTTGCCCATGGGCGATTTGCCCGTTAGCGGTTTGCTCATTGGTGATTTGTCCATTGGCGATCGCAACCTTTGGGACTGAGGGGGGGCAATCGTCTTCTGCTGCGGCCTCCGGGTGAATATAGTCTTCCGGCGTAAGCGCCAGACCAAACGCCTCAAAATAGTCTGCGATCGTCTGACGATCAACCGGTGTCTTACCAGAACGCACCTTTGTCAGGGTGTTAATGCTCAGTCCCGTAATCTGAGTTAGGGCCTCTAGGGTGTAGGGTTGGCAATCGTTATCTTTAGCAGCTTGCTGAGCTTCTGCCGTTTGCAGTCGTTCCCATCCATGAGAGGAGAGTCTCACGCCACGTCTACGTTTCCCTCTTCTCGACTTTTTCATCATGGAGATTCAATCAGATGAAGACTTCAGGGTTTGCTGCAAACTTAAGCAATCCACTTTACTTGCCCTATGGTAGAGCGCTTAAGTTGTGATGAGGATTGAAGTCTTAATTTGTGACCATAGCCCCTAGCCAAGAGAAATACCTGCAAGTCCCATCCTACCTGCTTTCTAGAGCACAACTCCGAAGCTGATTTAAGTTGTGCCTTAACTTGGGAGCCTAAGCTGTGAACTTGACTGGTGCCCTCTAGTGAGCTGAGCCAAGCTAATAACGTGTGTCGAGCAAGGCAACATTTCAGAAGAGCATCGACTCTCTGGCCAACTCTCTGGCAATGACATCAGCTACCTGCCTATAGTCCCGATTTTATGGCGGTTGAACACCTTTGACATTGGTTGCGCGATATGACCAGAAGGCAGATTTGATTGCCCAGGTTGAGCGTTTTCAGCAGCGGATTAATGACGAACCAATAGCGATTGCAGACCGATTATGGGTGACAACTCATCTGAAATCAGAAGAGGAAAAACTAAGGGTCTCAACCTAGACGGGGTTTAGCACATGACTTGTGAAGGAAAATTTGAGAATGACTGATTCATCCACACTGACACCACAAGAAGCCCGATTGATCGCGAAAGATGCGTTCATTTACGCGTATCCAATGGTGGACAGCTATCGGATACTTTTTGCTTTCTTTCTTTGGCCCAATAATGCCGAATACAGGGGACCCTTGAACGAATTGCTTGGCAAAGCACAACTGTTCACACCATCGGACACAACAATTCAGACACCGAATGCGGATACACCTTACTGTGTGGTTGGCGCAGATCTTCGTGCGGAACCTTTAGTTTTGACGGTCCCAGTTATAGACCCTAAACGCTACTACTCTATCCAACTCATTGATACTTACACTCACAATTTCGAATACGTTGGCACTCGGACGACGGGCAATGGCGGAGGCAAGTACTTGCTGGCAGGGCCTGACTGGACGGGTCAGATACCGGATGAAATCACCGCCGTTATCCGTAGCGAAACCAGTCTTGCACTAGCCTTGTACCGCACCCAGCTTTTCGGCTCAGATGACTTAGAGAATGTCAAAAACATCATTGAGAACGGTTATAAGGTTCAGCCGCTGAGCCAGTTTACAAATACGGAGCCGCCAGCAAAAATGCCAGCGGTGAAATACCCAAGACCTGTAAGGCTTGACGAGGGCGAAACTTCACCCAGAATATTTAGCCTGTTGAACTTCCTGCTCACGACGTTTTGTTCAACCCACGAATCGGAAACGGAATTAATGGCTCGCTTCGCCAAGCTAAACATCGGCCCTGGCTTAACCTTTAACCCGACAGAACTCTCTGAAGAATTAAAACAGGCCGTCGAGCAAGGTGTAAAGGATGGTTGGGATGCTTATCTTGAGTTGAAGAAGAATAAACTTGCCACTCAAGAAGTCACCGCCGCCGACCTATTTGGCACACGTGAACACTTGACGGAAACAGGTAACATTTACCTGTACCGTATGGCTGGCGCGATTCTTGGCATCTGGGGCAATTCCATTGAGGAGGCCATGTATCCCGCCTACTATAACGATTCAGACGGCAACGAATTAAATGCCTCAGGTGATGTCTGTTATACACTACGCTTCGAACCAGGTGGATTGCCACCGGCTGACGCTTTCTGGTCGGCAACAATGTATAGTCTTCCCGAGCAGCTCCTCGTCGAGAACGACCTCGATCGCTATCTAATTAATTCAACGATGTTAGACAACAACGAACTCGTTCTCGACGAAGATGGGGGACTGACGCTTTATATCCAGTACGCTCAACCCACTGAAGAAAAAAAGAGAAAGAATTGGCTCCCTGCACCAGATAAGGGCTTCTTTATATCCTTGCGGCTTTACTTGCCACAACAAGAGGCGATTAATGGCACATGGCAAAATCCACCCCTAAAGCGAGTCACCCCCGCACTGCACTGGACAATCAGGCTCAAGCGTATCTTTGTAGCCCTCTTTCGCACTGGTGACTACCTCCGTACTTGTGAGCCTAAGTTGTGAACTTGACTGGTGCAGTTTTGTTAGCTGCGGCAAGCTAACAACATGCGTGACACTCTCTTATTTCAACACTAAACCAAGTCCAGTTTGAGAACGGTAGCTTTTCCTTAGAGAAAACGAGCGATCTGGACTTGGCCAAGGTTTATTCACTACTCGAAACCTCATTGACAGGATTTTTGATTATGAGTCATTTACTGCTCGTACCTATACAGGTAGACGCTTTGCATCTTAAATTTGGAACAGGTGTGGCGGAGTCTATGGCAGCGCCTAATCGCCTACCTTATTTCAGTGGAAAGCGAGATGTTAATCCTGACACCGTCAACCTGAGTGAATCGATTGTTTCTCAGCCTTTTCAAAATAAAAATCTTCATCTAAAAGCGGGTATTCATCTGCATTGGTCGCTGCCTGATGCGCTGACTCAAGAAATTGAGGATGGCCAATTCCCTGCTGTTCCCAATCGTTGGTTGGTCACCCGCCGTCTGGGCGAAGAAACAGACCACTGGATTGTTGAAAGTGATTATCTCCATCCACCCAGTGCAGGTTTTCAGGAGGATAGTGTCACTTACCCTTATATCGATTCCGAAGACCAGAATCTTCCGGCCTTTCGGTATCTGGGCCGAACGCTAACGTTAGAGGAATGGAAGCAACAGCAACCAGCCAGTAACGCCAATGCCAAGCGCCTAGAGCGGCTAACGGCTATCGGGTATGGTGAACCTACGTTTGCGGCCTTTTATCCCAATTGTCGGAGCGTATTCGGCTTTCACGATCCCAAATATGCCGATACGACAGCGCTACCCGAGGGACTGCAATACGATGTGATTGGCTGGTATAGCAACGCTGAGCAGAACTATCTGAGCGAATTTCTCCAAGATTTTCAAAACAACTTCAAAGCGGATTTTCCAGATAAAGAATTAACACTTGAAGCCTTGATGAACAGCCTTCAAGAGGAGTTCAAGTGGAAATTTGAGTGGGGGGATGAGAGCTTGAATCCAACGAGTGAAGCCCCTCAGGTTGTCTGTTATTCACGGTTAACTTTTCAACCGCCTAAAGACTACTCAGGGCAACCTCCCTTAGAGACCGCTAATATTCGTCTGGCTGTTGCGAATACAGGCACAGAGGCCTTATCGGCTTATCTGGCTGAGACTATCGATCAATCTCAGAAAGCGGCGATTGAGGAACAATTGGAAGCGCTACAGTTTACCGACGACTTAGAAAGTCAACAGTTAGATATTGGCCCCAAATTTCAGGAGATTCGCCATGAAGCTGGATTCAATGCTGTTGCTGGCCACTTTTTGTGGAAAGTTCGCATAGAAACACAAACGCAGCCGTCTTCTTCAGACCCGTCTTCTCCAAAAAATACAACTTCTCAGACAAAGCTTAATTTACCAGCTAATATTGCTGCTAGGCTCAGTGCCCTCAACCGGCAACAGCGTGCTTATGATGCGGCCTTAACAGAACTGGACTCCAGACGCAGACAGCTGTTTGCTGACTGGTACAAATATATGGTTTGTGCCTATCCACCAGAGGACAGCCAGGATGATTATCCTGATATTGATGAGGTCAAGTACTATATTCAACAACGGGGGCTCGAACCACTACAAGAGAAGGCCCAAGCAACAGGGAAATTGGATTTGGACAATCCAGATAGCCTAGCGCTGACAGCAGGTTCTGAGACTTCTCTAGCCGCCGAACTCGCGGGGATGATCAATGATTTGGTTCGAGCAATTGATGTTCATAATCAAGCCCTTCAAGCTGAATATACTGCGCTAGACGAGACAGAAAAAGAAAAAACGTCTCAGCCGCCGACTTATCAGTTGGAGTTGGTTAGCAGACCGCGCTTCTGGGAACCCAAAGAGCCAGTTGTGTTAATGGAAGGAGAGGCTGTCGCAGCGAGTCAGCGGCATGGTGAAGATGGCCGTTTGAGTGAGGATGGGTTACTTGAGTGCCAAATAATCGCTGACCAGACGATTCAAGACTTAATTGCACAAGACTTCAAAAGTATTTTCGAGACGATTGGCCAACTCGACCCTCAACTCAATCCTCAGGGCGAACAAGAAAGGATCGGCTTTAATCTTTGGACAGGTCAACCTTGGAACCCCATTTTGTTGGAATGGTTGGTTGAGGTATTTCCAGTCGCAGAGGGCGGTAATAAAACATCTGCCAATCGTAAATATAGTGATGATTTTCTGACTCGAAATTACATGCTGCAAGCCAATGATATCGATTTGTCGCCCAAATCCGATCAGGCTGTTGTTGCAGATGCGGCGGCTGATCGCATTAAAACCGATCAAGATTCTAATATCTACAGTGGCTCTAGCATCCTAACGCCCTATGCTAATTCACTATTACAGCAGCGAATTGAAGCCTATTTACAAAAACACAAAACGCTTGAAACTTATTACCAAGAGCAAAATATCGCACCGGAGCAGCAGAACATTGCGCTGCTAGCCGAGCAAATTGATGATATCGAGCAGTGGTATGCCAGCAAGACTTTTTCAGACCCTATCTATACCGCGATTAAGTCATATCAGGCGCTGCAAGGCCTAAACTGTTTGTCCCAGTGTATCGGCGGGTTTAATGACGCACTACTCATGCAAAAGCAAACCTTGCAGCTAGAGATTGAAGACCCGATTGGGTTTGCTGATTATCAAGCCTTTACAACCGAGGTGGCGGCAGCGGTTGATGGGGAATCCGAAAGTGCGCCCCAACCTTTGGATGATTTTAGTCCGATTCGCTCAGGAGAACTGCGGATTATTGATTTGCAGCTGGTCGATACGTTCGGACAAGTCAAAAATCTAGACTGGCAGGTTGACTCGGACGAATATGTGATTAAGCCGGAGTCTATGAAGGCCGCAGAAAACAGTCGAATTAAGCTGCCGCCTCGCTTTGTGCAACCCACTCGAATTAATTTCCGTTGGTTATCGGCTAATGATGCAGATAATCGAGAAACCACTGATGATCCTAATACCACGCCCATTTGTGGCTGGATACTGCCGAATAACCTGAATGGTGGTTTAACGTTTTATGATAACGCGGGGCAAGCGTTGGGGGTGATTAATATCAACGGGGAATGGGATGATGTGCCTGGCGAGACGACCCTGGCGACGACAATTGTTGAGGGACAAGAAATTCCCGATATTGCGAATCCCCATTTGCACAAAGTGGTGAAAACTATCATCACCTCAGGCCCTGAGTTTGTTGAAAACTTTAATCTTTGTCTCAACAATGCGCTGAATAATATCGATCCAGAAAACTTTGCGCAAAATCAAAGTTTGGCACTACTGATGGGACGTCCAATTGCTGTAGTGCGAGCTGCCGTCAATCTAGAACTCCAGGGGCTTCCTGCCATTAACCAAGATTGGATTGTGTTTCGTCAAGATATGCAGCAGATGCGATCGCTTGAGGAAAGAGACACGGATGATTTAACCGAGGTCAAGGTTCCCATTCGCATTGGGGAGTACCAACAGCTCAATGATGGCGTGATTGGCTATTGGAAAGAACAGCCTAGAACAGCGGGAGGCTATGAGTATGAGAACAATATTTTCTATGCTCAACAAAGCGACTTGAATGAATCTGAGAACATTGAAACTCAATTCATCGATCCGGCCACGAACCCAGAAGTAGAAGAAGGCCCCATTAATATTATTCAGTCCATTAGCAGTCCTCCCCAACACTTAACGATGTTGGTGGATCCGAGAGGTAGCATTCATGCCACAGCGGGTATTTTGCCCAGTAAGGTGATTACGATTCCACCGGAACAGTTTGCAGAAGCGTTAGCCAATATTAAGGTAACTTTCTCAACAACGCCTATTTTGACAGAGCGAACCCAGCAAGGGCGGCTACACCTGCCCCTGCCAACAGCGCCGGATTATGACTGGGTTTGGTTAGAGCAAAAAGGTAGAAAAACTTGGTCAGAGATTTTAACAACACCAGTGATTGAGAAAGCGGCGTTTGTTCAATCTTATGCTGAGAAGACATCCGACCCAAGCCCAGATCCCGAATCTGTGTGGGAAGGATTATTAGCCCAGGAATGGCTAATATCTCGGCCCGCAAGTGGCAGTGAATCTTCTCCGATTAAAGCTCATATTGCTGACAGGGACAAACGGGGAGCACTGACGGGAGCCTTGGAAACGCTCGATGATTTGATTGATCAGATCTTTGAGTTGCAGGAAATCAGCATCAATCCAATTTCTTCTCAAGCCACTTTCTTAAGAGAGCAAGAAATTCGAGAAGGATGGCTAGTGTTGAGTCCATCCCAAGGCTAAGGACTGACAACTAAATAACATTTTGGCAGTCCCACTCTTCGAGAAGAGCAAAGCTCTACATCCTAAATCCTTCTCCCCAGGGAGAAGGACTTCAGGTTCCCCTTCTCCCTGGGGAGCAAGGGGTTAGGGGATGAGGGCGACGAGGATGAGTGAAACAAGTAAGTTATTGAATTTGCGATTCTAAACGCTCAAGGTGCCCATACAAATACCACTGCTTTTTACGATTCTCTTGGGAGACAACAATGGAACAAATCAGCATTAACTTAACCCTGGAAGAAGTCAACACCATCCTAGAATCCCTGGGACGACTTCCCTACACCGAGGTTTTTCAACTGATTCATAAAGTCAAAGCGCAGGCTGAGGCTCAGGTGCAGGCGAATGAAATGCGCAGGCAGGAGCATCAGCCCGCGATCGCCCAGGCAAAATCGAAAGTGCTTGCATCAGAACCCCTTGCATAAGGATCGACTGTACTCTTTTCGGAAAAATAATTCACTTTGGAGAAAATTCAATGGTTAGTGTTGTTGACACCAGTCGTACTCAGGTTTCCGCTCGTCCCGATGTCTTGCAAATTTTCTTGCAGGATGAAGATGGACAAAACATTCTGGGAATTGATGATGGCGCATTAAGGCAGTCGCTTCGGATTGAGATAGTCAATACCTCCGGGCGAGATCTTGAATTACAGCCCATCGATCAAGATGCGCTTAATGCCACAACCTATCATTTTGCCGTCTCATTTAGACCCGGCACTTTGGTAGATATTGACTCTGTCACGCTAGGCGAGAGCGCTGATGGCTGGAGTATGACCCCCCCCAAGGGCAATACGCTCTACTTTGGTATGACCGAAAGGACGCCCATTTCTCAGGCTCAGAGGCTGACGTTAACGTTGGAGAATATCAGTGCTGCGCCCGAGGGTGGCTCGCGGGGGACCAGGGTAGAAATCAAGTACGGCCAACTGTTGTATCAAGGGTCTAATGAAACAATTAGTGGCAGCCGTTTGCAGTATCTAAATATTGTTAATCAGCGCGGTAAAAAGCAAATTCCGCTGTATATAGGACTTTTAGGGTCTAATACGATTCTCAATGATGGGCAGGAAAATGAATTAACCTTAACGATTCAAAGTCTTCCCAGTATGAGTGTGCCTTTTATTAGTGTGTCTTCTGAAGAAGTCGCAGAGACTTTAAAGAATCCTCCCACCACTAGAGTGGCTGTTCCCTCAATCCCTAACCGTGTGTTCTCCTTAAAAGAAATCCGAAGGGGGAAAATTACCCCAACGGCGGAGCAAATCGCTAGTTCAGTCATTGTTAAGCCGAATGAGAGTCAGCGGACAGAAGGCATCTTTAAGCTGCGAGGCGCGAATGAAGGGACGTTAGATCAGGCGACTAAGTTTACGATTTCCTTTGATGTGGCTTCAACGGAATCTGACGCGCCTCAAGATTGGGCTTTGCTAAATAACAATGATGCGGATGAGGTAAGAATTTCGGTTGAATCCAATCAAGAAAATTGGGGTTTTGGCGGCAGAGAAGCGCAGGGTATCAGTCCCCAATGGAGCTACATTTGCCAAAAAGGACGGCAAGTTTCAGGTCGCCAAGAGTTGCTCAGACTGAAGATCAGGAATCTCAAAACAATCTTGAAATCGGGCTATGCCAATCTATATGTTCATTTTGAAAATGTTCCAGGGTATTGGGATGGGCATATTACGGTGCCTATTCATAAAGGGCCGCTAGTCTATCGGGAAGACTCTGCGGGTAACGTAGGCTGTGTGGGCGTTGGCACGGATGAACCGCAGGCTAAGCTCCATGTGAAATCTTCTTCGGGCTTAGATGGGTTGAGGGTTGAGGGAGATACCAAGATTGAGGGGCATCTAAAAGTTGATTCACTTGCTGTAGATGAGTTACAGGGAGATTTACAGGTAGCGGGAAATACAAAGATTTCAGGCGATCTAGAAATACAGGGTGACATCGAACTTGGGTCAAAGCCATTTCAAATCAAGAAATTTACAGGGGGAGATAATACCCAAATAGATACAAAATTTTCAGCTCTACACTGGGTTGTAATTATTGCTGGATTTAGGCCAGATGTTCCCAGTTCTGACAAGCAAGCCAGAGGACAACGTGTTTTTACCTTTGTAAGCAATGGGACGTGGAAGATTAGGGCAGATAGTATGGGGCCAATAGAAAAAGATTGGCAAATTAACGTCCTGGCTATTCGGAAAGATTGGGTTGATGTAATCAGCTTGATCTAGCCCTAGCTTATGAGACAAAAAATTAACGGCGATCGCACCTTATTCGTTTCAATGTTCATCAGTCATGAGTAATGACAACACAGAAGCAGTAGGTATGACTGGAAGGGGCGATCGCACGTCTGAAATCAATATCGAACGCTGATAATCACCTGCTCATTCAAGCTACAAATAAACTTCAGGAGAACAAAAAGATGGTGGATGTGAAGCAGAGCATCAAAACAGCAGAAGCAAAGATTTTGCAATATAAACAGCAGCGACCAATCCCACTTCCGCCTACTGAGCCGGATGCAAGATTGGCCGAGGAAGGTTTTCCGAAAAAGGTCTCAAAGGCATTTCAAAAGACCGCAGATAAGCTGAACTGCGTGGTCTGGAGCCGAGTACCCGGCAGGGCCTGCACGACACTGATTGACGAAGGCTATAACCTCAAACCGTTTTATGTGCATGGAAAATCTTGCAATTGGGGGCCAATGTCAGGATTTGTCTGTCAATTGCCTGCGCTAAACAAGTCGGGCACCAGCAAAATGGCCTACAACCTCAAAGAACATATGAGTTCTTTAGCCTGGTTACTCGCCGTTGGGGCAACAGAACAAGAACAGGATAAAGTGGCCGACTCTCTTTATCTTCCTCTTGTAATATCAGATGCCCGCAAGCAAGAGCTGCTAGGCAATGGAACTCTGCCAAATCGTAGCGTTATCGCCCCTGATTTGATCTGCGGTATCGCACAAGATGCCAAGCAAACCGTCGCCATTGAATACGTGATGAAGCGGCAAGCAGCTAACCCCAACTTATGGAATCTCTATCATCGCAATATCTACATTAAGCGAACTCCGGGCGCAGGGTACAGCAGCTACTTGCAAGTCAATGGCACCAAGTTTTCTGTTAATCAAACGGGCGCAAATGACCAGAGTGATGTTGTCCCCACCTCTTACAATCAGAGTATTCAAGCATCCATAGATCCTGAGACGATAGCTCCCGCTGACGTCACGCGCATCAATCAGGCACTGCAAGGCCTCGGCATTGTTCCGGCCAATGATAGACCCATCACTCGGTTTTATCCGATTAATGGTGTTCAGAGTCCGTACTTGGCCTACAGAGACAACGCAAACCGCTATAAAAATGCGGTATCTGGTGATTACGACTTGTTTGCAGTCTGGCCCTTTACCCCGAATGCGTCATTCGAGATGACTACGCGCATTTCAGAGCTAGAATCACAGCCTAACGATGACCCCTTGGGGCCTGAAGACCGCCAAAATCTCTTTATCCCAGTTGAAACGAAGAAAAATGCGTTGGAGATTGCAAAATCTAGAAACGTGTTTGTTGAATTTATTGGCACCTACCAAGAACTCGACGAGAAAGAGGATCCTGAAGTGGGCAACATCAATGATCTGGTGTCTATCACCGCTCAGACGCTTAACTCGTTAGTCCAGGCAATCTATCAGGGTCAGCCCGATGGCGGGCAGTTTCCCAATCGGGCTTTTCATAGTGACGAAGGCGGACGACCCGGAGTAGACGAGATAGAGTATCCCATTGCTTTCTTCGTGCCCAGATCACAATGGAGTCGTTTAAAGCAGCATGATGTAAAACAGCAAAACGTCCTCAAAAATACTGCGTTCGTAGTAGAAAACCACGCTGAGTTTCTTTCGCTAGTTCAACTGTTAAGAAGACGATTCTACGTTTTTCTACACGACGGATGGTTTATGCACTGGATGAGCCTGACCGCTGGTAAGAACAAGCTGACTGAGCTGATGGGCAATGTCGCTTTTCCAGATAGGGTAAGACGGTATTTTGGGGCTTTGGTAGACGAGATTGATGACCTGAATGATGCTGACTTGAGAGCGATCGCATCGCTATTGCAAGAACTCTTGCTTTCTAGGACGCTGCCAGCGTCTGCCAGCCTAACCAGAGCGTTTCAAGACGTGGTTGAACATTTCACCTCGTTTCCCACATATCCACAAACGCTCGATTCTGCTGAGCGAAAAGCGCTGATCTCACCCTTAGAGATTAAGTGACCTCTTAACCCTACCAACTAGCCCTGTCCATGTAAGCAAGGGAAGCCACCTCCCATGACAACAAACTCAGTTACGCCAACACCTATGGTTTTCGACCAAGCCAACCTTAGCGAAGCTTGCCTAGATGACCTGCAAAAATATTTCTGGACGCGAAGCATCGCGCTAGATAAGCCAGAACAAGATGAAGTCAATTCGCAAATTCATCGGGGCAAAGGCAGTCTGCTGAATGTTGCCTGTCAGATAGAGGTGCTCAGCTCAGCCGATCAATCTTTGTTCATTCTCTGCGCTCAGCCACTAGAAGATTGGAACTTTGGCACTTGCTTTCCGCTTATGCCTGGCGAGTCGGAAACCGGCAACTCCGCAGAAACGTTTTTATTGCGCTTTCTGACGCTCCAAGATCCGCTCTGGCTCTACATTTACTCGGCTGAGCCACTAGATGAACAAACCCTACAAGCAGAGGTCGATAAACTGCACCTCTGGCAAGAATGGTTTGACCGCAACAATCCATCGTTGCCGATAGAGAATGGCCTCAATCTGTGGGGCGGATTTACCGCAGATGACCTACTCGGACTAGAAACCCTGACTGATTTTATTGGGATCGATCTCTCGGACTTTCTGGTTCAATCTAAAGTCACGTTTCCAGATGAGTTTCCGGTGCTCTCACTGCTGCTGGCGCTGGGGCCAGATGGCTGTGAGTTTGGGCCTGCTACGCTTAAAGACGCAGTTGTAGAGCTGTCCTCGCCGCTCTATTTCTCTCCGAATGATTCGCAGATTCGTTTGGCTGGTGTGCTAGATCTTAACGATGGTCAGCAGGGAATCGATATTGATATTGATTTTCCGCGCGATCGCGATCTCATCACCGCAACCGGAACCTACGCCCACAACTCCCTCCCCTTTATTGACGCCTCCGATCTCTCAGATTTGCCTCCCTTACAATCCCAGGGCAGCATCACCGTAGACCTACAGTTCTCCAAACGGGCAAAAAGTCTCGAACAGGCCAGCTTTACCCTCGATCTAGAAAACTGGACGCTGATTGAAGATGCGCTAACCCTAAACGGGCTGCTATTTGACTTTTCTGTTGATCAGCCCCTGGATGCCAACATCATCACGGCGTCTATTGATGCTCAAGCAACTTTGGGCAAAGACAGTCAAGTTACGCTGCTCGGTGGCGGCTATTACCCTAGTAAGCAATTTTATTTGGCCCTAGATTCACAAACGCCGCTTAAAATTGCTGATTTAGTCGCTGATTTGGGCGCACAGTCCGATGGTATTCCTGATCTGGTTATTAACGACCTGAGCGCTGACTTCAATCTGGAGAGTCAAGACTTTGCTACGCGAGCTGACGTGTCTGGAAGCTGGGAGATTATCAACAATGTCGAGCTAAATGCGCTGCGCTTCAAGATTTCTGGTCAGGAGACTTACGATTGTGAAATTGCTGCTGAGCTTGCGATCGCAGGCATCCCCCTCAACCTAGATGCCAACTACAACGGCGACGGCTGGCAATTCAACGGCAGCACCGGACTCGGACAAGCCATCCCGATTGGCCCTGCGGCCCAATCGCCCGAAGACGAACAGCCCACACTGGCCGAAGAGCTTGGCAACATCTTTGGTGAGGTTCCCTTACCCGCCGCCATAGAAGACCTCACGATTCAAAATCTAGCAGTCTCTTTCAACAGTGAGACCAAAGACTTCACCTTTACCGCTGAATCTCAATTCTTAGTTGACGATCAAGCCGTAGAGATTGTTGTCACTATCGAGATTACCCGCCAAGAAGGTAATTCTTTCCGCAAAGATTTTGGCGGCTACATCACCGTTGGTGACCTACAGTTCACGCTGCTCTTCAGGCAAGACAATACGGCCAAAACGCTACTCGCCGCCTACAACAACCCCAACAGAGAAGCGATTAAAGTCAAGAACCTGGTCGGAGCGGTTTCTGGCGATATCGCTGCCTATGTGCCAACTACACTAGAAATTACTCTCCTAGATGCTTTGTTCATCTACAACAAATCTCAGAGTAAGGGGCAGAGTAACGCCAAGCCCAAATCGCAGGTATTTTTTGGCCTCAACCTCAGCTCTACTATCAATTTCACGAAGCTGCCCCTAGTCGGGAAAGATCTCCCTTCTGATCGAACCATCGGAATTGACAACTTGCAATTTCTGGTCTCCTCTCAGAACCTGACGTTCGATACTGTTGATGCCTTCAACGAGCTGCTTCCCGGTGACATGACGCCCATTCCCTACAGCGACCCGTCAGCATCATCTACCGCTCAGGCGACCCCGGCGATTAAGCAAGGCTTAACTGTCAACGCAACCCTGCAACTGGGTGACATCTCGCAATTACTCACCCTGCCTATCGCTGCCGACAGCTCATCTGCTATTGATGTGCCTGCCACCGTTGTCCCTGAGTCCGACGCGCCTGAACCTGTCTCTGTTGAACCTGTCTCTGTTGAACCAGTTCTCGACAGCACGCTCTCTGAGAATGCTTCCTCCGATAGTGCTCAGTGGTACTCTCTGAATAAGAAATTAGGGCCGCTTCACTTGGCTAGAATCGGCGTCCAATACCAAGACGATGTACTTTGGTTTCTCTTAGATGCTGCGATCGCCACTGCCGGACTCAACCTCACCCTAGACGGCTTATCCATCGGCTCCCCCATCAAAAAATTCCAGCCCAAATTCCAGCTCCAGGGCCTTGGCGTTAGCTACGAAAGCAAAGGAACCCTTGCTATTCAAGGAGCCTTACTTAGAACCACCGTTGATGGCAGAGATGAATACTCCGGTGCCATCATCGTCAAAACCAAAACCTTCAGCATCGCCGCGCTCGGTTCCTACACCAACTTCAACGGCCATCCTTCTCTCTTTATCTACGGCATCCTCAACAAACCCCTGGGCGGCTCCCCCTTCTTCTACATCACCGGACTCGCCCTTGGCTTTGCCTACAACCGCGAACTCATTCCACCCACGCTCGACGACATTCCTCAGTTTCCCCTCGTTCGTGCCGCACTTAACCGCACCCCCGCCGATCCTGCCGAACTCATCGCTCTCCAGCAAGAACTGCGCCCCTCCATTCCGCCAAAAGTTGGGCGCATCATGCTAGCGGTGGGCATCAAGTTCACCTCTTTCAAACTTGTTGAATCCTTCGTCTTGCTCGTTGCTAGCTTCGGCGATCAATTCATCCTCGACCTATTCGGCATCTCTACCCTTATTTCCCCACCCCTGCCGCCTGGCAGTAGTAAGCCCCTGGTGCCTCCGCTCGCCCAGGTTCGATTTGCCATCGTGGCTCGATTCGCCCCCGCCGAAGGCATCCTTCAGGTTGAAGGCAAAATCCTGCCTGACTCCTATCTGTTTGACCGTGATTGCCGACTCAGCGGCGGCTTCGCTTTCTACACTTGGTTCTCTGGCCCCTATAAAGGAGACTTTGTCCTCACCGTAGGCGGCTATCATCCCCGCTTCCAGATTCCAGACCACTATCCCAGAGTCGATCCCCTGGCACTCAACTGGCGCATTAGCAAAAACTTAAGTGTCAAAGGCAGTCTGTATTTCGCACTCACCGCTTCCGCGATTATGGCTGGCGGACGCTTAGAAGCCAATTGGAAATCTGGCAGAATTAAAGCGTGGTATGTTGCCTATGCCCACTTTATTGTCTCTTGGCAGCCCTATTTTTATGATGCGCGGATTGGCGTTAGTATCGGTGCCTCCTACAGCTTCCGCATTTTCAGGCGGACCAGAAAAATTTCAATCCAAGTCGGTGCTGATTTGCACATTTGGGGCCCCAAATTCTCCGGCAAAGCCAGAATTCGTCTTAGAATCGTTTCCTTTACCGTTAGCTTTGGCAGTCGTTCTCAGCAGAAACCACCTGCGCTCAACTGGTCAGAGTTTAAGCAATCTTTCTTACCGTCTAATCAAGATGTTTGCACCCTTACGGTTGAAAGTGGCTTACTGCGCAAAATCGGCGAAGGTGATGCGGAAATTTTTGTCGTTAATCCCAAAGACTTTGCGTTGACTGCCAGCTCTGTGATTCCGATTAAAGAGCCCGAATTTGAACAAGTTTCCTTTCAGGAGCAGACAGCCGCTGGCGAAACGCCTCAAACAACAACCTTTGGCATCGCACCGATGGCTGTCAAAAATCGAGATTTCACCGAGTCGAAGTACCATATTTCGCTCACAAAAATTGGAGCAGACGGCAGAGAAGTCTCTCAGGAGAGCGGTTTAACCTGTGTGCCGATTGCGAAAAACATTCCGGCTGGCTTGTGGGGAGAATCCAATACCACTGACCCGACGAGGGAAGGCTTGATCAACAATGTTTTGTCCGGATACACCCTCAAACCCGCCAACCCGCCACTGGCTGGCGTGACTCAATCGATTGAGCGTAAGAACCTAGCCTACGACACCGAATCTGTTGAAAACGCCTATCAATGGCAGTCAGGTTCACGGTTTGCCAAAAATGAAGAGACTGATGAAGATGCCAGAGAACAAAAGATTGGCGAAAGCCTGACCTCTCAAGCAGTCGAAACTGCCAGAACCCGCTTGTTAAAAAGTTTGGGCCTATCGGATGTCGATATCGCTGGCATAGATTTAGCAGACTTTGAAACGCCCCAAGGCATAGAGCGAGCCTTTATTGTCGCGCCGCAACTTGAAACAGCAACCGTTTAGACCTTTCACATTTGGGACTGACAACTAAATAACATCCTGGCAGCCCCACTCTTCGAGAAGAACAAAGCTCTACATCCTAAATCCTTCTCCCTAGGGAGAAGGACTTCGGGTTCCCCTTCTCCCTTTGGGAGTAAGGGGTTAGGGGATGAGGGCGACGAGGATGAGTGAAACAAGTAAGTTATTTAATCTAAGATCCTTAACCCTCTCACAGTGAATTTGAACAATGAGTACTAAAGTTATCGATCCAAACGCCCAGGGACAGATCCAGTTCATGCAAAGCCATCAGATGGCTTTAGACACCGGACACTATAAAGTTTCAGTTAAACAAACGGTCAAAGTCGCTGATGACAAGGATGACTTCACCACACAGCTTGCCTTTGTGGTGCAAGGCAAGCGCTTTGAGCTAACCCAGCCAGAAATTCATGCAGTGTTTCCGCCTGCTGGTAGCCTTGGCGATCATTCCCATGTCTTATCGCACGTTGCCCTAAAAAGTAGCACGCTTCCCTGGGAAAGGTTAGCGCAACCAGACAATCAAAAGGCTCCTTGGTTGGCGCTTATTTTGATTCACGAGGGAGAAAAACTCTTACGTACGATTCCGAGAGAATATATTTTAGAGACTCCACTCCGTGATGCCCAAGACAACGAGTTAACCCAAGCTCAAAAGGACCAACTATGGCAGCATTTATTATCGGACAGGATTGGCTGGCTTAAGGAAGCAGATGATGACGCCATGATCGTTGAGCCGAGCGATCGCAAATCTGCTCAACTAGAAGGTGACTTTGCTGGACTAGAAACACAAGTTGAAGCCATCCTAGCTCAATCTGAAAACACTAAACTTATCCCCTTGGGTAACTTACAGCGATCCTCTACCGGCCCGATAAAGTGGCCCGGCGTGGACTTAGAAATTGGCCAACAAGTTGACGACAATGTCACCGTCATTGATGTCCCTAAGACGTTATTGGCAAAGATACTACCCACGACCGAAGATTTAGAGTATCTAGCTCACGTTCGGCAGATCACCGGAGACACTGAAAATAGTGAATCCTTGAGCGAACCTTTATCTGTGGTAATTAGCAATCGTCTTCCTAAATCAGAAGGAACTAGCACCGCCTATTTAGTGTCTTTAGAGAACCGATATTCCAATGGAAAATTTAACGATCAAAACGCCACAGATGACGAGTACATTCGTCTAGTAACGCTAAAAAGTTGGAGCTTTGCCTGCACTAACCCCGAACAGAATTTTTCAGGCTTACTTAAAAATCTCGACAAAGAGACACTAAGACTACCCAGCCAAGAGAATTCTATCCAAGATAATCCTGACGTAGGTTCCTATCTAGCCAAAGGCTATCGTGCCTTCCCCCATTATCTCCGGCAGGGCGGCAAAACCTTTTCCTGGTATCATAGCCCTCTCTCTCCCGGAGAAAATCCGACGTCATTAGCCCTATCTCAACTGGCTATACGCAGTGTCGATCAGCTGATTGCCTACAATCCGAACACGGGTTTATTTGACATTTCCTACGCCGCCGCCTGGCAGCTAGGTCAGCTGCTAGCCCTCCAAGATAAACAATTCGCTACTCGCCTATTTAACTGGAAGCGTACCAATGCCCAAAAGCTTGCAAAAGATAGTCAGCAAGCGCTCTACCCACATCTGTTCTCTGAAACAGAACGGACTTCTGCTGCGCTCGAGTTTCCCACAGAGATCCAAACTTGGTTCGAGCGACTTGGTTTATTGTACGGGGTTCCCTTTAACTATTTAGTCCCCGATGAACAGATGCTGCCGTCAGAATCAATCCGATTCTTCTGTTTAGATTGGTTTTGGGTAGAATCACTGCTCGATGGGGCCTTCAGCATTGGTCGAGTACAAGATACTGACGCTGCGCGAGATATCCATCAGACGCCGCTAACTGGCGAAGCAAAACATATCAGCGGTTGTTTAATCCGCTCAGACGTGATCGCTGGCTGGCCTGATTTGCAAATCGAGGGCTCTGAAGTTTTGCTCGCAGGAGAGCAACCTATAAGCCAGGCTCAGAAGCTAACCGTTTTAAGGTGCGATCGCCTCTCAGAAGACGTCTTGATTTGTCTATTCGACGGAGCCATTCGCACGGTGGATATCTCCCTTAAGCCAGAGGGACTCAATTTTGGCTTTAATAACGAAGATGAAAATTTATGGCGCGAGTTACGGAAGCTAGACGGCACAGAGATGAGTGATTGGAAAGTTCATCTTATGCCTGTAGAAGATAATCAACCCCCGATGATTAATCACGGAAGTGTTATAAACATTACGAATTTAGCGAATAGCATCAGGGAAGAACTACAAGCAAAGGAGCAGTCAATCAATGATTTCACGGCAGCTCAATTTGCCTTGCAGATGATTCAAGGTGTAGAAAAAGTGAGATTTTCAATGGTTACAGGCTCCTAGGACTATGTTGCAAAAATAGGATGTAGATCGTTGGATGTGAAGAACCCATTTGTATTCCTATATCGACTGAAGTCATCGAAAACGTGAGAATTCATTGAGGTTTACTTATGCTTTTAATTCGAGGAAAGCGAAAGTATAAACTTTAGTATCAGGCTTGGAAATTAGTCTTTTTGGGGAGTACTCTAATAAATAGGAAGTGAACAGCTTCGAGTTCGAGCCAGTTACTCAGTCAACATTAGAAAGGAGGTTAGACATCGATTTAACGTCTGATATAGATTCGCAAAACGTGACAGCACCCAATCAGCTTTTTGATATTTCCTATTTGTTTTAGCTGAGAGCAATGCAAAGAATATAGTGGAACGAATAGTTCTAATTTGACTATATTTAAGCACCTCTATATAGGCTTGGTAAATTATGAGGAAATATCTAAAAAAGCCGTTCTGGGTGCTGTTGGTGTTTTTATCAATAAGCTGAGCTGATTATCAAATAGCCAATACTCCCCTTGTGCGTTCCCTCTACTGTAGTCTCTAGATCCGCTGAAAAGTCAATCCTGCAAATTGCTCCAGACGTGCAATCAATGTTTTACCAAACATGGAAGCTGGAGTCCAAAACCCACCTGCCTTAGCAGATTTGGGAAAATCCTGTGCTAGACATAGCCCTACTTGCCCTAAGATCTTGGCTGTCGATCCATAACCAGGGTCGCGATCGCCTGTGACCTTAACCTGAATCTTCTTTCCCGTAGCTGTAACCCCATAAAATTCCAACGCATAGAAACCTTGTTCTTGAACTGTTTGACTCGGTCCTTGGCCAGATTTGGGAACGAGTGTATTTTCCAAAAGCCAACGAGTGGGGGGCAATGCTACTGCCAAGGCAGTTCCATCTAGCCCCAACTTGAGGCCTTGTGCCGTCATCCAACCCATAACGCCAGACCCTGTGAAAATGGCTTCATCGTAGTGAAAGTGAGGGCCGTAGGCACAATCCAGTAGCGTATTAGAACGCAACACAATGCGGGTATTGACCTCAGCCATCACAAAAGGTGATACCCATCCTTGAAAATCCTCATCGTATTGAACAGGAATGAGCGTGGGTGGATCGTTACTACTCTGCTTACTCTCTGGACAAAGTGAGTAAGGATTCGCTAATTCCTGACGAAGCTCTGGATTGGTAATGGCTTCTTTGATCAAGTTGATGCCGCTAGCCGCTGTCCCCCCGGAAATTCCTCCTTGGACTTCTTGCACTCGCATCTTGACGCGATCGCAAGGTTGTCCAAATTGTTGGCGTGCTTGTTGTTGCAAGTAATAAACGCCGAGATCAGACGGAATCGAATCAAATCCACAGCAATGGATAATGCGAGCTCCTGAGCTCTGGGCGATTGGTTCGTAGGATTGAATCATCCGGCGTATCCACTGAGGTTCGCCAGTCAAATCGCAGTAGTCGGTGCCTGTTGACGCACAAATTTTGATTAAGGGTTCACCATAAAGTGCGTATGGGCCAACTGTGGAAATGACCACTTGGGTTTTGGCACACAGGGCATGCAGGCTTGCTTCATCGGTGACATCAGCAATTAGATAGGGCAAATTAGCTGCCCTTTGCCCCAATGAGGTAATGAGTTTGGCTAATTTAGCTCTGGAGCGACCCGCGATCGCCCATTTCATTCCACCTGTGATCTGTTGGAGCAGGTATTGGCAGAGAATCTGGCCAACGAAACCTGTTGTACCAAGCACAACTAAATCGTATTGGGGCATAGAGTTTGCTGTCGCTGAAGGGGGATAGATTATTCAGAGTCTTGGGCTACATCGATAATACTGTCTCAGTTGTGAGTGGGTTCAGACTGACAGTTCAAGCTGTTTTCTGAGCTAGCAGAGTTGCAAACATTGTTTCGATAGGCTTGCCATTGCTGTCTTTGCGATGAAACGTTCCCAATTGCTCTTTATACTCACATATTTTCCAATGGGCGTAATGGCCATGCAGTTCTTGAGGGGCAAAAATCGATGGAAAATCAATGGGACAAGGCAACTCCGACGAAGACACAGGCGCGATTATAAAATGATAGCCATCGGAGTTTGTTTGGGCTTGCATATTTTCAATCACAGAGGCCAGAGTATTACGCCTTAAGAACTGAAAAACAACAGTGGAAATAATCAGATCGTAGTTATTATTAATAGCTGCTGCTTCAATATCGTATACATGAGCTTGAAATGTATTCTCGGCATTCTCCTTTTGAATCACTTCTTGTAAATTCTTAATTGCATTGGCATTCTTATCCAGTGCTGTTACTCGATGACCTTGAGTCTGTAAATAAGTTGCGTTTCGACCTTTTCCACAGCCTAAATCTAAGATGTCGATGGTTTTCTGAGATGCTAAATGCCCTTGAACCAGGGCTTGAACATCACGGTGAGGAGCAGCAAAATGATATTTCTTTTGATAGTAATCTTCGGGACGACAATAAAACTCTAAAAAACAGCGTAGTTCCCCTAAGGGCATCACCTTATGCCAAGCACCAGGTTTCACAAAAAAATCTGTGTATTGTGAGGTAACAATTTCTGTGGATAGAATCTTCCCAGATTCATCCAAAATATCGAATTGCAATTTGCCTGCTTCTACTATTATTTTTGCCCAAGTACCTGGTTTTGTGTTGTGGCTGGTTTGAAACGTCTCTGGTAGAGTGGTTTCCGTCCATAGAGGCAGGGTTTTATATTTAACAAGTGAGTCCGTTATTAATGTTGACATACCTTGAATCACCCTAAAGGTTTCATTCTAATTTTCAAAGTTTCTGGTGTTGTAATGATACGCATAATTCTAGGGACTCTATCCACTATTGTTGATAACATTGCCCATGAATGTAATTTTACCGTGGGTTCGATTCCCGACGCTGCATGAGGCAATCGAGCATGTCCTTCGTCTAGCGTCTTGACCTTTGTGGCGATTGCTATGCTTGTTCCTTTTTTTGACTGCTTTCTGGTAATCTTGGCTGTAATTCTGTAGAGTCAGTCTCTGCGGGGAGTTCAAAGACAAGCGATGACTTCGGTGTGGAACCGTCACCACGTAATTTCCCTAGCGGATTTTCTGCCAGAGGAGTGTGAGACTGTCGTACAGACGGCGGTGAGTTTTCGCGAAGTGCTGTCTCGACGCACCAAAAAAGTGCCAGCTTTGCAGGGGCAGGTGGTGACAAATATGTTTTTTGAACCCTCTACCCGAACCCGTAGCAGCTTTGAGCTGGCGGCAAAGCGATTGTCGGCTGATGTGCTGAATTTTTCCCCCAGCACCTCATCTTTGACGAAAGGAGAAACGATTTTAGATACGGCTAAAACCTATCTGGCGATGGGGACTGATCTGATGGTGATTCGTCACCGAGAAGCGGGAGTTCCCCTAGCGATCGCTGAAGAAATGGAGCGCTTGGGAACCGGAGTCGGGGTGCTCAATGCCGGGGATGGTCAGCACGAACATCCGACTCAAGCTCTGTTAGACCTGTTTACTCTGTGTCTTAGTCTGGCTCCAGATGCCCCCAGCATGGGTACGCTACAAGGGAAAAAAATTGCCATCGTGGGTGATATTCTTCATTCTCGTGTGGCTCGCTCCAACCTCTGGTGTTTGACTGCCTGCGGGGCAGAGGTACATCTGGCGGCACCGCCGACTTTGTTACCCGCCGCCTTTGCCCAAGCTTTCAGCCAACCCTTAACCATGCCTGAAGGAACCCTCAAGCGAAACGTTACTGTCCATTGGCAGATTGAGCCTGCGTTAGAAAATGCCGACTTTGTCATGACCCTACGTCTCCAGCGGGAACGTATGACCCAGCATTTGCTCCCCAGTTTGCGTGAATATCATCAGCAGTTTGGGCTCACCCGCGATCGCTTGAACTGCTGCCATCCCAATGTCAAAGTGCTGCACCCCGGTCCCGCTAATCGGGGGGTTGAAATTAGCTCAGATTTGATGGATGACCCCGCGCTGAGTTTGGTGTCTCACCAGGTCACCAGCGGCGTGGCGGTGCGGATGGCGCTGCTGTATTTAATGGGAACCCACAAGCAAACCGCATGAGTTTTATCCCTAGCAAACTCAGCGAGGTTTATTTCCCAGCAAACTCAGAGAGTTTGGCAGAGTGGTCTACAATGCGCTTGTTATATCAATCTCGACAGTGGCGCTACGGATGGAAGCTCTGTCGAGATTGCCTCCTTTCAAAAAGGGGGCTGCCTCAGACTCATAGGCTGTCACTGACCCAACTTTGATTCGTATAAAACACCAAGATCGACATGACAACTCAAACACAGCTCCCCGCAAAGATTCCTGTCGTGGTGAACGGAGCCTGCGGCAAGATGGGGCGGGAAGTCATCAAAGCCGTCTCTCAAGCTGAAGACCTGACCCTAGTCGGTGCTATTGAACGCAACCCTGCTCTGATCGGCCAAGACATTGGTGAAATCGTCGGTTGTGGTGCTTTAGAAGTGCCTGTACTCAACGACCTCGAAGCTACCCTAGTGATGGCCCAATCAGAAGGGCAAGCGGTCATGGTCGACTTTACCCACCCAGACTCGGTGTACAACAATACACGGGCCGCGATCGCCTATGGGGTGCGTCCGGTCATCGGCACTACGGGGTTAAGTGCCGATCAAATTAAAGATTTAGCAGAATTTGCTGACAAAGCCAGCATTGGCTGTTTAATCGTCCCTAATTTCTCGATCGGGGTGGTGCTGATGCAGCAGGCGGCCCTACAAGCTGCTCAATATTTTGAGCACGTTGAAATCATTGAACTGCACCATAACCAAAAAGCCGACGCCCCTAGCGGCACCGCCGTGCAAACTGCCCAAATGCTGTCGCAACTGCAGAAACCCTATAACCCAACTGAGGTTGAAGAAACTGAGCACATGGCTGGGGCACGGGGCAGCACTACTCAGGACGGCATCCGTATCCATAGTGTGCGTCTACCCGGCCTGATCGCCCATCAAGAAGTCATTTTCGGCGCACCTGGGCAGATCTATACTTTGCGCCATGACACCAGCGATCGCGCCTCGTTTATGCCGGGTGTGTTGCTGTCCATTCGTCGCGTCATGCCATTAAAGTCTCTGCTTTATGGCCTCGACAAGATTCTCTAGGATGCCCCAATCGCCATGCTGTGACTCAAAACCGCCAGGCTCAAAGTCTCCAAACAAGGGTTGGGGGTTACTGATATAGCCGTAGCCACAAAGCTTTGGGCGCTACGGCGAGCCAGATTGCTTGTGTGTTGAGCATCCCAGCGATACTCGGTGCATTAAGCAATCTGGCCAGCGCTATATCGTCAATAGTTGAAAGAAAAAATTGCCTGACCCCATAAAGCCCCCAGGGTCAGGCAGCTCACCTGTAAGGACGCTTTCCTTAGCAAAGTACCAAAATCCAAAATTGCCCCTATGGATATTTGATGAGCTCTGCAGGCGTTCTCCAGAATTAAATCTATTCTCGCCTTTGCCTATGGAACTAGCTTCGCCAGAACTACGCAATTCTGTAACCACCTCGCCGAAGCATCGGCCTAAAAATCCGTAATCCCACGAGCGCCACAATCGCTAAAACTGGCGTTTCCCCACGTGCAAAACGCCAGGTCTGGACTGAGAAGGGTTTGATACAGGGGGTTAATACACCTGAGGCACAAAGAATTGCTCATTCAGAGGGGGGCGCACATAGTCTTGGGGAGCGCTCTTGCGGGGTGGCAACTCTAAAGCTTCAGGCGTCATATCTTCGTAAGGAACCTTGCTTAGAACATGATTGATGCAGTTGAGCCGAGCCCGCTTCTTGTCATCGGCTTCCACTGTAAACCAGGGTGCTTCAGGAATGTTGGTGTGGGCAAACATGGTGTCTTTAGCTTGGGAATATTCCGCCCAGCGATCGCGCGATTCTAAATCCATTGGGCTGAGCTTCCAGCGACGAGCCGGATCAATCGTGCGCGATTGGAAGCGACGCTCCTGCTCTTCATCGCTGACAGAAAACCAATACTTCAGCAGAATAATGCCAGATTTGACCAACATTCGCTCAAATTCTGGACAGGTTTCCATAAATTCCTGATACTGCTCATCAGTACAAAACCCCATCACATGCTCTACCCCAGCCCGGTTGTACCAGCTGCGATCAAAACAAACAATTTCACCCGCAGCAGGCAGATGGGCGACATAACGCTGGAAATACCATTGCGTCTTTTCGCGATCGCTCGGCGTCGCCAAGGCCACCACGCGACACCCCCTAGGATTTAAGGGCTCCGTAATGCGTTTAATTGTGCCACCCTTACCTGCAGCATCACGGCCTTCAAATAAAATGACAATGCGGGTGCCCGTATGCTTCACCCAATACTGCATCTTCACCAGTTCTAATTGCAGACGAGCAAGCTCTTTCTCATAGGCTTTTTTAGGCAGCTTAGAGCTGCCCTCGGACTCAGAAATATGGCGGAACACGCTTCGTTCTGAGTTTTTGAGATTAGCTTTTTTCTGGCGTTTAGTTTTTTTGGGGTCTTGTTTCTTATCTTTCTTTTTGTTTTTTTTTGCTGAAAGATCATTCTCTGCGATCGCAGGTTTAGATTTATGCCCATTCACAGATTTAGGTTTCATTGCAAAATCATATTTGTAGTTCTATGCCCACCATAGTAGAAATAGAAAACTGACGGATTTGTATTAAAGTTCACTAGGAACAACAAAAAATATAAAACGTTGCACATCTCAAAAATAGGCCAAGAGGTTGTTTGAGAAGTTCCCAGTGTGCTGCATTCGCCCCCTACATCTCCCAATTCTGGGGACTTTGAAATTCAGAACCCCCCAGAATTGGGGGGCAGGGGGCGGCTCAGGTAATCATCGATACCTTTAAAGCAACTTCTAAAACTTAAGGCAAGGTAATCTCCTTCCTCAAGTGAAAATGTTGCCAAGCCATATCAACCAGAATGCTACTTGACGAACAGCATTTCTTGATAAGTTGGCAAAGGCCAGAAGCTATCAGCAATCTCACCTTCAAGGGCATCCGCATATTCGCGAACCCCATCCATCAAAGGACGAATGGTGGTTGCACAATACTGCATGGTCTCTTCAGTTGATGCAAAATCATGCTTCTCTAGGGCTGCACTCAACTTACCACTCGCTTCAACCATCGAATTTGTCAACGCGGCAGCCTTCTCAGCACTCTCTTTTTCAAGCGCAATTCCTAAGCCACTTAAACTCGCAATGGTTGAGGATAGCTTAGATAAGTATTCAATAGCTGCTGGATAAATCGTGGTCTTGGCCATGTCAAGCACAAGTTTGGCTTCGACCTCAATGGCCAAAATGTACTGCTCTGCATAGACTTCAAAGCGGCTTTCCAACTCAACTGGCGTCAGCACCCCGGTCTTCTTGAACAGATCTTCGACAAACTCTGCCTTGAGGAACGGTAGGGCATCTGCGGTTGTCGGCAAGTTGGCCAAGCCGCGCTCTTCCACCGCCATCTTGTGCCATTCTTCGGAGTAGCCATTACCGCCAAAGACAACTGCACCGTGTTCTTCCATCACTTCTTTCAGCACGGTGCGAATAGCAGTATTAAGCTCTGCGCCCTTAGAGAGTTCCGCTTCCAGGCGGTTGCCGACCCAGTCTAGGGAATCAGCCAGCATCGTATTCAGCACAATTAAGGGCCCCGACACCGATTGGTTTGAACCCACCGCTCGGAATTCAAACCGATTGCCGGTAAACGCAAAGGGCGAGGTGCGGTTTCTATCACCCGGGTCTTTGGTGAGCGGCGGCAAGACATCAATGCCCAAATCCATCACCCCTTTGTGCTTCGAATCGGTTAGGTTTCCAGCTTTAATCTGCTCAAAAACTTCTTCCAGCTGTGTGCCTAGGTAAACAGACATAATGGCTGGTGGCGCTTCATTGGCCCCTAGGCGGTGGTCATTGCTGGCGGTGGCAATGGCAGCCCGCATCAATGGGCCATACTTGTGAACTCCCCGAATCACGGCCCCACAAAAGACCAAAAACTGGGCGTTCTCGTGGGGAGAATCGCCTGGATCAAGCAGATTTCCCTGGGTGGCGTTCCCCACAGACCAGTTGACGTGTTTCCCAGACCCGTTGATGCCGGCAAACGGCTTTTCGTGGAGCAGGCACATGAAACCATGCTTTTTAGCCGTGTGCTTGAGAACAGTCATGATCATCTGCTGGTGATCACTGGCCACGTTTGCCGCTTCAAAATAAGGGGCAATCTCAAACTGTCCTGGGGCAACCTCGTTGTGTCTGGTTTTCGCGGGAATGCCAAGCTTGTAAAGGGTCTCCTCAACATCCTGCATAAAGACTTGAACCCGCTCTGGAATTGCACCAAAGTAGTGGTCATCAAATTCTTGCCCTTTAGCCGGTGCTTTACCAAATAGTGTTCGTCCCGCTAGAAGGAGATCGGGCCGCTGGCTAGCAAAGTTAGTGTCCACTAAAAAATACTCTTGCTCAGCACCACAGCTAGAGTTCACATGGGCAATGTCGGTGTTGCCCAAGAGTTTTAAGACCTTATTGGCGGCCTTATCCATTGCTGAAATGGAGCGCAAGAGCGGCACTTTTTTATCCAGGGCTTCACCCGTCCACGACACAAAAACCGTGGGGATGCACAACGTTGCCCCATTGTCCGTTTCCATCACATAGGCAGGGCTAGTCACATCCCAGGCGGTATAGCCCCGCGCTTCAAAGGTGCCGCGAATCCCACCATTGGGAAACGAAGATCCATCCGGCTCCCCTTGTACTAGCAACTTGCCAGAAAATTCCGAAATGACAGTACCATCTCCCTGTACTGAGATGAAGCCATCGTGTTTCTCTGCAGTCAGGTTGGTCATGGGGTAAAACACGTGTGCATAGTAGAGTGCCCCCTTTGCTATTGCCCAATCCTTCATGGCGGTAGCAACCGCATCTGCAACAGAAGGATCAAGCTTTTCACCCGTGACGATCGTTTTCTTGATCGACTTGAAAACAGCCTTTGGTAGACGCGCCTGCATCTTACTCAGATTGAAGACATTTTCTGCCCACATATCTGCCAAGCTCCCTGGGGCTTTAGGCGGCATCAACTCTCGATTTGTGATCTCATGAACTGCTTGAACACGGGCTTCATTTCCACTCATAGATCTTTCCTTAGGATCTGAACCGTATGATGTTACTCAAAGAAACTCATTAAAATAGACAGCAAATATACAAAAGATTGGCTATTTGAGTAATTATTCAGATGTGCCTCAACATCAAAACATACCACTCAAAAACTGATAGGGTTTTAGCAGAAAATCATCTCATGGGAAACTCCAATTCGAGCTTGAGAGATCTCAAGAGACGCAACCCTTGTCAATTAGACAAGCAAGCATATGTGACTATAAAAATCAGCACTATAGCGTACAAGCCAAAAAAGGGCGTTACTAAAGTTGAAAAACTTTGCCATTTCTACCAAAGCTAAAAAGGCTAAATGGATATCCTTCTTATACCAGTTCTGTAAAGCCTAGATACAGATCAGACCCCACACATCCTCCCCTTCATAAGGAGAGAAGCCGTTGGCGGAGGGGTATTTATCTGTAGCCAGAGACTTTGCGATTTGGCATTAACTCATCAGCATTGCATTGTTAGCCTACGAATCAACAACGCCCCATAAAACGGAGTAATTCAAGAATCAAACTTGATTACGTGAGTTCTCCCACAAATAACAGTTTGCTGTTGTACTGAAAGCTACAAAAAATCCGCTTTTGTAAGGCAATACGACTTCCCCCAGTACAGTTTGACGTGATTGCTGCTTTGGGTAGCACCCTTGGTCTCAGCACAAAATTCGGCTTTGTAGTGGCGAAGCCCTTCTTTTGCAGAACATAAGCTGAGAAGATGCCCTGGCCGAAACTCAATCAATGACGGAGTAGAATCTGGTTATCCTTAAGGTGAATTAATCTAAAGGAGCCTGATTAGTTGCTCTCTCAAAGTCGTCTATTGCCTCTTTATATTGCTGATTAGATAATGGAAAATAGCCTACCCGATTCACAAATTCGGTAGCGTGTTCGATGTAGTACTCGATGAACTCTCTAACATCAGCGCGCTGCTTGACAATGTCAGTATTGACGTAAATAAACAGCGATCGAGAAAGTGGATAAGAGCCATCTGCGATTGTATTCATATTGGGTAGGATCGGGCCAGCTTCACTAATGATTTTGAGAGCCCTAAGTTCGGATTCATTTTGCTTGTAATAGGCATACCCTACATATCCCAGACTGGTCCCATGTTGGTCTTCTCCGTGAATTGACGATGCAGGTTTAGCTTGAGAAACCCTTATCTTCTTTTCGAGGGATTTTCGGCAGATTATGAATCAAGGTTGTCAGACGTTGCTTCTAGGGCGATTGTCTCCAGGCGTGCCAGCAACAGCAGTGTCAATCTCCGCTATGCTGGCTTAACCATGATTGCAGTGGTATGCAGCAAGTTGCCGCGAGGAAGCGTGCGCAACGGCTGGACAAAGATTGTTGATTTGCGGTGGTTTATCAAATATTAAAGCGCAGAGATACCCGAGCTTAACGTCATCCCCATAGAATCCTAATGTCCGATTCCGTCACTCCGCGAGCATTTCCCATCACTGTGAGGAACCCAGGTTATGGCCACTACACTTGCTGCTGGCGATTTGGTGATTACTGGCTTTAATTTCGATAATCCCGACGAGTTTTCTTTTGTTCCTCTCGTCGACATCACCATCGGTACTAAAATTCAATTTACTGATGACGGCGTCCGCAATAATGGCATCTTTCGAGGTAGTGAAGGAACCTTCACCTGGAATGCTGTTCAAGACTACAGTGCGGGGGACGTGATTACGCCAACCGTTACGAACGTTGCGCATAATTCGCGACTGACGATGCCCAGTGGTGCTTTTACGATCACCGAGTCTGTCAGCAGTGATAGTGTGCATTTGCGCTTTGGAAATCCCAGCAATGCCACAGCAGATATCAACAATCCCAACAACTACCTGTTGCTTAAAGATCAGTATGCGTTGTCCTATAACGACAGCTTGAAGATTGCTAACTGGTCAAGCTGGCAGCTGAACAGCAGTTGGCTCGGTAGCGCTCCTCGTCAAGATGATTTTCGAGAAGATACAAGCTTACCACCAGGTTTCTATCAGGTGAGTGAGGATGATTACGCAGGTAGTGGGTTCGATCGCGGCCACATCACTCCGTCTGCTGATCGCACCGCAACGGTGGCTGACAACTCTGCGACTTTCGTCATGACTAACATGATGCCCCAGGCCCCTGACAACAATCGCAACACTTGGGGAAATCTAGAAGACTTCAGTCGAGAGTTGGTCACTGGCAATCCCAACATCACCAGTGATGATCAGGAACTGCACATCGTAGCAGGCAGCTATGGTGTGGGTGGGGTGGGTAGCAACGGTTCGTTAAGTTTTATTGCAACGCCCGGTGGCAACATCACCGTGCCCGATCGCACCTGGAAGGCGATTCTAGTTTTAGACGATCCCGGTGATGGCATAGAAGATGTCTCATTCGATAACCGAGTCATTGCCGTAGATATTCCCAACGATCAGGACATCACCAGCGACTGGCGAGAGTTCCGGGTTTCTGTGGATGACATTGAAGCATCAACTGGTTTGGATCTCTTCTCTAACCTGCCGGACGACATTGAAGCTTCACTAGAAACCCAGGTGGATGGTTTTGCAACCAGTGCTGCAACCTCTGCACTGCCGACAGGGTTGGGGAATGGGCAAACGGCGATCGCCCTGAATGAAATCGACAATGCGATTTACACGGGTATCACCACAGGTAGCAGGGCTGAGTTGCTGTCAGCCCTGAGTAATTCTAATAACTGGAGTGGCAGCAACAGCACGCGTCAACCCCTCTCAACTAACGCCTTTACCTTGACGGTGGGTGGAGCCAGTGGTTTGAGTCATGGCTCTGGGGTTGCAACGGACTTTGCCGTTGGGAGGGATGCGATCGGCCTGGCTGAATCTGTCAGTCCCCCTGTTGGGGGAGCAAGTTCCCCAGAGGAACCACACCTTCTCAGTCAGCCCGCTTCAACTGCCACCGTTGACACCGTTGCTGATTTTACAGACCTCCTGGGTAATATCAGCTTTTCTACGGGTGACCTGGCCAGTTTTTCTCTGTTTGGAACCAATAGCTTCAATACGTCTGCTGCGGTCAG
This sequence comes from Cyanobacteria bacterium P01_A01_bin.123, assembly GCA_039815185.1. Lineage (GTDB taxonomy): Bacteria > Cyanobacteriota > Cyanobacteriia > Phormidesmidales > Phormidesmidaceae > JBCBZT01. Next base: position 143,281 of record JBCBZT010000010.1, on the reverse strand, counting down.
AAATTATGTCATCACCCATGGCTATCAAAGTAGTGCGGATGCAGAATGGGTCAGCAATATTGGCAATGCCATCAAAGGGTTTGATGCTCAGGCCAATGTCATCTTGGTGGATTGGGAAGACGGGGCTAATCCCAGGGGCTTCTTTGGGTTTGACTATGGACAGGCGGCAGAAAACACCTTTGAGGTGGGCCAACAATTAGGTGAATTGCTGAATGTACTACCGGTCAATCCCGATGGTGTGCAGTTGATTGGTCACAGCTTGGGAGGCCATGTTAGCGGGGTTGCCGGGGACTACTACGAGGATCTGACCGGTCGTGATTTTGGTGTCATTGTTGGTATGGATCCAGCTGGCCCAGCATTTGAGGGGCCGGATTTATTCAACGGTTTCTCAACCCCTAGCCTCGGAGAACGTCTAGATGCCACTGATGCCGAGCGGGTAATTGCCTACCATACGAGCGATACCTTGGGCTACGATGATCGCCTCGGTGATCTGGATTTGTACGTCAATCCTGACGACCTTTTCCAACCGGGACAGTTCAGTTTTGTGGGCAACCACGGCTACGCGCACACGCTCTATACCCAACTCCTGAATGGGCAAACCTTTGCCCAGCCTGATGGCAGCGTCTTTGACTATGGCGATCAGTTTACCTTAGCGGGTAGCTTTAACATTGAGACAGGTGCTTAGATTAGCGTAGTGCGATCGCGGCTATTGCGGCAGAACACAATGCAATTCGATGTCACGCTGTTGTTTCCACCTGATGTTGCGGTTGAGGCGTTTACAATGAGCCTTTAAGGCAATTAGCACGCCTGCAAACACAGATAATGACTGTGGAAAAGCCACCGCTACAAATTAATCTATTGGGTGATTTCTGCCTGATTGATCAGGGCGCAACTGTTATCGAGTTACGACTGCGATCGCAGCAGTTGCTAGCGTACCTAATTTTGCATCGCCATACGCCTCAGCCCCGCCGTCGCATTGCCGGACAACTCTGGCCGGATGCCCTTGAAAGTCAAGCGCGTACGAACCTCCGAAAAGAGCTGCATCATCTGCGTCAGGCTTGCCCAATGATCGATCAGCTGATCACCATTACCCATCAAACTCTCCACTGGCAACCCCAAGTTCCTTGCAACGTGGATTTGGAAACCTTTGAAACGAACTTAGCCGTTGCCAAGGACACTGGCGGTGATTCAGCGGTTCAAGCGCTAGAGGCAGCCCTTGAGGTTTACCGAGATGATCTCTGGCCCGACTGCGACGCAGACTGGATCTATCCCGAACAAGTCCGGCTGAGACAACAATATGTCCGTGCACTGGCCCAAATCACGGGTCTTCTACAAGGGTTAGGGAAGACCACAAAGGCAATTGCCTTGGGGCAACAGTGGCTACAAGCTGAACCACTGGAAGAAGGGGCACACCAAACCTTAATGAGGCTTTATGGCGAGACGGGCGATCGCGCCACCGCCCTGCGGCTTTACCACCAGTGCATGACCACCCTGCAAACCGAACTGGGGGTGAATCCGAGCCCAACCACCGCCAATATCTACCAACAGTTATTAACCGCAGAAGACAGGATCACAGCACCCATTGAGGAAGGGGCAGAGCGGCCCATATCCGCCCAGGCCGATTCACAACCCGACCCCATTCTGCCCGTGCCTTTACCCCTATCTGCACCAGGATCGGCTGAGCCAATGGTGGGTCGCGATCACCTATTTCAAACCCTCAAGCAATGGCTGCTATCCCCCCTTGGCATTGCCGCCCCCCTTTTGCTGCTAACTGGGGAACCGGGTATTGGCAAAACTCGTTTGCTGGAGGCCCTAGCTGATCAGGCCACTGCTTACCACTGGCAAGCTTACTGGGGCAGAGCGTTTGCAGCCGAGCAGTTGCGATCTTATGGCGTTTGGATTGATCTGCTGCGAGCAGCGCCACTGCCTCAACGCTTACCCAACCTGGAAGAACCCTCCACCGATCTTCAAAGTCGAGGACAGCTACTAGATGCGATGGTTCAGGGGTTGGGTACGGTGGCCAGCCCTGAGCAACCCCTACTGCTGTTGTTCGACGACATTCACTGGTTAGACGAAGCCTCAACAACCCTGCTGCACTATGTGTTTCGGTTGCTTGCACAAAGACCACTCCGCATTGCCTGTGCGGCTCGAGAGCAGGAACTCCAAGCAAATCCAGCGGCCTTGACCCTAGTAAAATCGCTGCGACGGGCCCAACGCATCCAAGAAGTGGCTGTGCCTCCCTTATCACCAGAAGCTGTATTTGAGTTAGTCAAGCCGCTACTGAACCAAAAGTTGGGCGAAAGGCTGAGTGAGGCTCCAGTGAGGCCGTTGAGTCCTCAACAGATTTACGCTGATAGTGGCGGCAACCCACTGTTTGCATTGGAAGCGACCCGAGCCAGTTACCCAGAAACGAGTAACTTATCAAATTTAATCGACGATCGCCTACAGCGGCTGGATGGCGCAGCGCGGGACTTGCTCCCCTGGGCAGCAGCGCTGGGGCGACGCTTTAATCCAGAGATTTTGGCGGTAGCGGCGAGCTATCCGCCGATGCAGTTTCTAACCGCAATGGAACAGTTGGAACAGCAGCAGATTGTTTGCCCCACCCATTCAAGCCAAGTTGATGAACAGGGCAACTATGACTTTATCCATGATTTGGTGAGACAGGTTGCCTATGATCAGCTCTCTCAACCCCGACGACGGATCATCCATGGGCAGTTGGCAAAGACCTTAGAAGCCCAAATGGTAGAGGATGACTTGGCTAGCCAAGTGGCCTACCATGCAGGGCTGGCAGGGAACCATGCCTTAGCGACTCATGCCTATACAGCAGCGGCAGCCCGCAGTTTACGGTTGTTTGCCTACCAAGATGTGATTCAACTGGTGGCTGAGGGGCTACACCATTGTCAATATTTACCCAGTCGCGATCGCCTCCTCAGCTCAGCCCAACTTCTGCACTCACGGGTGTTTGCCGGGGTGGCTCCCGAGGATGCTACCACCGTGGAGTATCAATTACAGCAACTGCTAGCAGACATCGTTGGACTCTCAATTCCTGAAGCCGAGGTGATGGCCCAGGGCGCCCTCAATTTCTTGAACTACGAGCAAGGCAAATTTACGACAGTGCATCAACAAACCCTTACGGCACTGGATACCTTACCGCCCAGTCCACGACTCCAGGTAGAAAGCCTTGCAACTAATGGGTGCTGCCTAACTGAGATTGAGCGAGATATGGACCGGGCCGAAGCGGTGCTATTAGAAGCTCAGTCTTTAGCGAGTCGGTTAGGACTGATGTTGATTGATATTCCAACCGGGTTAGGTTGTGTCGAACGGTATCACGGCAACTACTTACAAGCACGGGCTTATTTACAGCAAGCGCTTCAGTTGGCCCAAAATCAGCAGGATTTTGGACGCCAGGGCTATGCCTTAACCCATTTAGCCATGGCAGGTTGGGACGGACATCAGCCAGAGATCGCCGAGGCCCAAGCGTTGTTAGCACTCTCTACACAGTTGCCCAAAGGTAGTGACGGCACTTTTGCCCAAGCGCTGATTACCCTTAGCGCCTACAAGGAAGATGAGGGTAACGCTGAACCCCTGAATCAAGCTTTGCAGCAACTCGACCAGCTTGATGCCCAGCGCAAGATTGTGTTTGTCGCTAGCCATGCCAGTGAACTTGCTCTAGCCCATCATCAAAGCGACGTCGCACAATACTATGCCGCTACAGCCCACCAAGCAGCTAAACAGATTGCTCATCCCAATGACTTAGTTGCGGCTGTTGCTTTACTTGTGCTTACCACCCCTAAAGAAAGAGACCAGCTGACATATTGGCAAGCTTTACAAAGCATGGTGATTAATAGTCAACCGCTTAGCGCCCGTGCTGAATCATTACGACATCGAGCAGAACGGTTCATGCAACAGCTAATATCGAAACCAAATTGAAGTTCGATGCAGCCGATGGACTTCGCATTACTCTTTTTGAAGAGAACACTTCCTTTTGCTCAACAGACCCAATAGTGTGATTATGGCGCTCATCGTTGTCGAAACCACCTACGATCCTCCCATTGACCAAGCCTTATGGGATGAACTTGTGGTGCGTTCTGCTCCCTGCATGACAGAACGCAATGTGACTTGGCGGCGGACTTATCTATCGCGCGATCGCAGACGCAGCATCTGTGAATTAGACGCCGCCGATGCCGACACGGTTCGCGCGGCCTACCAACGGGGTAACGTTCCCTATGACGAGATTTGGTCCGCTGATTTGGTGGACGCGCTACCGGCTGAAATTTAAAGGTAGACCGTTCCAACTACGTCACTCAACGTTGTTTGTACTTGAGGACTCCCAGTATGCCAAGGGCTAAGAAACCCATAATAGAAGTCGGTTCGGGCACTGTAGCAGAAGCAGTAGAGAAGTTATCGATGATAATGGTTTCAAGGTCAGTATCGTCAACAATGTCTTCAAGCTCGGTAGGAATACGATCGTCAGTACGAGAACGATAGGTTACCGAATTAAAAGACGCTTCACCAATAATTCCTAAAAAACCATCAGTGTTGACACCAATTACATCGCCAAGATCGACAACTTCTTCTCCGTTACCATCAAAATCACCAAATATTTGTAGAACTTCTGAATTAGTGGACAGTAAAAAATCGCCCCCGACAGCAAAAACTGCCTCTGGGAAAGTCCAGTTTATTTCATTGAAAAAATCACTGATAGGTGAATCTTCGTCTGTGTCCAAATTGGCACTGTAAATACCATTGGCGACAGCATTGTCAAATGCCGGATCGAAAGATGTGCCATCAATGCCTTCAGAGACAATTCCCCCATCGAAGACTATCCTTGAAGCTCCACTGATGGGATTTTCAAAAGTTTCTGTCACAGTAATGCTGCTGCCAAGCGCATTTTCCCAGGCTGTGCGGTCTGTAAATAGTTGGAACGCGCTGGCAGAACTGATGCCAAAGGTTCCTAGCCCGATACCAGTGCTAATCGTAACAACAGCCCATTTGTGAAACATATGCTTATTCATGGTTAACTCCTTGACAGTCAGTTTTCTGAAGAACCTTATATGACCAACCAACTTTTTTGTTGGTTCTCGAAGAAAAAATTGAAGTAAGTGCCTTATGGTTGCATTCCCTTAATAAAAACCTCAACAATGTCATCAGCCATTGATTGACGGCTTTTTTCTAAGTACGCCTCAGGTACAGCATGCAAACTTTCAAGAGATGAAAAAAGTGCACCTGCGATAGGGCCAAGGTTATCGTGCTCAATTTCCCCCCTACTTTTAGCGGTCTCAAGTACCTCTAAGATGGGCAGAATGGTGGCGACAAAAGCTAAATCACTTAAGATATCCGCTTCCGCTGTGCCAATAGCCGGTAAGTCACTATTGGCTAGGCGAATAACGTCTAGTGGCGGCTGTGAAATAATCCAGCTGGCAACCTGCTGTAGGTTTTCCTGCAGGGACATTTCAGCTGCATTAAGAGCCGACCGCAGACCTTCCCGGTAATGGTTCATATGTCGGGTCATCACCTCAACGTACAGAGCTGATTTGCCGTTGGGGACATGGTGATAGAGCGACGCGTGGTGAATCCCCGCCGCCTTGGCAATATCTTTCACGGTAACTGCTTCGTATCCGCGTTCGACAAAGAGACTTTGGGCCGCTGTTAAAACGCGTTCACGAGCTTTAGACTTTGACTGCACTTATTAACCAACATGTTTGTTGAAATTTTAATTCCGCAGTTACTGATATGTCAAGTTTGTCCTATAGCTATTGATTAAGCCAGAGCCGCGACGCATCAATTCTTCTCTGCTAATATCTGGCTAGGCATTGCTTCGCATGGGCTAAGCCGCTAAGTTGTAATTGCGCCCAATACCTGTAAGGTTGCTTTTTGCGCTTCACTCAATCCTTTTACACCTGTAATATTCATCCCTTCATAAGGACGATCGGGTCTAAGTGTTTTCAGACATTTAGCAGTTTGTGTATCCCATAATCGAATGGGGCCATTAAAGCTGCTGCTGGCCAAGATTGAAGATTGTGTTTGAGCCAGTCCACTACTATCTGCATGAGTTGCTTCAGAGGCCATTGGTATTGCAACATGGGTTGGGTCGGGGCTAAAGGCCACTGAAGAAACAAGACTAGTATCCTGTAAAATTCGTAGGCAATGTCCTGGCATCGCGTCTGAAACTGCTGTCCCTGACTGGCCAGAGTCAGCGGCAGCCATGATGTTGCTAACATCCCACAAGCGGATGGTGCGATCGCCACTGCCGCTGGCTAACTGCTGTCCATCGGAACTGAAAGCTACAGACCATACTGAACTAGTATGTCCCTGTAAAACGGTAAGCGCTTTACCCGTTTGCGCATCCCAAAACCGAATTGTTAGATCATCGCCGCTACTGGCTAAAAGGTCTCTATTCGGGGCAAACGCGATTGACCAAATCCGCCCACTATGGCCGCCTAAAACTTTCAAACACTCCCCGGTGTGAACGTGCCATAGTCTGATGGTTCCGCTGTTACAACAACTTGCCAGTAGAGAACCATCCGAATTGAAAATCACGGCTTCTACATATCCCGTATGACCCCTTAAAGTGTGCAAGCAAGTGCCCGTCTGGCTATCCCAAATCTTGACAGTGCGATCGCCACTACCGCTCGCTAGATAATGGTTTTGGGGTGCAAATGCAACAGCCAAGGCCCAATGATTATGGCCTTCTAAGACTCTCAGACATTCACCTGTCTCGACATCCCAAATCCTCAGAGAATTATCAATACTGGCACTGGCAAGCCACTGTCCATTGGCGTTGAAAGCAATACTCCAGATCCGATCAATGTGGCCTTGGAAGGTCTTCAAACACTGTCCTGAGGCAATGTTCCAAATTCCTACCCTATGGTCATCGCCTCCCCCAGCTAATAGATTGCCTTGGGGATGAAAGGCCACGGGGCGATATCCAACGGGCTTTCCCTGTAACGTGTTCAAACATTGACCAGTGGCAGTATCCCAAAATCGGATGGCATGGTCATGACTCCCTGCACTAGCGAGCCATTTGCCCGATGAACTATATTGAAACGCCCAAATGCCACTGCTATGACCTTTCAATGTTTTCAAACATTGACCGGTGTTAACTTCCCAGAGCCTCAAAGTATAGTCTTCACCACTGCTGGCAAGACTTTGACCATCGGGGTTAAAGGCCACCGCTGCAATTGACTTTATGTGCCCCTGAAATACTCTAGTCGTTTCCCCTGTTGAGATATTCCACAACCGCACAAGCCGTTCATCATCGCTACAGCTAGCCAACAGCTTGCCAGAGGGGTGAAAGGCCACTGAGCGATATCTGATCGGAGTATGTTGCAAAACTTTAAGGCATTGTCCCGTTGAAAGATTCCAAAGCCGGATCGTGCCATCATCACTACCGCTCACTAATCTATTTCCTTGGGGATGGAAGTCAATGCCTCGGATCAAGCCATGATGTCCACGTAGGGTTTTAAGACAAGCTTGCTGCTGCACATCCCACAGCTTAATTGTTTGGTCATCGCTTCCGGTTGCCAGAAGGCTGCCATCTGGACTAAAGCAAACAGACAGCACCCCAGCAGTATGTCCTCGAAGAACGCTGAGGCATTGACCGGTTGCCACACACCATAACTTAACGGTTTGGTCGGGGCTGACCGTTGCCAGAAGGCTGCCATCTGGGCTAAAAGCGACTTTAAATACCCAGCTTTGATGGGCAGCAATTCTAAGCAATTGCTGTCTAGTTTCGATATTCCACACATATACCATGCCGTCCATGCAGCCTGTAGCGACTAAGCGATCATCTGGACTCAAAGCTAGCCACATAGTGACGCCTATGTCTTGTGCCCAAACAGATCGTTCTAGGTTGGCGTGGGAAAAATTGACCTGGTGGAGCGTGGTGTGGGTTAGGTAAGCCTGCCACAGGGTGAGGTGGGAGAAGTCATACCCAGTCAAATCAATCTGGAGGTGATGAAGCAGGTTAATTAAATTGCCTGAGCTATAGCCAGAGAACCTACAAAAGCGTGTTCTCAAGATTAATAAAATTTGCTGTAAGCAATGTTCGACTAGATACTTTGAACCCAGTTCAGCGCTAAGCTGACCGATAATTGGGTCTAGGACAAGCCGCACTTGACTGTCACGAACATAATCCTTGGCTTGGGCTTTGATGAGTGCGTGCGTGTGGAAAGGGCACAAAGGTGTTGGCAGGGCCAAGGCTTCTTGAACGTGACTGGATGCCTGATGTTTCGATTCTTCAATGAGTACACTGCAAATTTTTTTAATGAATCGATCGATGACGTGTTCCATGACGACAGACTGCTGGGTATATCGGCTGTCTTGCCGTTCAATTAAATTTCGCCATAGTAAGGACTCTAGTGCTTCGAGTAAATCTGTTCGAGAAACCATGGGGACAAGATCAGCTTCTAATTCGGAAAGCGTGGTCAATTCTCGGTTAATCGCCAACCAATACATCACATTTTTTTCTAAGTCGGAGAGGCGTTCAAACTGCTGATCAAGTAATCGACGAAGGTTATTGAAAAATAGGATGTTTTGTTCCAAAAAGAGCCGAATCTCACCCCCAAATAAATCTTGAATCGAGGTGGCCACAATTTTGAGGGCTAGTGGGTTGCAACCATAGTAATTGCATAATTGCTGCTGTTCAGTTTCGGTGCCCACCAATCCCTTCATTTGAATCAAGGCTTTTGAAGCTTCTAGAGAACCTTGAAGGCATAGCGATCGCACAGCGGTATTCACCCCTTCAAACATCGCAATCTCAGTCGGTTTTTCTCGACTGGTCAGGAGGACAATGCTTTGATGGCTTGATTCACCGATGACTCGCAGCAGATCCCCATAAGGTTCATAACCTGAACGGTATTGTCCAGCTTGACTGCCCGCCTGCAAAATCGTCTCCACATTGTCCAGAATCACCAGACAGGGAGAATTTTGTAGGCATTTGAGTAAGTGCTTGATGTCAGCTTCCGTTTCTTGTTGATCGGACAGGAAGGGAACCAGTTCACCCAAAAGCGACTCTAAAGTGGGTGCATTACGCAGCGATCTCCAAATAACGTGGTCAAACTGGCCTTGAATTTGCCGGGCTAACTTCACCCCTAAAGTTGTTTTCCCAATTCCCCCAATGCCCAGCAGTGCCATAAGACGACAAGACGCCTTCAAAGTCCACTGCTTTAAGGTGTTAAGCTCATCGATACGTCCTAAGAAGAGAGAGACATCGGGAGCTTCTCCCCAGTCACATTGATGCCCTTTTCTGTCTGAGAGATTGGACAGGTTGATACCAATCGTTTGATAGCATTCTAAGGCTTGTCTAAAGTTGATTTTATTAACTTTTTCGCCGACTGCTGTCGAGAGTAATCGCCAGAGTTTAGGGCCAATATCTCGTTTGATATAGTTCACTGAGTACCCTGATTTCTCAGCAATTTCCTCATATGTTGAATTGGCGATCGCACCCAGGATAATTGCTGTTTCCACATCAGAAAGGTGTCGATTCGCTACAGCAAAAATAGCTGTGTTGGCAGTAGCAAGTATTTGCTCTGAGTCCACCATTACCCTTTAAGACAGCTCCAAATTCGACAACTCTTACCTTAACTTTCCATAACTCAGCGACTAAACTCCATAACTTTCCTGTAACGACAATTACAAACTTGTGGATTAACGTTGAAATCTCAAGATTACTTCCAAAGGAACTGATGACACTTGTCCAAAGCCTGGCTCAACTGGTGAGTCATAAACTACAGACCAACTTAGCTGGATTCCGCAAGCAGAGGGCGATGGAGGTTACCCCCATCAGTAGGCTTACATCACTGTCTTGCAAGTGGATTACTTTGATACCGACCTGTTGCTCGGAGCAGACTATCCAACAACATTCTTACAATCAAAAGGGGACTCGTAATGACGCTTCAACTTGGCGACACTGTGCCTAACTTCACCCAACAGACGACCGAGGGTGAACTCAACTTCTATGACTGGGCAGGTAACGATTGGGTTGTCCTGTTCTCTCACCCCGCAGACTACACGCCAGTCTGCACCACTGAACTCGGCAGCGTTGCTAAACTCAAATCTGAGTTTGACCAACGCCACACCAAGGTCATTGCCCTTAGCGTTGATAGCATCGCCTCCCACCAGGGCTGGATCAAAGATATCGACGAAACGCAAAACACCACCGTCAACTATCCCATCATTGCCGATGCCGATCAGACAGTGGCTAACTGCTATGGCATGATTCATCCCAATGCTAACGCTAAGGTGACCGTGCGCACAGTCTTTGTGATTGACCCCAACAAGAAACTAAGGCTGACGATTACTTATCCCCCCAGTACGGGCCGTAACTTCAATGAAATCCTGAGGGTGATTGACTCTTTGCAATTAATCGACAACTACAGTGTCGCTACGCCTGTGGATTGGCAAGACGGTGAGGATGTTGTGGTCGCGCCCACGATTGCCATTGAGATGGCTAAGCAGAAGTTCCCGAAAGGGGTGATTGAAATCAAACCCTACCTGCGGATGACGCCCCAACCCAACAAGTAATGCCGCGTGGCTGGCAAATCATTGTCTCAATAATTTTCGCGTCGCCATTATTGTGCTGTGCTTCCTGCCGTTTGAGCAGCAGGCAGAGTTGGCGTGATGAGCTAATCCCTAAAAGACTCACAATTCAAGCTAGGAGAAACACTTGTGATCAATAAAGTAATCCCCATCATTGCCTTAAGCTTACTACCATTGGCTGCTCCAGCTAAAGCAGCTGTGCTACAACGTTCGCAGCCGACAGCCTTTGGGTCTGGTGAACCGATTGAAGACTCGACTGCGAGTTTGACCCGATTGACAGATGCCATTGAAATCAGCTTTGAGACCCAATCGTTGCCTGCCGGGACCCATACTCTCTGGTGGATTTTGTTTGGTCAACCAGAGTTCTGTACAGATGGGTGTGGTACAGATGATCTGAGCAACGAAGCGGTCGAGGCGTCATCGCTCTTTGGCACTGGAATCATTGTCGGTGAGGACGGTGTGGGTCACTTTGAGGCTCGGCTAGAAGTGGGTGAACTGCCTCAGGGAGAAGACCAGGTGCTCAGAGGTGATGGCTTGAAAGACCCATTTGGCACTGAGGTTCATGCCCTTACCCGTTGGCATGGTCCGGCTAGCGATGATCCAGACTTATTGGAGAAACAAATCTCGACCTTTAATGGGGGATGTGCAACCCCAGAGGAGCCAGATTTGTTCCCCTGTGCGAATCTCCAAGCTACTGTTTTCCCAGCGACATCTGAGCCTGAGGCGGTGCCTGAACCCTCTTCAATCCTGGGCTTCTTAGCGTTAGTGACCGTCGGTGCTGGTTCAGCCCTTAAGCATGGCATTGTGAACTTCAATAACTGCCGTGAAAGGTTATGAGCTTGTTTCTCTGATTCGGGAAAATTATCATCAGGTTAACGGAAGAGTCTGGCTAGGAGGGTTCGATGGCAATCATTCAAGGCAGTTCTGCTTCTGAAAGCTTAACAGGCACTGAAGCCGACGATAGAATTTATGGCTATCAAGGCAGCGATATCTTAGAAGGTCTTGGCGGCTTTACCTATGTGTAGAGGATGTTTACAAAGACTTTTGAGTTTCTCTTTAAGGCAATTTCTTGGAGCAAATATAAACTGACACGATTCTGGAGTGTGGGTTTACTTTAAGGCTCTACCAACCTGAAGATTAAAGCTAGAAAAATTTTCATCCTTTAAGCTCTACGTTCTTTTTGCACGAAGAAGAAATCCAAAAACGATTGCACTGCAACCGCTGTGGAATCTTATGCGTGATTTTCTGAAGTTTTTGTGGAATACATTTAACGTCGAATTGAGGAGACTCATATGGCAACTATCCGAGGAACTGATCGAGAAGAATATTTAGTAGGAACCTCTGAAGATGACGAAATTTATGGAGAAGGTCGGAATGATCGTCTTTTAGGCCTAGGAGGGAATGATCACATTTTTGGGGGGTATGGTAATGACACCTTTTATGGAGAAGCTGGCAACGATAAATTTTATGGCGACATTGGATTTGACCTACTCAGCATTGATATTGAAACATCGACACAGAATAGCAGAATCGCTCTATCTGATAATCAATTTAATGGCGCTTCTAATGGATTTGGCACAGATACCCTGGATAGCATTGAATGGGTACAACTTATTGGCAGCAGTCGCAATATCTATAACAGAGTTTCAGCTAGTTTTTTCACCGGAAAATTAGAGTTTATCGGCAAATCCTTCTTTGAATATTCTCCTAGAAATACTGTTTTTGCGGGTTCTGGTGACGATACCCTCCTTGGTGCAGGCAATAATGATTATTTTTCAGGGGGAAGCGGTGCTGACTTGTTACGGGGCCATGGTGGAAACGATCGTTTGATTGGGGGGTCAGGTCGTGACCACCTCGAAGGAGGGGAGGGAGATGATATCTACATCATTGCCGATTCATCGGATCGACTCGACAAGATTATTGAACGAGCCGACGAAGGGAATGACACGATTGAAACATCAGTGAGCCATGGCCTTCGCAGTGGTGTCAATGACCAAGTCGAGAATTTGACGCTGAAGGGAACAGCTGGCATCGATGGCACAGGGAATTATCTGAATAATGTGATTCGCGGCAATCGAGGTTCTAATCGTCTGATTGGCGGTTCTGGCAACGACACCCTTCTGGGGGAAGGGGGGAACGATGTGCTGGTTGGGCCCAATCCCTATCGGTTAGGTACACCGATTACTGAAATTGATGTATTGACTGGCGGTGGTGGCAATGATGAGTTTGTCTTAGGCCTCGGTGGTCCTGGTAGTCGCAACTGGATTGGTGGTAGCCATCCCCAGTATCTATACGATGACGGAACCAGACGCAGTGCTGGTTCTCGAAGTTATGGTCTGATTATCGACTTTACAGACGGGATGGATAAAATCCAGTTAAGAGGAGTAGCGCAAGAATACAAGTTGAAGCCGATTACAGTGACGCTGAACTCGCAAATGATTTCGGGAACAGGTATTTATCTGGATGAGTATTCAACGTTTCCAGATGAGTTAATCGGGGTAGTTCAGCACGGTCAAGGGATACAGGCAGGGCAACTCGATTTAACCAATACTCAACAGTTTGTCTATGTGTGAGATAGGCCGACCTGCTCTCAAGGTTTAGCATCTCAGCATGCTCAAAATTTTCAATAGATTGCTCCTTAAAAGCAGATATGCGTAAGGATCGATACAAAGCTCAATCGCAATCAATCTGGATAGAAGTTGGCTCAAATTTCGAGGAGAATTTCTGAAGAAATTATTGTCGATTTTTGTTGAAATTAGCCTTGATTAAACCTGCTTTATAGCTGATTGAAGCTGTCGACCTTTCAAGTCAGATCTCATTTTATCTGAATAATGACGATCTTCAGAATATTTTTAGGCATCTGATCGCTAATGGGTAATAGTTAAAAATGAAGTGGAAAGCGCTTTTCATTTATCTTTCCAAGGACATAACTCTCTGCATGAAAATTATAATTAGAGGAACAATCCAATGATTCGACAAACTGGGACTTCATCTGATGACACTCTGTCTGGGACTGTTAGAGTGCGATTCATTAATGGAGGAGAAGAGATTATTGTTGATGACAATTTTGATGACGAAATCTTTGGTAGACAAGGCAATGATCAGATATCAGGTCTTGGCGGGAATGATTATCTCTATGGCGAGCAGGGAAATGACACTCTCCTCGGAGGAGACGGGAATGACCATCTCTATGGAGGTGCGGACAATGATGTCTTAGAGGGTGGAAGAGGTGCCGATGTCTTAGCAGGTGGTGCCGGTAATGATACATATATCATCAGATCTTGGGATAATCCAAGTGGTGGTGGCATCATCGAACAGAATGTTCATGGATACGACACGATTAGGGTTTATCGGGGTAGTTTTGCGATGCCTTCGAACGTTGAAAAGCTAGTCGTGCTCACCCCTGTGGGCTGGTCATCTAATCCTGCACAAAAGACCGATTTTGTTGGAAATAATAGTGATAATTTAATGGAGGGAAACGATCTTGACAATATTCTGCGTGGGCAAGAGGGGAATGATTCTCTCTATGGGGAAAGTGGCAATGATTCCTTATCTGGTGGAAAAGGAGGTGATCTAATAGTAGGTGGTAGAGGCGAAGATTTTATCACAGGCCAGGCTTTTGGCCTCCTTAATAATGGCGGAGTTGACGTACTCTGGGGTGATGACAGAACTGCCAATCCTAATGCTGTACGAGGGGATGCAGATAAATTTTTCTTCGCGCTATTTGAGCCAGAAAATGTGCATATTATCAAAGACTTCCGCTGGCTTGAAGGAGACAAAATTGAGCTTGGCCAAGCCTTTCAAGGAGCATCAAAAACCCAGCTTAGCTATAATAGAAATACAGGGATTTTATCTTTTGATCCAGAAGGTTCAGTTGGATTAACGCCATTTCTAAAACTTGACAATAGGCCAGTCGGGTTTTCTATTAACCTTGACATCAACATCGACCCCTAAATCAATCTTTATTGATGAGATGTTAGCGATATTGATGCCATTCGAGCCAAGCCTTTGCGTAGGCTCTCAACCGTTTTAACCGCTGAAGAAGTCCGTGCCTTGATCCGTCACATGTCAGGCGTATATTATTTCAAACTCGCTGAAGTAGTTTTTCAGGGGCTGGGGTTGGTATGGGACGCCGACGATAAATCAACACATGGGCTGCTGGAACGTAATACAGGGCTAATAGGGTTGCGCCACCGAGTCCGCCCGCGATCGCGATCGCCAAAGGTGGCCAAAACCCTGTGGAATCCATTAGCAGCGGGATAAATCCTGTAATCGTGGTCAGGGTTGTGGCGGCAACGTGACGGGTCGCCTTGAGCACGACGGCTTGGGTTGCCCTGCGATCGCCTTGACTCGCCAGTGGATCTTCTCTCAACGCCGCTAACACCACAATTGAATCATTAATTGCTAACCCAATCAGCCCCAAAGTCCCCAAAATAGCCGTGAAGCCAAACAGGGAATTGAATAGCCACAGTGCCAGAGCTGCAAGCCCCACGGCAAATACAGCGACTGAGGCGATCAGCGCTGCCAGACCAAAGGAATTAAACGACAACACCAACGTGGCCGTCATTAAAATCACCAGCACCCCGACGGTCGAAAGTAAGTTGCCCACAGCATCTCCCCGAGCGTCGGCTTCGCCGCCATATTCCAGACGATAGCCGGAGGGTAGGGTAAAGTTTGTCTCTTCTAGACGCTGCTTGAACCGGGTGAGCACGTTGTCTGGCAGTGCCCCCGCGGTGATGAAGCCCTGCACTGTGTTGATCCGCTGCCCATCTTTACGGGTAATTTGGGCTAGGTCAGGGATGAGGGATAGATCCGCGATCGCGTTTAAAGGGAGTGCCTCACCGTTGCCTGCAACCAGATCTAAGGCTGAAATTTCGCCCAAATCTCCCCGTCGCTGATCGCTGAGTCGCACCCGTACTGGAATATCTTCCGTTCCCTCTAAAACGGAACCGCCGACGCTGCCTTCCAAGGCGGTATTGAGTTGACGGGCGATCGCGCTGTTGTCTAACCCGGCCTGCCGCGCCTGTACTTCATCTACTGTTAAAGCCAGCTTCGGTAGGCCTTCGGTCAAGTCAGCCTGGGTGTGAATCACATCAGAGACCTGGGCCAGTTCTCCGCGCAGATCGTTGCCAACCTGTCGCAGTTGAGCCATGTCAGACCCGTAAATCCGCAGTTCAATGGGTGCATCAAAGGGGGGGCCTTGTTCAAGCTGTTTCACCAGTACCTGAGCATCGGGGAAAGCGGCGTCAAGTTCCCACTGCAAATCTTGAATCGTCTGTCGTAGATCAGTGGTGTCATTCAACTGGACAATGCCTTGGGCGTAGTTCGGGGCGTTGCGCCGATTGCTCAACACGTTGTAGAAAAACGACGGGGCGCTTTCCCCCATAAACCAGTGAATGTCATCCACCCGTTCGTGCTGACGAATCAGATCGCGCGCGGCTAAAATTTGGGTCTGCGTTTCTGCGATCGCGCTTTGACTTGGCAACTCAAACTCAATTTGAAACTGGTTACGGTTAGTCGGCGGGAAAAACTGCTGATCTAACGTGCCGAACATGGCAAAGCCAATAACGGGGAGTACCAGCGCTAAGCCGATGCCCAGCCAAGGGCGACGAAAGACTTTTTCTAAGGTCCAGCTATACAAAACAGTGAGGTTAGCGTTGGCAAACCCACTTTGCCACCAGCGAGTTGCTTGGGGCGTTAGCGATTGAGAATCTGTCCGCCGTCGGCTGATCAACCCCGTGAGTGACACAACCACCGTGAGCGACAAAAACAGCGAACTGATTAACGCCAAAATTACTGTTAGGCCAATAGTGCCGATGAATTCTCCCGTGCCCCCTGGTGAGGTGGCAATGGGCACAAAGGCCAACACGGTCGTCAATGTTGAGGCCGTCAGCGGTACCAGCAAGTGGTTCACCGTACCGCTCACTGCTGCTGCTGTAGACAACCCTTCCCGCAAACGAATCTGCATTTCGTCCACGACGACGATGGCGTTGTCGATCAACAACCCCAATGCAATGATGATGCCCGTCACCGACATTTGGTGTAGCGGCACCCCCAGCACCTTCATACAGCCAAACACCATCAGCGTCACCAAGGGCAAAGCAGAGCCGACAATCAACGCCGATCGCCAACCCAACATGACTAGCGATACCGCAATCACCAAGCCAGACCCCACGATCAGGTTCATCACCACACCGTTGAGGCGCTGCTGTACATACTGGCTTTGATCGAGTACCGTCGCCAGACCCAATCCATCAGACAGGTTTGCTTCAAAATCAGTCAAAACTTGCCGGGCCTGTACCGCCCACTGATCCACCCGCTGCCCATTTTCTACCGTGGCGGAAAGCGCCACTGCTGGATAGCCATTGACAATGGCTAACTCTGACGCGGGATCTTGAATCCCCTTGGTGACTTGGGCGATGTCTCCTAGCCGTGCGGCTTGGCTACCCGTGCCAAGCTGGATGGGAATTTCGCGGATCCGCTCTAAAGAATCTAGTTCGCTGTTGATTTCCAGCAGTAGCTCATTATCACTGCTGCGAAACTGCCCCGCCGACAGCTTGGCATCGCTGGCCTGAATTTGTTGTGCTAGCTGCTGGGCTGTGATCCCGAGCTGCGCCAACTTTGCGGGCGCAATCTCCACCGTAATTTCTTCATCCGGTTCACCAAAGATCTCCAGCTTATCCGTACCGGGAATCGCCCGAATATCGTCTTCTAACCCGTCAATCAACCGACCTAAGATCGCATAGTTGGGTTCTGCATTGAGCTGCCAGGTTAATCCGACGATCAGGGCACTGGCTGATACCGTGCTGTCTTCATATTCTGGATCGGAGGCGTCTGGGGGCAGTTCGGGGACTACGTCGTCAATTTTGCTGCGCACCTTAGCCCAAACCGGATCAACATTGCGAATGGCTTCTTTGATTTCCACCGTTACTACGGATATGCCCAAACTTGAGGTCGATTCAATCG
Source organism: Cyanobacteria bacterium P01_A01_bin.123 (assembly GCA_039815185.1). Lineage (GTDB taxonomy): Bacteria > Cyanobacteriota > Cyanobacteriia > Phormidesmidales > Phormidesmidaceae > JBCBZT01. The sequence goes on along the minus strand of JBCBZT010000010.1, from coordinate 125,776 downwards.
ATTCCACCTCCTCTAGTTCAAACAGCCTTTCTTCCACCTTTTCAGTAATTAGCGTTTCGACCCGCTCTGGACTCGCCCCAGGCAAAAAGGTGGTCACGGTAGAAAACCGCTGCGTAATTTCGGGATCCTCCATCCGTGGCAACGTGAGGAAGGCAGAGAGGCCCCAGACCACCACGAGGGCGAGGGTGAGGAAAAGGAGTTGGCGGTTGCGGTAGAAGAGGTTGAACATAGTGGGGAGTTAGGTGGGGAAGTTGGGGAGTAAAGGAGTGGGAGAGTAAGGGAGTGGAGTAAGCAGAGGGGATTGGGAATTATCACTCCATCACCCCAGGAAGCGGTAATCGTATCCACACCGCATCACCTCAAGACACTTACCACCTGCCCTGCCACAATCCGATGCGTTCCAGAGGTAATGGCGCGATCGCCGGGTTGCAGCGTACCGCGAACCAAAACGCGATCGCCTTGGGTGTGCATCACTTCAACGTCTTGGCGGGAGACGGTGTAATTGTCTGCGGTTGACTGCTGAGGGGAGGCTTTAGCGACATAGACAGACCATAAGCCTTGTTCGGCGGGGACGAGGGCGGTAGAGGGGAGCCAGAAGCCTTTGGTGGTCTGGGTTTCGGTGACGCTGAGCTGGATGGTTTGACCGACCGGAATAGGAGTGTCGGTTTGGAGGTCTAGGACAATGGTGACGGTGCGGCTGGTGGCATCTACTTCAGGCAGTTGAGCGGTGACGATGGCAGACAGCGCGCGATCGCCGACGATGACCTGCTGCGGGCTGCCAATAGGCAGCGCTGTTGCAACTTCTGTCGGGACGCCGATACGAGCCTCAAGGGTGTCGCCTTCGACCAGTTTGAGCAAGGATTGCCCACTGCTGACCACGGCTCCTTCGTCAATCAGCCGCTGGCTGACACGACCGTTGAATGGGGCAGTCAGTACACTTTTGGAGAGATCGATATCGAGGCTAGCGATCGCGGCCTCAAGTTGACGCACAGCCGCAGATTGAGCCGATATTTGCTCTTGGCGAGTGCCTGCTAACAGTTCGTCAAGATTACTTTGGGCCTGCTGGAGACGACTTTCAAGCGATCCGGTGCCAAACGTTTGCTGATCCAACTCTTCTCGGGAAATAGCACCTTGATCGTAGAGATCTTGGCGTCGGGTTTCCTGCAAACGGCCTAAGTCAACCTGGTTTTGCAAGTCGGCTACGGCGGCGCGGGCTGCTGCGATGTCTTGCTGTCGGGGACCTGCTTGCAGTTCTTGGAGTTGGGCGGCAGCTTGATCTCGCTGGGCGACGAGCTGCTGTCGCTGGGCCTGTAGGCTACGGGTGTCGAGTCGAGCTAGGGGTTGCCCCGCGTTCACCGCATCGCCTTCGTCTACCAAAATTTCGACCACTTTACCCCCTAGTTCAAAGCCCAACTCGCTGCTGCGTCCAGCGGCGAGTTCACCGCTGTAACTGCGGTCTACACTGTATTCATCCACGGGTTGCACGACCAATGTTTCCACGGGCAAAGCCTGGGTAACGGCGGTTTCAGATGGCCCGCTACTAAGAACTTTATTGGTTGCGATCGCGCCCACAGGCAATAGCAGCAACGGTAACAATCCCCAAAGCTGCCATCGTTTTAGGGTCAGTTTAGGCAGCGTTGGATTGGCAGCCTCATGGATAGCCGTATCAGAGTGTTGACCAGCGGATGCGGGCGATTGATTGGGCGCGGTGGATTCAATCTGCATGGTAGAAATCCAAATGATTACCTAAACAACCTTTTGTTATTCAACTTTTTGCTTATTTACACCTTAGCGTATACTCAATTTGTTGAGTATGTCAATCTTCCCGATCCAGTTCGACAGCTATGGCCTTAGCCCACACGATTTTGGCGGTTCTTTCCCACTGTCCTTGCAGCGGTTACGACATTGGTAAACGCTTTGATGAAGGTGTGGGGTGCTACTGGAAAGCAAGTCAGCAACAGATTTATCGCGAACTATCCAAAATGGAGACCCAGGGTTGGGTCAATTTCGAAAAGATTCCCCAGGAAGGTAAACCGGACAAAAAGGTTTATCAGATCACTGAACTCGGCCACCAAGAATTGGCTAAATGGTTCGCTGAACCCACTGAACCCACCCCAGTCCGCGAAGACTTGTTGGTGAAAGTCATGGCCGCAGCCCACATGCCCCGCGACTTATTGCTCAAAGAACTTCACCACCGTCGTCAACTCCACCAAACCCAGCTTCAGCGCTACCAAGACAAAGAAGTTCATTTCCAAGCCCGGCAAAACAATACCGCTGCTGAACAGTTTCGCTATCTCACCCTACGCCGAGGCATTCGCTATGAAGAAGACTGGATTGGCTGGTGTGACGAAGTATTAGATTTCCTCAAAACCCATGTTGATTAGGGGAGCCTCTGGTAATTGTGACCGTATAGCAAAACCGATCGGCCCGCGAAATTGATTCGCCATAGACAATAGGCTGATTGTCTTGCGTATAGGCCGTGTAGCGATAAACCATCAGCGGATGGCCCAGGGGCACCCCCAAGTGTTCACTGATTTCACTATCGGCATGGGTACATTCCAACAGCGCCTCTATCCGTTCAATCGATATGCCCCTCGCTTCCAACGTGGGAAAGGTCATTTGAGATTGCAGCGCCTGACTGTGGGCTTTGCCTAGATCAAAAGGGATATAGGTGATGTCAATTGCCCCCACGACCCCATTCATCAAAAATAATTTCTTTTGCAGATACACTTTGGCCTGCTGTGAAGCAATCTGCAATCCGATGCGCACGGCTTCGGGGACGGCAATCGGTTCAAATACCAAATTGCGCATGGCAAAGTCTATACCCTGTTGCGTCATGTCGTTGCCTACAAACACCAGAGGACTAGAGAGCGAATGGGCAATCTTACGGCGTTCATTCACAAATACGCCTTTTCCCTGGTAAGCGGTGACCAGACCTTGGTGAATCAGGTTTGCGATCGCGCGACGGATCGTGATCCGACTTACACCAAACTGTGCCATCAGTTGCCGTTCACTGGGCAACTTTGCCTCTGCCCCGTAATCCCCCTGAACAATTTGCTGCTGCAACTGAGCTGAAATCAAAATGTGGAGCGGATCGGCCATGGATTTATAGACACAGGTAAAACTCGGTTTGTCATCAAATCTAGACCCCCTACTTGTTATAACAGGTAGCTCTTTGATAGGGTTATGGTCAAACTTGTCATAATAAGTGGCGAGTATAGCAAACCTCATCCCCATCTAGTCCACCGTTTTCTTTTAGGAGCACAGGGTCTTATCTCCCTACCTGAAGCAAACGGACATGGTTTAGCTGTCTCAATCCATCTGGAGTAATTTACCTATGGTCGGTCTTCAGCCCCCTGTCAAAATCCATCAGTCACCTATCCCCAAACAAGTATTGTCGCCTGCAGATCTCAAAACCCTCAATCAAAAGTCCGACCTCAAGGGATGGCGTCACCTTATTGGACATCTGACAATTATGGTCACTAGTGGATATCTCTGGGGTACCCAGCAGAGTCACCTATGGATTGCCATACCGGCACTCGTTGTTTATGGTTTCAGTTTTGCCGCCATGTTCGCTCCCCTGCACGAATGTGGGCACCGCACGGCTTTTGAGAGTCTCCGGATGAATCGCTGGGTAGAGTGGATGGCCGGGTTTTTGTCCTTTTATAACAGTGACTTCTATCGTCGCTATCACAAGTGGCATCACCGCTATACCCAAATCCCCGGTAAAGATCCAGAACTCAGCGACCCACCCCCTACGAACTGGCGTGAGTACTTAATGGCGCTCAGCGCGCTTGGATGGTGGATAAGTAAAGTGAAGTCCCATTTCAACGTTGCCAAAGGAGATCTCGCTGGGTGTGACTTTATTGCAGCCGAGGCGCGGGCCGATGTGACTCGTTCTACACAGCTTCAGATTTTAGCCTATGCCGCAATTTTCCTGGTGTCGGCAGCGCTAGGGCATCCTAGTTTTATCGTCGTGTATTGGCTGTTACCCCTGGCAGTTGGGCAACCGATTTTGCGATTTATCTTGTTAGCTGAGCACACTGGTTGCACCAATGATGCCAATTCCTTCACCAACACCCGCACAACGCTAACCCTGTGGCCCTTGCGTTTGCTAATGTGGAACATGCCCTTCCATGCTGAACATCACCTTTATCCTGCCATTCCGTTCCATGCGTTACCCGATGCCCATACCCAATTAGCCCCTTATTTAGCGCATGTGGAGGCGGGATATTTTGCAGTGCATCGCCAGTTGACAACTCATTTGTAGGCCAGTCACATTGACGTTTACTGAGAGAAGAATCAGAGGCTAATCTTGGTGGATGGTCGCTAAAAGCTTGATGGCGAAGGGACGACTCTAGGAGAGCTGGGTACCCTAATGGTTAAGTCGGTGCTGATACCTGAACTCAGTAAACGCTCAGCAAACATTTAAGTCCCTGTCAGTTCCCAGGATTACTTTCCACCGGAAATAACTGTCTTAGTCAGTAGGATTAAAGTGTTTCCTGCAATTCATCGTCGCTATCTCGCCATGCCTGGTCTGCTGCAATCCACGGTTGGTTTGTTGAAGTCTCGTCTCTCTAGACGGATCGCTTCTTCGGTTTTTCTCAGCATTATCACAATTGAAGGGGTCATTTTTATTCCGTCCTATTTCCGGCGCTATCAGGAAAAGTTGGGGGATTTAGAACTGCTATCCCAAGAGGTGCTTTACACAATCAAAAACAATGCCATGGATGGCATGGCCCCCGCAAAATTACTACCGTCAGCCGAAGAGCGGATCAAACCCAATTCTTTCATCGTAGGTGCAGTAGTTTATGAATTGGACGGCACTGTCATCGATCAGTTCGGTGAACAGGCCAGTCTTACACTTTCAGACATCAGCCAGGACAGACCGACCCGGCAATTGACGGCGGATCGAACCCGCTATGAGTTGGCTTGGCCAGCAAGTCAGTTTCAAGATCAGTTGGTGTTTGTTGTTCGGCTGGATGCCACAGATGCCAAAGTTACAATGCAGCGATATGTGTTAGCTATTGGCGGTCTGGTGATCATCATTTCTGCTTTTGTCACCCTAGTCACGATTTTAGTGCTAGAAAAGCTGCTGATCGTGCCGATTTTGCATTTGCGCGATGATCTGATGGTGACAGGTGAGGCAGTGAGTCAAGATGAAATTCCCAACTTCTACACCCTGAGTCAAACCCGCGACGATGAGTTGGGAGAAGTAGCCCAGGCCTTCGGGACAATGTTCAATCGGATTCACCGAGAAATCCACGAACGGAAAGAAGCAGAGGCAGCCTTGAAAGTTGAGCAGCAAAAAACTGAGCGGCTGCTGCTGAACATTTTGCCCGCCTCCATTGCAGAAAAACTCAAGGTTGAACAAGAAGCGATCGCCTCTCGATTTGGATCCGTCACCATTCTATTTGCTGATATCGTCGATTTCTCAGGACTTTCAACAGCCCTATCGCCCCATCAGCTGGTTCAATTTCTCAACAAAATCTTCTCAACCTTTGATGGTATTGCCGAACGCCATCACCTAGAGAAAATTAAAACCATTGGCGATGCCTATATGGTCGTAGGGGGATTGCCAATACCCACGCCAAACCATGCCGAAGCCACGCTCAAAATGGCCCTAGAGATGCAGCAGGCAATACGCAATCTCAAACGTCCTAACGGCAATCCTTTACGTCTGCGCATTGGCATCAATACTGGCCCAGTGGTGGCTGGAGTGATTGGGATCAAAAAATTTAGCTATGACCTCTGGGGAGATGCCGTCAATGTGGCCAGTCGTATGGAATCCCACGGCGTAGCTGATCGGATTCATGTGAGTGCAACAACCTACGAACTACTCAAGCACAAATACGCATTTGAATGTCGCGGCAAGATTAATATCAAAGGCCAGGGTGAGATGGAGACTTACCTATTAAAGCCTGACTGGAATGGGCCAAAGGCGATCGCATCGAGGGTTCCCATTCTGAAAGCAGCCCATTCTGAAAGCAGTTAGGTCAGGAGACAGGATCGTCGCTAGTTTGCTTAGGACGCGATTCACCTGACTAAGGAGACCGGATGCATCGCAGTCATCCAAGTCCCCATTGAGCATTCTCTAAATTGAGTGCTCTCTAAACCTTATGTCTTCTGGTGTTTCTCTACTTAGCGCTGCCAAAAATGGCGCTTTTGCGTTTCCGGCATGACCAACCCCATACTGCTATGGAAGTCTTCTTGTACTTTTCGAGTCAACCGCCGAGAGACTTGGCGCACGATTTGATTCAACAGCCGATCGCCTGAGTTTTTCACCAGCGATCGCGGCAAAACTTGAATAAACCGCGGAAAATTTATCCACACCGATAGATTCAATTCCCACTCCACCTGGGTAGTCGGCTTATGGGGCTCGTTCGCATTGGGGACTTCCAAGAGGTGCATAGCGGCTTGGAAATCTACGGAATAGCAGTCTAGGTGATAATCCGGTACCGGAATGGTGCGAATGCGATAGATGCCCTGATCTTGGGGCAGCAAGTCTAAACCCACCTTGGGTTCGACTTCAAAATCTAAGGCCCCAAATCGACCAATGGTAATGGCGTAGCCAGTCTCTCCCAGAGGTTCTGCCGTCATGGGTTGAGCACAGCGTTGAAACCAGCCTTGATGGGCATCTAAATACCGAGCAACAGTGCCGGCATCAGCCATCATATCCATCTGACCCACATAGTGCCCCTCAAAGGGAAAGGGCTCAGCCGATGTAACTGGCGCTGAGCGGTCTGTATCCTCCGGGCGGTCGATAAAGCCAGAGACCGCGCCGAGGATTTGGTCAGAAAATTCGGGAGAATGACGTTCGGTGGATTGGGATTGCATAGATGCTAGCAGAATTATCTATACCTAACGGGCAGAGGATGACTACACACAGACTACGATCGATACCAGAACCCAAGCTGTAACAACAAACGCCTATTAAAGTTTGCATTGTATCGCTTGATGGTGTCGAGTCGCTAACGACAAAACCGATAAAAATTTATAATTATGCTTCGGCTACATCGAGATCTATTGTTTCCCTGAGCTAAAACTCAAGTTTTCCAATCGACTCTCATGTGAGTGATCGTAGCGGCCTGCTGACCCCCTGCAGAACGACTTCAGCTTAGCCTGCCGAAATTCCTGTGACTATCGTTGATTTACTGAGACTAATCTGGGCGATGGGGCCCAATTTTGCTAAATTCAGCGCAAATAGGGGGAAATTACTCAACACAGTTGATCCATTAGCCTTGAGCCAGACAATTGCAGTCGAAGTGACTGGGAACCGGGCTGGCGAGATCATGCTGCAGTGACTAGATCGCTATTGTTCCGAGACCGCAGGCCGCAGCAACTGTGCCGTGGGTGTGACCCCGCTGATGGTTAGCGTATATTCAATGTTGCTGCCCCCGTTGTTGCTCCAGCCTGAAATCTCCTGTGCAGCATTCAAGATGGGATCATTGTTGTAAGTCGTGATAACGGCGTAATAATAACCCGTTTCCGGAATGGCAAAGTCTTGAATGCTCGACTGCAAGCCGCTCAGGTCGTCATTCTCGACCAGGAGCCTACCATTGCGGTCAAATAAAAATAGCTGTGAATCGTCATCAGTGTACAGCGCACCTGGTAAGACTTCAGTGACATCTACTTCTAAGCTCACGCGATCGCCCAAACCCGCTAAAAAGCTAAACACTTCATAGCCAGTGCTGACTGCCCCGGCTACCACATTCGAACCATTGCTCAAATCAACCGGAGTCGCTGGGCTCAAGAGCGGAATGGGCTCATCGGCATCGTTCAGAACAACTTGGGCAATCGGTTGAGCCTGGGCCGTTTGACGGATAGCCGCAGGTCTTGGATTACCTGAATTCGTTAGCGCATAAATTGAACCGGCCCAATCCAGAGGAAGCTCTGCAGAAACCACGCGATCCGCAGGAATAGTGCGCGCTAAGACCGTTTCGCAAGTCGATGATGTGGGAATAATCGCACTCATCGTAGCGTAACCCTGGAGTTGATAGCGAAATTGCACCAGCTCTGAACGGTAGCCCGCGGAAACGTTAGGGGCGGCAATCAGGGGATCAATTAACGCCAAGGCATAAGGCCATTCATTCAGGCAAACGGCAAGTTCAAGTTCATTTTGCAGCGTAGCAATATCAGACTCCGTAGTAGCGACAACGCGGCTCGCAAAAACAGAGTTCAGCGCGATCGCCCCAGCTACAGCCACCATTGGCCAACGGGCTATCTTATTCACTATGGTCATTCCCCACTTGCGCATACACATGCAGGCTATTGATCATTTAGGCCCCGCAACCACAACCTCAGGGCGCGTTGCCTAGATTTTCTCAAGCCCTTGTAAAAGATCCCCTGAATCATAGCGAATCAAACAGTTAATGCATCACTCTGACTGATGTATCCTTAGTGAACTTTATCCCGATCTTTCTTTCATACTTAACTTCAGAGTGCTTAAACTGATTAGGATAACACTGTATACGTTTAATGTGTAGTCCGTTACAGTCATCAAAGATTGATTGGCAGGCATCAACCTTGACGACATGCAGCTCCATTATCTTTTTTAGAACGGTACGAAGCCTTGCGCCCTCAATCAAATTTTCAAACCGGATGTAGATTATTGCCAACGTAGTCCTAAATTAAGGATGTTGGCAAAATCAAGAAAAATTAGAGCACCCAATACAGGATTAAGGCAGGATTAGGGAACTATATATACCGAACCTGCCTATATCGTTGGATGCACCCACGGGCGGGAACTTACACCTAAGGATGCTGACATGAGCCAGGAATTGGCCGCAAAACTTAAGCTCATGGTCGTTGACGATGAGCCTGACAACCTGGATTTGCTGTATCGCACCTTTAGACGCGACTTTCGTGTGTTTAAGGCAGATAACGGCTTTAGAGCCTTAGAAGCGCTGGAAGAATATGGAGAGATGGCGATCATCATCTCTGACCAACGCATGCCCAGAATGAACGGTACAGAATTTCTAGGCCGTACTGTTGAGCGTTTCCCAGACACGATTCGGATTGTATTGACGGGCTACACCGATGTAGAAGACTTGGTAGAAGCAATTAACTCGGGCAAAGTTTTTAAGTACATCACTAAACCCTGGAATCCTGACCAACTGAAGTCAGTCGTGGTGCAAGCTGCGGAAACCTACCGCGTTTTGAAACAGCGCACGCTCACGCTACGGCGAGCACTGCGTCGGGAATCCCTGTTGAATGACGTGATGCGGGCAATTCGAGAATCCCTCGACTATGCCAGTATGTTGCAAACCATTGCTGAAACGCTGGGCAAGACCTTTGAAGCCCACCAGGTTGTGCTGCGTCCGGTGGAAACGATATCCGGCGAATCACCTCAGTATCACTTGAGTGACGATTGCTACATATACACCGCTGAATCCGTTGAGCCTGCTGGCATTGAAATATTAGAACAGACTTATGCCTTTGCAAATTTTCAATCGGTAGTGCAGCGGCAGGAGATTGCGCTCGATCAGTCAACGGTGGTGGAAAGTGCAGTCGCTACGTTAACTGTGCCGCTAATTTATCAAAAAAATTACCTCGCGATCGCCGGATTGCATCGACTCTCCACTGCGAAACCCTGGACTGAGGCAACCATCGATTTGCTGCAAAGCGTTTCTGAGCAAATCGCTTTGGCCATTTCCCAAGCCATGCTCTATCAACGCATCCAAGCTCAAACTGAGCAAATGCGAGCTGAACTGGCTGTGGCGAGGCAAATTCAAACTAATCTGTTACGGCAAAGCTGGCCCCAAATTGATGGCCTTCGTATCCAAGCCCGTTGCCGTCCTGCCCGCGAAGTGGGGGGCGACTTCTTTGAAGTGTTTGTTCATCCCCAAGGCGATATTTGGTTAGCCGTGGGTGATGTCTCAGGCAAAGGCGTTCCGGCTGCCCTATTCATGGCCAGTGCAATTTCGGTTCTGCGACGAGAACTTTCCCAAGAGCTGCCCCCCGAACCCAACATTGTGATGCAAAATCTCAACGCGGGGTTGTCCGATGATCTGGTGGGCAATAACTGTTTTATCACCATGGTGCTTGCTCGCTATACACCTAGCCAACATCACTTGGTTTATGCCAACGCGGGCCATGTATACCCTGTGGTTTGGCATCAATACAAGCTCACCGCTGACCCATCATCCACAGCGCCCAGCTATCTCGATAAACGCGGGGTTCCCCTAGGTATTTTGCCCATTTGGCAAGCCGCAGCAGGGGAGATCGAGCTACCTCCTGGCCATGCCCTGCTAATTACCAGTGACGGCATTACTGAAGCCAGTGTGGCTGAAGGCGATCACCCCAACAGTACCCAAATGCTTCAGCAAACAGGACTTTGGGAACTCTTAAAGAAGCAAAGTCAACCGCTTGACCTCGATAAACTGCTCTCCCAGCTCGAAGCATTTCATGCTGAACAAGAAGATGATCAAACCATTTTGGCTTTGGAGGTTCTGTAACTCATGAAGACTGAACTCCATGTCCCTAGCAGCCTAAAATTCTTAACCGTTGTCGAACATTGGCTGCTCGAATCGCTCAAAGCTGAACTCGGTGAGCACGTCGATTGGCCCAAAGTAGAAAATCGGCTGCGGCTGGTATTAGTGGAGGCTTACTCTAATGTTGTGCGTCACGCCCATAAAGATCAATCCCATATCCCTGTGCTTATTCGCCTGGAATTAAAAAATGGCGAACTGTTCATCGAAGTTTGGGATTCTGGGGATGGGTTTAATCTGGACACCTATCTTGCCCCAGAACCAAAACAGTTCCAGGAAGGTGGGTATGGGTGGCTGATTCTTAATCGACTGATGGATAACGTTGAATACCAGCTCCAGGTCAACGGTCACCAAAACTGCCTGCGGATGGCGGCTAATCTGAATGGGACAAAACCAATGCAGTAGTTATGGTCATCTAGAATTTTGGGAGCATTTTGAAATCAGAAGTTAAAGGGCAGGGAAGGGAGTAGATGCATTTTCTGAAAAATTAGAAGTCAGGAGCAAAATCATGATAGATTTTAGCTCCTGACTCCTGCTGCAGGGATTTTCCCGAATTTGGATTTGGCTTAACTCAAGGGTTAATTCTGCAAATCTCCTACGTTAAATAAGAAAGGTGCGCCTGACTTGCCATCTCCTCCCATAACTAGCACCCTAGGCATTTGAGCACCGCCTGCTTTCCAGGCTTCAATCGCTTCTTTTTGTAGTACTAGTTCACCCCCTTGAGCCTTAAGGGTTTCAGCTAAGAGTCGCTGGGCTTCGGCACGGCCTTTGGCCCGGTTGACGACAGCTTGGGCCTCTTGTTCTGCCTCTTGGGCAATGTAGACTGCCCGCCGAGCCCGCTGCTCTGCGATTTGCTTTTCTTCGACGGCCTTGGCAAATTCTGGAGAGAAAGTAAGGTCAACCACGCTGGTATCCAGCACAATAATGCCGTACCGCTCTAGACGACTGTTGAGGGCAACATCAAAATCTTCCTTCAGCTGAGTCCGTTGGGTAATGGCTTCTTCAACGGTACGCAACGCGGCAGCAATTTTGAAAGATTCTTGGGTTTGGGGCGCAATAATTTTAGAGACAACGTTTTGTAGGGTTCCCTGGGTGCGGCGGATTTCGACAACCTTGACGGGATCTAAGCGAAAGTTGATGGCAAAGCTGGCGGTGAGGTTTTGCAGATCTTTCGTTGAGCTCTGGGCAGGTACTTCAAATTTTTGGACGGTGATGTCATAAATGTCCACCCGTGAGACAAAAGGGGGTTTGATGTGGATACCTTCTAATAAGGCACCGTCTTGAGCTTTACCCAAAATGCTCAGGACGCCCGTTTGACCGGGGTTGATAATCACGAAACAACTGGAGGCCAAAATGCCGATGACCGCCGCGACAATGGCAAGGGCAATCGGTTGCCAGCCTTGCGGTTGATTTTTCAATGCTCTATCTCCCTAAAATTGGTTTCTCTGGGTTAACTCTATATATAGATACAGATGCTAAAACTAGTGTCCCCTTGAACTAAACCTTGGCCACATCCAAACCTATGGTTTTCCTTGCAGGGGCACAAAACCTTGCCCCCTAGTCAAATTTTCAAATCGGATGGGGTTTCAGTCAACGCGAATAGTGCTTCAGCACATTAGGTGGGTAATCCAACAATCTGACCATCTCCAGCAATCACCTCCCCGATTTGATAGGCAGCGATCTCTTGCTGGGCAAACCAGTTGAGGGTTTGAGCTGCTTGGTCAGAGGGGACTAGCAAAACGAACCCGATCCCCATGTTAAAGGTATTGAACATCTCTGCAGGAGAAATTTGTCCCGCTGTTGCAATCCACTTAAAAATAGGGAGTTCAGGCCAGTGACTGGCGTCGATCTGGATTGACTGCCCTGGGGGCAGGGCTCGGGGCAGATTTTCGGGTAGGCCACCGCCCGTGATGTGGGCCATTCCGTGCAAGTCTAACCCTTGCCGACGTACTTCCAGAACGGGTTTGACATAGATTTGGGTTGGCATCATTAAGGCTTCTCCTAAAGTTTGCCCCTTAAGCACTTCAGGTTGTGTTTGCCAGTCGTAACCGGGTTCAGCACGATCGTGGCGGTGCGCTTCAGCGATGACTTTACGGACCAGGCTAAAACCATTGCTATGAACCCCTTGACTGGCTAATCCAATCGCCACGTCGCCAATTTTTACCTGAGAACCGTCGAGAATTTGGTCTTTTTCAACTATGCCGACACAAAACCCCGCTAGATCATAGTCCCCTGGCAGATAGAATCCTGGCATTTCAGCCGTCTCACCGCCAATGAGGGCACATCCCGCTTGGCGGCATCCTGTGGCAATCCCGCTGATAACCTGGGTTAGCTGGGCAGGTTGCAATTTACCTGTGGCTAGATAATCCAGAAAAAATAGGGGTTCGGCTCCGCAAGTCAACACGTCGTTAGCACACATAGCAACGAGATCAATGCCGACCGTATCATGGCGATTTAAGGCGTTGGCCACTTTAAGCTTGGTGCCGACACCGTCGGTGCCAGATACCAACACCGGCGCTTGGTAACCCGTAGGCAGTTGAAATAGACCGCTAAAGCCGCCTAGTCCACTTAGCACCTCAGACCGATGGGTACTCTCGACCAGTGTTTGAATGTTGTGAACAAATTGGCGACCTGCTTCAACGTCAACGCCAGCCTCGCGATAGTCCATGGAGAAATCCTATATGTCTTGTTTATGTCTTATATAAATAAAGCGGATTTTTCTAGGGGACCGCGATGCCAAACTGAGAAGCTTATTATTTTCACGTTGTGGTTTGAAAGCATTATCAAGTAAGCGCAAATGAATATCAATAAAGTTGCATATTCTAAAAGTTTTTTTGTGAGAAAATGTCAGGCTCTCCAAGATTAGTGATTGGTTTTCCATAAGTTAAGGGTGCTGACATATAAAAGTTAATAAAGTCAGAATTGGGGTTTTACAACTTTTTTAAGCAGTAGAGCCCTGACCACAAAAGGCTTTCATCGAGAATATTAAGTTTTCAAGTGCTAAAAAACATCAATCTACTGAGATTGGAAATCCCTGATCCAGATTCTTTGACGTTCGTGTTACGTTACGTGTCGGTCAAATAATAAGCGCGAAATCTAAATAGTTATGGTCTGAGATTGGTTTTTGCCTGCGCAATGTGTGTTTTTGTGCCTATGCGCTGCCGCACTAACTCGCACTCAGTTTTCACAAGCACTTGTTGATTGAACTTATGAAGCAAAAATTTTTAGGCAGTCTAACGGCTGCAGTGATGGTATCGGCTTTTGGTGCACCCCTTTCAGGTAGCGCCCAGCAGACTGATGACGTTAACCCACTGCCACCCGCTGGGGAAAGCGCCAGCTGGGGGAACGCTGAACCGGTTGATGGTGGCAGTGGCTCAGTAGCTTCGGCGGTGGATGCAGGCATGGGGAATGCAATTGCATCTGCAATGCCCGACGTACGAGGGCCAGAGGTTCGTGAAGGCTCGGCCTCAACTCATCTTTTAGACGCAGTTGAGGATAGTGATGTTCCCTCTGGCTCAGCTGTTGAGGCCCGAATTTTACCTTTAGAACCAACGGTTGTGATGCCGGTGCCTTTCGAAGCGTCGGTCGTACAAGTTCAGGCCCATCCTTTCGACTCCCAGCAAGCAGCGACGCTTTATGTCCGTGATATCCCTGTTTTGACCTTTGTTGGGCAGTCATTGGCAGCAGCATCTGACTTGACGATTGTGTCTGCCCGCACGGTGAATGCTGTGGATGCTGATCAGCCTGATGTCGAAGTCGATGATGTTAATCTTGATCCGGTGATTCGGGCGACGGCGATCGCCGCTCGCATTAACCAACTCACTCAAGACAGTTTTGACTCCAGCACTATTCGAGTGCGGTGGGATGACGAGCAGGAAGCCTATTTGATCGAGGCTTCAGAAACCTTGTTGGTCACTGTTGGGGAATCGGCGATTTTGCCAGATACTACGGGTGAACCCGCCCAGGATGCCCTGCAAGCCGCTAATCGTCTGCGTCGATTGTTGGGCAATGAACCACCGCTCACCGAAATTATTGACCAACCAGAGCCTGAGGTGCCCGCCTTATTGGTGCGAGCCAGCATGAGCGGCAATGCGTCTTGGTATGGCCCTGGATTTCACGGTCGGCGTAGCGCCAGCGGTGAGGTGTTTAACCAAAACGCCATGACTGCGGCTCATCGTACATTGCCTTTTGGCACCCAGGTGCGTGTCACCAACTTGGCCACTAATCAGCAGGTCGTGGTGCGGATTAACGACCGCGGCCCCTATAGTCACGGACGCATCATTGATCTATCCGCTGGAGCGGCTCGCCAAATTGGCCTAATGAACATGGGCGTCGGCCCTGTGCGGGTTGAGGTTTTGGAGATGCCCTAGAAAAGCAACCATTCCGTCCCCGAACGGCCAAGGGAGGAAGCGCTTTTCTTGAAAAGGGTTCTGCAGTTGTAGGGCCCTTTTTTGCTGTTTTCTCCGGGTTCCTGAGTTCCTTTCTTTTTGGCTTCAAGTCTGACATCGTTTTGCTGACCGCACCTTACTTAAGCGCACAATAGCCACCTGTAAGATCGGTCAAAATAGACATTAAGGGGCAACGAACTGAGAGAATAAGGAGTTTGTGTTCTCAAACCCCATTGGGAAACAAAACAGCGTTAGGAGTAATTTGTGCAGCTGCTTAAGACCGTAGAAGGACTGCGATGTTATTTGGCTCAGATCCGCCAGAGCCAATTGATTGAAGACCCTGCCAACTCGTTCTCAGCACCTTTAACCCTTGGCCTTGTACCTACCATGGGTGCGCTTCATCCAGGTCATTTGAGTCTGATTCAACGAGCCCGGCGGGAAAATGACCGAGTGGTGGTTAGCATTTTCGTAAACCCACTGCAGTTTGGACCCAATGAAGACCTAGGCCACTACCCTCGTCCTTTAGATCAAGATCAGCAGCTTTGTGAGACTGAAGGCGTGGATGTGATTTTTGCCCCAACAGTTGAAGCTTTCTATAAGACTGAAGGGGGGCAACTCGATCAGATCACCCAAGTGATACCACCACCTGCGATGACGGAGGTGCTGTGTGGTTCGTTTCGTCCTGGCCATTTTGAAGGGGTGGCTACCGTCGTGACTAAACTGCTGAATCTAGTTCAGCCCAACCGGACTTATTTTGGTCGCAAGGATGCCCAGCAGTTGGCAATTTTGCGCCGCCAGGCGGCAGATCTGAATCTACCCGGAGAAATTATTCCCTGCCAGATCGTACGCGAGGCCGATGGCTTAGCCTACAGTTCGCGCAATCAGTACCTGACTTCAGATGAACGGCAGCAAGCGCCAGGACTCTATCACAGCCTGAATGTGGCGGAAAGTCTATTTAAGACGGGAGAACGCGATCGCATGGCGTTAATCAACTCAGTCAAGACCGCCCTGGCTCAGTATCCAGCCCTACGTCTTGAATATGTTGATCTCGTCCATCCTAGAACTCTGGCCCCTCTAGAGCAGGTGGAAACGGCTGGGCTATTGGCGATCGCAGCTTATTTAGGCAATACCCGCTTGATTGATAACTGCGTGCTGCGATCGCGTAAACCAATTGTTGCCATTGATGGCCCTGCCGGGGCAGGTAAATCAACGGTGGCGCGGTTAGTGGCGGAAGAGTTGGGCCTGCTTTATCTCGATACTGGGGCTATGTATCGTGCCGTGACCTGGCTAGTGCGCCATGAGGCGATTGACCCCCAAGACGCGATCGCTGTGGCTGAACTGCTACCTCACTGCCATATTCATCTGGCCTACGAGTCTGCTGGGGTAAGTAGTCTAGACTATGTTCCCCCGAGCCCTGGTATGACGCGGGTTTGGGTGAATGATCAAGAAGTGACCCAGGCGATTCGCAGTCCCGAAGTGACTGCTCAGGTGTCTTACATTGCGGCCCACGCTGCCGTGCGCAAGACCCTGTTGGGGCAGCAAAAACAGTATGGTGTTGCCGGGGGAGTGGTGATGGAAGGGCGCGACATCGGCACCCATGTCTTCCCCGATGCTGAACTTAAGGTGTTTCTGACAGCCTCTGTGCAAGAACGGGCTCGCCGTCGCCAACGCGACTTGGTGACCCAACAGCAGTCCAACATGAGTTTAGAAGAGTTAGAGCGTTCGATTTACGAACGCGATCGCTTAGACAGCAGTCGCGCCATTGCCCCCTTGCAAAAAGCGGCTGATGCCATTGAGGTGATTACAGACAACCTAACGATTGCCCAAGTGGTGGATAAGATTGTCATGCTGTATCGTCAACATGTCCAAGGCGTCGAGTTGGCGGGTCAGTCTTCGTAGCGTTAACCTATCGTGGCCCAGCTTCAACGCATCACCCTTGAACCCAACCAGACTTTAGGTGAAACTTTACACCTAATGCCAGCCCAGCACCACTATCTCTATCGAGTGCTACGGCTCAAACCGGGCGATCGCTTTTTGGTGCTCAACGGCCAGGGGCAACAATGGTTAGCCACCCTGACCGATGCCGACTCAGTTGCCCACATTACTGACTTAATAACCCCTAATCCAACAGCTTCTGCTCCAAGCGCCTCCGGTTCAATGCAGAGCCCCCCTGTCATACTGCTAGCTGCCCTACCCAAGGGCAATGGCTTTGACGAAGTGGTGCGCCAATCCACTGAAATTGGGGTGCAACAGATTGTGCCGATCATTAGCGATCGCACCTTGCTACGTCCCAGTGCCCAAAAACTGAACCGTTGGCAGCGCATTGCCACCGAAGCTGCCGAACAGTCGGAGCGATTAGTCGTGCCTGATATCAGTTCCCCAGTGCCCTTTGCTCAAGGTTTACAGCAAGGCAACCCAAGGAAGGTTGGGGTAATTTGCGTGGCGCGATGGCCAAGCACCAGCCCTAGGGAGTTACCCCAACCGATCTCCCTCAGTCACGCGCTCACCCAACACGATTGGCAACGGCCCCTGGCTATTGCGATTGGGCCAGAAGGGGGTTGGACAGGGGCTGAAATTGAGGCCGCGATCGCTGCCGATTATTCCCCCATCACCCTAGGCCACGCGATTTTGCGAGCTGTGACTGCCCCCTTGGTAGCGCTGACGTTAGTGAATGCGGTTTGGGAAGAGCGTTAGCCTCCAATGTTGTCGATGAGACGGGCCGGGAAAGCAGAGGCGGCAGGGGAGAGATTCTGGCAATCCAAAATTAGTAGCGCTAGCTCAACCCTTTTAAAAACTGCTGGATGTGCCGTTGCCAAAATGCTTGATCAACGGTGACTAAAAGGTTATGCCCTGCATTGGGGAAAACCACGAGCTGCTTGGGCCCTTGCAAATTTTGCACTAATGCTTCCACTTCATTCACGCTAATCCACTTATCCTGTTCACCTTGAAACACGAGGGTAGGGGAGTTAATTTGCTGGGCGTAGACAATTGGATTGTGAGTAAAGCCATTAAACCCATGTTGAATGCTGCCCCAAAATACAATCAATTCGGCTAGGGGAAAGGGTGGCACGTGGACTGCGCGCAGTCGGCTTTTAACCGAATCGACCAAACGCACAAAAGGTAGCTCCAATACGATCGCATCGGGAGTAACCGATTGAGTGGCGATCGCGTTCATGATCGCCGCAGTGCCCATCGACACACCGTACAAAGTCAACGGTGGGGTCAAATTCAACTGCTCAGCTTGGGCCATCACTAAAGCCACATCTTGGGCTTCACGGGTGCCAAGGGTAGTCGTCTGGCCACTAGATCCCCCCACCCCACGAAAATCAGTCAGTAGCGCATCGTAGCCTAATCCATGGAAAACCTGGGCTGGGGCAAGCAACTGGGTTGCCTTGCTGCCGCCATTACCGGGAAACAGCAAGACGGTACCGCTGCTCGGTTGTGCTGATGGAATGAACCAGGTCTCGATCCACTCAGCATCATTCACCTCCAGCCGTTGAGTTGTGTAGGCTAGTCCTAAATCAGCGGGGGTTTGATCACTATTGGGTCTTGGCAAACCCACGCAAATCTGCCCTGGCGAACAGAGATGGGTCATGCCGTAAGCGCTTAAAAATGCGATCGCGTTTAGACTGATTACCCCAATTAATAATGCGCGTACCCACCAGCGTTTTGCTTTAAAGGCTCGAATAGGTTTGAACCATCCGATCAGTAAACAGGCCACACTGCCACCGATCCAAAAGGCAATGATGGACTTTAGGGGTAACTGCCAGGCATTAATCACACCCAGCTGGTGCATACCGTATAGTACAACCCCCAAAAGCACTAGCAGCATTAATAACCCTATGCCAACTTGAATTAGCCTTTTCCTGTTCATGAGTGTGCTTCTGAGTTCTGTTGGTGTCATTCGTTGAGCCCATCATGGGATACATGCTGCGTTCCTAGGATCACGAAAAAAAACAGTGCGATCGCGATTTGTTTGGGTACGCTAAATCAAAGTATCGAAAGTCACATGTATAGGGTACTGACAGTTGATTGAAGCATTGAGGAGATCATTTTTGATGACAAACAACTCAGTCACCCTAACAAGATCGATGCTAGCGATCGCAGTCCTCAGTCTCATGATTACCAGCTGTGGCCCGAGTAAAACTGCCCAGTGTAAAGAGATTTTGCAAACCATTCAGCAAGCGGAATCTGGGCGCGCTTATGGTAACCAAAATCGCCAAACCTATCAAATCAATGCTCAAATTTATCAAAAACTAGCCGATGATTTGGCGGCAATGAATGTTAGAAACAAGGCACTACAAACGCATCAAGTTCAATTAGTTGAGGCCTATCGCGGACTAATGATTTCACTCAACCACTTCATTGAGGCGAGTAATGAGGAAGGCCACCTCAGCTACATTGTTGGCGATCGCGAAGGCAAAGCAAAAGTGAATGCGGTGGAAGCAGAGCAAATGCAGGCTCACAATAAGGTCAGCCTGGCAATGGAGCTGTTTTACAATACCTGTTCAAATTAGTGAATCTGAAATCCAAGATGAAACAGACATGGAGATAAGGAAAGGGCGATCGCTAACCCAAGAAGAGTGATCGCCCTAACTACCAGGGATTCAACTACATGCAAGCTAGATGCTTGCACTGTAGTCTTATATTTCATGGCGTCGTCCACTTATACAGATTTTGAATTTGTCAGAGACTGCTCAAAAGACTTCACTGGAACCGGGTGCACACTCAATCATGGGCGTTGTCGGATCCGTAAGTACTGGAGAAGCTGGGGCCGTTGTTGTGGCTGAATCACTCTCGCAAAGTTGGCTATGCGTAACAGCTGTAGCTGGGTCATTGCCAATGGCATACACTGCTCCGGCATAGCTCTTTATGCCTGCTTCTTTGGCGGTAGCCGTGATCATCACACTGGCACCATCAGGTTGCAGTTCCACAACGTAGCTGTATTGATTACTTTCTGTCGAAAGCCCTAAACCCAAGTCTTCAATAGTGGATGAAAAAGCCGCGTTTTCAATGTGATATGCCTGCTGGGCTCTCAGCATTGACCCCATATACGTCTTAGCTTCAGCTTCACGGGCCTTATTGGCCTGATTCAAAAAGCTAGGGAGGGCGATCGCAGCCAAGATCGGCACGATAATCAGCCCTAAACAGCCACACCCAACACAACCCAGAATAATGGGTACCGCAGCATTGCTGGATTTACCCGACGAAGCATCAGAAGTTGATTCTGGTGTTGGCTCATCTTGAGAATTTTGGGACTCAGACATCCTGCAGCATCCTATAGTTGATTCAAACCATAGCTACAAATTGGATGTGTTTATTTCGGAAATAGGATAAGTTTCCTCAAATCCCACCCTATTTTCGCACAGGATACTGTGTGATCGTTGATTCAATCAGGGGTGAGTTAGCTAAATTACCCGCCAATATTGCAGGCCCGTACCAGTATTGCTAGTTTAAGCGCCCTATTGCATGCTAAGGAGTAGCAAGGCGTTAGCCAACATAGGCCCCCTCAATACATGCCGATCACCAAACACAACCCCACAGAACTATTTCCGCAGTACCACAATTACAGCCACGCCGTTGAAGTCAGTGGTGATTCACGTATTTTATTCATTAGTGGTCTGAACGGTTATTTGCCCGACGGCACTACCCTGCCCGAATCGTTTGAAGCACAGGGAGAATTGATTTGGGGACACATCGGCACAATCTTGAAATCTGCGGGCATGGGGTATGAAAACATCGTATCCCTACGAACCTATTTAGCTAGCCCAGACTATGATGAACCGAATGTGCAGTTAAGAATGAAATATCTGGGCGACAACGAACCTGCCTCAACCGTGATTTGCTGCCAGCTTTTGGAATCTAAATGGAAATTAGAAATTGAAGCGATCGCGGCGACTTAATATTTTATTAATGAAACATTCATTCACCACAAAACAACAGTTGAGCCCCAACCGTCAGAATAGTCTTCAAAAGGGGAAAACTAACGGCGCGATCGCGACGGTCATCAGCGCAAAGATCAGATTCAGTGGAATGCCCACCCGCATAAAATCGGTAAACCGATAGCCCCCAGGCCCATAAACCATTAGGTTGGTTTGATAGCCAATGGGGGTCGAAAAACTAGCGGAGGCGGCAATCATAATCGCGATCGCGAACGGCAAAAAATTCACCCCTAAGCTTTGGGACAACGCTAGGGCAATGGGAAACACCAGAACTGCAGCAGCATTATTAGTAATTGCCTCAGTCAAAATCGAAGTGATTAAGTAAATTACAGCTAGGGCAATCCAGGGATTGTCTCCGGCCAGGTTGATAAATGCCCCAGCTACTTGGGCAGCGGCCCCCGTAGTCTCTAAGGCCCGACCAATACCCAAGGCTGCCCCAATGACCAGCAATACCGACCATTCGATGCTGCGAAAAGCCCGCTCTGCAGAACAGCATTGGGTAGCAATCATTGCTATCGAAGCCAACACAGCTGCATTTAGCATGCTCATCCAGCCAAAGGCAGCCAGTATCACCATCCCTAGCAAAATCATCATCGCCATAGGGGCGCGTTCATGGCGCAACGGTTCCGAATTAGGGATGCCGCTGAGCAAATAAAAGTCCCGCGATACCCGTTGTCGACCTAAAAATGAAGGCGGGGCTTCCAGCAATAGTGAATCCCCAGGGCGCAGGCGAATGTCCCCGACTTTGCCTTGAATACGTTCCCCATTGCGGGCCACCGCCAAGACCACGGCATTATAGCGGCTACGAAATTGCCCCTCCCGAATGCTGCGCCCGACAATTGGGCAAGTATTCGAGACCACGGCCTCAATCAAGCAGCGATCGGTTTTGGCCGCATCCAGCTTGAACAGTTGATCGGTGGCTGGATGTAGCCCCCGCAGCTTACGGAGATCAACGATCGAGTCAATCACCCCCACAAACACTAATTGATCATGGGCTTGTAAACGAGTTTGGGGCCCCACCGCTGGCAACATTTGCTCCTGCCGAAAAATTTCCCCTAAAAATAGCCCTGGTAAATGGCGCAGCCCAGCTTGTTCAATGGTTTTACCGATCATTGAGCTGTCTGCTTCTACCACCATCTCTACGGTGTACTGACGCGGATCATCACCGATATCTAAGGCTGGTTTGCGATCGGGCAGTAAAAATCGACTGGCTGTAAGCAAATAGACAAATCCCATGAGGGCACAGGGCAAACTCACCCGCGTAATGTCAAACATTTGCAGCCCCGCTGCCCCGGTTTCAGAAATCAGCAACCCATTAACGACCAAGTTAGTGCTGGTACCCACTAGGGTGCAGGTACCCCCAAAAATCGCGGCATAGCTGAGAGGAATCATCAGCTTAGACGGGCTCAACCGCAATTTGCGTGACCATTCTTCTACCACGGGGACAAACATGGCCACCACGGGTGTGTTGTTGAGAAAAGCGCTCAGGCCCATTACCGGGGTGACCAAGCGAAACAGCGCTGGGGTTAGCCCCTTAGGTAATCCCAATACATGCTGAGAAATCCAGATTAGACCGCCCGTTTGCTGCAACCCGGTGACCACGATATACAGCACCCCGACGGTGACCATGCCACTATTGCTAAAACCTGCTAGGGCATCCTCAGTACTCAAGACGCCAGACAGTAACAGGACGGCTACCCCCCCCAAAAAAATCACCTCCGGGGCCATTTGGGTCAGGGCATTGAGCAAAAAAGCCAGCAGCGTTATTCCAATGACAAACCAACCCTGCCAACTCAACGATAACGAGAGCGTGATTGAGGGAAATAACGCGATCGCCCCGCTTAGCGCTATCCCAAAACCCATCAGCAATGCCCAATACTGCCATTTAGCCCACTTAAGCTGTGAGTTTCTAGGGTAGTCAGTTTGCATAAGATTTCCTTTGACTAACGCCAAAACGAATAGATTGGATCGACTAGAGCCCTGCTAAACCACGAATTGTTTCATGCAACCCTAAAGCAAGTTGGTATAGAACCTAACCGAATCAAATGCTAATCTGCTTTGAAGCTCGAATTAATCAAAATTGTATTCCATACTTATTTCAATTCATTTCTGATTCGCTCAGACTTCACGTACTCTATATAGTCGGCATGTCAGAATAAATTGTTCCGAGTTGCAGGAGTTTCCGCATGGCCAATCTGGCCAAGCAGTCTGAAAGCCTTGAACCAATTGTTCAATTGGTTCAGGGAAATTTCCTGTTTAGGCACTTAGACATTAACGAATTAAGTGTCTATCTGTCCCCAGAGCAGTTGGTGCAAGAAAAGCTCTATTCCAGCCGACCGATTTACACGGCTTTTCGGCCCAATCAATCCCTAGACTACCTCTACGCTGTTGTTTCGGGTGGCCCTGTAATCACCCGTAGCACGCCACTCGATCGGATTATTACGATGACCTACCCAGGTGGCTGCTTTGGGATGCGCAACTTACCTTTTGGCTTTGGACAGATCAGCCGTGCTTTTCCTAGTTTGGTTGAAGCCTATAAAACTACGGATGTGATTAAGATTCCCAGCGACGCGGTAGAAAAACTCTGTGCCAACCAAGCCATCTTTCGACAACGTTGGGGGCTATTGTTTGAACTGCGTGAAAAGTTTCACTATCACTTACTCAACTGCAGCACCTACCCACCCCAGGCTGTCGCGACTTTGCTGCGAGCCTTGATTTACCAAGAACGATCCCTGGGTATGCAGCCCCTGGCTGATGAAACCTTTATATTTGACTTGCCAATCGACATCATCACCCATGCTTGCCAACTAAACCACCGCACCGTAGAGCAGGTCTTGAAAGGGATGAAACAAGTGGGATTACTCAAAGCGGACAAAGCTACAGAGGTAGGTGATTTGATCCATGTCGTGAATCCTGAAGGACTTAAAGAAGTGTACGGTGCCACCCGTGACAAGGTGTCCTGGTGGCCTTTGCGGTAATGGGTGGGAATACTATTAAAGGCTAAACCTTGTCCAAGTGTAGATCTGGCGTTTTGTCTTTAGGGAAACTCCATCTCCCGAGCTGTATTTGGTTTATGCCATGTTCTATAACTGAACAATTCGCTTGGCCCATGTCTTTTCAAACTACAACCCGCCATTTCCAAACCCTGGTGCTCTCGCTGCATCCAGTTATTGTGATTGAAACCTTAGAAGAAGAGCGAGCCCAAGGGCTAGTTGGCGAAGCCGCTAATGAAATGCAAATGGCTATGTTTGAATGGAGTGTGGCCCAAGGGCTAGTGCGATCGTCAAGCAGTTCCTATTCTCGTTGGGGCGGCGAATATGCCCCCCCAGGCAGTCATCGCCCCCAGGCGGTGGAAAACACTGAAGAACCCTTGGATATGCTGCGGCATATTCAGGATTTGCCGATTAAGGCAATCTACTGGCTCAAGGATTTAGCCAAACATTTTGATGATCCGGTGGTGGTTCGTCAGTTTCGCGAAGTAGCCAACCAATTTTCCCTGAACACCTCGGTGATGGTGATTACCGGGGAGGGCCTCAAACTGCCCAATGACGTTGCCCATGATGTGGTCTATTTTGATCTCAAACTACCCCAAGCGGATGAACTGGGCCAAGCCATTAAGGATGTCACGCGATCGCTGCAGGGCCGGGCTCAAGTCGAACTACAACCTGCAGAAATGCAGGCCATGGTCAAAGCCCTCCAGGGTATGACTCTAAAACAGGCCAAAAAAGTGATCGCTTATGCTGCCCTCGACGACGGCAAACTTACTGCCAGCGACATCAGTCGAGTCCTACAACGCAAAGCTAAGGTGCTTCGCGAAGAAGGCTTGCTGGATTACCTCCCCGTGGAAAGCAATACAGCCCAACTCGGAGGGTTTACGGGCCTTAAGCAGTGGCTGGCTCGAGCCAGAGTCGGCTTCACGCCCCAGGCCCAAGCCTTCAACTTAGCGCCACCCAAGGGCATTTTAATCGTAGGAATTCAGGGCTGCGGCAAATCTTTGGCGGCCAAAACTATTGCTCGCGAATGGAAAATCCCTTTGCTCAAGCTCGATGCTGGGCGACTCTATGATAAGTATGTCGGGGAGTCAGAACGTAACTTTCGTCGTGCCGTGACCTTAGCAGAAACGATGGCTCCCACAGTTCTGTGGATTGACGAAATCGAAAAAGCCATGGGCGTAACTAGCGGCGATGCTGATGGTGGCCTGAGCCGTCGCTTGTTTGGCTACTTCTTAACCTGGCTACAAGAGAAATCTCAGGAAATCTTTGTGGTGGCCACCGCCAATGATTTGTCCCAAATTCCTCCGGAACTGCTGAGGAAGGGGCGCTTTGATGAAATCTTTTTTGTCGATTTACCCAATCCTAAAGAGCGCGAAACAATTCTCAAAATTCATTTGACCCGTCGCAAACAAGCCCCCAACCGATTTGATCTGACTGCTTTGGTACAGGCGACGGAAGGCTTTAGCGGGGCAGAAATTGAGCAGGCCGTGATCAGCGCTCTGTACCGGGCCATCTACGAACGCAAACCGATGGACACCGCTATAGTTGTGCAAGAAGTTAAAGCAACGGTTCCCCTATCGGTCTCCCGTCGGGAAGATATTCAGCACTTGAGAACAGTGGCTCAAGAAAGGTTCGTGAGCGTTAAGTAGTGTTGATATGAATCCACAACTGCCTCAATTGGAAACTGCGCGTACGTTAAGTCGTCTGGCAAATCACCAGGATGTTCTAGCGATTTTGAACTACTACCGGATGAATCAGGCCCATTTAACCCCCTACGAACCTAGCCGTCCCGCAAATTTCTACACGGCAGCTTATTGGCAGCAGGAAGTGCAGGCCCGTGTGGATGATTTTGCCCAGGGACGATCACTGCGGTTATTCTTATTTGAAAAGCAGCACCCCAAGGTGATTATTGGGGCACTTAATTTGAATAATATTGTGCATGGCGTTTTCCAAGCCTGCTCCCTGGGCTATAGTCTGGCAGCAACTAAGCAAGGTCAGGGATACATGGGAGAAGCCCTCGTAGCACTGATGCGCTATGGCTTTGAAGACTTGAACCTACATCGGATTATGGCTGCCTACATGCCCCGCAATCACCGCAGCGGCAACTTACTCAAGCGTCTAGGCTTTCAAATAGAAGGGGTGGCTCGTGACTATGTGTGCATTAATGGGCAATGGGAAGACCATATCCTCACTAGCTTGGTGAATCCCATGCCTCAGTGCTCTGGAGACACCCATGCCCATTGAACAACGGGTTTTGATTTGCCAAAATACGACCTGCCGCAAGTCGGGAGCCCAGTTAGTACTAAGGGAATTTCAGCGGTTGACTCCGACTCACATTACTGTCAAAGGTGTGGGGTGTTTGGGTGAATGTGGCAATGGGCCAATGGCTGTAGTGCTTGTGTCTGACGTGGTTTGGTACAGCCACCTGCAAATCAAAGCAGTGCCGATCATTGTTGAGCGTCATCTGCTCAAGGGTGAACCCGTGACGTCAATGCAGTACAAAAAATAGGTAATAGCTGGGGTCACACTGCTAAAGCATTGGATATCTTGAGACGTATTGTTGAAACAGCAGCACACTCATAATTGCATGAAAAAATGTCGCGATCGCGACATTCCTGAGAAAATGGGGTCGTGACTCCGCCAATTCTTGGCGTGTTTTCTTAGAAAGTTAACATTGATTAACAAGACCAATTTTTGATGATTTTTTTTCTTAAAAAAGTTAACATTGAGTAACAAAGCGGTTCTTTAGACAGTAGGAGAAGTTTGATGGCTGGATTCTTTGGGCTTTTTGGGGGCAGTAAGGGAGATTCCGAAGAGCGCGGAGCGTACTACCTTAATCCTGATGACGCGAAAACGTTTGGTGACATCAACTATATGCGGTCGGCCAAAACTGTTAAGCGCACCTTTGCCAAGAAGAAGGGGGCAGAGGAGCTAGAGAGTGTACGACAGGTTTCTGCTATGGGTGCGGCTGAGGTTCAAGAAAACGGTTTGCCCGTGATGAAGTCAACCCAGGTTGACCAATCCACACCTCAAGCCAGCACGAGTAGCTTTGAGTCCAAAACTACTCAACGTCGTAAAGCTGACAACAGTATGGATATGTTCCGCAATATGGCTCGGGATATCAAGCGATAGATTTGAGCCTGACTGTAGCGATCGCCAACTGTATCAAAACCTTCTCGAACTGTCTTTTAGGCAGGAGCTTGAGCAAGCGATAGGGTAGCCAGTCTACGGAAGGCCGTAGCTGATATGGCGACTGTTTATCAGTAATCAAAGCAGGAGACGTTGATGATCAACGTCTCCTGCTTTGGGTTTAAGCAAATCCCAACATCCTATTGTGGCGTGATTTCAGTCACAACATTGCCGCCACTAATGACTACGGTTTGAGCTTCGATGCGCCCCACGGCTCGAGGACCGTTAATCGTCACAGGGGGATCACTTTGTTGATAGTTGACGTTCCCTTCAGCCAAAATCTCCTCAGACTCTAAGTTCCAAGTGACGCGACTGGCTTTAAGTTGGGACTGATTTTCTTCCCCGATGGCTTCAACCCCTTGACTCAGATAGACGATGGAGTCGGCAATATTCATTTCTCCCCGATTGGCTGTCACTTCAACAGCTTGTTCAGGCTGAATGACGCGTACGGCCCCTGGCACTAAAATGGTTTCGGCGACAACATTCCAGATAGCGATGTCACTCAGAATCTTCAGCGGTTGTTCAAGCAGTTCAACCTCAACCGCCTGGGTTAGCTGGACAATGTTCTCGGCCAGATTCACTTCCCCCTGATCCCCTTTAATCCGATCGCTGACTTGTAAATCCCCGACTTCCCCTTTGAGCTGCTCAACTTTGAGGGGACGATCGCTTTCAACTTTTTCAGCTTCGATAAACCAGGTTAATGTCTCAGCTTCAAGCCGCAAATAAGGGGCTTCATTGGTGGTGGCAACCACATCTTTCTCAAGCTCTAGGCGGCGATCGCGATTGTAGACCCGAGCTTCTTGGGCTGAGGCGTTAAGTTGCGGGTGGATACCCCTAATCTGATTGCGTATCAGCAGCAAATCATCTTCGGGCCGCCACTCCAGTTCTCGCCCGCGCAGCACTAGATCGTTTTCAACGCCAGTAGCCACAATGTTATCCTTCAGAAAAATCGTCTCCCCATCTTGCTGAATTTCTCCCCGGTCTGCACGCACCCGGTAAATTACTTTTCCGTCCTGGAAGAGTTCCCCATCGGGATTAACAATTTCAGCGGTTTGCTGATCGGGGCTGTAAATCACCTCGTCGGCGTGAACTTTCCAACGCAATTCCCCGTCTTCACCAGGTTGTTCCAGGGTGACGTCCTTCAGAGTCAAGCCTGGGGCTCTGCCTTCTTCCCCATCAGAGTCTGCGATGGGTGTCTCGAAGGGACGGGTCAATAATCCACAAGCCCTCAGTGTGCCGATCACCACTGCGATCGCCAACACCATCCCTAACCAACGCACTGCTTTTTTCATTGATGTTGCCCTAACGTGTCACCCTTGCCCGCTATGACTCTAAGATCCTAACGGCTTAGGTTGACTCGTGGGACGAACTCACTCTTCAACGACAGGGTCTTCGACAACGCCCACACTCGACAAGGGCCGATAAGTATAGCTGTGGTTGCCATTGCCCCGGGACGTCTTTCTGATATCGTCCTTGATCATATCGAGATCAATGTAGCGATCGGAAACATTAATCAGGCTGTCGCTGGTCATCGATCGGAGGCTCACAACTTCCACTCGTACGCCTCGATAACTAGCCGCATCTACAGCATAAGCCAAATCGCCATCGCCGCTTACCAGCACTGCCGTGTCGTAAGATCCAATCAGTGCCATCATGTCAACGGCAATCTCCACGTCCAAATTGGCCTTCTTAGAGCCATCAGGAAGCTGAACTAAATCTTTGGAAATCACCCGGTAGCCATTGCGACGCATCCATAGCAAAAACCCCTGCTGTTTTTCATTGGTGCGATCCACGCCGGTATAGAAGAACGAGCGCAACAACCTTGATCCTGCCGTTAGGCGACAAAGCAGCTTGGTGTAATCAATTTCAATGCCCAACTGTAAAGCGGCGTAAAAAAGGTTTGAGCCGTCAATAAAAATGGCTACTCGCCCCCGATTTTCAAGCACTTGCTCAGGGGTGAATATCGTATCCTGGCCTAAACTCTGATGATCTAACATGATGTTGTTAAGTTCCAATCATTTATAGAAGATTTACGGCAAGGGGAGAAGGGCTTCAGACTATCCAATCCCCAAAGCTTGCTAAAAAAAGTGTTCCGTTGATATGAATCCATCTAGAGCTGTCAAAGACATCTAAGATTTTCAGAATTGGGATACTGACTTAAAAATTTCCGTCATGCCGACTATCTAGCCTGCAAAGAAAAAAACTAAAACAGAAGCCAGCCATGGGCTTAGGGAATATTGACCTCAACCCAAATGTGCCAAGTTTTAGCCAAATGTACCAAATCTTAGATTCAAGAACTCAACTTACGCAACAGTCTAAACGATCCGATAAACTGCATTTTGAGATAGGGAGGTACAGGCAAAAACCTGCCCTAATCCCCCAAAGAATTAGCTGACTAGGGCTAGCGCGGCTAAATCATACCCGTAAGTTTCAAAAGCGAACGCAATCAACCCGCAGACAATCGTGTCAAATTCATCAGAACAACGCTGAATAAACAGATATTAAATCCATAGGTCAAAAGCCTAGTCTACTTTTCAGGTAAATTACAGTTGCCTTAGCATATTTAATTATGCCGTAGCCTTGCAGAAATGAATCTAATCTTCAGCTTCTCTGAGGAAAGTTGAGCTTTAGCTTAAGACTATCTTTAAGCTTCATCTACCCAAAAAAACAGGTCTCGGTAAATTTGGAAGGCTCAAGTTATTCATTCCCAATAGGTTTAGACATTTCGCAAGTAAAAATAACCATTTCTTAATAAAAGTCGCCCAGCCTCCAGATCAAATGGCAGCCGATCAAATGGCAGCTGATTTGTCGCATATCGTGTCATTGATCTCGCGGATCGAGTTCAGAGCCAAGGAACTGAGGAGGCTAAAGTAGAAAATGCTGGCTGTTCAACAAAGACTTATGCCAATAGGTTCACCTCCCCTGCGCCTCTTCACCCCTGGAACGGCTCAACCGACAGCGCCTCACTTTATCTTCTTGCCTGGGATGGATGGTACGGGGCAACTGATTCGTCACCAATTGCCAAATCTCCAACGGTATTTTGATGTCCGGTCGTTGGCAATATCGCCAGACAGTGAATTATCTTGGGCGGCGTTGACTGAGACTTTGGCCCAGTTGATTCAGCAGCACTGTCGAGCTAGCACAGCCTCTCCAGCAGTGGAGCGCCCGGTATACCTCTGTGGTGAGTCCTTTGGTGGCTGTTTAGCCCTGCAGCTTGCAGCCTATTATCCCCACTTAGTCGATCGGTTGATTTTGGTGAATCCTGCGTCTTCGTTTCGCCAACGGTTTTGGTTGGGTTGGGGGGTTGGGGTGGTGCGATCGCTGCCGGTTTCCCTATTTCATCTATCTGCCCATGGATTGCTACCTTTTTTGGCAAATGTTGATCGAGTTGATGGGCCCAATCGGCAGGACTTGCTCATGGCAATGCAGTCTGTGCCCCCCACGAGTGCCAGTTGGCGTATCCGATTGTTAATGGCATTCAATACTGACCCATTCCCTTTGGAGCAGATGCAGATACCAACGCTGCTAGTTGCCAGCAGACGCGATCGCTTGTTGCCCTCCTGGGCAGAGGCCCACCATCTACAGCAGCGAATCTCCCCAGCTGAAATCCTGGGTTTACCAGCCAGTGGCCACGCCTGCTTGCTAGAAGCCACCCTCAATTTGAGCGAACTCCTGCGTCAGAAACAGTTTTTACCGAAAAAAGTTGTGAATTATCATCTCACTACTCGATAGGCTATAAGCCTTATGGGAGAATGATCCCGGCTGCAGTAAAGGTGTATCAGTTACCCTTTTGGCAGCACTTTTGAAAAATAATCTTTGTCGAAATACTTCACATTTTGTTACAACTATAGGTGGTGAACTTAGGATGCATACCAGCCTATGATTGGCGGTTTGACCGGCTTCAAGCAGTCCTCCAACGGAGACTTCGGCGAACGGATGCTCAATTCCGTTGTCAGCCAATCTATCCGGCATCTGTTTACCGAGAGTGATCGGGTAGAGGTCGAGATTCGATGTTCCCCTTCGAGCAAGTTGCTTCAGGGAACCATCGATAGCTTCAAAATGCAAGGCGCTGACCTGGTAATTCGTCGCCAGTTTCGGGCTGAGGAAATGTCCTTTGAAACTGATTCCGTGGCGATCGACTTTGGGGCAATTTTGAGTGGCAAAATTCGGTTGCGGCAACCAACCCAAGCGATCGCTCAAGTCGTCCTCACTGAACAAGCCATCAACGAAGCGTTTACCGCTGACTTGGTGCAAAAGCACACGACCCAGGTTGATGACGAAGCCCTGACTGATTTATCAGGGGGCGAACCCTTAGATTTTCGAGACGTCACCGTGAACTTGCTGCCTGACCAGCAGATTCGGCTAGTGGCCCAAACTGATTTACCCAATCGTAAAGCCGTACCTGTGAGCCTCAAGGCGACGCTGTCTGTTGAGAAACGGCGACGGATTGTGTTTGCCGATGCTGAGTTTGATCCTGACGGTGTGCCTAGCGACGTCCAAGGGCTGTCCAAGATTCTGACCCAGGGGTTTATTCGAGTTCTCAACAATATGGTGGATTTAGACCGCTTCAACCTGGATGGGGTGATGATGCGGGTCAATCGTTTGGAAACCAAAGGATCAAAGCTGATTTTTAGCGGCTACGCTCAGATTGATCACTTTCCTGGCATAAAATGAACGTTGGCGACATCCAAACACACAATTTCCCCTGGTAGGGGCCAAGCCTTGTGTCCCTATTCTAGTTTGCAAATTGGGTGTGGTTAGACCTCCTCCTTCGGACGTATTGAACCCAGTAGGTCATGCCCTTGTTTCAATTGTTTGCCCTGGGTGGCATTGTCATTTGGCCGCTGCTGGGATTTTCACTATTGGTCACAGCCCTGATCATTGAACGTGGCTTGTTTTGGTTTCGCTTGGTGAATCGGCAAGACAAGTTGGTCAGTCAGGTTTTAGAGGCGTTCCCCCACAACCTGCAGTTGGCCGTTACCAACCTTAAGCAAAATGTGGATTTGCCCATTGCCCGCATCTTTTTGTCGGCGCTGAGTTTACAGCAGGCCACTCCCGAAGACTTCAAGCTGGCCCTCGAAACTGCTGCCCAGGCTGAGTTGCCACTGCTCCAGCGGTTTAGCACCGTGTTTGAGACGGTGATTGGCGTTGCCCCTTTACTCGGTTTGCTAGGCACCATTTTGGGGCTGATTGAGGCCTTTGCATCTCTCAAGCTGGGGGATTTGGGGGGTGAAGACTCCATCGGCGTCACCCTTGGCATTGGTCAAGCCTTAATTTCTACGGCGATGGGATTGGTTGTGGCCATTTTTACCCTGCTATTTGCCAATCTGTTTCAAGGGCTTTATCGTCGCCAACGTGCTTTTATCCAAGAATCTGGAGGACGGCTAGAAATTTTGCAGCGGCGATTTTTCCGCCAGCAAATTCCAGGCCCACACGACCGGCAAACTCCGCGCGATCGCTATCATGCCCCTTGACAAAATTGTCCTGCACCCGAGCCTACACACGCGTTTATGACCAAGCCCGATCAAAATCAAGTGTTGCGGCAACTGCCGATCGTCGTGGGCATCTTGGCGGGCACTTTGTTGATGATCAATCGCCTGTTGACCCCAGCCCTGACCGATTCTCAGGCGCGTTCAGATGCATTAGGCGTCCTGATTAGTGCCCTCTTGGTGCTCACCGGGTTGCTATGGGAGCGAGTCCAGCCCAAATTGCCCGAATCGGTTGAGTTGGTGGGAGAGAAAGGATTTGAGCTGGCAGAAGAGTTACCCGAATCTATC
This sequence comes from Cyanobacteria bacterium P01_A01_bin.123, assembly GCA_039815185.1. Lineage (GTDB taxonomy): Bacteria > Cyanobacteriota > Cyanobacteriia > Phormidesmidales > Phormidesmidaceae > JBCBZT01. The sequence goes on along the minus strand of JBCBZT010000010.1, from coordinate 92,997 downwards.
CAGACTGAACTTGCCTGGGCCTCTCATCTGCTGCTGACAAACACGGCGACTCGGGCAGTTGTGGTGTATTCCCAAGGACAGGTGCTGCTGCGCCGTGGGGTTTTAGGGGGGGTGGATACGGTTAAACCGGGTGCAATTCTGAATCGGGTACTAACCCAACAAAAGCCAGTTTATTTAGTCAGTCTTAAGCTTTATCCCGGCAAAGTCGAATTTAACTACCTGCCTGACAACACTCAAGGTGTCATTTGCCAACCGATGGGCAAGGACGGCGCTTTGATTTTAGGCGCCAATGCCCCCCGCAGCTATACCAAACAAGATGAAGCCTGGATTGAAGGTATCGCTGATAAGCTGGGCAATACTTTAGACGGAATCCGCGATGAGATTAAAGAATGACTTCTCCTCGGCCAATCCAAAAGTTTCTAAATACTGCTGGGTGACTGGCTCGAGGGTAAATTGATTGAGCCACTGTGAATCTGCTGGAGCCGGGCGATCGCGTAAAGTAACCAATACTGCCTCAGCGATCGCGTCGCTGTCTCCTACTGGTACAAGGGTGCCGTATTGGCCATGGTCTAACACTTCGGCAGGGCCAAATTCGCAGTCGGTAGAGACGACAGGAACCTGCAATGCCAGGGCTTCTACTAAGACATTCCCGAGCCCTTCCCAAGCGGAGGAGAGCACAAACACATCGGCGTGCTTGAGGTAGGCGAAAGGATTCTCGACAAAGCCCAATAGTGCGACATCCGCTGCTATACCCAGGTCTTGGGCCAATGCCTGGAGGGCATCTTGCTCGCGACCATTACCCAAAATCACTAACCGGGCTGGTTGGACTTGGCGAACTTTGGCAAAGGCGCTGAGCAATGTGGGGAAATCTTTTTGAGGCATTAATCGCCCTATTCCCAGTACAATCGGCGGTTCTTCAGGCTGAAACCATGGATGATCCAACGGGGCTTTGGCTTTGTCGTAAAGTGCTGGTGTGATGATAGGGTTGTAAATTGTCTTGATCTCTGATTCGGGAAATCCTGTCATCGTGGCCAAATCGTGGGCCACCCCCCGGGAAACGGCAATGACACCATCGGCAAAAGGATAAGTCAGTCGGGCTGCGATCGCGGCCCATTTGGCTGGGGTTTGGTGCAGCTTGCCTCTGGGAAAAGCATTATGTTCTGACACAAAGACACGGGTGGGTGCCCCGGAAAAGAGTTTGGCTGCGATCGCGATCTCATTCGTATAGTGCTGAGAAGCCAGCAAAATTTGCGGCTTTTCTTGGCGCAAATAGCGAATCAGCTTAGGCAAGCCGTTTGCCATTCGGGGTGCATCCAGGTCTATGAGGCGAACCTCTGGCGGAATTTGAGAAGTGTAAGGGCCACCAGGAGTATTGAGCACTAGATCAACCTGAAAGCCTCGTTGTAAAAAGCCTTTCATCAGGTTGACTAAAACCCGCTCTACGCCACCACCATAAAAAACGCGAGCATACAACGCAATGCGTGAGGGCTGACTAGGGTGCAAAGCCTTTCTCCTTACAGACGCGATTACTTAAGCTCACTCGGTCTGCCTCAGAGTTCCCAATCAGAAAGTAAAGCTCCCAGTGAGTGCAGTCAGCTTGAGTCGATGGCGGTTGGTTACACAATTAGGCGATTTGTTACACAATGAGTGGGTAGATATGCTCTCCATTGGCGATCGCTGGTGGGTTTTTGAGTTTTAATTTCATTGAGAGTGTTATGCCTGATTCCCTACAGCAACGTCCTGCCGTTTCCCAACCTGCCGAGTCTATTCGCGAATCTACTGGGATGAGCAATGGCAATGGGAAAAGTCATGGAACCTTGGCTCAGCAGCCTGTAACCCCAAGCAGTCCCTTTGTGCAGCGCCACATTGGTCCCCGCGACAGCGATATTGATGCCATGCTGGCTGCCTTGGAACTAGACACGCTCGATGATTTAATGCAAGCGGCGATTCCGGCCAATATTCGTCTGGGTCGCCCCCTTAAGTTGGCAGCGGGACTGAGCGAAACGGCTGCACTAGAGAAATTAAGCGCGATCGCCGCCCAAAACCAGGTCTATCGCACCTACATTGGTTTGGGTTATCACAACTGCATTACGCCGCCCGTAATCCAGCGCAACATTTTAGAAAACCCCGGTTGGTATACCCAATACACCCCTTATCAACCCGAAATCGCCCAGGGTCGCTTAGAAGCCTTGCTTAATTTCCAAACCCTGGTAACCGACCTAACAGCCCTGGAAATTGCCAACGCTTCCCTACTAGACGAAGGCACCGCCGCCGCCGAAGCCATGACCCTGAGCCATGGCGTCTGTAAAAAGAAAAATGCCAATGTCTTCTGGATATCCGAAGCCTGCCATCCCCAGACCATTGCCGTGATCAAGACCCGTGCCCTGCCCCTGGGTATTGAGGTTGTTGTTGGCGATCACCGGCGCGTTGACTTTGATGAAACCGTATTTGGTGTGCTGCTGCAATACCCAACTAGCGACGGGGCCATCTGTGACTATACCGATGTCATTCAAGCTGCCCATGGCATCAAAGCCCTCGTCACTGTTGCTGCTGACTTGCTCAGCCTGACGCTACTCACCCCTCCCGGTGAATTTGGGGCAGATATTGCCGTAGGCAGCACTCAGCGCTTCGGTGTACCCCTAGGCTACGGTGGCCCCCACGCCGCCTACTTTGCTACCAAAAATGCCTACGCCCGCAAGCTACCCGGTCGTTTAGTCGGGGTTTCTAAAGATGTCAATGGCAACCCTGCCCTGCGCCTAGCCCTGCAAACCCGTGAACAGCACATCCGCCGGGACTCGGCCACCAGTAATATTTGTACTGCCCAAGTGCTGCTCGCGGTAATCGCCAGCATGTATGCGGTCTACCACGGGCCAGAAGGACTCAGCGCGATCGCCCTCCGCATCCACCAAATGACCCGAACCCTAGCCCAAGGTTTGGAGAAACTAGGATATGCCCTCAACGCCGCCCCCTACTTCGATACCCTCCGCATTACCGTCGGAGATGTCCAACCCGATATTTTGGAACGGGCTCAAGCCCAACGCGTTAACCTGCGCATCATTGACGCCACCACCCTAAGCCTCTCCCTCGACGAAACCACCACCGTAAAAGACCTCCAAGACCTCCTACACATCTTCGCTGGAGACACCCCTACGCTCCCCGTTATACCCATCCCCCATCCCCCCATTCCCCCATCTCTCCACCTTCCCACTGCCCTAAAACGCACTACCCCTTACCTCACCCACCCCGTCTTCAACACCCACCGATCTGAGACTGAACTGCTGCGTTACATGCACCAGCTGCAAAATCGCGACCTGTCCCTCACCGCGGCAATGATTCCCCTCGGCTCCTGCACAATGAAGCTCAACGCCACGGCAGAGATGCTGCCGATCACCTGGCCAGCGTTTGGACAAATTCATCCCTTTGTGCCCTTAGAGCAAGTGCAGGGCTACCAGGTCTTGTTTCAACAGTTGGAAGCCTGGCTGGGAGAAATCACCGGATTTGACGGCATCTCGCTGCAACCCAACGCCGGATCCCAAGGGGAATACACTGGCTTATTGGTGATTCGGGAGTACCACCAGCAGCGGGGCGAAGACCATCGCAACGTCTGTTTGATTCCCCAGTCGGCCCATGGCACTAACCCTGCCAGTGCCGTCATGGCTGGGATGAAAGTGGTCGCGGTTGCCTGTGATGATGATGGCAATATCGATGTAGAGGACTTGCGTACCAAGGCTGAAAAGCATGCCGACAAGCTGGCGGCCCTGATGGTAACCTACCCCTCTACCCACGGTGTGTTTGAAGCTGCCATCCAAGAAATTTGTGCCATCGTTCACACCCACGGGGGCCAGGTTTACATGGACGGGGCAAATATGAATGCCCAAGTTGGATTGTGCCGTCCGGCTGACTTTGGCGCAGATGTGTGCCACCTCAACCTCCACAAAACCTTTTGTATTCCCCACGGTGGTGGTGGCCCTGGGGTTGGGCCGATTGGTGTTAAAGCACACCTAGTCTCGTTTTTGCCTGGACACAGTCTAGTCGAGGGCGTGAGTGGCGCAGAAGCAATTGGTGCAGTCACCGCTGCTCCATGGGGTAGCGCCAGTATCCTACCGATCTCTTGGATGTACATCGTCATGATGGGCACCCTCGGTCTGCAACGGGCAACGGAAGTGGCTATCCTAAACGCCAATTACATTGCCAAGCGACTCGAAGATCATTACGACATTCTTTACACGGGCAAAAATGGTCTGGTGGCCCATGAATGCATTGTAGATTTACGCAGCTTTAAGAAAACCGCCAATATCACCGTAGATGATATTGCCAAACGCCTAATTGACTATGGCTTCCATCCACCGACAATGTCTTGGCCCGTCGCGGGCACGATTATGGTGGAACCAACAGAAAGTGAGTCGAAAGCAGAACTCGATCGGTTTTGCGAGGCGATGATCGCCATCCGTGAGGAAATTCGTCAGGTGGAATCTGGTGCAGTAGATGCTGAGAATAATTTGCTAAAAAATGCTCCCCACACTGCAACCGATTTAGTGGCAGAAGACTGGAACCGCCCCTATTCTCGCAAACAAGCAGTGTATCCTACGCCTTGGACTGAAGCTTATAAGTTTTGGCCTGCGGTGGGGCGAGTTGACCAGGCATATGGCGATCGCAATTTGGTTTGCGCCTGCTTACCAATGGCAGCATATGTTTAAGTACTGCTTTCCTTGAGTAAGGATATTCAGACACAAGTGCCTTAAGCTCAAAATGGAGAATACAGAGGTTCCTTAAAGGGTGACCAAGAGATGTTAAAAACTTCTTTGTCACCCCTTAGGCTCATACATACTAGCTGCCACACTGTAGAAGGCCAGTATCTTTGCAACCAACATTGTTCTTGTGGAATTTACGTTATAGCCCTGGCCAGATTGCTTGATGCACCGAGTCTTGCTAGGATGCTGAGTTTACCTAGTAATCTGGTTCGCAGTAGCGCACAAAGCTTTGTGTCTACTGCTATAGATCTACGCTATCAACCCTTGTAATATTTCTGGTAGCGCCAAGGTATTTAAAGCACATCCGATTTAGAAATTTGAGTGTTTCACAGAGGAGAAAACAAGGGTTCTGGATTTGGATAAGCTTAAATCAGAAATCTCAACACTTTGACTTGAATTCCGCACATTTTCACACAAGCTTCTTATCGATTCTAATGTATATCTAGTAAAGCGTAAGTGTGCAGCCTGATTTGAATTTTCCTAACCTGTCAGAATTTATCAAGTATCAATCGACTCAAAGCATCTACCCTGAAAAGGCATCTACCTCGCCTTGATTGCTGTTAAGTCGAGAGAGAACAATGCTAAAGCCATTTTCTTCTATGCAGGTGGCTAAGGCCAAATCTGCTGATAGCTTTGTGGATACCATTGGCATTAATACCCACGTACACTACAGAGATACGGTTTACGAAGAATTTGAAACAATCGTTCAGCCTCGATTAACCGAATTACAGATCCGCTATATCCGGGATATAGCCGTTACCTACGACGGTATCAGTGAAGATTCTTTTTATTACAATCGGCTTCGTACACTCGCTGATGACGGCATTAAATTCAACCTATTGACCTCTCCTCTAGATACATCCTATGGAGAACCTACGAATTACGACTTGCTAGACGAGGTATATGAGTGGACGGATCGCGCTGTTGTTGCCTTTGAAGGCGTTAATGAGCCCGATGTACAGGGAGTCAATACTTGGATAAAAGATACCCAAGCGGGCCAAAGAGAGCTCTATGAAACAGTTAATGCGCACCCATTAATCAAACACATTCCAGTGATTAGTCCCTCTTTGACCTCTAGCAATGCTCGGGAAAAATTGGGCGATTTATCTGAATGGACAGACTATGGCAACATCCACAACTACTGGGCTGGGCGCGCACCTGAATCAAAAGGGTGGGGAGCTAAGGGGTATGGTAGCTTTGATTGGCATTTTGATGATGCTTCAATTACAAGCGGGTCTGACCCGATTATTTCTACTGAAACCGGCTGGCGAAACGACCCCTCACCCACTCAAATTCATCAGGGCACGCCCGAAACACTAGTCGCAAGGTACATTCCTCGGCTGTTTCTGAGTCAATTTAACGCTGGCATAGAGAGAACCTATCTGTATCAGCTAATCGATCAAGGGGGTGAAGATTATGGATTGCTCGCTAGAGACAATACTCCGAAGCCTGCCTTTAAAGCCCTCAAAAATTTGATTGGGTTATTCAATGATCCAAACTCAACTTTTACCCCTGGTTCTTTAGCGTTTGACTTGTCGGGAGACACTGAAAATATCCAACATTCCCTGTTTCAAAAAAGCAATGGGGATTTTTATCTGGCACTCTGGGTCGGAGAGCCAAGTGCAGCCATTCTGGATGAGGAAAGTCGGGCTATTTCACATCAGTCAGTCACGCTCACTCTGCCAAATAATCTCCAACCCCAAGCTACGATTCATACCTTCCAAGACAGTGGCAACCTGAAAAGATCGACAACGGCATTGAACCGCAATGAAATAGACTTAGCCCTCAACGGCAACGTCAAGGTGTTACAGCTAACGCCGACCCCTCCAGTCTCGGCTGCTCCTGCTAAGCAATCTTTTGAGGTTAAGCCGTCGTTTGATAGTGAGTTGTCAGGTGCTGTCGGTCAAGCCCAATTTACGGTCGAATCAGGCCAGTCTAAGTTGATTCGTGACTTTGGTGGTGTGGGTCGTGACGCCAATCCCAGTCAAGAAAAGCACAATGAAGTTGATACACTGAAGTTCGTCGGCGCAGGTCACACGGCTGACAAAATGCAGCTCACCCAACGAGGGCCTGACTTGGCGATTAGCTTCAAAGGAAAAAAAACTCAAGTTACCTTGAAAAATTTTGCCCTCGATCAACTTGAAAATCTGCCCGCCCAAAATCAGTCTTCTACAGAGCGCCTGGGTAATATCACCTTTAGCGATGCGAATACTGTGCGTGACAGCTTTGATGTATTTAACGCTGATTTCCAGACTAACCGAATTTGGAATCGCAACCATGTAACCTTTCTCAATGGCCTCGACAATACGGTTGAGGGATTCAACGATTCTAATGATGTCATTAATGGTCAAGGCGGTAATGACGTCATTAAAGGTCTGGGAGGTAACGATAGGCTACGGGGAAATAATGGCAATGACAGGTTGATCGGCTCAATGAGCAAAATTTTGAGGGCCCCTGAGGTTGACCAGCTCGAAGGTGGAGCCGGCGCAGATATATTTCAACTGGCAGACGACTCTAAGCTCTATTACAGTCATCAAGGCAATGCCGACTATGCTTTGATTGAAGACTTTAACCCAGCAGAAGGTGATGTGATTCAGCTGCTTGGCAAGGCTGAAGATTACCGCCTGGGCAAAGTGTCTGCGGAACAGGGCACGGGGATTTTCCAGGGGGATGAGCTAGTCGGCATCGTGGCTGTTCAAAGTGGGCTCAATTTAGCTAGCGCATCATTCCAATACGGTTCGAAGCATATATGAGCTTTCAATGGAATCAAAAATTTCTGGTTAGGAAGTAGGTCATCATTTCTCCCTTCCCTTTAACCTGAACGACTCCTCGTTCTTCAAATTGATAGCAACCTTTGAGCAATTGATAGGTTGTTTCAGTCACCTGAATTTTTCCCGGTACTCCTTGGGATTCCATTCGACTGGCAACATTGACGGTATCCCCCCACAGGTCATAGCTAAACTTCTTAATGCCAATTACACCCGCAACCACAGGCCCTGTGTTGATACCAATGCGGAGCTGAAAAGGATGGGCAGAATCACGCTGGAAAGTTTGAATGGCCTGTTGCATATCTAAAGCCATACGCGCGATCGCATCGGCATGATCGGCACTTGGAATCGGAATCCCCGCTGCTACCATGTAAGCATCGCCAATCGTTTTAATTTTCTCTAGACCATGATGTTCAGCGAGCTGGTCAAAACAGGAAAAAATTCGATTGAGTAAATCGACAATTTCAAGCGCTGGCATTTGAGCAGAGACTTCAGTAAAACCAACAATATCTGCGAACAAAATAGTGGCTTGCTTAAAAGATTCTGCAATCGGATGATCTTTGATCACAGAGAAATCCTGTTGTCTTAAATGATCGGCAATAGATTTAGGGAGAATATTGAGCAAAAGCCGATCAAACTGTTCTACTGCTGCCTGTAAGGAATTATTTTTTTCTTGCAGTTCTCGCTGTAGGTTCCGAATGACTAATTGATGATCAATCCGTGCCAATACCTCTTCAACTTGAAAAGGTTTAGTGATGTAGTCTACCCCGCCAACTGCAAAAGCTTGAACCTTATCGAAGACATCATCCAAAGCACTAATAAAAATGACTGGAATTTCCGCCGTTTCTGGATCCGCTTTGAGTTGCTGACAGACTTCATAGCCACTCAGACCTGGCATCATAACGTCTAGTAGGATCAGCCTTGGTGGGGCATGCTTAACGGCTTTTAGCGCCAAAGCACCATTGGTTACCTTACGGGTTTTATAGCCCTGTTCGCCCAGTAATGTGGAGAGTAATCGTAGGTTCCCTAGCGTGTCATCCACCAGAAGAATATCGTTTTTGTCAACAGGCATGGCTGAGTCACTTCGAGTAAGGCTGCCAATCGGAAAGTTTCTGTGAGATTGCTCAAGTCTGGGCTAGGTTCAGGTGAGCGGTCTAAATAGGGCACCCAACGGCAGCATGCTGCCCTCTAATACAGTATCTTCTCTCTAAAACGTATCGATCAGCTGATATCGCTATAAACTCGTCCCTTCCAGGCTCCTCCTTGGCCTACCCAGTGGCGTCTGGCTGAATCTATAGTCATCAGCGTATATAGCACAGCGATCAATGGCAATGCTAACCCTAGCAAAACCGTGCCCCTGTAAAGTCGCAGCGTTGGCCAATAGGCCAACGCCATCAGTAGCCAGCCTACCCATCCCGCCAATGCCAGCGTGGCCTGTCCCCAGAGCAGGCCGAGAACAAATCCTAATGGCGATACGAGATAAACCAGCAGCATCCCCAGGACTGTACCGATCAAAAGCCAGGGAGAATAGTTGAGCTGCGTGTAGGCGCTGCGGGCTACCATATTCCAAATACTTTGCAAATCGGGATAGGGGCGCAGGCTATGGGTTGTCGTGCTCAATCCTAGCCAGATTGGCCCTCCGGCTTTAACAGCTGCCCCTAGGGCGCAATCATCAATCAGGGCATGACGAATAGCTTGAAGTCCGTTAATCCGATTGAGCGCACTGGTACGCATTAGAACGCAGCCCCCCGCTGCCGCTGCCATTTTCTTATGGGGATTATTCACCCAAGGAAAGGGATAGAGCATCTGAAAGAAGAAAACAAATGCAGGAATCAGCAGCATCTCCCAGAAACTCTGACAGCGTAGCTGCACCATGAGAGATACCAGATCTAACCCTTTGGTTTCAGCTTTTGTCACCAGCTGCTGCACGTTGGCTCTGTCATGTTCAATGTCTGCATCGGTAAACAGAACGTAGTCTGGTGGAGCGGGCTGCTGCTGTAGGTAGCGAAATCCTTGCTCCATAGCCCAGAGTTTACCTGTCCAGCCTGCTGCGAGGGTTTGCCCGGGCAGAATTGTCAGGTTGTCCGCTTTGTTTAAGTCTTTTGCCACGTGAGCCGCAATTTTTGCTGTGTCATCAGTACTTTGATCGTCAACTAGCAGTACTGAAAGCGGGCCTGGATAGGTTTGGGTCAAATGCGATCGCAGTGCCGTCCCAATCAATTCAGCCTCATCTCGCGCCGGAATCACCACTGCAACAGCAGGCCAAGACCCTAGTGGGAGACTTGTTTCCGCATTAAGCCGTTGATCGGCTCGCCAAAATTGTCCCCAGAACGCTAGCAGCCCCACCCAGATCAGCAGCGCTAAAATCGCCGCCCCCAACACCAAGTTTTCCATCGCAGTTATTCACGCTAATCAAACAGCATAATAAACGCGATCAATCCACTGCATAAAGGCTTAATTTTTCCTTTGAGAATATTGAGGCTGACAGGCAACATCTTTAAGAAACTATTCAGCTTGGTTTCAGATTGTCTCTCTAGAGTGGGATCGTCATCGCCAATAAGCGGTTGATTAAAGCCCATTAACCCCTGGAGGCCCCCATGTTCATTCTGCAATCTGAACAAGTCAACTATTGCACCCTGAACCGTCATGCTGCTGACAACACGCTCCAGATACCAGGTCTGGAATATCAACATAAGTTTTATGTCAAAGGCGAAACCTACAACAGGGAAGATAGACAGACTGCGATTCAACAGGCCCGACAAAAACTCTTAGATATGAAAGGCCAAGCCACGGTATTGGTTGAAGAATGTGAAACCATTACCCTCTGGTATCACGATAAAACGGTGCGAAAAGTCAATTCTCTGGTGGCTCTTGATTTAAAGCAATTGGTCGCGGCAATGAGAAATGTGGGCGGCATCCAAATCAAAGATCGGCAATTTCATTTGAAGACCTATCGGCGGTGTTTTGTGGGTAGTGAAGCCGTTGATTGGCTAGTGTCCTACCTCAGCATTTCTCGGAAAGAAGCCGTCCAGCTTGGCCAGCGCCTGATTGATGAAAACTGGATTCACCATGTTTTAGATGATCAAGCCTTTCAGGATGAATACTTTTTCTATCGGTTTCGTTGGGATGAGCGCTAACGTCTGAGTCGATACGCTCTATTTGTGCCTTTCATCAACCGAGAATTTGCACTATGCTGCCTCAATGAATTCATATCTGGTGTAAGAGACTCGGATGCAAACGACGAAATCACAGCAGCTAACTGGGCTCGATCAAGCCATTGCAGCTGCGCAAAACTACCTGCTCTCGATTCAGAACCCCGACGGTTATTGGTGGGCAGATTTGGAGTCTAATGTCACCATTACCATTGAGATCTTGCTGCTGCATAAGATTTGGGGAACCGATCGCGATCGCCCCCTGGATAAGATTGAACACTACCTGCGATCGCAGCAACGCAACCATGGCGGTTGGGAACTCTTCTACGGCGATGGCGGCGACCTCAGCACTTCTGTGGAAGCTTACATGGCGTTGCGGTTACTGGGTATTGCAGCAACCGATCCAGCCTTGGTCAAGGCTAAAGCTTTCATCCTGAGCCGGGGAGGCATTAGTAAAACCCGCATTTTCACGAAGTTTCATTTAGCATTAATCGGCTGCTATGACTGGCAAGGGCTCCCCTCGTTGCCCGCCTGGGTAATGCTGTTAGACCATCCCTTCCCGGTCAACATCTATGGACTTTCAAGCTGGGCACGGGGCAGCACGGTGCCGCTGCTGATCGTGTTCGACCAAAAGCCTGTTTATGCGATTGATCCCGCCTTTGATCTCAACGAACTCTATGCAGAAGGGATCGAGAATGTCCGCTGGGAACTCCCTGAAAACGGCGACTGGAGCGACATCTTTCTGTGGATAGATAAGGCATTCAAATTCGCAGAGGCGATTGACTTCATTCCGTTTCGGCAGGCAGGCATCCAGCGGGCTGAGAAATGGATTGTCGAACGGCAAGAAGCCTCCGGTGACTGGGGCGGCATTATTCCAGCCATGCTCAACTCCCTGCTGGCATTGAGGGCTTTGGACTATGACGTACATGACCCGATTGTGCAGCGGGGTCTCCAGGCCGTAGACAATTTTGCCATTGAAACCGAAGCGACCTACTGGGTGCAGGCTTGCATTTCACCCGTGTGGGATACGGCGTTATCTCTCAGAGCCCTAACTGATTCTGGCCTTGTCTCAGATCATCCCGCACTGGTACGGGCAGGGGAATGGCTATTGGAGAAGCAAATTCTCGACTACGGTGATTGGGCGGTGAAAAATCCCGAGGGTAAACCAGGGGGGTGGGCCTTTGAATTTGAAAACCGCTTTTACCCCGACATGGACGACACAGCGGTGGTTGCCATGGCTTTGCAAGACATCACCTTGCCCAATGAATCGGTCAAAAAGGCCGCGATCGCCCGTGCTGTCCGCTGGATTGCCACCATGCAGTGTAAGACTGGCGGTTGGGCAGCCTTCGACATTGACAACGATCAAAACTGGCTCAATGCCATTCCCTACGGGGATCTTAAAGCCATGATCGATCCCAGCACCGCTGACATCACAGCTCGCGTGTTGGAGATGCATGGTCGCCTGTCCCAGGATGAAACACTCGTCAGTCAATACACTGCAGACCTAACCCCCTATCGACTCTCAAGAGGATTGGATTATTTGCTGCGGGAACAAGAAGCCGATGGCAGTTGGTTCGGACGTTGGGGCGTGAATTACATCTACGGCACTAGTGGTGCTCTTTCAGCGCTAACGCTGATTGCCCCGGATCGCTGTCGGGCTCAAATTGAGCGTGGCGTCGCCTGGTTAGTGAGTTGTCAAAACACCGACGGTGGCTGGGGAGAAACCTGCCGCAGCTACGACGATCCCAATTTGAAAGGTCAAGGTCCCAGCACGGCTTCCCAAACCGCTTGGGCATTGTTGGGCTTACTCGACGCTGATTTTTGTTTAGATGCGGCGGCTAAAAAGGCATTGCAAAAAGGTATTCAGTATCTGGTTGAGACTCAACAAGGGGATGGCAAATGGGAAGAAGCTGAGTTTACCGGAACGGGTTTCCCCAGTCATTTTTACATTCGCTATCACCTCTACTATCAAACCTTTCCGTTGATGGCGTTAGGACGTTATCAGCAGTTAAGGTAGCCGCCGCAAGCAGTCTGAAGTGTAGTGGCTTAGCCAGGTACGATACGCTAGGAACACACAGTCTGCGAACCGAAGATCAGGAGAAAAGCAAACTGATGGTGACAACGTTAGTGCGCTGGACAGTAGACGATTACCACACCATGATTTCTATTGCACCAGCACAAATGCCGACCAATTGCGCGGATCAGGATAGGTCGCCTGGGTAGTCAGCATGGCGTTTCGTAGCGCATTAGCTTGATCTTGCCCTTGGGTAAGCTGCTGGTAAAAGCTCACCATCAACTCAGCCGTGGCTGCGTCGGGCACCTGCCAGAGAGAGACCACTACATTCTCGGCCCCTGCGGCCAGAAAAGCACGTGGTAAACCGACAACGCCATCACCCGTAATCCTGCCACGTCCGGTGTCGCAGGCGCTGAGGACGACTAAATCAGCATTTAGATCCAGGGCTGCAATTTCTGCTGCCGTCAACCAGCCATCATCAGTTGCAGAGGGGGCTAAGGCCAACACACCCGGCATGTCTACCCGCACCACCCGCTCGCGCGACAAGGCTATGCTGGCATCAACACCGCCCACGGTAACGCCCTCGCCCACAATCACTGCACCGGGCGTCACAAATACATTGGCATCGGGAGCAGTCGGGGCGTTGGGATCCGTGGTTAGACCAAATTCATTGAGATTGGGGTCTAGGTTCAACAACCCATGGGTGGCGAGATGAATGATGGCCTGCTGAGGCATTTGCTGCACCACGGCAGTTTCGGTTGCCGCGCTGCCCAACAGGGGGGCTGCGCCTAAAATCTCACCGATAGCTTGGGCTTCCCGCTCCGCACCGGGCAAGGGGGGCAAACTTTGGGGTGGTAGCTGCGAGTCGGGGGGAATTGTGGGCATGGTAATCGGGTTGCCCACAATTAACTGGGCAGCATCGATGGGGAACTGGCTTTGAGCATGTAACCCCAGAACTTGGATCGAGGGGGAAATGGCGATCGCGTGTTTTTCAACCAAATACGTCCCCGCCTCGTCTTGCAGGCTGGCAAACGGCACCAACAACAACGGCCCTTGAGGAATGAAGACGACCGTCTCGGTCGGGTCACGGGGCAGTTCATCGGCGATCGGGGCAATCAAAATCTGATTGAGCTGCTCTAATGGCAAGGGATTAGAGGCGAAATCGCCTTGATAACGGCGATCGCTGTTAACTACCCCAATTCCCCGTTCACCCACCCCCATGCCATCCCGCGTTAGGCGCACCAAATCTTCCAGCGGGGAAAGCTGTGTGGGTTGAGCGCGAAAGATATTTTGCCAAAAAGGACACAATGGCACCTGGTGAAACGACAGCGCCCCCGTTGGCGCCATCACCCAAATGAATAAATCGGTTTCGGTTTCAATTTCATTGCCTAACACCCGACGACCATCGCCAATCACGGCGTAATTGACCACCGTAACCTGCTGCTCTCGAGCAATTTGCTGCATCTCCGCCAAGCTAGGCACCGGCACCTGGGTTTGAGCATGTTGCTGCACGAGCTGTTCCACTAAGGCTCGCGCTCGCCCCCGCTCGGCTAGCACCAAAGCTTCGGTGGTTTTGTTTTGGGCCACGAGCACCCGCTGCAGCAGGTTGTAGGTGTAAGACTGCTGTTCAAATAGGGTAATTTTTGCGATCGCGTCCAGATCATCCCCGGCTCGAATGGCTTCCCACCCCGCGATCGCCTCCTTCAGTAACGCTTCTGCCTCGGCAAAGCGACCGAGATGAAAATAGGCCAGACCGATATTGCTCAAAATCGGTTCAGTACCAAACCCATCCTCATCTTGCAGTTCCAAATCACGCTGCAAAAAGGGCAGGGCAGCCTCGTATTGATTGAGCAGCAGGTAGGTTCTCGCCAATTGAGAAACAATATGGTCTTCCAGACCATCAGGATCACCCTGAGCCTGGATTTGTTCTAGGGCTTGGCGGTAGCTGGCTTCAGCAGCTTGATATTGACGGTCAAAAAACTGGCGATCGCCCTGGCTCAAAGGCTCATTGACAGTTGTTTGAGCGCTGACAGGGGGCAGCTCAATGCTCCTAGGTTCCAGGACTAATCCGGACAGGAGCGGTAGGGCAATGGCAACGGCGATCGCGATCGCCACAAACTTAAGCCGTCCCAGACGGAAACGGCACCCCCTTGTGCTTTGAGTTTTCAAACCGCTATCTCCCAAACTATGCCCGACGCTGACCAGCAGCAGTATTCCCTACTTCAGGTGGGGGAAATAATTTTCCGGGCGATGGATATTGGCGTAACCCTCAATCCTAAGAGGCTTTGAGCCCCATGCTCTCAAAATTAAAGGAGTAAGGACATTGAGAAATTCAGGTGGCTAGATAACCAGCTTCATCTTTGCTAGCAATCGCTTCAGTCTCTGAGATTAACGGCGACCGCAGGGCTAAGTAAACTGCCGCGCCCAACAGCGGCACTAGCGTCACGCTCCAAAACACGCGCTGATCTTGAATGCCCCGTCGAGCCATATCGTCTCCGAGTAATGCGGGAAACAATAACCACAACAGGCAAAAATCTAAACTCATCACGTGGATAAAGCGGCTAGTCTGCCACTGCTGCACAAAATCTGCCCAGTCTCCAGTGACAGCCCCGTAAACCAACAGCACCGATGCGCCCACGGTCAATGCAATCCCCAACCAACGAGACTCTAGCAGCTGGATGAGCTTGCTTTTTTCCCCTGAAAAGGTCGGGTTCGGCGATCGCCAGATCAAATAAGGCAGCAGCAAAAACGCCCCTAACCCAAAGGAACCCACCACAAACGGCCAAGCCAATGCCTTTTGGTGATGACCATCCACCAGTGCAACGCCAGCGTAAACCATCGGCCAAATTCCCATGACGTTAAACAGCGCCACAATGGCTGGATTGATATCGGCCCAGTCCCCGGTGGATAGGCGCTGAATCAGCACAGCAGTATCGGGCTGATCCGGTGGTGCCAACCCAAATGCGTAGGCAATCAAGCCCAGCCACAGCAATCCCAATCCCAATCTTCGAATCATTAAGCTTTATGTCCAGTTATTGTCATATTTAGCCCTGCCCTAAGACACAATTATGTATCGTCTGTAACGACAATTAATAATGAATGCTCAAAGTATTCTAAGCTACGTCAAATTTCTTCATCTAGATCCGATATAACTTCATCTAGACCCTATATCAGCTATCAAGAAATTAGCGCCCAAAGTCTTCCACCGAGTTACCCATTTCTCCGGAAATATATCACCTAAACCAACTTAATGTTTCTATAACTTATCTATAATAAAGCCTGAAAAATCCTTCTGCGAAAGGATCGTAGGGAAAATTTTTCAGATTAATATTGCCATTTTGGGATCCACTAAATTTCCCCCAAGCCAAACATAAATGTCATTTAAGATTTTTTTAATAAATACTTTTTATTGAACTGATTAAGTTTCCCTCTAAAATGTCAATCAACTTAACGGTGACTCCACAGTTTTGTAGCAGAGCGCTACGGTTAGTAAGGAAGTCAGCCAAGTCTAACTTGAAATTTAGAGCTGTCCTTCTGTAAAAACTGCACCTCCAAACTTGGGCAGGCCTTACTTGACCATATTGCAGGTTTTTTCAAGCCTAAGGGGATACTTGTGTTTGCCCTTCCGTTGGATGTACCCTTTCAATCCGCTGTGCAACGCCGCTGTGCTATGCATCTCAACTACATGCTTGAGCTCTACGAATCGGGATACCGGGATTTTATCGGTATCCACCTAGAAGGGAGTGATTTGAGTGCTCGAATTTTAGTCTCAATTAACTTGACCCGCTCCAACCTGACCGGGGCTCAGCTCAGTCGTGCTTTTCTAACGAAAGCCATGCTGAATCAGACTCGCCTCAACTGGGCCGACTTGAGCTACACCAAGATGAACAGTAGCCAGCTCATTCAAGCAGATTTGACCAAAGCCCTCCTGATGGGGGCATTTTTGGTCAAGGCCAATCTAACAGAAGCCCGACTCAGTGGTGCCAATCTGGCCCATGCCAACTTACGCGATGCCAACCTCAGCCACGCCAATCTCAGTGGTGCCAACCTCCAGGGGGTCAACCTACGGGGGGCCAACTTAACCGGAGCCAATTTGTCGTGGGCTAACTTGCGTGGTGCGCGTCTCAGTGGCGCTGAATTTGATAAAACTCGGCTGAGCGAGGTGAATTTAGAAGGCGCTTATTTGAACGGCGTGGATCTGCAGGGTCTAAGTTTGCAGGGGGTCAATTTGCGCGATGCCAAACTTAACGGCGCTAATTTAGACGGGGCCAATTTGGCCTTTGCCAAACTTACCCATGCGACTCTACGCGGTGTGAGTTTGCGCCAAGCCAATTTGACCGGGGCTGATTTGAGTCAAACTTTCTTGTCGAATGCAGAACTGGGGCAGGCTAATCTCAGCCGTGCCGATTTGACTCGGGCGAACCTGAGTGAGGCACGGTTGGACAATACGCAAATTGATGGGGCTGAGTTCACAGATTCGATTTTGCCTGCTGCCGCTCGTCCCTACCTTTATGCTGCGGCAAACGGGCAAACCCCTCGGAGTCAGCAACACACTCGAGAAACCCTCGATCGCTCCCAGTTTGTCGATCATCATGTTTTAAAGTCTATGGCAGATTTCTGATCATTACCCCATGGGCAATTACGGCATTGTACTGGTAACCGCAGGGACGAAGGCAGAGGCCAACGCGATCGCCCAGGTTCTCGTTACCGAAAAATTAGCCGCCTGTGTTGCCCTAATGCCGATTCAGTCAATTTATACTTGGCAGGGCAAGATCAACCATGATGCAGAATGGCAACTGGTGATTAAAACTAATCTCGATCGCTTTTCAGCGCTTGAAGTGCGGATCAAAACTCTGCATTCCTACGATGTACCTGAAATCATCGCGCTTCCAATCGTTCAAGGATCTGCACCCTATTTAGCCTGGATTACAGAACAAACCACCAGTTCCAATAGGGAGCAACCTGACGATTGAAGTGTTGCTTAGCGGCTCCGCAATTGTTTCAGAAAAAGTCTTGTCAACAAAGACGAGCAACGTGGCGCTCATGTCGGAGACCGCGGCCAAGGCAGTGCTCAACAGCTCTGGAATGCCCTGCCCAAGGCCTATCGTCAGTGTGCCCTCATCTATACCGATGCCTGGCAAGGCTATCAAACCGTGTTGCCATCAAAGCGACATCGAGTCGTTACCAAAGAGAGCGGTAAAACCAGCTATATTGAGCGCTTCAACTGCACTTTACGGCAGCGAGTCTCACGCTTTGTCCGACATAATCTGGCTTTTTCCAAGACGCTGCGCAATCACATCGGATTGCTGTGCAATTTCATTCACCACTACAATGCGTCAATACTGATTTAGTTCTACCAGAGTGCCAACATGCAGGATAGACGCGAAGCTAATAAACAGAATGCCATTGCCTTCTACCGCACTGCGTATTTGGGTAATCCCACCAAGGCGGTCGAAATGTACGTCGGTGTTGATTATATTCAACATAATCCTTTAGTTGGGGATGGGAAGCAGGCGTTCATTGATTATTTCACTGAAATGGCGGTGCAATATCCTGGCAAAGAGATTGAGTTCGTGCGTGCTGTAGCCGAGGGGGATCTAGTTGCTTTGCACACTCATCAGACCTGGCCAGACAATGAAGAATACGTCACGATGGATTTCTTCCGATTCGATACGGACGGAAAGATCATCGAACATTGGGATGCCATTCAACAAGTGCCAATTGAAACAAAGAACGGCAATCCAATGTATTGAATGTGCACCTAGTAAAGTGTTATGACGGACACCTGCTTCACAGGCTCCCGGCCCTGGCGTCAAACAGTCAATTACCTCATAGGTAATTGCCGAATCTACTGGCGGTGTATTAATTTCACGTCATACATGTACAGCTTAATCTAACTGAGGCGAAAAACATGGTAGCCTTTCGCGGTTTCTTGATTGCCGTTGTGACTTTTATATTCAGCTACACAGCCATTGTTATTAGCAATCATGGTTTTGGATTACTTGAAGTATTTTTCGGTGATATAGCCACAATGGGATGGCCTGGACAGTTCGATCTCGACTTCCTGTTCGTTCTGATACTTTCTGCGTTCTGGCTCATATGGCGACACCATTTTTCGCCCCTTGGAATTTTCTTCGGTTTACTGGCTTTTGTTGGCGGATCGATGTTCCTGGCTTCATATCTATTGTTAATAAGTATCCGCGTAAAAGGAGATATAAGCGAATTACTGTTAGGGGAAACCAGAGCTAACGGTTAGGTCTCGACTAAATTTGAAAAGTATTATACAGCCGCATAACTCTATTTTTATCCAGAAATTAAGACACTATGGGGAAATATTCTCACACTTTTCACAAGCTGTGGCTAAAAATCACTGCCATCGTTGTCGGGTCTTTTGGGCCGGTCTTCTTTTTAGGGACAATGGTGCCCACATCGGAACCGGCCCGATTGACACTGGATATTTTGAGCTGGCCGTTAGATGGCCTGCAGACCTATGCGTCACCCGACACCCGGTTTCTGTCTGCGCTAACAGGTGGATTCCTTTTGGGGTGGGGCGTCACGATTTGGTATCTGTCGGCGCGGGTTTATGACATAGCGCCGGAGGTTGTGCGTCAAGCGGTACTCACCGGTCTTCTCGCTTGGTTTGTGCTGGACAGTTCAGGATCCATAGCCTCGGGAAATGTCTCGAACGCCATCTTCAACGTCTTCGTCCTCCTTCTCGCGGTCGGACCGTTGTGGCGTCCGGCTCGGCGAGAAGATCCTAGTTGACTCTCTCCCTACGTTAGAGTGTTCACTGTGATTGATAGCTCCTAAGGAACTTCATCACGATGAGAAACACAACTACTGCAAACCATCAGCTGCCATTGAATGCCTCGGACGGCTATTGGCCCAAGCCTCACCAGCGTCAAGAATTCAGATTAATCTTGGCGCTCCAAAGCGTCTGGCAGTTATGGGTTACAGAACTCAATGCCAGTCACGATCCTAAAATCTGGCAAACCATTGACCGTTTAGGAAACACTTGGTGGCACGCTTATCATCCTGTGACTGGACGCTCTGCAACTCGCGAGTCTCAAACTGAAATTTTAGAGTGGATTGATCGGCGTGTAACGGATGAGTAACTCACAATGTTTAAAATCGGTGATTTTTCTAGACTTAGCCGAGTATCCGTCAGAGCATTGCGCTTATATGACCAAATGGGGTTACTCAAACCTTTCCAGGTTGACCCGTTCACTGGATATCGCTACTACTCGGCTGAACAACTTTCTCGATTAAATCAAATCGTGGCTTTCAAAGACTTAGGATTTTCCCTTGAGCAGATCATCGAACTCCTGAACGATAACATTCCACCTGCTCAAATTCGGGGGATGCTGCGTCTGAAACAAGCAGAAGTGCAACAACTCATTGAGGGTGAGCAAACACGGTTAAAACGCATAGAAGCTCGGCTTCAGCAAATTGAGCAGTCTGATTCTGCATCTCCTTATGATGTGATTTTGAAGCAAGCAGCAGCGCAAAGTGTCGCTGCAATTCGGGATGTCTTGCCAATTTGCAGCGACATTAAACACCTTCATGCTGAGTTAAAGGATGGCTTGCGACATCCGCAGGTGGAAGTTGTTGGATTCCCTCAAACGCTTTGGCACGACGCAGAATACCGAGTTAACAATGTAGATGCTGAAGCGGTTGTGCCCGTTAGCCACTCATTTTCTGGAAGTGGGAGAGTTAAATCTTACGTCTTACCAGAAGTTCAGCAAATGGCTTGCACCATTCATCATGGTAGCTACGATACGCTTGTTCAAGCTTTCAATGCACTGCTGCACTGGATTGAAGCCAACAATTATCAGGTTGCAGGTTCAAATCGAGAAATTTACCTGCAACCCAAAATAGCAGATGTCGATTCTTTGGGGAATCTTGAGTTTTCAATCATTGAAATTCAGTTTCCTGTATGTAGTTTGTGAAGCAATTCACAATACATCCTTATATTCTCAAGTTGAGGGAGATTTTTTGATGAATGTTTTAGCGATTAGTTCTAGTCCTCGCCGTAATGGAAATTCTTACTTATTGGCAGAGGCTGCTCTAAAGGGTGGGCAAGAGATAGGTCACACAACAGAATTGGTTTATTTAGACGATTATCTCAAGGTTTTTCTGCGGGATTGTCGGCAATGTCGTAACCCAGAAGGGCATTGCACTATCAACGACGATTTTGCAACATTGCTACAGGACAAGTTTTTAAAGGCAGATGCCGTTATTTTTGCAACGCCCTTGTATTGGTATGGTATTTCTGGGCAACTCAAGACTTTTTTCGATCGCATCTTTTGCTACATTGCTGCCTCGTATCCTGCTGCGTCAGACGTCATTGATGATCTCTGTGGTAAGCGTATTGCGTTGATGCTAAGTTCTGAGGAAAGTTACGTTGGAGCACCGCTCGGTGTTTTGCACGAAATCCAAGAATATGCCCGGTATACCCATTCAAGTTTTGTCGGCGTTGTCCAGGGCTTTGGGAATCGACGCGGTGAAGTATCGCAAGATCCCAGCGATCCAATCAACCGGGCTTATCATTTCGGCAGACGCTTGTTCGAGATTCAGGTGACTGACTATCGAATTGATACGTCGAGACCAGGTTCAGTTTGGAAACGTGCTGTTTGAGGGAAGCAAGCTATACACCTGCCAATCATCCACTTCAACAATGACATCACCGTCAATATCCGGGTGCCAAGTGTGTCGAGTCAAAATGTAATCAGCCTGATATTCCTGAGCGATCTCAGTTAGCTCTTGGCTACTGCGCTGACTATACAACTCGTCTGCATAGGTGGGTGACATTATCTCGTAACTGAGTGGGCCTAGGATCCGCTCCAGCCGTGTCTGCCATGTCAGAATGCCCTGGTCAGTAAACGGAAAACTCTTAAAGGTGGCTACCACGGAGCGCTCAGCATAATAGCGAAACTCAGTGTCAGAGGGCGGCACAAGCACTAACGCATCTGCGGGGCTCAGTTGTCTAAACTGAGCTGCTATCAGCTTCTTAGCCTCATCTTGCTGAGGATAAATCCCCATTTTTTGATGCAGCGGTGTCAGCCTTGTGTGGGTCACCGTCCCTGATAGGTGCAGGCCAAGATAAAGCAAAAGCCCTACTGTAATCACCCCAATTGACATTCTTGAGCGCTGAAAAAACTTCGGAAAGGGTCGTCTCAACAGTGGATACGCTAGACTTGCAAAAAAGACGGGCAAGTAAGCCCAGCAGGCTAAAAGCACGATCAGAAATAGGGCATATGCGATCGCAATATCCCGCCGCGCCGTAAGCTTCAGCTTTTCTAGCCGCAACAGCGGTAGCCGCAACTTCAATGGAGACTGCTCACAGGCTCTAGCTAGCCACAGCAGCCCTGTCAGAATCAGTAATGACGTCGGCCCTACCCAATCAACTAGCGGTAGCGCTATCAGCAGCAGACTGACGGGATAATTACCCCGGTGATGATATTCACTAGCAACGACGCCAATCGAAGCCAACGCCGCAATCATGGCAAAGGGTGTTGTTCTAGCAAACTGGAGTTTGGCTATCAGCGCAATCGGAATCTGCTCCACGAAAACATAGCCCACCACTAGCAGACCGCAGGCGGTTGCGATTATCATCGCCAGATCACGCTTCTGAACTGAGCTGAGCGTCGTTGAAAGCCGTAGGCAGATCAAGCCCCCTCCAATCAAACTGATGAAAGATCGCCAGTGTTTAACCGGAAAAGACGACACAATGATGTGGTGTGGATGTCGAACATAGCCATAGAGATGGATAAAAGTAGGGTCACTCAGTTCTGCACTGCTGGTGTTACCTGCTGCCGCCATCGGAATATAAACCAGGGACGCAAACAAACTAAATATCAGCAAAGAACCCAAAAGTTTGGCTGGCCGCCGCTGCCGAATTACCTCCACCAGCAACGGCACTCCCCAGAGGCAGGCGGGCAAAAACCCAATCAAGAATTGTAGCAAACAGGCCAAGCCAAACATCAGGTAGCCCAACTGCCATTGCCTGCGACAGCAAAAATAGATACCCCAAACGGCCAGTCCCATAGCATAGATAGCCGCAATCGGTTCGACCCTAAATATATCGGTCTCCCCCAGAGTGCTGCTGTCAACAGCCAGTGCCAAAAAAGCCAGTGCTAGGCCCGCAAAGGTTGAATGTCCCAAATGTTTCCCAATTGCCCAAAGCCCTAGAACCGTTGAGCTAAACGCCAGCACAAAGAGACCAAAAGCCACAATCGGTAGGCTAAGCCCCAGCTGATGAAAAAACAGCATCAGGTGATAGTAATAAAACCTGGGCGTAAACTCCGTCATCTCTTGAACGTAGAAGTCTTGGCTAAACAGGTCGCTATTGAGTAGGGCTGAGATAGTCGGCATCTGATTGTAGATATTAGACCGAGTAAATGAATAGCCGTAGGCCACCAGAGCACTCAGTAGTGCAAAACCATAAGTCTGTAGCGATCGCACAATAGACTTGAGAGACATAAAATTCCAATGGGCAAGTCAACACTCATTTAAGGGTTCTGTCCCCTTGCAGAGTCATGGGGATGAGAAACCACTACAGTGATGGAAGCATTCCCTGATAAGAGAGATGCCCCCCGAGGATTTCTCGAACACGATAAATCGGACGCTTTTGGGATTCATGGTAAGTCCGCATCATGATTTCAGCCAATAGCCCAAAGCAAAAAAGCTGAATTCCTGAAAGAAATAGAACAACAGCTAACAGCAATAACGGTCGATTGCCAATATCATTTAGAGCGATAAATTTCTCATACGCCAGATAAACACTCAACGCTAATCCTGAGAAAATTGACAGGAGTCCAAACAGTCCAAAGACATGCATGGGTCGTGTCAAAAAGGTCTTCATAAAGTAAATTGTCATCAAATCTAAGATGACCCTTAGGGTTCGCCCTAGACCATATTTGCTATGACCAAACTGTCGGGCATGGTGGCGAACCGGAATCTCCGTAATCCGGGCTCCTTCAATAAAGGCTAGTATCGGTAGAAAGCGGTGAAGTTCTCCGTAGAGGTTCATATCACGGAGAACTTCAGCCTGATATGCCTTTAGGGAACAACCATAGTCGTGGAGCTGAACGCCAGTCACCCGACCAATCAACCAGTTCGCGATCTTTGAGGGGAGTAAGCGGGTGATGGCATGATCTTGCCGCGCTTTGCGCCAACCACTCACTAAGTCATAGCCTTCATTGAGCTTGTTAAAAACGGTTGGAATATCAGCTGGTTCATTTTGTAGATCACCGTCAAGTGTCACAATGGCTTGACCAGAAGCGTAGTTAAAGCCAGCTGCCATGGCAGCTGTTTGCCCATAGTTGCGACGTAATAAAATCACTTTTAGGTCAGGGTAGTGGGTGATCAACTCTCGTAACAAGTCAGGTGACCCATCACGAGACCCATCATCGACGCATATCAACTCAGACCGAATCCCCATCGTCTGCAGGACAGAGGTGATACTTTCAATCAGTGTAGGAATACTTTCGTACTCGTTGTACATGGGCACTACGACAGAGAGTGCACAAACCTCATATGGCTCAGCAACGGGGGAAGCAGCAATTTCAGAATGATGCATAGTAGCTCACATCGACTGTGACTTTATTCGTATTTGATAATCATATAAGAGCCAGAACAGCATCAGAGCCAGACCGAAAATCCTCAGCCATGATTACTCAAAGAGATAGACTAGCCCGGCCCCACCCAATTCAGCAAGCGTACTGATGAGTCGGTAGGCGGCAATGCTGCTGAGAATGGTACCCGTTGCTAACTGGCCGTTGAGCAGTGTAATTGCTGTTGCCTCAAAGACGCCGATACCACCTGGGGCAACCGGCACAATTAAACCTAACAGCCAGGCAATGCTAAAGGCACCTACCAGTGTCAACACCTGAGCTGGGCTAATGGGTTGCAAGGCAAAGACTACCAGAATAAACCCTAAACAGCGAAGCATGATAAAGGCTAGCTCTCCCAGGAACGGCTTTAAAGGATAGCGATTGAGGTAAACCACACTAGCCGCGATTTGAGAATCTTGGGCGTTTGCCTTTAACTGGCTCAATTTTCTGAGGATAGGATTGAGAATGAACGGATGAACGCTGATCAAGACTATAATCAGCAGAATTAGCCGGATTGCCCCAAAATACCAGCTACTAATAGACGCCAGCGTCAAGGCTGCAGCTGCCATGAGTAAGGGCTCGAGCGCGACGCTAGCAGTCGCTTTACCTAAGGATGCCCCGGTGGATTGAACGGCTCGTACACGCCCGTAAAAGTGCCAAACATTGCCGGGTAGATATTTGGCGATGTTCGTCTTCAGATAAACCCTAACCCCCCACCATCCTCCTAGAGGATGATCAAAGACTATCAAAATCCAGTGCCAAACCCAACCAGACCAAACATGAGCCAGCAAGGTCATTCCTAATGCGAGTGTTAGATAAATCCAACTCAATCCGGTCAACTGAACTTCAGCAATTTCTTGCCAATTCTCCTTTATCGTGATCGCAACAAAGAAGAGCGTGCTGCCGAAAATAAAGTAGCGAAAATAAGACTTTAGCCCTTTAAAGTAACGCTGAATCAACATAGCTTGAGTTGCGGGCAGCTAGTGCAATTACGATACCGAATAAAATTATCTAATGCATGAACAATTACAGCCTGTACTGCCTCGACAGTTCACATCTAGCTGTTTGAATCATGGCTGTTCTCGAGTCACATTAAGGCCCCGAAAAAATTGCTTCTTCTAAGTCTTTGCGACTTAAAGAATATTTGAAGACCCGCTGAATATCTTTCCCATCGGCTCCGGCATTGACGTAGCGCACCACGAGGGAATCAATTTCTAGCAGAATTTCTGCCTGCCAGCGAGGACGGTCAATGTGCCAACACTCTAAGTTGCTGGGATCTTGTTTACCCCCCTGAGCCGTAAGCCACTGCTCAATGTCAGGTAGGGGATGGTTGTACAACGGAGTTTCAGCGGACGGTAAAGCCATAAAGTGAATAAACGCGATCGCGTTAGGAAAGTTTGCTCTCTCAAGTATCTGGGTAATTGTCAACGTTGGATTCGCTAGACAAAGGCTGAGGCATATTGTCAGTAGACAAAACCGGGGTTTGAACAGCTTGAGACTCTGATTCAAGGGCTTCAACAGGCGTAGATGGATGCAGCTCTTCCTTGTCTAAGGGCTGACTGTTGAGGACAGCCCCTAGCGGCGGCGAGGATTCATCTACCGTTAGCGTTGTGGCTTGATTGGCAGCGTTTGTCTGGGAGGCCCAGGGAGTCGTTGGATCCGGAGCTGTAGTTGCTGGCTGGGCATCGGGTGAACTGACGGGAACCGCCTTAGTTTCCGGAAAATCAGAGACAGTATCAGATTGTGATGGATTCTCAATCGCTCCTTCTATGGGCGGTTCAATGGGATAGTCAACTGGATAATCGACGGGGGGTGGGCTAATCGTCAAATCTGGTGGCATCAACGGCCCAAACGCCACTTCGCCTTGGGTGAGGCCAATCGTGACCACCAATACTAAACAAGCCGCAAAGGTCACACCCAAGATAAACAAAGCAAACATTTCACCCGCAGACAGGGGGCGATCGGTTGGGTCCAAATAAGCTGAGCGATCGCGACTGTCGCGGTTACCCTGATGACGAGAGACAGGCTGGTTCAAATCCAACCGAGACTGCATGACCGCAATGCGAGAATAGCCAATCTTGTGGTCATAAGCCAAGCGTCGTTCAGGATTACTCAGGGTTGCATAGGCTTCATTGAGCTGTTGAAATTTATCGGTGGCGATCGCGGCAGGCAAGGTTGTCGTATCGGGATGGTAAAGCTTACTTAGGTCTCGATAGGCCTGACGAATAGCCTGTACTGATGCCCCCGGCTTGAGGCCGAGCAGCGCATAGTGGTTCATTGCCTGGGGGGCTGACTCTGACATCCGTTCCCAATTCCTAAGCGGGTTCAAATCCGAACTCAGGAGTCGCAAATTCGCTGCGCGTTAGACGAATTTGCGCCAGAGTAAACACAACGGGTACGACCCGGCCATAATTTGTGGCGATCGCCCGCCACCCTAAATCTGCCAAGAACCAGGCCCACAGGGCTGGCCCCACAACGGCAAATACCCCTCGCACCAAACCATAGCGGGCCGCATTCACGGCCATACCCCGCGACGCCACCTGCAGCGCCGTACGACTTTGTAACTGAGTGGCAGTGGCCACCCCGCTCCGCAGGGCCTGCTGTGCCAACTGATATCGCGCCAAATGCAGCGCAAACTGGCGCGATACCTGGGCCAGCAACCAGGGGCGCACGACTGAATTCACCGCTAACGCACTACCACCCTTGAACAAGAGCCCCATGGGGTCTTGCTGTAAGGCCGTGGGTAACTGTTGAAACTGAGGGGTTGCCGACAGCGTTTGCTGAATGTGGTGTTGAAGCACTTTACGCTCCTGCTTGGGCAATCGCTTCCAGGCTTGCTCTAACAGACACAAAAAGACTTCCGCTTCCAGTTCTGCCGTGGATAACGCTTGACTGTAGGAGAACTTGAGATAACGACAGACTTGCAGCAACGCATCCCGATAGGAAAACTGATCGCTGCGACGCCGTAATACCGTGACACCATCGGCAGCCAAGAACCGGAACCGATCTTCTAAAGTCTCAATCCACTGCTGGCGATCTTGACTTTGCACATCAATGGGATGGGGCGTATAGAAATAATCAAGGGGATTAAATTTAGGTTGAAATAGAATATCAGTTACGGATTGCAATTCTTCATCCGTTGCGAGTTCAAGGGCTGTTCTAAGTTCATCCACGGTCGATACCAGTGTGGTTTTAGGGTTGGAAGTCTGTTTTTATTCTACATAAGGAGTTAAGGAGAAAACGATCGGTGTGGGATGTTGCCATTGTGGGCGCAGGGATGGCGGGGTTGATCTGTGGACGATCGCTGCAAGCTGCCGGGTACAGCGTTGGCCTTTTAGAAAAGTCACGGGGACTCGGTGGCCGTATGGCAACTCGCCGTTTGCACGGAACCTGTGCCGACCACGGAGCCCGCTATGTCGCCTTTGAACATGGGCTGCTGGCTGATCTGATTCAAACGTTGCAAACCCAAAACCTGCTGCAACTTTGGCCCTACCGGAGCTACCAACTGACAGCGGCGGGCAATCTCCACCGCGTTGCTAAACGCAACTTAGCGATCGCACCCTTAGGCATGAACAGTTTGGGTAAGTTTTTAGGCGAGGGCCTCAACGTCCATCGCCAGCAGCGCGTGACTGCCCTGACCCAAACCCCTCAAAACACCTGGCAAATTACCTGTGAAGATCCCAACGCCGTAGACTCGCTCAGTTGTGAGGCCAAAGCCTTAGTCCTCGCTATCCCCGCCCCCCAAGCCCTGGCTTTGCTCACGCCGCTGGTAACCCTGAATTTAATTCCAGCCGATTGGGTCGATGTCCTCAGGGCTGTAAATTACGCAGCTTGTGTAACGGTGATGGCAGGCTATCCGCGCGATCGCGTCTTGCAGCTTGATGGGGATTTTGACGGGCTAGCGGGGGCAAACATCGGCTGGATGGTGCAGGGTTCAAATCATCCCGTACTGCAATGGCTGGGGCTAGACAGCAGCAAACGCCCCGCCCCACCCCAACCGGTTGTGGTGATTCAAAGCAGCCCTGAATTTGCCGATCAATGTATCGATGCCCCCGATTTAAACCCCAGTGGCACTCAACTGCTGCAAGCAGCAGGCGCAGCCCTGGGCTTTAATTTGGCCCAACCGGACTGGTCTCAGGTGCATCGCTGGCGCTATGCCTTGGTCAATCAACCCCTGGCGGGGCCTTACCGCTTATCCGTCCACACTTTGCCGTTACTCTGCTGTGGAGACTGGTGCGGCGGTCAGTCGATTGGGTCAGCTTTAGACTCAGGCATTGCCGCCGCCGCCGCCATCAACCAGGTGCTGGCTCAAAAAACACTACCCCCCCCACAGCATTTGTGGAGGGGGTAGACATCAACAATCCGGAGTCAGCCTATACATCTTAGACGGAAGTCATAAAACGTAGCAGTGACAAAAGGTAGCCGTCACAAAAAAGCTTCCATTAAACCCGTGCGCCTTGGTCAGAGGATTCCTTGTCATCTTCCTGGTTGTTGTTCTCAGTTGACTCTTCTGAAGACTGATAACGACGCTTGAAGAAACGACCTGAGTTAGAGCGTTTGCGAAACTTACGAGCGTATGCTTGATTTCGGAGTGCTTTTTCTTTCTTAGGATTACGGCGTTTGGCCATGCTTTACCTCTTAGGAGATACTGAACACAGCAGAAACACATGCCGTGAATGCCTGCCGTGAAAACCACGGCAATTGGGCAAACAAGCAGCACAGCTTTTGCACTATGTCCAAGGGTTCACTCTAGCATAGTCTCGACCGCTGATTTCATCCAGTCAGTTCATTCGTCTGCCAACCAGTGCTTGGCCCAAATCAAGGCTTCTGAAGCGGTGTCAAGCTTACCTTCAGCATGGGCCAGTTGAATGGCCGCAAGCAACTCTCCAATGCTAGGGCCGGGGCGGAGATCAAGCGCTTTCATCAAGTCCCGCCCTGACACCAAAGCTTTGGGATAAGCAACTGGATCATCCGGGTTTAGATAATGCTGGATCAGCGGTTCGATCAGTTGGGGTTCGGTACCGTTGGCCAACGCCAGTAGGGCTAATCCTAAGAAACTGGAGCCAACACTTTGAAAGAGTCGATAGCGATCGCGGATGGACAATGCCCCATTCTCGAGCCTTGTTCCTTGGCGGATCAATGCCATCCCGCGCAAAATAGCCAGCACCGACTGTTGTTCAGCCCGGCTGTATTTGAGATGCGTCAACGTGGCTTCGGCTTGGTCGAGATCCACCGTGAGCAATTGGCTCAATTTGGCCGCTTTGATCCAGCTGCGATGCATCCCTGGAATCGTTTGTTCTTTGAGCCAACCCCGGAGGGGCAGCGCCAGGGCAGGACGCGTCGTTTTTAACTGGGCGTAGACTTGATCCATGGCCGCGAGTCTGTGCAACCCGTCAAGGGTGATGTCAGGGAGCCAGTTTTGCAACAATCCGTCACGCCAGCAAACGCTTAACTGTGGCGTACCAGCCGCGGTGCTGAGTAGGGCATCTAATTCACCCCGCACCCGCTCAGCTGCGACCTGGCTCAACAGGCCTGCTAACTGTTTAATGGTTGCTTGGGTCTTAGCCTCGACTGTGAAATGAAGTTGAGCTGCTTGGCGATAAGCTCGCAACAGCCGCAGTGGATCTTGACGCAGGTTTTTAACCGAGATCATTCTCAGCTGTTGTCGCTGTAGGTCGGCATAGCCCCCTAAGGGATCAAGCAGAACTTCAGTATGGGGATGATACGCGATCGCGTTAACGGTAAAATCCCGCCGATGCAGATCAGTTTCTAAACTGTCGCCCACCTGTTGGGCAAAATCGAGCGTAGCCTGTTCAAACACCACTCGGGCAATTTGGTGTTTGGCATCCAGTACCACAAACCCAGCGTTATGGTGATGGGCAATCGCACGGGCGGTTTCGATGGCGTGATCGGATAAAACAAAATCTAAATCGAGGTAGTCGGCTTGGCGTCCCAATAGGGCATCACGAACACTGCCCCCCACTAAATGTGCAGACTGGGGCAAAAGTTTTAAATCGAACGGCCATGTCTGCGGAGACAATACCGATGCGACAAGGGGAGCATGGTCTAACAACTGCAATGAAAACGTAAGGGGGACTTTAACCCTTGGATAAACGACGCAGCCTTTCATTTTGCAACATCTCCCCCAGGAAGGGAAAGCTTTGGTTAAAAAATTGAGCTAGAGTAGCAGAAACAGCTGCGCCACTGCTTGTACACTATGCCTAACTTTAAGATTCCCAAGGCGCTTTTAGCTACATCGCATTCCTGAGGAAACAGATTTGCCATGTGCATTTGCATTAATTGCCATTATGTCGATCGCTGCATTACTTACCACGCGGTCGAAACACAGCATCAACAACCCCATTTGACTGATGCGCCTGATTTTGAGCCCTTGAGTCCAACAATCAACGCCAACATCATGCCGCCTAAAGTCCGCGTTGAAGGCGACCAGATCATACAAGAAGATGAATTTGGCTTTGAATATGACGTCGTTGGCTGCGACAGCTTCAAGCAAGAAATGGGCAAATGGGCTAAGCTGCGTCCGGGTGAGTTAGTGCCCACTTAACCCCCCGTTTAGATCTGGGTCATATCTAAACCCACAGCTCTCCTCAAGTTTTTAAATCGGATGGGGTTAGCATGACGCTTTGTCTCAACCCAGCCTGTCCGTCCCCCGAGAATGCAGATTCCCGCTTGTATTGTGTGGCTTGTGGTAGGGGGCTGCTGGTAGGCGATCGCTACCGACCGCTAGTGGCAATTGGTCAGGGCGGGTTTGGCCGCACATTTCGGGCTCAGGATGAACAAGCGCTAGAAGATGGGGCCTGCGTAATTAAGCAACTCTTGCTGCGGGGGGGCACTCAGGCTGACCCAACCAATTTTCAGCAACGGTTTCATCAAGAGGTCCAGCGGCTACGCAAACTGGGGCAGCACCCCCAAATCCCTCAACTCCTGGATTACGGCGAAGACGCCAATGGCAGCTATTTAATCCAAACCTTGATCGCCGGGCCAACCTTGGCGCAACTGCTTCAGCACCAAGGCCCGTTTAACGAAGCTAAGATTCGTGATTTGCTGCATCAACTGTTGCCCGTGCTGCAGTTTATCCACGGGGCACAGCTGATACACCGTGATATTAAGCCTGCCAATATCATTCGCGAACGGGTGACTAATCGCTATGTGCTGGTCGATTTTGGCGCGTCTAAGCTGATGTCGCCAGAGGCGCTGCAAAATACGGGGACGGTAATTGGCAGTGCCGGATATGTGGCGCCCGAACAGGCCGTGGGCAAGGCGGTGTTTGCTAGCGATCTCTATAGCTTGGGCGTGACCTGCATCCATCTCATGACGGGGCAGCATCCCTTTGATCTCTATTCTCTCGGGGAAGATCGCTGGGTTTGGCGACCCTATGTAGACGGTGAGGTGAGCGGGCAATTGGGGCAGCTAATCGATCGACTGCTGAGTCGTCCGTTGCGCCAGCGCTATCAGCATGCAGATCAGGCCTTGGCGGATTTGCAGGCTCCTGTGCCCGCCCTTAAATCTGCAGCTCAGAAATTCCTAAGCCGTTCTGAGCGGGGGGGAAAAGCCTTGATGCGATCGCGACCGTTACCCAAACTCGATATCCAGTATCTCCGCACCCTAAATCAACCCATGGGCAGCGTGGTCAATCAACTAGCCGTGAGTCCAGATGGCAAGGCGATCGCCACGGGCAGTACCGACCATGGCGTGCGCCTGTGGGATTGGGCCACCGGAGACTGTCTGCATTGCTTTCGCAAACGGTTGGGGCTTGGGGCTGGACACCGCGACCAGGTGACTAGCGTCGCCTTTAGGGTCGATGGTCGTACCCTCTATAGCAGTAGCCTAGATGGCACCCTCAAGCTTTGGGATTTAAGTCATTACCGATTAATCGCGACGCTACCCAGCCAGGGTTGGGGCACTGCCACGATCGCGCTGGCGCCCAATTCCCAAATCTTAGCCAGCGGTGGCACTGACGGCAAAATCACGATTTGGGATCTGGTGAATCGACAGCGACTAGTGACGCTAGTGCAGCATCAAGATTGGATTAGCGCGCTGATCATTAACACTGCAGGCGATCGCTTATTTAGCAGCAGCAGAGATGGCACAGTACGCTTGTGGCATTTGCCCAGTGGTCGTTTACTCCAGACGTTAAGCGACCTCAGCGATTGCATCACCAGCCTTGCCTTAACGCCTGACGGGATTACCTTAGTTGGCGGTAGCGCAGGCGGCACAGTCAGCCTATGGAATCTCAGTCACAACTTTCGCTGCCGCACCCTTGATGCTCATGGGGACGAAATTACCGCGATCGCGCTCAGTCCTGACGGTAAACTGCTGGTCACGGGCAGCGCTGACAGCACCTTAAGAATTTGGCACCTGGCCACAGGCGAACTGCTATTGAAGCTGAATCATGGTTGGGCCATAACTGCGATCGCGTTTACACCCGACGGTACCCATCTAATCAGCAGTAGCCAAGACGAAACCCTCAAAATCTGGCGCTTTCAAGTCCATGGCACGTCCTCAAAACGGCTGAATTGATTCGGTTCCTAAGGATTTGATACAGTGTTAGGGATCTGCATTGAACGTCCTGGGCTGACTGGGATAGCTTGAGTCGGTTCTTTTGGCATTGCTTCCAGATCCGGTTCTACCTTAGCCATTGGAATCGAAATCACAAACGTGCTGCCCTGATCCAGCTCTGACAAACAGTCAATCTGGCCGCCGTGGCGCTGGACAACGATTTGATAGCTAATAGAGAGCCCTAGCCCCGTGCCTTCGCCCACTGCTTTGGTGGTAAAAAACGGGTCAAACAGCCGCTGTCGGACGTCGTCAGATATGCCGCAACCATTATCTGTAATTTGAATTTCAACGGTATCGTCTTTGAGTCGCGTTTGCAAAGTCAAGGTCGGGATCTCTGATGCAGCACTCGCTGCAACCCGGCGTTTATCTTCTAAGGCATCGATTGCATTCCCGATTACATTCATAAACACCTGGTTCAGCTGTCCGGCATAGCATTCAATCGTGGGTAAATCACCATACTGCTTCACCACATTGATGGCGCTAAGGGTGGTGGTTTTTTTGAGGCGACTGCTGAGAATCAGTAAGGTACTGTCGAGGCCATCGTGGAGATTAACGGTTTTCAGTTCGGCTTGGTCAAGGCGGGAAAAACTTTGTAGGGATTTAATAATATCGCCAATGCGTTCGGCACCAACCTGCATAGAGGCAATCACTTTTGGAAAATCTTCCATAATGAAGTCCAAATCCACATCTTCAGCCTTTTCGGCAATTTGGGTATGAAAGGGTTGACTGTGGCGGTCATGGAGTTTCAACAAATCCACTAAGTTCTCAGCGTAACGTGCCGTGTAGCGGATATTACCGGCAATAAAATTGACTGGATTGTTAATTTCGTGGGCCATCCCAGCAACCAGCTGCCCTAGACTCGACATCTTGGCACTTTGAATCAGTTGAGCCTGGGTTTGCTTAAGTTCTTCTAGGGTGCATTCGAGTTGATTAATGAAGCTTTGGGTATCGGTGGCCATCGTCTCCATGGTGCGAGCCAATAGTCCAATCTCATCGTGGGAGCGAATGTTGACGCTGGCTGAAAAATCTCGGGCTGCGAGTCGTTCAGCGTAATCTGTGAGTTGGTTGAGCGGACGGGAAATGCGGTTAGCCATAAGATAGGTGGCTAATACACTAATCCCAAACAGCAGCGTCATCACCAGCAGCTGAAATCTAATGGCTGCCCGAATCTGCTGAATCATCAGGGCTTGATTCATGCCCACATGGACAATGCCAGCATCTCCGTTTTGAATCGGTTTAGCAATATTGATGGTATATCCGAACTCACTTCCCCGGCGGTAGTTAACGACCACATCCTCATCAGCATCTTCAAAGTTGGGAGAGTGGGTGAAGCGGCGGAGACCCCGATCGTTTTGAGGGTTATTCTCAGCAATACTGGCGATCGGGGTTTTGATAAACTGGCTAGGCACTTCTGTCTCAAAGGTATGGGCTACCGAGTTACCGTCGGCATCGAGCACCACTACATAGGCCACCCCTTTGACTTCAGCAAACTCATCGATGATGGTTTGCAAAATTTCGGGAGCATTGGTACCCGTCAGATTAGACTGAGAGCCGGCTACACTTTTGGCGATCGCGCTGCCTTTGCTAGTGTATTCTCCGGTCAGATACCACCGCAGACTGTAGGCTGATGCGACAGACATGCTGGCAGCAATCAAGCCAAACAGAATAATTTGCCCAATGAGTGTTTTTTGAAATAAAGAAGAGAGCTTCATGCTGTCTCGTGCTACCCATGATGGTAAGGCGACGCTGTAATCCAGTTGATAAGCCTCAACTGACTTGGATCGCACCCCCCAAAATCTGACACATCCATCTCCCTTGAAGTGTGCCCAAGTGAGATTCACAACTGACAGCCCTGTCTAAATCTGCGTTGCCAATGGCGCAGGGGCTTATTTAAGCCTTTCAAGGCTAGCACCAGACACCCTGAAGATTTGCCCGGGTTGAGTCAATTTATTGAATGTTCGCCTTAACTAAACCACCACAAGCCTCCCAAAATTATGACGGCAGCACCCAAGGCTAGCCACAAAAAAGCGTTATCTCCCGTGTTAATCTGGCTCCAGTCGATAGGGGTGAGATCAGGATCAGGCGCTTTGCGTCGATTGGGTCGGGGTAGATTGGCAGGCCGCGATCGCGGCGTTAGATCTTTACCATTTTCATGAATCGCGTCTAAGTCCGGAATTTGGGTCAACCATTCTGGGCGGCTTTTGAGTTTTGGCGCTTTGAGGATATACAGCAGCCGTTTGCCCTGCTTACGAGTTTCAATATCGGGATGGCGGCTCAGCTTTTCACACAGGGTAACGGCATCTTGGGCGCGATCGCCTGCGGCATAAGCATTCACCAACCAAGTCTGCACCTCACCCCCAAACCGAGAGATTCGGTTCGAGAGGGCCATTGCCTCCTCCAAATGCTGGATGGACTGACGGTAATTACCCCGCTCAAACGCATCTAGCCCGGCTGCAAATTCTACCTTGGCAGTATCCAGGTTTTCTGTATCATCGTTCGACGTCAAGGAAGAAGCTGGCTGGAGCGGTTCCGGCGGGGAAGCATTGGGGGTCGCATCACTAAATTGTTCAGAACTCACGAGTCTGTTTGCCTACGTAACACCATACTCATTGATTCTAAAAAACTGGCTATGCTAGAGGAAAGGTCAAGCGTCTACTAATATCAATCCTTGGCAACTGATTCGAGTGACGTTCCTTAGAGTTTGAGACCCAGATCCATGGCTAACATCCCTATCGCCCAAAACGCTTCAGGCCTGGCAGCTCGGCCCGCTGAGATAGCTGCAAAGCAACGGCTTCAGACAAAGCAGCAGTCCCCTATCACTACGCTAACCATCTTAAGTGCTGCGTTGATATCCGCTGTGGCTTTAATGACCACGCTGGGCAGTCAACCGGCCCAAGCCGATGGGGTAGTGGTAGTTGGTGGCAATGGTAGACTCACGATTCAAACCCCTGGCTTTGGTCTCTCTCTTGGTACACCTCACCATCGGGGCCACCATGGTTATCCCCCTTATTCGACGACTTATCGGTTCCCTCAAACCACATACAGCACCACCACATACTCTGTGAACGGGGGGCAATCGACACTGGTGATTACCAATCCCCAGGTTTATCGTCATCCCAGTGCTTATGGGTATTCCGGTGTCGTTATCCACAATCATCCTGGAGCGGTGACGCCAAGCTACTCCAACACAATTATTCAAAATACTCGCGTCCTTCGTCGCGGTGACCCCAGGCGGGTTAATGTTGCGCCCTTAAATCCATAGGCGTTACCGGATATCGAACCCGTGCCCCATGGGCGGGAATTTAGGCAGTCTCTATGGTCACACCCATTACCGCGCCGCAAGTCAAGCAAAAAGCCCTGGAACTGGGATTTCAGAAAGTGGGTATTGCTCGGGTTGAACCCCTGGATTCTGATGCTGCATTGCCGCCCGATGAAGCTGCCACCCAAGCCGCGCTACTGCACTGGCTCAACCAGGGTTATGACGCTGACATGGCCTGGATGCATAACCCCAAGCGGCACAACATTCGTCAGGTGATGCCTGCGGTGCGCTCAGTCATTTGTGTGGCGCTCAACTATTACACCCCCCATGAACGACCGGATGATGCCGCATACGGCAAAATTGCCCGCTACGGCTGGGGACGTGATTACCACAAAATTTTGCAGAAACGGCTCAAAGCCTTGGCCCAATGGTTAACAGCCCAAGCCGCTGACCAGAACATCGCCGTTGTAACTCGCCATTACGCTGACACGGGCCCAGTGCAGGACAAGTTTTGGGCCCAGACCGCAGGGCTCGGCTGGATCGCCAAGAATGGTAACCTGATCACCCGCGACTATGGCTCTTGGGTCGTGTTGGGGGAAGTTTTGACTAATTTAGTGCTGGAAGCCGATCGCCCCCATACAGCCCACTGCGGCACCTGTACCCAA
The DNA here is from genome assembly GCA_039815185.1 of Cyanobacteria bacterium P01_A01_bin.123. Taxonomy (GTDB): domain Bacteria; phylum Cyanobacteriota; class Cyanobacteriia; order Phormidesmidales; family Phormidesmidaceae; genus JBCBZT01. Next base: position 56,193 of record JBCBZT010000010.1, on the reverse strand, counting down.
TGTCTAGCGGCTTGCCCGACCCAGGCGATTCGAGCCCCTACCGTCGTGGACGCCAACCGCTGCATCGCTTACCACACGATTGAAAACCGTAGTGATACCCTACCCCCTGCGATCGCGGCTAACCTTAACGGCTGGGTCGCAGGCTGCGATATCTGCCAGGACGTTTGCCCCTGGAATCAGCGGTTTGCCCAATCTACAGACCTGGAAGATTTTCAGCCCTATCCTTGGAATGTCGCGCCAGCCCTCACAGATTTAGCTAACTTGTCTGAAGCAGAGTGGAATCAACGATTTCCTGCTTCAGCTCTGCGACGGATTAAACCTGAGATGTGGCGGCGGAATGCAGCGGCTGCCGCAAAAGACTCTAGATAAGCTAAGCTGACTGCAAGAGAATGGTTACTCAATTATCAAGCGGAATCCTGTGCTGAAGCGTCTTTATATTGTTTCTTTGCTGATTGCGGCTACGTTTCTGGGGACTCAGCGTCCGGCCTTTTCCCAAGCGCTGTTGCCCTACACCTTGCCCTTGGATCAAGATCAGCTTGACCAAGCAGGATTACAACTCGCCAGTGAAGCCGCTCAACTCGCCCAGTTTCAGCAAGTCCAAGCAGCGCTATCACGGGCTCAATTAGCCACTCAGCTGTTGCCAGATAACGCTAACGTATGGGGTTTGCTCGGGAGTCTTTATCTCCAGATTGAGGACTTAGATAATGCTGCGACTGCTCTAGAACGCGCCAAAAGCCTTGAATCTGACAATATCCCGGTACTGTTTGCCTTGGGAACTGTCTATTTTCGCCAAGGGCAATATTTGCAGGCGGCCAACTCTTTGGAAGCTGGCTTACAACTTGAAGCCGATAACCCAGGGGCATTATTTGATTTAGGTAATGCCTATTACAAGCTAGAGCGCTATGAAGACGCGATCGCTCGATATCAGCAAGCCGCTGATTTAGAAGAAGACTTTTGGCCTGCGGTCAATAATATCGGCTTGGTGCTTTATGAGCAGGGTGATGTGGATGGTGCGATTCAAAAATGGCAGGAAGCCCTAGAAATGAGCGACGGTGAGTCAGAACCCAGACTCGCGATCGCAGTAGCACTCTTTGCTCAAGGCGATCGCACCACTGCGATTGAGATGGGTACAGAGGCCCTAGAGCGAGACAGCCGCTATGCCGACATTGACTTTTTAGATGAAAACCTGTGGGGCAGCGACCTACTGACCGCCACCCAAACATTCTTCAATATCCCCGAGATGACAGCGCTGATCGCTCAGCTATAGGCGTCAGTTGCACCGTTAATCCAAATTTGAAGATCCCCTACAATCTCTCTCAATGATTGTTGAGGAGATTTAGGAATCTATCTTTGAGGTCATCCAAATCAAGTTAGCAACTGCTATAAAATCAGTTGACGACGGCAAGGGAGACTTCGATTTGAAATTCATTTTGGACAGCATGGGGTGTTATGAAGCGATCGCAGCTTGGGTTAGTTTTGATGCTCGCCCTTTTGAGTTGGGTCAGCTTCGTCGGGATTCATACTATCCTGCCCGTTTGGGCACAAAGTCCGGCCCCCTCGGAGCAAATCGCGCCAGAATCAGGGACAGGCTATCAGGCACAACCGCTGACTCGGGCAGATTCATTTATGGTGGCCGCAGCCAATCCCTACGCCGTCGATGCAGGCTATAAAATTTTGCGGGCTGGGGGGAGTGCGATTGACGCCGCGATTGCCACACAGATCGTCCTCAACCTGGTTGAGCCCCAATCTTCGGGTATTGGCGGCGGTGCATTCCTGCTGTATTTTGACGCAGCAGCAGCTGAACTCACGGCCTATGATGGTCGCGAAACCGCACCTCAATTAGCAACATCGGACTTGTTTTTAGAAGCTAATGGTCAGCCCCTCGACTTTTTTGATGCCGTCGTTGGTGGCCGTTCAGTTGGTGTGCCAGGCGTCGTCAAGCTCTTAGAAACGGTTCATCAACACCATGGCAACCTTGCTTGGGCTGAGCTGTTTGAACCTGCCATTCAGTTAGCAGAGGACGGATTTATCGTGTCCCCGCGTCTAGCAACTTTAATTGCGCTAGATCAAGACCGACTGCGGCGTTATCCCACCACCCAAGCCTACTTCTTTCACGCTGATGGCGAGCCTTTGCAGGCAGGCGATCGCCTACAAAATCCCGAACTCGCCCAAACCCTGAGACTAATTGCTGAGCAGGGATCAGCAGGGTTTTATCAAGGCGCGGTGGCTGCAGACTTGGTTGCGGCTGTGCAAGGGGTTTCTGACAATCCCGGTTTGCTGAGCCTCGATGACTTGGCCAACTACGAAGCCAAAGTTCGAGACCCTGTTTGTATCCCCTATCGGCGCTATCAAGTTTGCGGTATGGGGCCACCCAGTTCGGGGGGGCTAACGATAGGTCAAATTTTAGGTATGCTCAACCACTTTGATCTGGCGACTTTGGGATCAACCTCGGCTCAAGCTTGGCACCTGATTGGCGAGGCGTCTCGATTGGCCTTCGCCGATCGGGGGGTGTATATGGCCGATGCGGATTTTGTAGATGTGCCAGTGGCGGGATTGTTGGATAGGGATTATTTGCGCGATCGCGCTCGTTTGATCGATCCCCAAGGCCCTGCCCTTGAAACCGTTTCTGCTGGGACACCACCTGAGGCCCAGTCCTTCGGTTCCGGAACCGCACTAGAGTTACCATCCACCAGTCACCTATCGATTGTTGATAGCGAAGGCAATGCGGTCTCCATGACCTCAAGCATTGAAAATGTGTTTGGGTCGCGGGTGATGGTGCGGGGGTTTCTGCTCAACAACCAGCTGACTGACTTTGCCTTTGAGCCCATAGCCGACGGCTTGCCCGTCGCCAATCGAGTGGAGTCGGGCAAGCGGCCCCGTTCTTCAATGGCACCCACAATTGTTTTGGATGGCAACGACGATCTCTATCTTGTGGTGGGTTCACCGGGGGGTAGCCGCATTATCGGTTACGTGGCTAAAACTTTGATTGCCCACCTCGATTGGGGACTCGATATTCAAGCTGCAATTGATCTCCCCCACCGGGTAAATCGGTTTGGCACCTACGATCTAGAGCAGGATACAATTGCAGCTGCTGAAGCGACTGAACTAGAAGCGTTGGGTTACACCGTCAGCGTTCGAGACTTGAATAGTGGGTTGCACGGCATTGTGGTGACACCGAATGGACTGGAGGGAGGTGCGGATCCGCGTCGGGAGGGAATCGTTAGGGGAGACTAACCCAGAAGTGAGGAGACTAAGCCAGAAGTATAGATTTGGAGTCATGACTTTCACGTCGACTGGCCGAATTGTTCGTTCAGGTGTGGTCGCTCGTAAACACTGCCAAGCAGTAGGGCATTGCTGCCTTTGATGAAATTTTTCGTGCCCTTACCTCACATCAATCCGATTAGCTACTGAGTTGATAATTACCTGTCCTGATTTCAGAACTAGATCATGCTGGCATCGCTAGTGCTCTTATCCTTAGGCGAAAACTGGATCATTCGCTGAATTTACAGTACAAATGTATTTATCTTCCATCACCCCACATCGGGAATCATGGCTGTAATTTGATCAACAAACTTCTGATGATCGACCACGGGTTTAGAGATGTAACCATCAGCGCCGCTCTGTTGGAGGAAATTCTCGCGATCGCCGTCCATAGCATGTGCGGTAACTAAAATTACGGGCAAACTGGCCGTATTCGGGTCTGATTTCAGCATTTGGGTAATCTTGATGCCATCCACAGGTTTACCTTGGTACACACTATGAGAGAGGGAAACATCCATCAAAATGACATCAGCCTCATGGTTTTGGGCAATCTGCATGACTTCTTCCACATTTTCGGTATGCTTTACCGTCAGTCCCCCACGCTTGGTCAAAATTTTGGAAAAGACACGAGCATTAATCATGTCATCTTCCACAATCAAAACGGTTTTCATAGTACTTTTTGTGAAATATAGTCAGCGACGTCTCCAGCAGAACAGCCAAATACTACCGTAAAGTAAGCAAGCTTACCTTGCCTAGTTGTGCCATTTTTCTGCTTTTGTATATAAGTTACAGCATTGTTAAAAGCGATTCGGGAATCACGGTTAATTTCAAGGAACTCAACTCATGGCCAGACAGCTCAATATGCTTTCCCCAGGGCAAGTTATCGTTACCTCACTACATTCGGAGGTGCAGCGTTCTTACCTGGAATATGCCATGAGCGTGATTGTCGGGCGTGCCCTACCCGATGTCCGTGACGGGCTGAAACCCGTGCATCGCCGCATTATCTATGCCATGCATGAGTTGGGCCTAACCCCAGACCGCCCCTTTCGAAAATGTGCTCGCGTGGTTGGGGATGTGCTCGGTAAATATCACCCCCATGGCGATCAGGCAGTATACGACGCCCTGGTGCGCATGGTACAGAGCTTTTCCAGTCGCTATCCACTGCTGGCAGGCCACGGCAATTTTGGCTCAGTCGATAATGACCCACCTGCGGCTATGCGGTACACCGAAACCCGTCTGGCCGAAATGAGTCACGAAGCTCTGCTGAGTGAAATTGGTGAAGCGACGGTCGATTTTAGCGATAATTTTGATAATTCTCAGCAGGAACCGGTCGTGTTGCCGGCTCAATTGCCTAATCTACTGCTCAACGGTAGTTCAGGGATTGCCGTGGGTATGGCAACCAACATCCCCCCCCACAATTTAGGGGAAGTCGTAGACGGGTTAGTTGCCCTGGTTGATCGCCCAGATCTCTCAGATGAGCGGCTGTTTGAACTGATTCCGGGACCGGATTTCCCCACTGGGGGCGAAATTATTGACTGTAGCGGTGTTCAAGATGCCTATCGCACTGGACGCGGCAGCATTCCGGTGCGGGGAATTGCCACCTTTGAAGAAATTCATCCCGGACGGGGACGACAGCGACGTAATGCCATTGTGGTAACGGAATTGCCCTTCCAGGTCAACAAAGCGGGCTGGATTGAAAAAATTGCGGATTTGGTCAACAACGACAAAATCGACGGCATCGCCGATATTCGTGACGAAAGCGATCGCGACGGCATGCGCGTTGTTATTGAACTCAAGCGCGAAGTCCAACCCCAACGGGTACTCAATGCCCTTTACAAGCAAACGGCGTTGCAAAGTAACTTCGGTGCCATTTTACTCGCCTTAGACGAAGGGCAACCGCATCAGCTACCGCTGCGGGAGATGCTGCAGGCGTTTTTAAACTTCCGGGAAGAAACCCTGACTCGCCAGTATCGCCATGAGTTTGAACGCGCTGAAAATCGGCTGCACATCCTAGAAGGGCAGCTGATGGCACTAGAAAATTTGGATGCGGTGATTGAGATTTTGCGCCAATCTCCTGATGGCACCACGGCCAAGGTCAGTTTTCAAGGGCGCTTTGGCTTCAGCGATCGCCAGGCAGATTCTATCCTTTCTATGCCCCTACGCCGTTTAACCGGATTAGAGCGGCAGAATCTGCAAACTGAGTACGACGAGCTAACGGTTCGCATGGCCCAGCTGCAACGGCTACTCTCAGAACGACGAGAACTACTCAAAGCGCTGAAAAAAGAACTGCGCACACTGAAGAAGAAATTTGGCGATCCCCGGCGCACACGGATTCAGTCAGAGGCAGAACGGCAAGCAGAAAGTGAGACGCTAGCCGAGATCGCAGCCGAAGTGGTAGAAGAAGCGGCCATCCTCGAATTTACCCAAAAAGGATATGTTAAGCGGTCTTCTCCAAAGGCTTTTCAACGTCGCCAAGCCCGCCAGGAAACGCCAGAGACTTTAGCTTTTGAAGCGGTCGAGGATTTTCCTGTCCAGGTGGAAGCAGCTCAAACCAATCAAGAACTGCTGACCCTAACCAAAGACGGCAAAGCCTATACCGTGCGGGTTGATGATATTCCCCAAGCTCATCGGCAAGCAAAAGGCGTACCTCTGATTAATCTACTCCCTGATTCAGTGTCCGCCGATCCCGATGTAATTACGGCTCAAATGGTTTTGTCTGAAGACACGCTGACAAAAGACTTGATTTTGGTGACCACCCAAGGGCGTATTAAGCGCTCGTCCCTGGCTGACTTTACTCAGCTGACGGGCCGGGGCCTGACTGCCCTTAAGCTTAAAGGCGATGACCAGTTGCAGTTTGTCACCCTGGCCAACGCTGGGGAAACCTTAGTCCTGGCTACTTCCGGTGGGCGAATCCTACGCTTTACTATCGATGACGACGAATTACCCATCATGGGTCGCAACGCCCAAGGCCCCCAAGCCCTACGTCTGAGGAAGCAAGAGCAGTTAGTGGGCTGTGTCTCTGTGACTGAGTCAGATATGCTGATGCTGGTTTCAGCCTTGGGGTATTGCAAACGTCTACCCGTCAAAGCGCTGCGGCTGGCCAAACGAGGCGGGATTGGCACCCAAGCTTTCAAATTCACGGCCAAAACGGATACCCTCGCCGCGATCGCAGTAGCCGCTCCCCAAAGACAAGCAACCTTAATGACCTCTAACGATCGCATTGCTTATCTCTCGATGTCAGACATTCCCCGCCAAGGCAAAGATACCCCCAGCGATCGCTTGCTAACGCCTAATCGCGGTGAAAAGATCATTGGCCTCAGGTTGGCAGCATTGGCAGCGGATGTTGAGGAAAAGGAAGCGGGCAGTTAACTTTTGCCAGGCGTGATCACCAATCATCCGCCAGCACGACCACTCAGAGCGGCTTTAGGATAGGCAATACGCTTGTGGTTATACTGCTGCCAAACCTGTACAAAAATCTCCGCAATCGTAGCCATATTTTCGCGGGTAAGGCAAGAATCGATCAATTGCTGATCTTTCCATCGGGCTCGCAGAATCTTGTTGACCATGGCAAGGGCTTCTTCCGGAGTGGCATCTTTTAGCGATCGCAGGGCAGCCTCACAAGAATCCGCCAACATGACAATCCCGGTTTCTGGCGTTTGTGGAATCGGACCGTCGTAGCGGAAATCCTGCTCTCTTGCCACGATACTGGCATCGGCTTTTGCCCGCTCTTTGGCTTGGTGATAAAAGTAACTAATTGGCATAGTGCCCTGATGCTCAGGAATAAACGCTCGCAGCGCTTTGGGTAGGCGATGCTTGCGAGCCATCTCAATTCCCTTGGTCACGTGCTTTTTGATGATGTCTGAACTCACCCAGGGATCATCAATCACGTCGTGCTTGTTGACACCCCCCATCTGATTCTCAATAAAGCCTTCCGGGTCATGCATTTTGCCAATGTCATGGTAGAGCGTCCCGGCACGCACCAGTTCCACATTGCACCCCAGGGCACGGGCAGCGGCTTCGGCTAAGGAAGATACAAATAGCGTGTGTTGAAATGTGCCTGGTGCAACGGAGGCCAACCGCTTAAGCAGTGGACGGTTGGGGTTTGACAGTTCGGCCAGGCGAATTGGGGTTACCAGATCAAATAGGTGTTCAAGGTAGGGGCTGATGCCAATCGCGACAATACTGCAGGCAATGCCGTATACCGCTTGCAGCGCCGAGACTGATAAAATATTTAACCAGGCTGCACTCGACACCGGACTCAGCATTAAGGTCAAAATCAAGTGCACTACCCCCTGGGTAACGCCTACGGCACCGCCCAGCAAAGCCAATTCTTCACGCGATCGCAGTCGCGCCGCCACCAATGCCCCCACAAGTGCGCCAGCGGCACTGGCGGCTAGAGGAATCCCGCTGACGGCTGTGCCAATGGGCAAGATAATCCCCAACAGGGCGACGACGGTACCCCCTAAAGCTGCTCCGTAAAAGCTGCCCACCAATAGGCCTACCGCCACCAGACTGATCGCGGGGATGCCCACCGCAATCACGCCCGCCGCTCCCCAAGTCAACAGCACAATCAAGCCATAGTCTCGACGACGCAACCCTGGATGGTAGAAGTTTTCGACCAGCAAAAAGACACACATGCCACCGCCGACTAAGACACCAAATCCGGTAAACCCTAACCAGTTGAATCGCCGACGGCTCAAGTTAAAGTGATCGAGCAAGGCAAAATCTGACGGGGTAATTTCTTCCCCCTCGGCGACAATGACTTCCCCAGAACTCACCGAAACCATGACGGGTTCGACCGCTTGTGCGACTTGTTCTGCCTGCTCCCGGGTTCGTTCTACATCCTCCACGAGGTTGGGTTGCAAAGTCACCAGTAATAGCTGCACCGCCATATCTTCTGCCGCTGCCGGAACCTCTCCCTTAACTTGGATGCGGATCGCGCGCTCCAATAAATCAGGCGGTAATCCCTGGGCAATGCCTTGGGCCGTCATGCGTTTGACAACAGCGCGAACGCCTCGCTGGGTCTGACGCCAGTCTGCAGCAGATAACTCAAGCAACTCGGGAGTCAGGGGCAACTCAGAATTTTGTCGCATCAGGGCCTCAATCTCTGCGATCGCTTGACGATACCCCCTTTGTGTCCGTTCAACAGTGGAGGTTAGCAACGTAAAGGCCGCCGGGGAGGTGGTCTGACGGTAGGTGAGCAGTTCTCGTACAACTGCAGATTGAGTAGGCGAGAGATCGGTCAATACTAAAGGGGTGGTTTGAGCGCGAGCAATACCGTCAGGGAGAATAAAGGGCTCACTGCGACTGCGCACTTGACGGAGGAGGGTCTCCCACTCTGAGGCGTCAATTGTGCGGATGTATTGCTGGCTTGCGGTTGAGAGCTGATCAGTTTCTACAAAAGGAACCGTCCCTGCTTGTTGCCAGAGATCATCACCCTGTTCTAACCAATTGTTCACCCCATCGCTGGTTTGCTGATTGGCTTCATCGTCCATCATGAATACGGGCAAAGCCCCATTGCGCGCGGCGATGCGTCTTTCCTCAGTACTCTGTTCGTCGATTACCGTGGCCGAGTCAGGGGCAATCACCACCTGCGGCGATCGGGTTGCCACTTGCAACACAGGTTGGTTGTAAAACCGTTGACCCATGGAAGCCGTCAGAGTCAGCATTGCTACCGCAAACAAGGTTGGGGGTTGAACACCCTTCTGGCGTTTACATCGTTTGCGAACCACTGTTTCGCCCGGACTCCGATCGGGTGTCTGACTAGAGAGGATGGGCGAAAGTTGGCCGCGGAGGAAGTTACCCACGCGATTAGACCTGAGCCCAGACTGCAGCGCCAGTCGGCGCAGCCTAAAATGATCGGATTGTCGATTCCCGATGACGAAGTAACCGTGCCACCAGTGATCAATTTGCTGTGTGAAGAGTTTGAATAACTTCATAGCTGAGGTCTAATCCGATTTCTGAATCCCAATCGCAAATTATGTCAGGTGATGCAATATCAAACGTTTAATGAACTAACTGTGAACAATGGGCAACGCTGTGGGCCAATCAGCAGTGAGTGAGGTGGGGGCATAGGCCCAATCAATTCCAATGCAGGCAGCATATAACTGATCAGGCAACTGTCGCAGTGCTTTTGAGGAGGGAAATTCCTCCTGGGTCACCAGCGGTGTCTTAGGTTTGGCCAAGATGGGCGCTAACCAAACGGGAGGCAACCCGATTGAACTGGCCACAATGCCACTAAAGAGCCCAGTCAAACTGACGACTAATGGTGGGGAATGCCTTAATCTTAGCGCTCGGATCACCGCAACTGGATAATTCTCAACAGCAGTCAAGCTAAAATACAGCGCCCAGATTAAAGGGGATAACAGCGGTAGGGACAACGCTGTTCCAGTTTTATTCGCCATGATCAACTGGGGCTGATCAAGCAAGCACTTGAGATCATCTAAAGCCGCCAGTAGTGGCTCAAGGCTGAACTTAACCTCAGGGTGAGAAGTCCGGTTTACGGATTTGACCGATTGTTTTAAGTGATGTTGGAGTGCCTCAAGCCTCTCTTTTGGGGATAGGGGAACGGCATTTTGGGCAACAATCTGAATCCAGCCCAAGACTAATTGATGGGCATACCAAGCGATGGTCAAAGACTGGTCTTGCAAGACCATCGAGGCCTCTGTTTCCTGTCTGATGCTATTCCCGCTCAAGACTACTTCTAGGGGCGATCGCTGATAGCGCAACAGCATCGGCAAATAAGCGATTGCAGCAGCAGCAGGTGTCTTACTGAGACTAACCTCAATCTCTGATCCTTTCAGAAAAGGCGATCCCAGACTAGATGTAGATAAAACCTGCTGGCCACAGGCAATCAAGGCAGTGCCCCAAGTCGATGTTTCCTGGGGTAAGTCTGACATTGGGGATATCAAATTTGTAGACCTCTTTGGGCAGTGGCCCAGTGGTCCAAACTCCCATGGTAGCTCGCCTGCAGCGAGGGCATCAGCAATTACAACGCCCCAAATCGCGCCTCTAAAACAGCTCAACCATGAAAATTGCATAGATTTTTTTTTTCATCGGCTAAACACACGCTACCCTGTTTAAGAACAAAATGAGCGGTTCCCCAAAATGAGCTGTCTGTTAGCTATTGGTTAATGGTTAACAGAAGCAGCTTCCCAGGGTGAGCCCGTTACAAAAATCGATACCACACCCAGTTAGGGAGCGCAGCAAGTCAAATGGAGTACATGGGAGACGATATCAATAGCAGGAATGTCATCCGCAGGATCTTAACTTGTGGGAAAATCCAGCCCCATTATCAGACCCAGCGGGTAATTCGCAACGTGCCTATGCCCAGCTGGGTGATGGGGCTACTCTTGAGTTTGCTTCCCATGGGGTGGACTCCTGCCGCTGCGTTGGCAGAGCCGCTCCAGATCAGAGTTGCCCAGCAGGCTCCCCCCGAGCAGCCTACTCCTGAGCAGTCTGCTCCCATGACCACGGACCCAACAGAAGTCATATCCTCACCTCAGCGGGTTTCTCGCCCCACGCTGAGATTGGGGAGTGAAGGGACTGCCGTCTCTGAGCTCCAAGCCATGCTCAAGCTCATGGGCTACTTTGATGATGCTGTAGACGGGATATACCAAGACTCAACCCAGTCCGCAGTGGCTCAATTTCAGCAGGCTGCTGGGTTAAGCACAGATGGCATTGTAGGCCCGGCCACTTGGAATCGCCTTTTTCCTGATCCGCCGGCTGCTGCTAATCCGCCAGCTACGACAACCGCATCAAACGCCTCAGAACCAGCAGCCTTACCCCCCTCGACAAGTTCAGACAATGCTGCCTCCGCCGACCCCGCTGCTGCATTTCCACCTGAGGCAAGTGCTCAATCCACTCCCATACCAGAGGAGACTCCTCCATCTGCTGGCAATCCGTCCCAAGACAACCCAAGCAATACTGACGCAACTGGCAACAATCAAACAACTGCACCGACTGATTTCCCCATTTTGCGACGGGGCATGCACGGGCCGGCGATCGTGCGTTTGCAAGAACGGCTCAAATCCCTGGACTTTTATCAGGGTTCTCTGGACGGTATTTTTGGCCCAGATACTGAAGCGGCTGTGCAACAGGCCCAACGCCATTATCAACTATCCCCCGATGGGGTGGTAGGGCCAGCCACTTGGAGTGCGCTGTTACGCTGATTGGGCGACTGAACCCGCACTAACCTTTAAGCGCCCTATGTAAGGCAGTTTCTACCCCATCAATCGTGTGTGATAGTAAAAACTTTACTTTGACATGCTGACGGCACTGTTGGCCCAAGTCTGGTTGGTGCGATCGCCAATCGATTAGCATCTCCAAGCGATTGGCTAATTCAGCCTGGTTACCCGGTTGAAACAGGGCGTTATAGGGCAAGTCAGCCAATACCTCCGGAATCCCGCCAATGGCGCTACCCACCGCCGGAATGGCACAGGCCATTCCTTCTATCAAAACGCGTCCAAAGGGTTCTGACCATTCACTGGGCAACACCACCACATCGCTGGCTTGGTAAACCCAACGGGGATCGTTAACGTGACCTAGAAAATGCACCTGGGTTTCAATTCCCAGGTGCTTTGTCAAGCGCTTTAGATGTTCACCATAGTCAGATTGGGTGATCAACGGTTTGCCAGCAATTAACAGATGGATTTGGGCTTTGCCAGCATCTGGATTTTTCGAATTTATGGGGGTCATTTGAGCAAAGGCCCGCAGCAGTGTTTCAACCCCCTTAACCTGATCGAGCCGACCGACATAGGCGATCGCGCGATCGCCCGCCGCTAGTCCCCAGCGATGCCGACAGGCGACTAGATCAGTGGTGGGTTGAAACTGATCCACATCAATCGCGTTGTAAACGACATCAATTGGTTTGCGTTCAAATCCAGCAGTTTGCCAGTCTACTTGGGTTTGTCGAGATACGGCAATCAAACGATCGGTACCGCCCATCCCCCAATTGCACTGCACCCCCAAGGGTAGACCCGGCGGCAGCCGCAGATGACAAACAAACGGCACTCGACGGAGGCGCGCAAAGGTTGTTCCAAATAAGCTGTCGTGATACTGATTGCTGTAAATGACACTGTCACGAGTGATTGGAATTTTGAAGATGTCTCGACGCCATTGCTGCAGTGACCGCAATGGGTAACGCGGATAAAAGCGATAACCTGAAACGGCATACCAATCAGCACAAAACGTCTGATACTGCGCTAATAAATCCCCTGACTGGACATACAGCAAACTCAGGCGATGGCCGCGCTGGGCCAGTCCTCTGCAAACATCGAGTAAGCTCCGTTCTTGTCCCCCCCGCTCAGAAGACGGTTCGTTTTCTAACACAATGACATGCATGGGTAAGCTCAAATGCCTGATTTGCGAAAACTTAGGCTTTTAATGCCTACGATCCAAAATCGGCAGCATCAACGCCAAAACTTGTGGTGCAGTGCATAACGCACACTCATTAGGTTGCCCAGATAAAACCTGAGGCGGAACGCCGCTACCAAATCCGTCCCGAGTTCGCGGCGATGTCGCCAGTAATGGAATATAACCCGGCGAGTACTCCCCAACAGTATCCGGCCAGTCACCAATGGCTTTTGCCAAAGGGGTTTGTTTAACAGTTGCAGTTGACAAGCTGAGAGGCCACAGCCCTGAGCCAACCCCATCAAGTAATCACGCTCTAAGCGATGGGGCGGAATGTGGTGGGAAACATGCATTTCAGGGCAATACCAGACTTCCCAGCCGCCGTGGTGCAAATGCACCGAAATTTCGATATCTTCGCCGCCCACCATTGACTCCCCAACCCGCCCTGCCAAGTAAGGTTCTGGTGGCATCCAATCTAACCAAGCTTGCCGTCGCACGACCAGGGCTGCTGCTGGGGGCGTATTGAGCCGCTCAGGTTGGTAGCGATAGGCCAAATTACCCTCTTCCCGCACGGCTAAAAAGGCTTTGATGTGCTTAAACTCTGGCGGCGGCGGTTCGTCAAACTTGGCGTGAATCTGGCCACTGTAGGCCCCCGCATGAGGATGAGCCCGGCCAAACGCGATCGCGTTTTCAACCCAATCTGCCATCGGCAACACATCATCATCCAAAAAAGCAACCCAGTTGCCCTCAGCCTCCTGCACAGCTCGCTGTCGGGCATAAGCGGCACCCTGTTGGGGTTCAAAGTAATACTTGAGGGGAACCTGAAGGAGCCAATCTGCTTGACATTGCCGCACCCGCTCAGCCGTATCATCACTGCTGTTGTTGTCAACCACCAGGATTTCCCAATCAAGGGTTTCAGTCCCAGTTTGAGCCCGTAAGTGTTCTAGAACTAGTGCCAAACGTGGGGCACCATTATAGGTCGGGATGGCAACGGTCAGGTCAATGGCCATAGGAAAAACGCAGGCAACTTATCGCTTCATTCAGCGGACGTAAACCACATCCGATCAGAAGTCATGATCGATTCAGAAGTCGCATCCTCCAGATATACAACGGGCTAATCAAACTAGAAACATAAAGCTGAAATTCGCACGCTGCAACTAAATCAGAGCGAAGCTGGGTTCGGTACTTGAAGAAATGGGCCAGGATGCGGCGAAGATCATTGGCAATATATAACAGGAACCAAAATGGTCGTTGCCAAGGGTCACACCCTAACATTCGGGTAACGTGGCGGCTGAGCCCAATCCCTCTAAAAAACCGCAAAAGGTAGTCTCGGGTAATGCGTTCAGCCGCAATTTTATGGGAGATTTCCATCTCAGGGTTATACCAAACTTCCCAGGGACTATTTTGGATGTGGGAAACTGCTTCTAAATCTTCACCGCCAATCCGTATGTTAGCAATCGGCCCAGATAAGATGCACTGTTTGGGTACACTCTCTAACCAGGCCTTGCGTCTGACGACTAACCCCGCGCCTGGCGGCAAAACTTTGCGTTGCCTTTCATAGCGCAGGGGGAAATCTCCTCGTTGGGTTAGGGCAAAGAAGGCTCGAATGCGATCAAACTCCTCCGGCGGGTTTACCTCAAATTGCCCCTGAACCCGGCTACCATAGGCTCCCGCCTGAGGATGGGCCTGGCCAAATCGATAGGCCGCCGCCACCCAGTTGTCTGCCGGAATATTGTCATCATCTAAAAAACCAATGAGTTCACTCTTGGCTGCCCGAATAGCCTGTTGGCGAGCGTAGGCAGGCCCCTGCTTAGATTCAAACAAATAGTGCAGCGTAGAGTCTTCGCCCCAATCAGATTGAAACCTCTGAAACACGTCGGTAAGGTTGTCAGTGCTGTTGTTATCCACTACTAAAACTTCCCAACGCAAACCTTCGACATCCACTTGTCGTTGGAGTTGGGCTAGCACTTCAGGAATGCGATTAGCGCCGTTATAAGTGCAAATTACAACGGTAAAATCGAGGATTGGAGAAACTTCCTTTAACCTAGCAGTAGTAGTACTCAAAGCACCCGCGGGGGAATAATGGGCACGAACCATAGGCCTTCATCCTAAAAAGTGCGTGGGCAACGATACTTGAGAGAACTAGAATTTGGCCTAAGATCAACCTGTAGCCAGACTCAGCCTATAGACACCAGCGACTTACTATTGCATTGATATCGGTATTGCATAGCTCCATGAATTTCAATCGGCATTCCATAGCTCCATAAATTTCAATCGGCATTCCATAGCTCCATAAATTTCAATGTTGTAATCTTTACACAAAATTTATAGACTCAGTTCAGATCGACGTGAAAGGAGCAAACTCAGTTTCCTTGGTCATGGCAATTTATCTCTCCTGGTGAACAATTTAAGCGCTGTGAACGCTGACAAATTAAGTCTTCTGTGTACTGTTAGCTTGCCTGAGATTCAATCAGGGCTGTTTCAACGTCAGCATCTTCTGAATCAGTCTCAAATATGAGACCTTTCCCCTGATGCAGATTAACCCGGAGGGTTGTACCTGCTATCAATGTGTTCTCTAAGATTTTGGTTGCAATCGGATCTTCGAGCTCCCGTTGAATGGCACGTTTTAAGGGACGTGCACCGTACACTGGATCGTAGCCAACTTCGGCGACATGATCTAAAGCCTTTTCGCTGAGTTCTAGCGTAATTTTTTGTTCCCTTAGTAAACGATGAATGCGCTGAATCTGGATGCCGACAATCTTGCGTAGCTCGACTCGACTCAGGGCATGGAACAAAATCATGTCATCAACTCGGTTGAGAAATTCGGGGCGGAAATGCTTACGCAAGGCATTCATCACCCGTCGCTGCATTTCGCTATATTGGGTGTCGTCGCCAGCAACGTCTAAAATGTAATCGCTGCCGATATTGCTAGTCATCACTATCACCGTGTTGCGGAAATCTACTTGATGTCCCTGGGAATCGGTAATGCGGCCATCATCCAGCACCTGTAGCAAGATATTGAAGACATCGGGATGAGCTTTTTCGACTTCGTCTAGCAACACGACGGAATAGGGGTGACGTCGAATCGCTTCAGACAATTGCCCCCCTTCTTCATAGCCCACATATCCTGGTGGTGCACCGACGAGTCTAGCGACAGCATGCTTCTCCATATATTCGGACATATCGATACGAACCAAGGCGGTTTCGGTATCAAATAAAAAATCTGCCAGAGCACGGGCGAGTTCGGTTTTACCAACCCCTGTTGGCCCCATAAACAAAAATGAACCAATCGGCCGTCCCGGATCTTTCATCCCGGCCCTAGCTCGACGAATGGCGGCAGAGACAGCGGATATGGCTTCTTCTTGCCCAATCACCTTTTGATGCAGGTGAGATTCAAGCTGGAGCAGCTTCTGCCGTTCAGATTCCATTAAGCGATTGACGGGAATACCAGTCCACTTGGCAACAATCTCGGCGATGTCCGATTCAATCACCTGTTCGCGCAATAGGGTTGACCCCCGGGATTGAATCTCCATCAGTTTGACTTCTTTGGTTTCGCGATCGCGCTGTAAGCCTTCTAGTTCCCCATATTTGAGCTGAGCTGCTTTGTTGAGATCGTAGGCTCGTTCCGCCTGCTCAATTTGTACCCTGAGCTGGTCTTCTTTTTCTTTTAGGGTATTAATCGCATCAAGGGTTTGTTTTTCGCTTTGCCATTGGTCGTTAAAGTCTTTTTGTTTGTCTGCCAATACTTCAATTTCTCGGTTGATCCGGGTCAGCCGTTCTTGAGCAGTGCGGTAGGCAACCCCTGATAGCTGCTCTTCTCCTTCTAGGGAGAGCTTTTCCATTTCGAGCTGCATGAGGCGGCGATCGATGGATTCCAACTCTTCGGGTTTGGAGGTAATTTCCATCTTCAGTTTGGCAGCCGCTTCATCTACCAAATCGATGGCTTTGTCGGGCAAAAAGCGATCGCTGATGTACCGATCAGACAAGGTAGCTGCTGCAACTAGGGCTGAATCGGAAATTTTTACCCCGTGGTGCACTTCGTAGCGTTCTTTGAGTCCCCGCAAGATCGAAATGGCGTCTTCTACACTGGGTTGGCCCACATACACTTGCTGAAATCGCCGTTCTAGAGCGGCATCTTTTTCGATGTGTTTGCGGTATTCGTCTAAAGTGGTGGCCCCGATACAGCGCAGTTCGCCTCTGGCCAGCATGGGTTTGAGCAGATTGCCCGCGTCCATGGTGCCCTGGCCAGCGCCAGCCCCAACAACGGTGTGCAGTTCGTCAATAAACAGCACAATTTGACCATCAGAACTGGTGACTTCTTTGAGCACCGAACGCAGGCGATCTTCAAATTCCCCGCGATACTTGGCTCCGGCAATCAAACCACCGATGTCGAGGGTAATCAGGCGACGGTTCTTCAAGGATTCGGGCACATCACCATTGATGATGCGCTGGGCTAGCCCTTCTGCGATCGCGGTTTTGCCCACCCCAGGCTCCCCGATTAGCACCGGATTGTTTTTAGTCCGGCGGGACAGTACCTGTACCACCCGACGAATTTCTTCATCCCGACCAATCACCGGATCCAGCTTGCCCACTTTGGCCTGTTCGGTCAGGTCGCGACCATATTTTTCTAGGGCTTCGTAGCGAGATTCAGGATTTTGATCGGTGACGCTCTGGCTACCCCGTACGGCATTAATCGCTGCCATCAGGGTTGCGGACTCGACCTTAAAGCCCCGTAGCAATCGTTGGCCAATGCGTTCGTCTTCCACAAACCCTAACAGCAAGTGCTCTACGGAAATGAATTTATCTTTGAGCGCTTCGCGGCAGGCTTCGGCCTGATCGAGCATTTTGTCGAGACTTTGGCCCAGATAAAGATTATTGTCGGTGGAAACCCGGACTCGTGCTTGTCGTTGGGCAAAGGTTTCAAGTTCTCGGCTGATCACGGCTGGGTCAAGTTCGACGCGCTTTAATAGGGTGTTTGCCAGACCCGCTTGTTCTAGCAGCGCCACCATGACATGCTCAGCCTCAAGATACTGTTGCTTAAAGCGACGAGCCACGTTTTGGGCTTCAACGATCGCTTCCCATGCCTTAGCGGTAAACTTGTCGGGGTCTGTCGGCTGCATTGTCAGGTTAGGGGTTCCGTTCTGGGAAAGGGCATATGCCGTGCTTCGGTTGCACTCAGGATCACGAGTGCCTACCAAATTTACCAGGCTGGGCTGCATACCGCTCAGTTATAGCAACCGCCATAAGACTTATGCGGTGATCAGCGACACTGTTGCACTAGTAAACTGATTCGGCAAACACTAGGGAGCTTTAATTCAGTGAGGCTAGGGTTGTAACCCCCGTAAACACGAACACTTCAATATATCAGTCTAGCTTTTACGGCTCTTCTTCGTTGGCCCGCTTAGTCAGCCCGCTCAAGTGCTCCGAGGGAATCAGCTGCGTGTTGTAGAACTTTGGTCAAGCGGTTGAGCCGAATCGGTTTGCTCAAATAGTCATTCATGCCTGCAGCTAGACAGCTTTGGCGGTCAGAGTCAGCGGCGTTAGCTGTCATCGCGATAATCCAGGGGTAGGGGGTATCGTCTCCGCGATCGCGGATTTTTCGAGTCGCTTCGATCCCATCCATCTCTGGCATCCGCATGTCCATCAAAATCAGGTCATAGCTTGTCTGCGACAGCGCCTCTAACGCCTGCTTACCCGAAGCCACAATATCAGCGCTCAAGTCTAGTCGTTGCAACATCCGCAGGGTTACTTTTTGATTGACCAAGTTGTCTTCAGCCAACAAAATTTTGAGCGGCCGATCAAGGGTCAGGCTTAGATGCAGGGTCGAAGTTAGGGCTGAGGTAACAGGGAGAGGTGAGGCCAGTTCACCAGCTGCTCGTTCACCAGATGGCTGCTGAACGGCCTGCACCAAGGCGTCAAATAAGACCTGGCGTTTCAGGGGTTTGTGCAGCACCGTAATTGGGGTCAGGGTTAGGATTGCTGCCGAGGGCTGGCTGTAACTTAACATCAACACGGGTAGGGCAGGTTTTTGGCTGGCTTGGCGGAGCTGGGTCATCCAGTGAGGATCTAGGGCCGCGATCGCATCGATATTAATAATCACTGCGGATAAAGCAGGCGCTTGGGACAGGGCGGCCCACCCCGTTTTGTCAGACGCCAAGATTTGCACGTCCATACCCCACAGGGTGGCCTGTTGGGTGAGGAATGACTGACGTACGGGATGAGGTTCAATTACTCCCAAACTATGGCCCAGTAGCCTGGCATCGGGTTGGTCAAGTGACTTGACTACAGTAGTATCGTCAGTCAAAACGGGAATTGCAAAAGAAAAGGTGGTGCCTTGTCCCACTATACTGTCGGCCCAAATCTTTCCCCCCATAGCTTTTACTAATTGCCGACAAATAGCCAGGCCCAATCCTGTTCCACCATAGCGGCGACTGGTTGACTGACTGGCTTGCGTGTACGGTTGAAACAGGGTTTCAATCTGTTCTGAATCGATGCCGATGCCGGTGTCTTTGACATCAATTCTTAAGGCGTACAGCGGTGATCCCTTGTTGATGTGTGGGGTCGAGTCTGGTTTAGGTCTCTGGCTGATACTAGACGTTGAGGTTTGGAGCTGGCGTTGCCGGGGCAGGGGTTTGAGGCGATTGATGCGGGCGTGAATGGTGACTGCGCCAGTCGAGGTGAACTTTACAGCATTACTCAGCAGGTTGATCAAAATTTGCCGCAGTCGTGTGTCATCTCCCAAAAACATAGGTTGGATCGCAGGTTCGATCAGATAGGCCAGTTCTAACTGTTTTTCGCTAGCACGACGGGTGACCAGTTCCAGACTTTGCTCGATACAGATAGAGAGCTGGACTGGACGATATTCGAGTTCGAATTTGCCTGATTCAATTTTGGAAAAATCAAGGATGTCGTTGATTAGGGTGAGTAGGGTTTGACCACTGGTATAAATCGTTTCGGTAAACTCTCGCTGATCTGCGGTCATGGGGGTTTCCCTGAGTAATTCTGCCATGCCGATAATGGCGTTCATCGGTGTGCGAATTTCATGGCTCATCGTGCTAAAAAATTCATTGCGGACTTGCAGCAAGGCCCTGGCTTGGAGTCGGTCAAGACCAATCAGGAAAGTGACCAATAAGAGACTGAGCAGTACCAACGCGACCGCTGGGAACCAAACATTAAACAGCAGCAGGATAAAGCTGAGCCCTAGCCAACCGACTGCAATGGCAATGCCAATGCCAATCTGAAACCCAAAGCTGCGATCGCGCAGGCCATACCCCAACAATACGCCCGTCGTTCCCACTAGAAATATATAGATCCCTGGCCGAATTTGACGCAGCCAATTTTCGTGGAGCAGAGTATTGATGACAGCTGCATGGAGATATACTCCCCCGACTGGGGGTTGGAAGTTGTAAGGGGTTGACAGGGGATCAAGTCCCGTAGCAGTAACCCCTACCAGCACGATTTTGTCTTGAAACGCTTGCAGCGGCACTGTGCCTGCTAGCACTTGGGCCATAGAATATTGGGCCACGTTGGCCACATCCCCTGGCCAGTTGACCCACATTTCGTCCAGGTTTGGAATCGTCAGCCGCTCTGACACCAAGCTATAAACTTGGGCAACCTCTACCCCAAAAGCCACGACTTCCCCCGAAGTCAATTCGACCCTGCGGGTAATGCCATCATTGTCAAGCAGCTGGCGTAAGTGTCCCACCGCAGCCGCGACATTCCGCAAGGTTGGGTTAGGCAAGATATCAGCGCCTTGAACATCCCAAATTTGCCCCAGCACGACACGGCCATGGGCCGCTATTGCCTTGGCAAAGTCCTGATCGTCGGGGCTGCTATCAGGAAACAAGATATTGAAACCAATGACACTGGACTTTGCTGCAGTGAGTTGTTCAGTCAAGCGCGTGTAGTAACGCCGATCAATGGGGAACCGCCCTAGTTCCCCTAGGGTGCCATCATCCACAGTGACCACGACCACTCGTGTATCCCAATCAATCGGTCCTCGAGCCCGCAACAGGCCGTTCAACGTTAGCTGATCTAAAGATGTCAGCAACCCTAAGCCCCATAGGCTAACCACAAAGCAACCCAACACTAAACCCGGCAATAGCCATCGCCACCGATGGGATCTGGCCGCTTTATAGCGAAAACGTTTAGGGAGAGACCAGTTCATAAACTTGTTCTGTACCCAGGGGTGTGCGCACAGAGAGCAAAATCCGGCGATTGTCCGGCAAATCAAACACTAGCCGAAACGCTCCTGATTCTTCGACTTGCTGTGTTTCGCCGTCAAATATCAGTAAATTAACCGGGTCGATTTGACCTTCGATCTCTACCTTTGCCTCATCTATCTCTCGCAAGACTTGTAAGTCTAGGCTCGGATCATCCCTTAAAGGCATGGGCTGCTGTGGCGCTTCTCCCGGTACAATCAACGTTTGAAAGCCCGCGTTAACGTCAACTGCTACCCCTTGGGCTTCAGAGACCACAGTCCCTTCCTCAGTAGCAACACCCGTACGCCCATTGGGTTGAATTGTAACGCCAAACACAGTTCCCCGGACACCACTAATCCCCGCTGGCGTACGCAGATCTAAGCGGGTATCAGGATTGGTAAATGGCCGAGTTTGGACTCGAGCTTGGCCTCGGTTTACCGTGAGTTCTGTGACTCGACCGCCCCGGGCTGTCCCGCGCAGTTCAGTAATCTGTAAATCTGTATTCTCAGACACTTGAACAAATCCCACAGTGCTATCAATTGCTAGGGTCACCTCAGAGTTGCTACGCGTTCGCACCCCATCCCCAATAGACTGCAACCGTTGCCCAATGCGTGCCGTTTGTTGCTGGTTCCCCTGTAGCAGAAATACCTGCCCTGACAACCGACGCACCTCCAGCCATCGATCGACCCGCACCGGAAACGAAGACTGTGCTCCTAAACCTGATGCCCACACTGAGGTGATGAGAAAAGTCAGTAGGGCAATCGCAAAAATTCTTCTTTTCAACACAGTATCCGTCTCAATCTATGTATCCGTTGTAACTCAGTATCTCTTTCGCTTGCCATCCCCATCTGCGATCACAGATGGGGATAAGGAAGTCTTTAAGGACAACCTAGCCTATCGTGCCCTCAGGGTAAATAAATTACACGTGAATCATACCCTTGGGATCGTAAAAAGTGATTAATGCTTTCTGCCTCTAGACGATTATTAAACGCACCCGCTTGAATATATTCGCCGGCGGTAGAGCGCGTGACAAATGCATCTCGAATACAGACTTTGATTTGGGCTAGCGTTGCCCTGTCGCTACCGGGTACGGCAACTACATAAGGTCGCCCCGGAACCTGCCCCAGCACAATCGCGCCATCAACGGTTTCGGTGTTGGCTGATTCGAGCAAGTCGCCCAAGCCCAAATCCCAACACTCATTGGCCCAGCTAGGAGACTGAGGTAGTCCCCAACTCAGACCGATCGTAATTACTGTCATTGGAACAGCCAAGATAAGACGAAAAACCACGGCATCAGATTGGAACAACAGGAGGGATACTAGGCGTATTAACAAACGGGGGCAATAGCCATAGGCCATGGTCAATAGGTGGCATCCAACAAACTCATTACACCATGCCATAGCTTGCCGAAACAGGAAAAAATTGGCCGTTGCCAATCTTGTCAAGATGCAGCCAGGAAGCAATTTCGTCCAAATTTTAGCTCAATAGTCTTTGTCCTCATACCCTCATATTCAGAGTGTTGAGAGGATAATCACTAGGTTTTGAGATAATTGGTGTCCTCTCCTTTGGAGCCGGCGTTAAGATGCTGACCGCTGGCGTAGCGATGTTGTGGAATACAGCAGTAGCGCCGTCCAAATGAAGCCAAAGGTGACCGCGTGAATGATCGTAAACGGTTCACGATACAAAAACACGCCCAAAACTAACTGAATCGACGGTGCCATATATTGAAAAAAGCCCAGGGTTGAGAGCTGTAGTCGTTTAGCCGCGTTGTTAAACCACAGCAGCGGCATCGAGGTTACAACCCCCGCGCCAATAAACAGCAGGGTTAAGCGCCAGTCGATCCCCAAATGCCCAGTACCCTGTACGGCCCAGTGACCCACTAACGCGATCGCGATTGGGGTAATCAATCCTGTTTCCACCGCCAAACCCACCATCGGGCTCACCTGCACCAGTTTGCGCAACAGTCCATAAAAGGCAAAAGAAAAGGCCAACCCCAAGCCAATCCAGGGCACAGCGCCAAACTGCCAGACAAAATAGGCCACCCCAATCACTGCGAGTCCCACAGCAATCCGCTGGCCCCATCGCAACCTTTCTTTCAAGAACACGAACCCCAGCAGCACGGTCACCAGGGGATTAATGAAATAGCCCAGGCTGGTTTCAATCACGCGATCGGTATTGACGCCATAGATATAGAGTCCCCAGTTAAACGTCAACAAAGATGCCGTTAACAACAGCCCCAAAATCTGCCGTGGTCGCTGACGCAGTTCAGCTAGTTCGGTTCGTCGCCCCTGGATTAAAAGCAACCCACTGAGGAACATCATCGACCAGATAATCCGCTGGGTTAACACCTCCACCGCTGAAATCTGCTGAAAAAATTTCCAATAAATCGGCAGTAACCCCCAGCTGGAATAGGCCAGCATGGCATAAATCCAGCCGCTATTAAAGGGTATGGGCGTTTGAGCTGTAACAGATGGTGAAAGAGACTCAGGTTTCATATTGGCTGGGGTGTTGCTCTTGCTGAGAAGAGTGTAAACTTTTATAAAGTGCGATTAGGAGGGTACCCATGTCTACAGGTCTCGGTTTTGGCCCCAAGAAAACGAAAGCGAAGCCCAAAACGTCTAAGGGTTCATTGGAGCGGGCTTCAGCCGCTAAACAATATGAACAGCTTACGTCTAACGGTACGCCTGACTACGAAATTTACATCCGCATTCGAGCCGCAAAACACTGGTACCCCGTGGGTGTCGTTGCTGTGAAACGCTCTGGCGAAATCAACCGCGCTATCTACAGCAGTTTAGAGCAGCTCCACGAAGGGGCGTTTCGCCTGTATCCCATCTTGCGCAAAAACCAACACCAGCTGGAATATGGCTACCGTCTTAAAGAATTTAAGGACGACCCGATTCAGCTAGCAACTCCTCCCGCAACGGTCTCAGGAAATGGCTTACAAAATGCGATCGCGGGTGTAAAAGGTAGCATCACTGGATTGTTTAAGCGTTGATAAGTCAAAAGCCAAGCACCCATGCTGGTGAGTTGACGAGTAATTGTTGTTCGTTCAGTGAATAGCAAGATTGATCAACTCCAACCGACGCTGACATAGATTTGGACAGCTTCATTACCTGTCCAAATTTTGATGTTGCGATTGAGCGGTTCTTCCAAGGTTGATAAAAAAGGAGGCAGGCGACAAGCTGCTGTTGAACAATAGTATGCTTTAGGTCAATCTGGGACTTCCCTAGTCTGTGCGCTACTCCTTTCTCCCATCCATGATTCGCTTCCGCCTCATTCCCGTTATCCTGTTTGCCAAACTCCTTGTCAGCCTGCTCAAACTCACCGGGCGGGGTTCCGGTACAGCTCTACCCGGACTTTTGGTGAGTCGCTACTTTCCCTTCGCCTTTGAAGCTCTGGTGGCTCAAATTCCTAGCATTGTTGTTGTCACAGGCACTAACGGCAAAACTACCACTCAAACGATGCTGAGCGCCATCTTAAGCCAAGTGAGTGGATTGACATTGTTGCGCAACAAATCGGGGGCCAATCTGAGCCAGGGTATCTTGTCACAACTCTTACGAGAGGCTGATTGGGCTGGACGGCTCAACTTTACCCACGCCGTCTTTGAAGTAGAAGAAGCGACGCTGCCGCGCATTGCCCGTCTGTTGAGGCCCGATATCATTGCCGTGACTAACCTCTACCGCGACCAGCTCGATGCTTACGGCGAAGTAGACATTACCGAAAAACTAATTCGTGACGGCATCACCCAATGCCCCCAAGCTGATGTCGTTAGCAACGGTGATGATCCACGCACATCCCGATTAACCCAGGGTTTGCCTAATCCTACCTATTACACGTCTTTACCTAGCACCTATTCTGAAACCGTACCCTACGAAGGCGAGTTTCGCGGCACGGAGCACATGGTTACTAATATCTTGCGGGCCCAAGATATTCAGGTGCGCGACAACCTCACCACCGATGTCACGATTAATGGCACGTTGGCTCAGACAGCGGTGAAAAATTTGCAGGTGAATGTTGCTTCTCCGGGCTTTTTTCATGTGTATAACGCCCTGAGTGCGATCGCGATCGCCAAGCTCCTCAATGTCAGCGACGACGAAATTAGCCAGGGTTTCCAGCAGTTCAAACCCGCCTTTGGTCGAGGGGAAGTATTGGTTTCTGAGTTACCTGGCCAAAAGTTTGTCAACTACCAAGTGCTATTGGTGAAAAATCCTGTGGGGCTTTCCCTGAGTCTGGATTTATTGACCAATGTGTCTCACTTAAAAATCCTCTTTGCCATTAACGACAATATTGCCGATAGCAAGGACGTATCTTGGCTTTGGGACAGTCAGCTTGAAATCTTGAATAAAGCGAATATCGATTGGATTGTGTGCACGGGCATTCGGGCCAAAGACATGGCTGTGCGACTCAAGTATGCCCTAGAGCCTGATGTCTATGACACTCGAGCTATTGCCACTGAGGAGCATATCGCAGACGCGATCGCCCAAACCTTCAACCGCGCCCAAAATGGTGACACTGTTTACGTGTTACCCACCTACACCGCCATGCTGGAATTTCGCCAGGTGATGGGCAAAACGCTGGATACGTTGCCGGAGTAGAGGATGTGGAGATGGAGGCAGGGGGAGATGGGGAGCAGGGGGAGATGGGGAGATAGAGGGAGATGGGGAGATAGGGAGAACAGAATATTGGCTGGTTCGAGACAAGATGTGTGCAATCCAATTACGAATGGCCTATCACTTAATCTAAAATTCAAAATCTAAAATCCACATGACGCTGTCTTTAACCCTCACTCACCTCTACCCTGAACACCTAAATCTCTATGGGGATTTAGGCAATATCATTGCGCTGAAGCGGCGCTGTCAATGGCTAGGGATTGATTGCCAGGTCGTGGGGTTAAACTTGGGCGATCGCGCCACATCGGGTCAAACCGATTTGTACTTTATGGGTGGCGGCCAAGACAAAGATCAACTCGCCGTCGTCGATGACTTCCATCAACTCAAGCGGGACGCCATTCAAGCCGACACCCACAGTGGCGTTGTGTTTCTGGGCGTATGTGGTGGCTATCAGCTCATGGGCAACACCTTTTTAATGGGCGACGGCCAATCAACCCGTGGCCTTGGCATCATTGATGTTGACACCAAAGCCCCTGGCCCTACGGTCAAAGAACGCTGTACCGGTAACCTGATTGCTGACTTGATGCCCGACATCTATCAGGAGCTCAAAACCCTCTACGCCCAACCCAAAACAGTTCCCAATACGCTGGTGGGTTTTGAAAACCATTCGGGTCAAACCTATCTCGGGTCAGACGTTGAACCGTTAGCAAGAACCCGCGCTGGCTTTGGCAATAACGCCGAAGCCGAATATGAAGGGGCGCGGTTCAAAAATGTGTTTGGTAGCTACATGCACGGCTCCCTGTTGCCCAAAAATCCCCACTTTGCCGATTATTTAATCTGGCTGGCCTTGGTGCGCAAATATCAAGACCCCGGCCTTCGCCTAAACCCATTGCCAGATACCGAAGAATTCAATGCTCACCATTACGTTATCGAACGGTATGGCAAGCAAGTTGTTTAAGGATTAAATAGGGGCAGCCCGTGGCTAAAACTATCTGTGCTAGTCTATGCTGGTAACGCTAACGGGATGTAGCGCAGCTTGGTAGCGCACTTCGTTCGGGACGAAGGGGCCGCTGGTTCGAATCCAGTCATCCCGATTTTAATTGCAACTCTGCCGCGTCTCCTCAGGCCGCTGGTACTCGATGAGAAGCAAGCTACGAATCCAGTCACCCGATTCTGACTCCAATCTTGCCGCGTCCCCCTGGGCCGCTTGTACTCAATGAGAAGCAAGTTACGAATTCAGTCATCCTGATTCTGACTCCTCTCTCTCTTGTCGGGTGCGTTGCATCAAGAAAACGCACCGTAAATATCGTATCGACGCTCATCAATTGAGATATTGAGATTACCGCTTCCCCAGTGCGATCGCCCCTGCTGTAGGGTGGGTTGAGGAAAGAAACCCACTAATTAGGAGATTTCTATGCCTGATTTATTCTTTCTATATATTGAAATGTCTACTTTTAAGATAACCATTTGACTGGTTATTCAATGGTTCTTGTTGGATTATGCGATTGCCAACCCAATAGACTTCTTGTACGAACCCCGATCTGAAGGCTAAAATCCCTATGGTTTCGTTGTAGTTTTCAATGTATGCAAGAGGTCTAATCTGCGAAGTGAGCGACCGCATTAGCAGTTCCCTCCGAATTAAAAAAATCAGTAAACAATCAAATAGATCCTTATCCCAATAGGATGACTCAGTAAGTCAGGTAATCCTACACAATTGACACCGCCACCTCATAAGTTCCTCAACTTTTGAGTCGAAAATCGTTAGGAACTCAATAGTCGCGTTTTATAGAAGATTCCTGATGTCAAATCAAACCGTGGTGCTCTTAGATGGCAGGGGGGCAGCTGATCAAGACCTGTCCCCTGTAGTAGACCTGCTCATGCAGGAACTGCAAAACAACGCCGCAACAGTGCAGACTTTCCCCTTGAGCACCCTCCAGATGGGGTCCTGTGTCGGTTGCTTTGGCTGCTGGCTGGAAACCCCAGGGCACTGCCTAGAACCTGACGCAGGCCGTGATATTGCCCAAGCCATCGTCCAGAGTGACCTGACCATACTCTTGACCCCTGTCACCTTTGGCGGATACTCCTCAGAAATCAAAAAAATTCAAGATCGCTGGCTCCCCTTGGTGCTGCCCGACTTTAAGCACTACCAAGGCGAAATTCATCACCTGCCCCGATATTCAAAATATCCTCGCCTCGTGGGCATTGGCATCCAACGTCAGCCCAACGATGCAGAAGCCCATCTGTTCAAGGTATTGGTGGGGCGCAACGCCATCAACTTCCATGCCCCCACC
Source organism: Cyanobacteria bacterium P01_A01_bin.123 (assembly GCA_039815185.1). Classification (GTDB taxonomy): domain Bacteria; phylum Cyanobacteriota; class Cyanobacteriia; order Phormidesmidales; family Phormidesmidaceae; genus JBCBZT01. Next base: position 28,479 of record JBCBZT010000010.1, on the reverse strand, counting down.
TATGCGGCAGAAGTGATCTTGAGCACCGCTTCCCCCAGCAAAATGCGTCAGCAACTGCAAACCGTCCTGGTTCGGCAAGATACATTTCCGGTGGGTCAAACCGTGACGTCGCTCATGCCAACGGCAGAGCCAACCACTCTAGATGCCTCACCCCAAAATCTCTCAGGTCAAGCCTTACTGATTGTCGGTAGCCCTAAGGTCAAATCCCCCAGCAATTCCAGTGTCTTGGGTGGATATGTGCTGCAACAACTCAAACAGCGGGGATGGGAAACAGCGTCACTCACGCTGCGGGGTCATCTGCTCAACGGCCAAGGCCAGACTAAATTTCTGGCGATAGTGGATCAGGCCGATCTGATCTTGTTTGCCTTTCCGCTCTATATCGATTCACTGCCCTACCTGATGATGAAATCGCTTGAGGTCATGGCAAAACACTTTGCCACCCACCCCCAGAGCAAGCCAAAGCGACTGTTTGCGATCGCGAATAATGGCTTTCCTGAAGTCCACCACAACGCCCTCGCCCTCGCCATCTGTCAACGATTTGCCATTGACACCAATATGACTTGGCACGGCGGGTTAGCCTTAGGCGCGGGAGAAGCCATGATCGGCGGTCACCCCCTTGAGACCCCTCAATCCGCCGGGCGACTTCCCGTCAAATCAGTGATCCAGGCGTTGGACATGGCCAGCGAAGCTTTGGCCTCAGGGCAAAATGTGCCCCCCAAAGCAGCCCAACTCCTGGCCAAGCCTCCCATTCCCCTACTGCCGCCAAGGGTATGGCAATGGCTGTTTATCAAACTGGCTCAGTACCACTGGCGACAAACAGCTGCGGCTAACCAGGTGGGAGAACAAGACTTGCTGGCACAACCCTACACTATCGAAACGTAGATCCGGTTTCTCATCAGTAGATCATGGCTAACAAGGAAAAGATTTGGTCGAGTTGCTGTCGGGTAATCAACCCGTACTGGGCAGGTCGAACGACCATCGCATCCATAGCCAATGTGAATTGTTAGCAGGTTGAGATTTTACGAAACTACGATGCACTTATTGAAGAGCGTCAGGCTGAAACACTCACACCAGATGAACAAGAAACGTTGATTTTCCTCCTTCGAGCCATTGGAGGAGGCCAACATTAACTATATTCAGGCTATTGCTGATTTAGCACGATTGCGTCGCACATCTATCGATGTGCTGATGGTAGACCTAGATCTGATCTTCAAGAAGCAAATCTGTGTACCATAGCGCTACAAATCGCCTTTCAGAAGAGCCTCTACGGTTAGCTCAAGTTCGGGAAAGGTCGGCGACTGTACGACTTCACTGCTGGTAAATTCAGTGGCGTCATACCAGCCTTCAGTGAGTATGAGAACGGTAACTTTTGCAGAGAGCGGATCAACTATCCAATATTCAGGGATGTCAAGAACACTATATTCAGCCCGTTTAGCGCGGTAGTCGGCTACTTTGGTGGATTCGCTGACAACTTCCACAACCAGTAATGGGGGAGGCTCATTGAGAGGAATAACAGCCTCACGGTTTTGCAGTTCTTTCCACTGGGGCAGAGGTAAGACCACAACATCTGGAATACGAACAGTATCCCAGCGATCGCCTCGTGGAGATTGGATGCCAATGACCATCTGCTTTGAAACCCAGTCTTGCCCTAGCCGCTTGATTTCATTGCGGAAGCAGGTGTTGATGAAGTCAGCGATTTCGCCATGCTGTCCCTTGCCAAGGGTCATTGGGACAAGCTCTCCGTTGACGAGCTCATACGTCGTGTCTGTAACGTCGTCATGATTAAGGTATTCACTGAGCGTGAACCGCTGAGTTGTCGTGGCCATCTTAAGTCAGCAGATTGAGACACTACTCATTTTAGCGAACAGCAACAGCAGTCAACCTGGTCTTGAGTAAGAGGAAGAACAAGTCGTTTAGTAGGAATCTGGTAGAACGGCTTATTGAGATTGGGCCGTTGATTAAAGTCTCTCAGGGGCATGGCCAATCATCCAGGGACGACTCGTTTTCGAAATCTGGCTTTCAGATTTCGACGTTTCCCAAGTTTTTCGTTTGACAATTTTAGGCGATTCTAAAGACTTGCTGCGGGTTGGAAACCGACCAGAGTTCAAATTGATATTAGGGGGAGAAAAAAGGCGTTGAACGCTTGACCCACAAGTGAGACATGACATTGGCACATCTAACTCTGCTAATCGACGCCAGGCTTCAAAAACACCACAGGCGTCACATCGATAATCGTAGAGTGGCACTATACTAACATCCCTCAAATTAGAAAAGCCGTGGGTGGAGTGAGAGTATCACCCACGACAAAAGTTTTAACACCCTGTTTAAGCGGGCAGAATGTCCTTGTCAAAAATTTCAGTGGGCAGCGCCAACGTACAGCAGGCATTAGGAATATCGACAATACCACTAACCCGGCCTTCAACCGGAGCACAGCTCAAAAGCAGATAGGCTTGCTCACCGGTAAAGCCAAACTTTTTCAGGTATTCGATCGCGTTGAGGCAGGCTTGTCGATAAGCAATATGGACATCCATATAATGTTGCTTACCGGTAAACTCATCCACCGATATCCCCTCGAATACCAAATATTCTGAATATTGAGGTTCAACGGGACCCGGTTTGAAGATGGGGTTAACCATCCCATACTTTTCTACACCCCCTTTGATAATGTCGACATGGAGATCAATGTAACCAGACATCTCGATCGCACCACAGAAAGAAATCTCACCGTCTCCCTGGGAAAAGTGAATATCTCCCATGGAGAGTTTGGCGCCTTCCACATAAACCGGGAAGTAAATCCGTGTTCCTTTGGAGAGATTCTTGATATCGCAGTTACCGCCATGTTCTCGGGGCGGAACGGTGCGGGCACCCTCAGCCGCCACACGTTCATACTCAGAGGCAGGCAACTTGCCCAAAATCGCGTTGGTCGGGTTGGGTAATGCGGCTAACACCGGTTGGTCACCCGAAAGGCCAGCCCCATACGTGCGCAGATCGGGGGCAGTCGCCACCAGCTCTGCCTCTCGCTTATTCCACTTGGCTAATAGCTCGTGGGAGGGTGCGCAACCAATCAAACCAGGGTGGGTAATCCCAGCGAATTTCACGCCAGGGATATGCCGTGAAGACGTGTAAATGCCTTGCAAGTCCCAAATTGCTTTTGCCGCTTCAGGATAATGATCGGTCAGAAAACCGCCCCCATTATTTTTGGAGAAAATCCCTGTAAAGCCCCACTCGTCCCCTTGCAGCGCACCGATGTCGAGTAGGTCAACCACTAAGATATCGCCAGGTTCAGCTCCATTGACATGGATCGGGCCACTCAACACGTGAACAACGGTCAGATCAACGTCTTGAATGTCGCTGGGATCGTCATTATTTTTGATTTGCCCGTCAGTCCAGTCTTTACACTCGATGCGAAAAATATCGCCTGGATTCACAGAAACCACTGCGGGAATATCAGGATGCCAACGATTATGACCAGGCAGCGCCTGTTCATTCATGGGCTTCGTTAGATCAACTTCAAATAATGTTTTGGGCATGATGCTCGCTCCTCATGGATTCACCAGAATATATCTGCGCAGATTATGTATTTCGAACCGGAAATGCGCGTAAGTTTAAACAGCCAGATAACGATGTAACAAATCATTCGTGAGCTGGTGAGTATCACCTTTTTCAACAATGGATCCTTTTTCCATGATGAAAAACTTTTGGGCCAGCTTACGGGCAAATTCAATTTTTTGCTCAACCACAACAATCGTGATTCCCTTCTCTTGATTGATGCGCCTGAGGGTGTCTTCAATTTCTTGAACGATGGAAGGTTGAATGCCTTCTGTCGGCTCATCTAACAGCATGATTTTAGGATTGCACATGAGACCACGGGCGATCGCGAGCTGTTGCTGTTGCCCGCCACTCAACAGTCCCCCTTGACGACTTAAATGGTCAGACAACATTGGGAAAAACTCAAATATTTCGCTGGGAATTCGGTTGCCTTTCTTACCACTGGCGGCAAATCCCATCTTGAGATTATCGAGCACAGACAAGTATGGAATAATCTCTCGTCCTTGGGGAATGTAGGCAATGCCTTGACGAGCCCGTTTAAAGGTGGGTGCTTTGGTAATCTCTTTGCCATCAAACGCGATCGCGCCCGATGTGGGTTGATTGAGACCAATAATATTTCTCAACAGGGTTGTTTTGCCCACACCGTTACGGCCTAACAAGCAGGCAATTTCTCCCCGGTTGATGGCCAAGCTGATATCAAACAGCACAGGTGTCTGACCATAGCCAGAGGTTACATTACGCATCTCAAGGATTGGCCTAGCAGCCACATTACCCTCTCGCTCAAGCAGCGGCGTTGATTGTTTCACGACCTAAATAAACCTCTATCACATCAGGATTACTTTGAACGTCTTGGACTGACCCTTCTGCCAGCACACTGCCTTGGTGCAAAACAACAATACGCTCAGCAATTTGCTTCACAAATTCCATATCATGCTCAATGACCACAATAGAGTGAGCTTGAGCAATGCTTTGAATGATTTCGCCGGTCATGTGGGTTTCTTTTGCCGTCATGCCAGCGGTCGGTTCATCTAGCAAAACAATAGCGGGATCTTGGGCTAGAACCATGGCAATTTCTACCCACTGCTTTTGGCCATGGGAAAGCGAAGCAACTTGATCAAAGGCCTGATCCAGTAAAGCAGTCCGCTCTAGAACGTCATAGATTTTCCCCTTCTTAGCCTTGGTTAGCTTTGCTGTGATTGAAGCCAAAATACCGTGGGAGCCTTTCAGGGCTAGCAGGATATTTTCAAATACCGTGAGTTTGTTGTAGACATTAGGGTTCTGAAACTTTCGACCAATGCCCATCCGGGCAATTTCGTGGGGGCTCCGGTTGGTAATCTCTTTGCCTTGATAAAAGACATGGCCGGAGGCAATGGGCGACTTGCCGACAATGGCATCTAGCAGTGTGCTTTTTCCAGCCCCATTGGGTCCAATGATGGTGACAATTTCATTGTCATAAACGTCCAGGTCAACCCCTTTCAGGGCTTTGAATCCTGAAAAAACGACCCCTAAACCTTTTACCGACAAGACCGAATTCATGAACTAAGGCCTCAGAAATTCAACAGATATAAGTGAGATGATGTCAGTTGCGATCGCATGGCAACATGGCAAACGTCACACCTTTTGCTCAGACTGGGGACGCGGCGCAAGCGGTTTGGGCTTAGACAAGTTAGCCAAGCTAAACCGTTTGGGTAGCAAACTCATTAATCCATTAGGTACAAATAGGACGACAATCAAAAGCAGAATACCCACGACTAATTGCCAATCCTGAGTGACTTTCTCGGCATAGTTCTGTACCTGGCCCAACAACAATGCCGCTAAAAGCGGGCCGATCAAGGTTCCACGACCGCCGATCGCAACCCAGATAACAACTTGAGTGCCAAAGGCAACCGCCAAGTACACTGGGGAAATAAACCGATTGAGCGGAACAAACAACCCCCCTGCCATACCGGCGAGCGCGGCAGATAGCGTCCAGATGAAAATCTTATATTGAGCAACGTCGTAGCCCAAGAACTGTATTCGCTTCTCATTCTCATTAATTGAGCGCAAAATCAAACCGAAATTTGATTGGGTGAGCCACCAACTCACAACGAGTACAAAAGCGGTGTAGGCCAAGATCAGAAAATAAAGGCCAATCGGCGGAATCGGAGTTCCAAAGAAGCTCAGTTTGCTGACATCAGTGATACCATTCGTGCCCCCGGTATACGCCTGCTGACTCACGAAAAAAGTGGTGAGTGCTGATGAGATTGCCAGAGTGATAATGGTGATATAAACACCGCTCACCTTAGACCGAAAGATAAAATATCCAATCACGTAGGCAAACAGCGCCGGAACAGCAACGGTCGCAAACAGCGCAATGGGAAAATATTTTAGGGGAGCGATGAACCAGGGTAGCGCCTCTAAGCCATTCCATACCATGAAGTCAGGTATTTCCCCACCATAGGTATTTGAAGCAGAGGAAAGATTTAACTTGAGATAGTAGGCTGAAGCATAGCCTCCTAGTGTAAAGAAAACACCATGGGCAAAGCTCAGAATCCCGGTAAATCCCCAAACCAGATCTAAGGAAACGGCCAGTGCACCAAACAGCAGCAGCTTAGACATGAGGGAGAGTTGGAAGTCTCCCAATACAAAGGGTAAAATTGCAAAAACTAACAGACCAACACCGCTAATTAAAGCTAGCTTAGTTGGGAATGTTGACTGCTTATACCCCAGGACTACATTCGCCATACCTCAAATCCCTATCGGTTCTATAACGCTTTCAAGTCGGATGGGTTTATGCTCGCTTCTGTACCGTAAATAAGCCTTCAGGCCGATATCTAATCAGTACAATCACAGCGCCCAAAACAATCACCCTAGCAAGGGGATCGTTCAACATAAAGGCAATAATGGCGTTGGCTTCACCAATCAAGAGTGACCCTGCCAAAATGCCAATCAGCTTATCAACACCACCTGTGACCACAACCATCCAGGCATCTACTAAGTAATCCTGTCCCATGGGTGGAGCCACCGTTTTTAAGGCTGAGATGACGGCACCGGCTACCCCCGCTAAGCCGCAACCGTAGGCAAAGGTGCCCATATCAATCAGCTTGGTGTTGACCCCTAAACACTTCGCCATATCTCGGTTCTGGGTGACAGCCCGAATTTGGCGTCCCCACGAAGTGCCGTAGAACAAGAACATGGTCAGCCCTAGCAAAGCTAAGGCCATGCAGATGATGAAAAGCCTGTAGTAAGAAATGGCAATCGAACCATCCGACACAAGCTGTATGTTGCCGGATAGATAGGCCGGAGACTTCACATACTTCAGCTCCGCTGTAAAGATCAGCTTAATGACCCCTTGCAGCACAATGCTTAACCCCCAGGTCGCCAGCAAGGTTTCTAGGGGACGACCATACAGCCGACGAATAATGGTGAGTTCGACGACAGCACCGATAATGGCAGTTCCGACGAAGGCAAAGGGGATGGTCATCAGCAAATCCATCTTGAAAAGATCCTGCATCAAAAAAGTGACGTAGGCTCCCAGCATGATGAATTCCCCATGGGCCAGGTTGATAATTCGCATCACGCCAAAGGTGATGGCCAATCCTAAACCGGTTAAAAGCAAAATGCCAACGATGCCAATCCCGTTCAACGCCTGGTTTAAGATCGTCGCGAAATCAAACCCCGCAGCCGCTTCAGTCTCCTCTTGGGCCAGTAGAAAAAACGAGGGTGATATCAAAGACAGGGCGGAATCTAGCATGATCAAAATTGGCTCTACAACTGTGAACTAAAGGCTTATTCATCAAAGCGGGAAATTATCTCCACAGAATCTTTCCCGCTTAAACCAGATACGGTGGCTCCTGTCCTAGAGGAACTGAGGCTCGAGATCCTCACCTGTTTCTTTGGTGGGGTCGCTGCGATCATCCGGTGTGGCGTGTTCGCATACGCGGCCTTTGTAAAGCGCTTGACTCCAGGCGATGGGCTTTACTGCTGCATCCGTGGCAAATACAATCTCAGCTTGACCATCTTCCTTCCAGCGGCCAATTCGAGAATAGAGATAGGTGTGGTAGTTATCAGGGTCAATCTTGACTCGACCTTGGGGGGCGCTAAACTCTTGTCCGCGAGTCGCTTCTCTGATTGTTTCTGTGCTCAGCTCACCGCCGCCTTCCAAGACATCTTTCATCGCTTGGGCCATGAAGAATGTTTGTAAGTAAGCCGCTTCCATCACCCCATTGGTGACGCGATCGTCCCCAAACATGGCTTTGAATTGCTCTACAAAGGCTTGGTTTTCAGGTGTATCAACGGTTTGGAAATAGTTAAAACTGGTATAGTGACCGGTTGAAAATTCAGGGCCCATGGCCTGAATTTCTTCTTCCGTTGTAGGATAGGCCATGATCGGAATGTCGTCTGCGGTAATCCCGGCGTCCTTATATTGCCGATAGAAGGCGGGGATACTATCTCCTACCAAGTTGCTCAATACAAAGTCAGGCTTGGCGGCCTTAATTTTATTGATGATAGTAATGAATTCCGTGGTTCCTAGTGCAGCGTATTCGTCACCGACGACTTCACCGCCAGTGCTCTCCAACTCAGCCCTGGCAATTCGGTTACTCTCTTTGGGATAGATATAATCAGACCCGATGAAGAAACCCTTGGGACCAAAGTTTTCGTAGGCATAGGGAATGGAGTCGGTGATTTGCTGGTTAGGTGCTGCCCCGGTGTAGAAAACATTCGAGCTGCACTCGTTGCCCTCGTAGTAAACCGGGTAATAAAGGAGGGAATCTTTCTCCTCAAACACAGGCAGTACGGATTTTCGACTGGCGGAGGTGTAGCAACCGAGGACGCAGACCACTTGATCTTCATCAATCAGGCGTTTAGACATCTGGTTATAAAGATCCCAATCAGAGTTGGGGTTAACAACCACTTTTTCAATCATTCGCCCGGCAATGCCTTCACCGTTGCCTTCCCAAGGCCCTGTGCCTGTGTTGATCTGCTCAATGGCGAGGAAAGTGGCATCCTGAAGAGACTTTTCAACAATGGCAATCGTTCCGGTGGTGGAATACATCACCCCAACCTTAATTGGGTTTTCTCCTAGGTCAGCAGTTTCCTCCCCAGAGGCACCATCTGATGAACTTTCGCCACTGCAAGCCGCGATCACACTGGCTCCTAAGGTTAAGGAACCGTATTGAAGAAACTTACGACGACTTGTTTTGCGGATAAAGTCATTTAACATCTGCGATTTCCTCAACTTCCTCATAATGTAAAAACTTGCAGTCGGTCAATGTTCAGAGAACACAAATAGAGGCCTAACCCTAAATTTCAAGGGAGAAAACCAGATCTACTGATTAACAGCACAACGTAGAACAGGTTCAAAACTAAACCCATCCGAAATATATGCAACCTTAGAAGTGTGAAAGATTCTAGGCCAGCATTTCAAACCCGGCAGCCTAAAGCCATAAAGCCAGAAACTACCTCGCAAATACTGTCAACCAAGATATGTCTAGGAGAACCAAATACCTGTCAAGGATTGGGTTCCCTCAGGTAAGTAACTTGTGCATTTAAGAACAATAAGCGCAACAAACACTGGGCGCCTGCCCCTAAATTGAATCCTCAAGAAACGGCCTGAATGAGTATTTTTCTAAGACACATAAGCCATTTCTATGGGTGAATCATAAAGAATGAATCTGATATATTTTGTATGTTTCAATACTAAACTGTTAACTGGTTAATCAAATTTGGTTGGGGGTGTACAGATCTCATGCTTTTGGCTGATTGTTTGTCTAGTTGCGCAGGAGTCGTAAGCCACTTAAGGTGACAATCAAGGTCGAACCTTCGTGGCCAACAACCCCCATAGGCAAACTGATCTGACCCACGAAGTTGGCCAGCAGCAGCAGCACGATGCAACTAATGGAAAATGCAATATTTTGTTTTACAATTCGCTGCGATCGCCGCCCCAAGCGAATCGCCTGCTCTAATTTGTCTAATCGGTCAGCCATTAGCACAATGTCAGCGGTTTCTAGGGCTGCGTCTGCCCCAGTTGTGCCCATGGCGATACCTACTGATGCTTGGGCCAAGGCTGGGGCATCGTTGACGCCATCACCGATCATGGCGACGGTCTGGTATTGCTGTTGAAGCTGCTGCAAAATGTGGATTTTGTCTTCGGGTAGCAGCTCAGCATAGATGCGGTCGATACCCACTGCCTGGGCAATTTGCTGGGCAGTACGGGGGTTATCGCCAGTTAGCATGACGATTTGTTCGATGCCCAACTGCTTTAATCGATGGATCAGTTGGCGGGCCTCGGGTCGAATGGTATCAGCCACGGCAATCAAGCCTAGAACCCGAGCCGCCTGTATGACCCAAACGACAGTGTGGCCTTCCGCCTCCAAACTCTGACTCTGCTGGGAGAGTAGTGATGGAACTGGTATTGAAGAGTCTTGGGCCAATTTGCCAACCCAAGTCGGTTTTCCTTGGATCAGTCCCCGAATGCCATGACCTGTTGCAGCCTGTATTGCTGTCGCCAGCGGTAATGTTAAGTCCTTTTGCTGGGCTAAATGGGCGATCGCGGCCCCAATGGGGTGCTCTGAGTAGGTTTCCAAAGCCGCTGCCACTGCTAGCAGATGATGGGCTGAGATGTCATTGTTGGGCAATATCTGAGTCACCTGAAGTCGCCCTTGGGTCAGCGTGCCCGTCTTATCAAACGCGATCGCGCGTACCTGACCCAGCGTTTCTAGATCTGCTCCACTTTTGAATAGAATGCCGCATCGGGCACCCCGGGCGATTCCTGATAGCAGCGTCGGCATGATCGAGGCCATCAGGGCACAGGGGGACGCCACCACTAAAAAGATCAGCGCTCGATAGATCGTGGTTTCCCAATCCCACTGCCAGAGAAATGGCGGCGCGATCGCCAGAAAAAGGCCCACCCCAACCACCACTCGGGCATAGCCATGTTCAAAGCGTTCGATGAAGCGTTGGGATGGGGGTGCAGTGGTTTGGGCCTGCTGCACCAGCTGAATGATTCGCCGAATCAAGCTACTCTGCGGCGGCTGATGTACCCGTAGGGTTAAGGCCCCTTTGCCGTTAATCGTACCGCCAAAAACCGCTTGGCCGGGTCGTTTTTCAACCGGCAGCGACTCTCCCGTGATCGAAGCTTCGTTGATCGTGCTGCTGCCCGCCAGCACCAGGCAATCGGTAGGGATTAACTCGCCGGGCTTTACCAGCACCTCGTCCCCGACTTGCAACTGATCAATAGCGATGACCTGCGGTTGACCACCGCGCAGCACCCGCGCCGTATCGGGCGTGACCCCCATCAAGGCCTGAATACTGCGCTCAGTTCGCCGCATCGCAACGCCTTCCAGGGCACCGCTGATGGCAAAGATCAAAATCAAAATGGCCCCATCAATGATCAGCGGGTACTCCCGGTGCCACAGGCCTAATCCGGCTGCCCCCAGAGCAGCCACAATCATCAGCAGATCAACATCGAGTTCTCGATCTTGGATCAGGGTTGACAGTCCCTCGCGGGCACTGCCATAGCCACCGACGACATAGGCAATACTGAGGAGGGCGATTCCCAGCCCCAACCCGTTGAATTGAAATGCGATCGCCCCCAGCAGAATCAACAGACCACAGGCGATCGCCCCCAGTAAGTCAGGATTATCTCGCAAGCCTCGCAGCAGGAAACCCTGATTGACCCACTTGAACAGGACGATACCCATGGACATTGTAAATTTACTGAATAGCGTCCTCAGCCTAAACCCTGACATGGATGTTAATGTCAAGACTGGTGCATGCTTTCGCTGATGAATTCACAGTACTTAACGATTAAATGTACCCTCCCTCACGATTCAGGGGGCGCTCGGGGGTGGGTTGTTGGTAGCGACGGCTCTGAATGCATTCGCGGATTCAGTCATTGAGAAACCAAACTGTCATTGTTATTTAAGACGGCAAGTTATTTGAGACGGCAACGTGCATGACAGATTCATAGTTATGGCCAGTCAACCCAACTCCAAAATCGTCAAAGCCAGACGGGATTACAACACCTGGGTCGCCACTGAAACCCTGGAAGACTATGCCCTGCGGTTTGCCCCCAAATCCTTTCGCAAATGGCCCGAATGGCTCGTGGCCAATACGGCGGCGGGGGGGTTGTCCTTTTTAGCCCTAGAAGCGATCGGTGGATCGCTAACCATAAACTATGGCTTTGCCAATGCTTTCTGGGCCATCATGGTGGTCGGCCTGGTGATTTTTCTGACCGGCTTGCCCATTTCCTACTATGCAGCGAAGTACAACGTTGATATTGACTTGCTGACCCGAGGGGCTGGCTTTGGCTACATTGGCTCCACCATTACCTCACTGATCTACGCCTCATTCACCTTTATTTTCTTTGCCCTAGAAGCCGCCATTATGGCGCAGGCCCTGGAGCTGTACTTTCAGTTACCGCTCTGGATTGGCTACATTGTTTGTTCTTTGGTGATCATTCCATTGGTGTTCTTTGGCATGACCCTGATTAATCGGCTGCAGCTCTGGACGCAACCGATTTGGCTGATTCTGCTGATTTTGCCCTACGTCTGTATCCTCTATCGAGAACCAAGTGCATTTTCAAACTGGATTCACTTTGCGGGAGAATCGAGTAGCAGCCCTGGGTTTGACCCCCTGCTGTTTGGGGTGGCGACGACCGTTTCCTTCTCGCTGATTGCTCAGATTGGTGAACAGGTTGATTACCTGCGATTTTTGCCAGATTCGGAAGATATTAATCCCTTCAGGTGGTGGCTCGCGGTGATTGCGGCCGGCCCCGGCTGGATTATTATCGGCTGTGCAAAGCAGTTAGGGGGTGCCTTTCTAGCCACCCTGGCGCTCGATCATGGCATTAGCCTCGCAAAGGCCAATGAACCCACCCACATGTACCGGATTGGATTTGAATATGTGTTTTCTAATCCAGAGACGGTGCTGGCGGTCACGGTTTTTTTTGTCATCCTTTCCCAGGTGAAGATTAACGTCACCAATGCCTATGCGGGCTCCCTCGCGTGGTCAAACTTTTTTTCTCGATTGACCCACAACCATCCAGGACGGGTGGTGTGGCTGGTATTTAATGTGGCGATCGCCCTGTTGATGATGGAGCTGGGCATTTTTTCCACCCTGGAAGCGGTGCTCGGGCTGTATTCTAATGTGGCGATCGCTTGGGTCGGTGCCCTAGTCGCCGATCTGCTGATCAACAAACCCTTGGGGCTGAGTCCACCCTACATCGAATTCAAGCGGGCCCATCTTTATAACATTAACCCCGTCGGGGTGGGCTCTACCTTAATTGCATCACTGGTCGCAATGGCTGCCTTTGTGGGCCTCTTTGGCGTTGGGGCTAAAGCCTTTGCCGCCTTCATTGCGCTGGGGCTAGCCTTGCTCCTTGCACCCGCGATCGCTCTAATCACGAAAGGCAAATACTACATCGCCCGCAAGGAAGCTATCCTGCCTCGCGCTACCGCCGAACCCATTCAATGCTGCATCTGTCGGCAAACCTATGAGCCTCAAGATATGGCCGTTTGCCCGGTCTACAGTGACATGATTTGTTCCCTATGTTGCACCTTGGATGCCCGCTGCAACGACGTTTGTAAACATCCCCAGCCCCATAGTCCAGATCTAGAGGGGGAACTGGCCCAGGGTACGTCCCTAGGGATCTTTCGCACTAAGCTCTCGCCCCAACTGGGCACCCGACTGCTACGATTTTTCCTGGTCGCCCTGCTACTATCCAGCCTAGTTGGGGCGACGCTAGGCTGTATTTATTATCAGCAAGTCACCGCTACTGCAAATCTTTCCGAGATTACCGCTCAGCGGCTAACCGCAACCCTGATAGAAGTCTATGCTGTTTTCTTGGTGCTGATTGGCATTGGCGCCTGGTGGCTAGTCCTAACTCAGGAAAGTCGCCACTTGGCCCAAGATGAACTCGACAAGCAAAATCTGCAATTGCAGCAAGAGGTGACAGAGCGACAGCTGGCAGAAACCCAGCTCAATGAGAAAGCCCAGCAGTTGGAGCAGACCCTAGACAGTTTGCGACAGGCCGAAGATCAGCTGATTCAAACCGAAAAAATGGCTGCACTGGGTAGATTGGTCGCAGGCATTGCCCATGAGATCAACACGCCCATTGGCATCGGCGTAACCGCAACATCCCTGCTTGCCGAAAAAACGGATGCCTTTGCACTGCACTTCAAGGTGGGATTAATCAAACGGTCTGAACTCGAAAAGTTTTTGTCGACGGCCCAGCAAAGCAGCCAGATGGCGCTGAAAAATCTCGAACGAGCCGCAGAACTGATTCAGAGCTTTAAGCAGGTGGCGGTTGACCAATCCAGTGAATCTAAGCGGGTTTTCAACGTCAAATCCTATTTGGAAGAAATCCTGTTGCAGCTGAGCCCCAAACTCAAAGCCACACAGCATCAGGTTGTCATTCAAGGGGATCCGACACTTAGCCTCAATAGCTTTCCGGGTGCATTTTCTCAGATTGTGACAAACTTCGTCATGAACTCAATTCTCCATGCTTACCCCATGGATGATCACGGTTTTATTACGCTTGATTTCTATCAGTGCAGTAGCCAGTTCGTCTTTGTCTACGCTGATGAAGGTAGCGGCATCCCTGCAGAAAATTTGGGTAAGATTTTTGAGCCATTCTTTACAACAAAACGGGGGCAAGGTGGTAGTGGGCTGGGTCTACATATTGTCTACAACCTTGTAACCCGCAAGCTGGGCGGCACGATCCGCTGTGAAAGCCAATTGGCAGAGGGCACGAAGTTTACCATTGTGCTACCCCTGGCGTAATCCCATTAGCCCGCCCCCATCGACTCATATTTCATTGGGAACAAACTGTGTTTGAGACTTAGTGATGTCAAAGCCAAAGCATACGAACGACGACTCTCGACTCAAAGCTGAAATAGAGCGCACCAAGGCAGCCCTTGATGATGACGAAATCCAATTTGCTGAAGAAACCGAAGCCAATCGACCGGAGAAAAGCTGGAAGATTCTGATCGTCGATGATGAGGTAGAAGTCCACGACATCACAAAACTGGCACTGAGTGATGTCACCTTCGAAGACTGTGGCCTCACCTTTCTCAGCGCCTACTCAGCTGAAGCGGCCCAACAAATTATGCGGGATTGCCCCGATATTGCCATCGTTTTTCTAGATGTGGTGATGGAAACCGACGATGCTGGTCTACAGTTGATCAACTATATCCGAGGGGACTTAGGAAATCTAACCACCCGAATTATCTTACGCACTGGGCAGCCTGGTCAGGCTCCTGAGGATATTGTCGCGGTGAATTACGGCATCAACGACTATAAGACGAAGACTGAGCTCACCGCTCGCAAGCTCTTTATCAGCGTGATTACGGCTTTGAGAACGTTTTCGACCATCATGCAAATGATGGAGGCCAGTCAAAGTTTAGCGTTACAACTCGCCCAAGACAAACAAACTGATGAGGCGCAGGAACGGGCAAAGATTAATCAGTTAGAGCGGAAACTCCAATCACTCCAAAGCCAATTGTCTCAACCGAACCCAGAGCTCCTAGCAGCCCCTGCATCCACCTTGAATAACGGCACCGCAAACGGGACGGGCACTTTACATATGATGTCGATGGTGTCTCGCATTGCTCGGATGGTGTTGCGGATCATGGACGGGCAATCTACCCAACTCGGACTTTCCCAATCAAAGCTAGGGGTGTTGATGTATCTGAGTGGCGAACCAGAACTGTGTGCAAAACCCTCTGCCTTGGCCCAACATTGTGGTGTGTCGCGGGCTGCGATGACGGGCTTGCTGGACGGACTGGAACAAGACGGCTATGTCAAACGGGACAGTCATCCTTCCGATCGCCGAGCTTTGGTAGTAAAGCTGATGCCATCTGGACAAGATTTTCTAGAGCAGATTACCCCCAAGCAGTATCAGATGTCTGAACTGATGGAGATGCTGGATCCAATTGAACGCCAAACGCTGATTGAGCTGATCATGAAATTTATTCGACTGTTGGACAATCAACCTGAGCCCATTGATGAGTCATAGGGGCAAACATCTGTGCATCCCTACACATGAAGGTGGTTTCTCGAATTTTGCTCGGGGACAAGTGATATAGCAGTAGCCACAAAGCTTTGTGCGCTGCTGCGAGCCAGATTGCTTGTATAGTGAGCCTCCCAGCGGTATTCGGTGCATTAGGCAATCTGGCCAGCGCTATCCTTACGCGACGAGGGCGTGGGCACAGAAGGGCCGTCTGAAGTTGGCTAAGTAATGAATAGTTAAGTAGTTAACTAAATAGTAGGGCTCGATACAAACTCCCTCTAGTTCATTGACTAATATCTGTCACATGAGTTAGGGGTCTTCAATCTAAAAGACCTTGAAATAAGTTCGGTTATTCCCAAGCTTTCCTGGGAACTGCGATCGTGTTGAGTGTTAATTGTCATCACCACTGTGTTTTATTCGAGCTGAGGTCAGGTGATGCGCAGCTTTACATCAATCACAGATTTCTCGTTTCGACTTGTTTGACCCGGCTAACTCTTTATCGGTTTTACAACGTTTGAATTCATTTAACCCATTTAGGTGGGCGAGAGCTTAGGTTGCTTCTTTTTTGCGAAGCAAATCTATAATTTCCGGTCAAAAATTTGTCGATGTTTGTGTCAGGCTTTTTAAGCCAAGACCATCAGACTATGGGGCTTTGTCGCTTAGTACCAGAGCGTTAAAAGATACCAGGATACGTTGAACCAATTTTACTGATTGTTGAAAACCAGAGGTGAATCATGGCTTATCATGGCGATATTTCATCAAGTGCAGATGCCGTCGGTGTTGCAGTGGTCAACTATAAGATGCCGCGTCTGCACACTAAAGAAGAGGTGATTGCAAACTGCAAAAATATTGCCTCTGTTATTGATGGCATGAAGTTGGGTTTACCAGGGATGGATTTGGTAATTTTCCCTGAATATTCTACCCATGGCATCATGTACGACCATCAAGAAATGATGGATACGGCAGCGGATATTCCAGGGGTAGAAACCGAAATTTTTGCTGAAGCCTGCATTCGCAACAGGACTTGGGGCGTCTTTTCGCTTACGGGTGAAAAGCATGAGGCCCACCCCCATAAGGTGCCTTACAATACGCTGATTCTGATGAATGATCAGGGCGAAATTGTGCAAAAGTACCGCAAGATTATGCCGTGGTGCCCGATTGAAGGGTGGTATCCAGGGGGCTGCACCTACGTTTCTGAAGGCCCTAAGGGACTCAAAATCAGCCTGATTATCTGTGATGACGGCAACTACCCTGAAATCTGGCGGGACTGCGCCATGAAGGGAGCTGAGCTGATTGTCCGCTGCCAGGGCTATATGTATCCATCTAAGGAACAGCAAATCGTTGTGTCGAAGGCTATGGCCTGGATGAACAACACTTACGTGGCAGTTGCCAATGCAGCTGGCTTTGACGGTGTTTACAGCTACTTTGGCCACTCTGCTATCGTCGGGTTCGATGGACGCACCCTAGGGGAATGTGGTGAAGAAGAAAACGGAGTGCAATATGCCGCCCTGTCTAAGTTTGCGATCCGCGATTTCCGCAAGCATGCCCAGTCTCAGAACCACCTGTTCAAGCTGCTGCATCGGGGCTACACCGGGACGGGCAAGTCAGATGACGGCCACGACGGCATGATGGAATGCCCCTACGACTTCTACCGGGAATGGGTGCTTGATCCTGAGAAAGCCAAGGCGCGGGCCGAAGCCCTGACCCGGACGACAGCGGGTACAGAGGAGTGTCCCATTGAGGGCATCCCGTCGAAGCGGGAGTTGCCAACGCCTGTGGTCAAGCCTCAACCCGAAAAAACAGTTTCCGTCAGCGTTAAGGGCTAGGTAAGGGTTTGGCGTCTCCCGGTCGCTGACTCAGGCAGTGATGGCAAGGCCATCTCAGGTGATGGGGGCTCTAAACCTTAAGCGGTGAGGTTTTCCAATACCCAAAAACCTCACTGCCTGCGGCACCCTTCTTCAACCCTTGGGGCAAGCTTCGTCACCGTCAAGAGAGGTTGGTGAGAAGCGGGTTCCTCTCCTTCGTCAGGAAAGGTTGGGAGAGGTTTCTACACAGTTGGGTAAAACGACAAGCTTAGGGTTGCCTCCTAAAGCGGCAACCGCAGCAGGTTCCCTATTAGAAGGTTTCATTATGGCTGAACAGCAAGAGATGCTCCGCATCAAAAAGCGCTTAGAAGCCCTGAAACGGGGTGGGGTTCATCGGGTCAAGGATGCAGATCCGATGCCGTCAGTCGTCCATATGGTGGGTTTGGGTAAGGTGGGCGCTGATGTGATTGCCCAGACTATCCGACAAGCCCCTGACGATTTTTTGACAGACGATCGCAAGCGGTTTACTGCCCTCGCCGTAGACATTGGTGACCAGAATTTGGCAGAGGTTGCAGAGCTGGCCAAGACTTTGCCGAGCGATCGCGCCCAGGTGAGAACCGCCAGCTTGGCCGTGCCCACTCGCGATGAGTTATTCACTTCCCTACGCCGCTATCGAGAGTACCTCAAGCTAGAGTATCCCCGCTACTACTGGAATCCCAACTACGAGCCCTGGTTACCCGACAACATTCAGATTCCCAAAGCTGGTGAGCCTTTCCCGCGGGCGATCGCTAAAGCGATTTACGGCAAAGCTTACTACGAGGGCGAGAAGACCCTAGATACTGAACTGGAGATGTTCGTCAAGAGCGTCGATGCCACGGCCTGCCAGTCCATCGTCTGTATCGTATTTGGTCTGGGGGACAGTACGGGTAGCGGCATTGTGATGGATCTGGCCCGCCATCTGGCCAACGTCAAGTTTGGCCGTCGGGCTTTGGTGCTGGGGGTCGGCATTGCCCCCTGTGAGGGCGATCCGGACTATCAATCAGACGGTGCTTTGTTCCCCGTGCTGAATGAGCTGGACTGCATGCTAGATCAGGAGAAAAATAAGGGGGTCGTGCAGGTCTGGGGGGATCTCTATCGCAATCCCTTTACTGCTGGGTTTATGATGGTGCCTCAAAAACAGGCCTGGCAAGAAACCCAGGATTTTGCAGCCACCCGGCAAAAAGTGGATAGTGAGCTGGCGTCCTTCTTCACGCGCAATCAGGGCCTGGATATCTATGAGTCCTTGCGACTACTGAACTGGGTCGGCGCGCCGCCGTCTCAGCATATGGCCGCCCGCAGTCAGTATGGCGAACGCTGGGTGCATGTCTTTGGAGCGGTCAGCCCTGACAGTGTGGTGGACACCCTCCCCAATCAACTCGGTCTGATGGCCCACAGCTTTACCACAGACTTCTTTGAGTTGCGGGTTACGGTGCCAGAGACTGTCGATTTAGGTGAACAACTGGCTGATTTGGCGAGCAAGATGAACAGCGCTTTTTCGCCGATTCTGGAGCCAGAAGTGGTTCAGTCTACCAGCAATGGTGAAACCCACATCCAGTTCGTGATTCCCGGTGCCAAGAAAACCGATCTGGAACTCTTCTTTGAGGCTCGCCTTGAGTACGACACAAAACTCTGGGAGGAAAAGCTATTGCAGCATTCCTGGCTCTTAGAGTTGGGGGTCATGCTCTCAGAACCCGCTATTCGCTTTGAAGGAATGGCTGGGGAATGTTTGTGGGGTTGTGCCTGCTGGGTTGTCGTCCCTTACGAGGCCATTCGGGGTGAAAACCTGGAAGGCATGCGAGACAAACTCGAGCAAATTGTCACCGCCTAAGGGAGTTCTACCCATGCCGCTAGATTGGTCAATCGCTCAATTTGGGGCGAAAGCCTGGAAGAGAGTCGAGACGAGCTTGAGCAAACTGTCATCGCGTCAACCACATAAGGGGGCTACACAGATGTCGTTAGACTGGTCAATCGTCACACAGAAGTATGGCAACGGGGCGCAGGTACCAACCGTTGCGGGTAACAAAATTCTTCAGGTCACCGGGGCGGATGACGAAAAAATCTACATCAAGTCACCCCTCTGGTCGGCCAGCTTGAGTCGAGAAAACCTTGAAAAGGGCGTGACCTTAATTGAAGAAGGGATCATCGGCCGGGAGCCTGGCCAGTTCGTCGAAGATTACCGGATCTATGTGGCTGATGAGCGGGCGACATCGGCTGCCCACATTCTCAAAGATCTAGGCATTCTGACTGAGGATACGGGTTTCTATCCCATGTGCTAGGGCCGCTAGTGCCTTGGCTGTGATGGTCTTAGCAATAACGGTCATAGCGACAACTGTCATGGGTAGTTAGCTATTAAGGCGATTTATCGGGGCTCGTTCGCGAGTGCCCCAGTTTTGAGCAACCGTGCAATTTCACGACGTCAAGTACGAAAAAGGAGACTGAATAATGCCACTATCCATGTACCATAGCGCTTCGGGATCTCAGTCCCCCCATTGCCTCCACTTTGTGGGCATTGGCAAGACGGGAGCCGGCATGTTGGATTCGATGCTGCGCACGGGCGAGTTAGAAGACATTTTGGAAGATCCGCGGGCGCGGTTCACGGCGCTGGTTGTCGATATCGGCGACCAGGATATGCACCAGGCGAAGGACTATGCTGACGGCTTCATCGAGCGGTTGAAAGAGCGCAACATCCCGACCGATCGTGTCCAAATTCGCTTTGCCCCCATGGCGGTACCGAGCCGCGATGAACTGTTCACCTCGCTGCGGCGCTTCCGAGAATTTTTGAAGCTGGAGTATCCCCGCTACTACTGGAACCCCAACTACGAACCCTGGCTACCGGACAATGTGGAGATTCCTGAGGCGGGTGACTATTTCCCACGGGCGATCGCCAAAGCGATCTATGGCAAAGCCTACTACGACGGTGATAGACCCCTAGAGAAAGAACTAGAAGACTTTGCCACCAGCGTTGACCAGACCAGACTGCCCTCAATGGTGCTAGTATCCTTCGGCATGGGTGACGGCACTGGCAGCGGCATCGTGGTGGATCTAGCCCGACATCTGGCCAACATCAAGCTGGGTCGTCGCATTCCCGTCGTCGGTGTGGGTACCCTACCCTGCAGCGGAGATCCCGAAATCTATCGCAGCGGTAATCTCTTCCCCACCTTCAACGAACTGGACTGCATGCTCGATGACGACAAGAACCAGGGCGTTGTCACGGTCTGGGGTGATCTCTACCGCAACCCCTTCACTGGCGGCTTCTTCGCCCTATCTACGGAAAACTCCTGGCAGCGCCTCACCCGCTACACCAATACCGGTGAGCAAAAAGTGCGCGATCGCATGCGTTTACAGGTCACCCATAAGTTTGTGGCCGATGCCTTTATGCGCATCGCCCTAGATGACTACGGTCGCACCCTATTCAAGGCCCTGCGCCTAGTTGGTATGACCACCGCACCCCACGAGGCCATCAGTCCCAAAGATCACAGCTGGGCACTCTACAACGTTGCTAAGTTCACCCACCCGGCGGTACAGGTGTTGCCCGGTGAACCCCTGAGCAAGTGGCGTCAAGTGATCAGCCAGTGGATCGATCACATGCCTGAATTCTCTGGGCTCAAGCCCAGCTTTAAGACCGACTACGCCGAATGCATCATCCATTCCCCTCGGGAAATGTGGAATGAAAAGCTGGACGCAAAGTTCAAGGAAACCATCTCCAGTTTCTTAGTGGATTCTGAAGACTCGGGCATCAAGGTGACCCACCGGGAATTCTTTGATCACCTGACGGCCTTTGCCGACGTGATGCTGCCCGGCGTGGCCAAGACCGACTTTGTTGCCTTTTATGAGAGTCGTGACAAGTACGACACCCTCACCTGGGAAGAAAAGCTGCTGCACCATTCCTGGCTGCTGGATCTGGGCGTGATGATGTCAGAGCCCGCGATCCGCTTTGAGGGTATGGCCGGGGAATGTCTCTGGGGCTGCGCCTGCTGGGTGGTGGTTCCCTACGATGCAATTCGAGGCGATGCCGTGGTTGAGTCCACCCGTCGCGACATCTTGCAGGAAGGGATTGCAGCGATGACTAAAACCGTTGTGCCTACCCCGTAACCGGATGGTAGGGGCGCACGGCTGTGCGCCCCTACGGCCCCTGCCGGAAACGAAAACCGTCCCTTGAGGAATCGCATATGGTCACGACATCACCGCCTCAGCCTAAAACTCGCATTCCGGCCACTGTAGTGACCGGGTTCCTGGGTTCTGGCAAAACCACCTTGATTAACTACCTGCTGAAAGAGCAACGCGGCAAGAAAATCGCCGTGATTGTCAATGAGTTTGGCGAAATCGGCATCGACGGTCAGATTGTCGTCGAAGACGACGATGAGCAACTGGTGGAATTCAACAACGGCTGCCTCTGCTGCACCGTTCGGGATGATCTAGTCAAAACCTTAACGGGTTTAACCCAGCGGGCCGAGCTAGATGCCATTTTGATTGAAACCACAGGCTTGGCCGACCCGGCCCCAGTGGCTTCCACCTTTTTTGTATCTGAGGAAATCAAGCCCAGCATCCAGCTGGATTCCTTCATCACCGTGGTGGATGCCTGTAATCTGGAGCGCAGCTTAGACCGCAGCCACGAGGCCCAAGAGCAGGTGGCCTTCGCCGACATTATTTTGCTCAACAAAACCGACTTGGTAGATGCCGAGGAGCTGGCCGAGATTGAGCAAAAGTTGCGATCGCTTAACCCCCTAGCCACCATCCATCACACCGAAAACAGCGTGATTGACCCGGCCAAAATTTTAGGCGTCAATGCCTTTGAGCTGGCTGCCAAGCTAGAGGTTGATCCGGCTTTTCTCGAAGACCTGGATCATGAGCACGATGCTGAAGTCGGCTCCTTTGCCCTCAGTTCTGAGCAGCCCATCGACATCAACAAATTCATGATGTGGATGAACAATGTGGCGATGGAAAAAGGGGAAGATCTCTATCGCACCAAGGGTTTGTTTTACGCCCGGGGCTTTTCAGAGCGGGTGCTATTTCAAAGCGTACGGATGCTCACTTCCATGCGCCGCGATCGCCAATGGAAGCCTGATGAAACCAAGCGCAGCGACTTTGTTGTGATTGGCCGCAATCTCAATCGCGATGAGTTTAGCGAAGGCTTTTTCAATTGTGTTGTCCCTGGCTAAGTCTTAGCGCTAGCGGTTAATGCTGGCGATGGAGGTCTGATATCAACCTATGACACTGACCGAAGCCATCTTTAAACAGGGGCGGACTCTTGCTCAAGTCGGTGACTTTCAGGCCGCCCTTGAAAACTTCAACCGTTTGCTAGAGCTTGTGCCCAACAATGCTGATGGCTATGGCTATCGGTGTGTAGCCCGTCACAAATTGGGAGACCGAGCGGGCGCGATCGCAGACTGTCAGAAAGCCGCACAGCTTTACTTGGCACAAGACCAATTGAAAAAGCACCAGTACGCGCTGAAAATGCTGAGCCAATTAACCCGCGAAGCTTAGGCCGAACTCGCGTGATCGGCATCCCCAAAAGTGATTTCAAACAGCAATTGGGCATAAACATGGGTTATCAACACACCATTTTTGTCTGCACAACCTGCGCGAGTGCCCATCGTACCAAGCAGCCGATTCGGGTCAGCGGGGGCGATCGCCTGTTAGAAAAGCTCAGACTGCTCTATCAAGGGTGGTCTCTGCAAACGGAGTTTGCTATTCATCCCTTTGACTGTTTCGGCGTGTGCAATCAAGACTGTGCCGTTGCCCTCAGTGCCCCGGGCAAAAACACTTATTTGCTGGCTAATTTGCCAGTTGACAGCGACCAATTAGAGCCGATTGCCAGTGCCGTTTTGGAGTATGCCGATCAGTACTTTAAGGCTACAGATGGGACTGTCAAGCATATGCAGTGTCCCAACTTGCTCAGAAAGAAAGCCTTAGCTCGACTCCCACCCCTGCCGGACCAATCGGTTGCGGTTAGTGATTAACAGCGGAAGTGCCCGCTGACCAATGCCTAAACCAAGTCCAGACCTGGACAAGGTTTAAAGCAGGCTATGACTGAATTCTAGGATTAGGTTTGTTCGCATCTCACCGGGGTTGCCCATGAATCGCCTTGTCCACGCTGACAGCCTCTATCTCCGCAAGCACGCGGAAAACCCAATTAATTGGTGGCCCTGGTGTGATGACGCCCTGGAAACCGCAAAACAAGAAAACCTGCCGATCTTTTTGTCGATTGGTTATTCAAG
The DNA here is from genome assembly GCA_039815185.1 of Cyanobacteria bacterium P01_A01_bin.123. Classification (GTDB taxonomy): domain Bacteria; phylum Cyanobacteriota; class Cyanobacteriia; order Phormidesmidales; family Phormidesmidaceae; genus JBCBZT01. The sequence continues at coordinate 4,876 of JBCBZT010000010.1, read as the reverse complement.
TTGCCACTGGTGCACCGTCATGGAAGGCGAGGCCTTTTCTGATCAGGCGATCGCTACCTACATGAATGACAACTTTCTGCCGATCAAGGTGGATCGAGAAGAGCGTCCTGATCTCGATAGCCTTTATATGCAGGCATTGCAGATCATGACCGGCGCTAAAGGCTGGCCCCTCAATCTTTTTCTCTCACCCCACGATCACCTGCCATTTTATGGCGGCACCTATTTCCCCCTTGAACCCAAGTATGGCAAACCTGGGTTCCTCAACGTGCTGCATCAGATTCGCCACGTTTACGACACCGGGGCTGACAGGGTTGCAGCCATTAAGGCTGAAATTTTCGAGCGCCTGCAACCCACCCCAACTGCGACAGAACGCAACCTATCTGCCGATCTGCTGCACCGGGGGCTAGATCACTATCCAGAGGCGCTGATTTCCCTGGGCAACGGCCCCAGTTTTCCGATGATTCCTTACGCCAATGCTGCCCTGCGAAAAGCTCGGTTTGATCCACCCCATACCCCCTATGGGGCCGCTGGCATTTGTCAGCAGCGGGGGCTAGACCTGTCACTCGGCGGCATTTTTGACCATGTTGGTGGGGGATTCCACCGCTACACCGTAGATCCCACTTGGACGGTGCCCCACTTCGAGAAAATGCTCTACGACAATGGGCAGATTGTCGAGTACCTGGCGGATTTGTGGAGCACCGGCATACATGAGCCTGCCATAGAAAGGGCGATCACCCAAACGGTTACCTGGCTCAAACGGGAAATGACCGCTCCCCAAGGCTATTTCTACGCCGCCCAAGATGCCGATAGTTTTGTCACCCCGGCAGCGGTTGAACCTGAGGAAGGGGCGTTCTATATCTGGCGCTACAGCGAACTCGAACAATCCCTTACGTCAGCGGAACTACACGCCTTAACAGAGCAGTTTACAGTCACGCAATCGGGAAATTTTGTTGAGCCTACATTGCCCCAGCAGTCGGGCAACATCGTTCTACAGCGCTATCAACAGGGGCCACTCTCCGATCTTATCGACACGGCATTGGCTAAGCTCTTCGTCATCCGCTATGGAACCGCACCCGAAAGCGCTTCTCCATTCCCGCCTGCCCGTGATCGCCAGATGGCCAAAACCCATCCCTGGCCAGGACGGATTCCGCCAGTTACCGACACCAAAATGATCGTAGCTTGGAACAGCCTGATGATTTCAGGATTGGCCAGAGCTGCCACCGTGTTTCAAAATGTGGACTACTTCGATCTGGCGACGGTGGCAGCCCAGTTTATCCTCAAGCATCAGTGGATGACTGATGCAGCAGCAGAATCACCCCAACGCTTCTACCGGATCAACTACGGCGATCGCCCCAGTATTACTGCCCAGGCAGAAGACTATGCCCTGCTGATCAAAGCCCTACTGGATCTTGAACAGGCGCAATCTGCTTTCCCGCCAGCGAGCCTGGATGCACCTCCCCTAACCTGGCTTGACCAAGCTATAAGGCTACAGCAAGCGTTTGATCACGCCCTCTGGAGCGCAGATTTGGGAGGGTATTACAATACCGATACCGGGAGCAGCTTAGCCATACAGGAACGGGGCTACGACGATAGCTCACTGCCTTCAGCTAATGGGGTGGCGATTGCCAATCTGGTGCGCCTCTTTCTCTGCACTGAGGAGACGGCCTATCTCGATCGGGCGGAACAGGCGCTGCACGCTTTTAGCAGTGTCATGGTCAATACGCCCCAGCGTTGCCCAACCTTGTTTACCGCGCTTGACTGGTTTCACAATCAAACGCTGATTTGCGCTGACGCTGAGACTGTTAAACGTTTAAGCAGCCAATATTTGCCGACTGCTGTGGCTCGCCTCGAAGCCGATCTGGAGAACGATACTGTCGGCTTGATTTGCCAAGGACTGAGCTGTCAATTGCCCGCCCATACTTGGCAAGAGCTGGAAGCACAAGTCCACCAGAGTGTTGCCAGAAAGTAATCAGGTCCATTACGCCATCACCATGCCGCCATCTACATTCATCACCTGGCCCGTAATGTAAGATGCGGCTTCGTCTGCGGCCAAAAACTTCACTAACCCCGCCACGTCTTCAGGTTTGCCAAAGCGTCCCATGGGAATGAACTTGAGAATGTCTTCGGTGTTGGGCAAATTATCCGTCATGTCAGTGGCGATAAATCCCGGAGCCACGGCATTAACGGTGACGCCCCGAACGGCCATCTCCTTTGCCACAGTTTTGGTAAAGCCGATCACCCCGGCTTTGGCAGCGCTGTAGTTGGCCTGCCCCGGATTGCCCATTTGCCCAGCCACAGAGGCAATGTTGATGATTCGTCCAGTACGCTTTTTCAGCATGGTTTTACTGACCGCACGGGTGCAAAGAAACACCCCAGTCAGGTTGAGATCGATCACCGCCTGCCAGTCTTCTGGCTTCATCCGTAGCAGCAAAGTGTCGCGGGTGATGCCTGCGTTATTGACCAACACATCAATTTGCCCCCATTTTTCCAGTGTGGCACTGACCAACGCATCCACCTGATCAGCCTGGGAAACATCAGCTTGAAGTGCGATCGCACTCCCTCCATCCGTCACAATTTGATTGACTAACTCATCGGCAGCGTTGCTCGACCGCGCATAATTTACCACCACCTTGGCCCCCTCTGATGCCAGAGCCAAAGCAACTGCCTTACCGATCCCCCGTGACGCCCCTGTAACAATAGCCACTTTGTCTTGCAGACGGGGAGAAGTCATAACCCAAAGTCCTCAACAAATTCCTGAAAAGTTTACAAATTGCTCAATTATCTTAAGTCATTGTGGGAAGTCAGCATAATCCTTAAAGCGGTGAGGCTAGGATGAGGGAATATGACTTAAGTTTTAGAGAATTCGCCGGGTGAGGAAGTCAGAAGCTAGAAATCAGAAGTGAGTCAAGAGCTGGATTCTGACTCCTGACTTCGAGACAGTTTTCTGATACGAGTCATTAGAGACACGAGGGCATTTCCTCGATAAATACTTAGGCACACATTTATAGGAGAGGTTGCTATGGCGACAAAGCAGACCTTTGGCAGCTTTCAAGACATGTTAGATGCAGCTCAAATACCCGTATTGGTGGATTTTTATGCCCACTGGTGTGGGCCATGTCAGCTTATGGCGGGTATTCTAGAACAAGTCAATGCCCAACTTAAGGGCAGACTCAAGGTGGTTAAGATTGATACCGATCGTTACCCAAACCTGGCTTCCCAACATAACGTTTATGCATTGCCCACGTTGGTGCTGTTTAAACAAGGCCAGCCTGTAGATCGGATTGAAGGGGTGCAGACAGTAGAGCAGATGGTGGAGCGCCTAAGTGCCTTTGTTTAATTATGTCTATCCAAACGCGCCTGGCTGAGACCCAGGTTCGCCCCAAAATTCGGCAAGATACCGTTGCGGTATTTGAGTCATTGCTGCGCGATCGCAGTCAATATCCTGAGCGTGCAGCTGAAATTGATACCCGTATTCGTCAGACCTTTGCGCAAACTCGATCAGTTTGGATTCTCGATTCTGCCGGGTTTTCTCGCAAAACCGAGCAGCAAGGGATTATTCCAGCCTTACTCAACATTTATCAGATGCGCAAAATTGTGACCCCTCTAGTTGCTAAGCATGGGGGTCAATTGCTTAAGGCTGAAGCCGATAACATCTATGTCACCTTTCCGAATGCTGATCAGGCTGTGAGTGCAGCGGGTGACGTATTAGATCAGCTCAACGCTGCTGGACTCAGCGCCAGTGTCGGAATTGGTCATGGGGAAGTGCTGGTTGTGGGTGGTCGAGATGTGTTTGGCCATGAGATGAATCTGGCTTCTAAACTGGGGGAGGATCTGGCTGGGCACAACGAAATCCTGTTGACGGCAGCAGCTTTTGCCAACTGCTCGTCTAACCTAGAGACTGAGCCATCAACGGTTGAAATCTCTGGCCTTGCCCTCAACGTTTATCGGGTTCTGCACGAGGGATAACAATGACGGCTACTTTGGGGGCGCAGGGCGGGGCATCCAGGGCAGAATTTATCGGTCAGGTTTCAGGGGCGATCGCGTTGGGAAGCAACCTGGGCGATTCTCTAGCCACGCTGCAATCCGCAGTTGTCCTGCTGAATCAAACCCCAGGCGTCGCCCTGACAGCCTATTCCAGCCTGTATCGCACGGCCCCAGTTGGCCCGCCCCAGCCGGACTACCTGAATGCCTGTGTGCTGTTTTCAACCCATCTGGCTCCGGAAGCCTTACTCAAAACGCTGCTGGCGATCGAAGCCCACTTTGGCCGCGAACGACGAGTGCAGTGGGGGCCACGTACCCTTGATTTAGATCTGCTGCTGTATGGAGACGTGATCCTCAAGACGCCGATTTTGGAGGTGCCTCATCCGCGTATGGGCGATCGCGCTTTTGTGTTAGTTCCCCTGGCCGAAATTGCCGCTGATTGGGTTGAGCCGATATCTGGTAACGCGATCGCTGATTTGCTACAACAGGTCGATCCACAAGGGGTGGAGCACCTATATGGGGAATTAGGCTGACGATTTTCCACCTAATCACCTCCAGAGGGGAATTAGGCTGAAATTTTTCCACCTAATCTGCCATATAGGGTGCTTAGGTGGAAACTTTCTCTCTAATTAATAGTAGTTGGACTGCCTCAGTTAAATCTTCAGGTGATTATCCAGAGGATATTTGTGAGAAAATTACACCTAACCAGTAGGCTGTGCTCTATCTCGAACTAATTTTTTGCCAGCCTCCAAACCGCCATCGCAAAAATAGAGATGAACTCAGTAGCAGAGTAAACAAGATTGCGGCGCTCCATCCACCAAAGATACCGACTCCTAATTGTGGCAGAAAATTAACCAGCCCCTCTCCTTGCTCAAATGTCAGGCTATGAGTGAGT